>JAWSVL010000032.1:0-29530 GCA_033851935.1 Sulfitobacter sp.
AGGAGCGGCATCAAACCGCGACTGGTTCAGATCGTGAACGAATCATAACCACCTCGCGTGTAAACGCCATTCAGAAATACCCTCGTCGCGCAAAGCAGGAATGTCACCAAGGGCGTTGACGGTAGCAAGTCTTAGCGGCCCGGAGACGTCATGTATCGTAAGGTTAGCAAGCCTTCCGGCTTAGTCTTCGACAACCTCAATACGCCATGACGTGCCTGGCATCGGCTTCTCCTCGTCAGCTCCGATGCGCTTTGTCGCGGTAAGTTTCTCGATCAATTTCAGGCCCAGAGAGAACGACTGAAAGGGATCGACGCCGTAAATCTTCTTTCCTTCGATAATGCCTTCAACCGAGACAACTGCGTAATAGTCTTCCACGCCACCTTGTCTGCCCTCTGATGAAATCGACGCTTCGACACCTTTATCTGAAACAACCTGCAATTTGATTGGCTTCATCATTCACCCTTTTGAACCCAATGCACTGACGATAACGGCCTAAAGACGAAGCTGAGCGCCCACATGGGCGAAACTAGACCCCAGCTGCCGTTAGCAGTAGCTCATCTCGAAGAGGCCGTCTGCCGTTAGCTACAAACGACCACCTATTCCTGCTACAGCTCGGCAAGCGTTTGTCTTTCCGTAAAGCACGCGCGGCCAAAATCTGCCCGCGCGTAGTTATGGCTCAATGAGATCAGAGAATGAAATCTGATGCAGATGCGGTTGTATAACCGCTTAGTTCCAGCACCCAATCCACCGTACCGTTGCCATCGTCGTCACCTATCAACAAGCCTCCCCCGGAGAAGTTGTAGAACGACGAAGTGCCACCGCCACTCAGGCCCAATGTGCCGTTGAACTGGGTGTTCAAGGCAGACAGATCGACCTTGTCTCCTGAGGTGAAATCAGTGATCACATCCCGACTTGCACCGATGCCGATCTGTGCAGCAGAATTAAACACAAATGTGTCTACCCCCGAGCCACCAGTCACCACATCGTTGCCTGTTCCAGCGACAAAGCGATCGTTTCCTGTGCCCAGATAGACACGGTTGTTGCCCGCGCCGCCATAGACGACATCGTTACCTGTCCCTGCGCCTACAAAGTCATTGCCCAACCCTGCATAGATCGTGTCAGTACCCTGTGAACCATACAGCGAGTCATTGCCCGCGCCACCACCGATGAAATCGGCGCCAGCTCCACCAACAATCAGATCATTGCCACCAAAGCCCAGCAACTGGTTAGGCCCTTGACCACCACCGTAGATGCTGTCGCTGCCAGCGCCGCCCTGCACTGTGTCGCTGCCAAAGCCGCCGTAGAGGGTATTGTTACCCGCGCCATCAATGATCAGATCATTGCCTGCGCCGCCACCGACGAAGTCATTGCCTGCACCGCCATAAACAGTGTCGTTACCACCTGCCATGAACAGTTGATCATTACCGCCGCCGCCAGCAACATTGTTGCTGCCCGCACCGCCATAGATCGTATCTGCACCGCCACCACCACGGATGAAATCATTGCCTGCACCACCGCCAACAAAGTCACCGCCCGCACCAGTAAAGATCACGTCGTTGCCATCGTTACCGAGCAATGCGTTGGTTCCGGTACCGCCTCCATAGATGACATCACCGTCTACGCCGCCCTGAACAGTATCGTTACCAAATCCGCCAAAGATGGCGTTTGCGCCCGACCCTCCATAGATCAAGTCGTTGCCCGTGCCACCGATCAGGAGATCGTTACCCGTGCCACCGTCGAGCGTGTCATTGCCTGCTTCGCCGTCCAGCGTATCATCACCATCGTCGATCCAATATTGTTGATCTGCGCGTTGGCCGGGATTTGTCAGCGTATTCTTGACCCCCTGATACGATCCATCGTCGGCAGGGAATTCGGTTTTATCACCGTAGCCGCCGATTAAGATGTCGTCGCCTGCGTAACCCACCAAATTGTCGCTCTCGTAAGAGCCAGTCATGGTGTCATCACCGTTGAATATGTTGTTTTGATAGAAGTTCCAGTTGGCAGCTTGCATGGTCTCAAGCGTTTGGCTGAATGACTCGATACCGAAGCGCGACGTATTACCCCCGTCCGGATCAACAATCACCCGATCGGCAACGCCAGTCGCTGGGTTATTAAATCCTGTGCCTTGGAAATTGGCACGCCCGCCGCCCTCAGGTGTGAAATGGAACTGGTTGCTTTGGTTTGATCCTTGACTTGCAGTGCCCCCAACAAGGAAATCTTCGCCACCGCCTGCACGCGACAGATCGATAGCGCGGCCGGTAAAGTAATCACCCGCAAATACCGAGACGGCATTCTCTGGGCTGGCGGTTGTGCCAACAGTTGCAGTCGCGGCGCTGGCAACCATCTCGGAGAAGCCACCCCCGTCGGTATAGCTGGCTATGAAGGATACTTGCGTGCCTACGTCTGCTTGGGCCAGCACATAGGTGTTGCCCGACGCTCCGCCGATGTTGACGCCATCGCGCTGCCATTGATAGCTCATCGTGCCAAGGCCGTCTGGATCTTCAATCGCATCAAGAGCCGTCAAAGTCGCCCCGACAACAGCTTCACCGCTAAGAAAAGCGCGACCAGTAGGTGCTTCATTCACGTTGTTTACAGCAATGGAGAAAGCAACGGTGGCATCTGGTGTGCTGCCAATCGTCGAGTCGTCGACCGTCACAAACACATCAAGTTGTGCTTGATCTTCATGATCAAGTGTTGTGCCTGCACTGATGAACAGCTCTGTGCCGTCGATCTCAAACATTGCGGCATCTGCACCAATCAGCGCCAAAACATTGGTACCTAGGCCGTCATCTGTTACCGCGATGTCGGCAACTTTTACACGGGTAGTTGTATCGGTATTTTCGTCAATATCTGTCGACGCGCTGGTCAGTTGGATGCCCGTAGGAGCCGCGTTGGAAGCTTGCCCGATTGCCAGCGTCTGCGCAAAGGTCAACGTGGCGTTGTTAAACTGGAAAGATTCCACATCGTTATGGTAAACATCGACGCCGTCTGCGCTGGTCACTTCGATGCCGTCCGTAACTGCGATCACGCTGACCGATCCGCTATTGGCATTGATCACAGCGGTGTCATTTCCAGAGCCACCGTAAATCAGGTCGTCGTCCAAACCACCGATCAGGATGTCATCGCCTGTGCCGCCGTCTAGCGTGTCGTTCCCGTCCTTACCGTCCAGAGTATCGGCACCATCGTCAATCCAGTACTGCGGGTCTGCGCGTTCGCCTGGATTGTCCAGCGTGTTCTTGGACCCTTGATACGATCCGTCACTGGCGGGGTATTCGGTTTTATCACCGTAGCCACCAATCAAAATATCGTTGCCCGCATACCCCACAAGGTGGTCTGCCTCGTAAGAGCCGACCATCTCGTCGTCACCGTTAAAGATGTAGTTCTGATAGAAATTCCACGTCGCATTTTGCATGGTTTCTAGCGTTTGGGTGTTCCCGAAAAATTGAATTCCGAGACGTGTTGTGTTGCCGCCGTTCGTGTCAACCGTGATGCTGGACACTGTGCCATCGGCTGGGTCTTGACTGTCTAGATCTTGCCCACGGAAAGAGGATTTTCCGGCGCTGGGTGTCTGTTGGTTTGTATAATTGAATCTGGAAGACTGGTCAGATGATTGGCTTGCAGTACCGCCAACAAGGAAATCCTTGCCGCCACCAGCTTCGGACAGATCAATCGCTCTGCCCGTGAAGAAATCGCCTGCGAATACTTCTGCAGAACTAACGGGGATAACGGTGGCGCTATTGATCACTGGCGCGCTTTCTGCGCTGGTCACCATCTCAACCGCGCTGCTGCCGTCGGTATAGGTAGCCCTGACTGACAACTGTGTTCCGACGTCGGCTAAGACCAAGTCGTAGGTTCCGCCGGTCGCTCCGCCAATTACTACACCGTCGCGCAGCCACTCGTAAGATAGCGTACCAAGGCCGTCAGCATCCATAAGGGTCGATGCTGCTGTCAGCGTCTCACCTTCTTTCGGGATACCATTAAGAACCAAAGCCCCTGTCGGAGCAGCAAGATGTGCGCCGTAAGCCACACGTGCTGAATGTGTGAAAGGGGATGCGAGATCACCGTTCAGCGTAAAGCTGTTGGCATCATATCCGCCCACGCGCGCAGGCGTACCGACGACTTCAACACCCGTCGCTTCTGCCAGTTCCTGAAGGAAGGCGGCACCGGAATCTTGTGCTGCAACCTCGCAACCGGTCAATGCAATGACACCGTCATCTGCCATGGCGCGCCCAATGCGGCCCAGCAGTTCAATATGGCGCGGCACGCTTTGGGCATCCAGCACCAAATCCCCCAACCGCACGCTGCCTGGGCTTGCGTGTGCTACAATGTGTAATTCTTCAATCTGACCCGGCATCGCTTCGAGCGATTTTGCCAGTGCATCCAATGGATGAGTGTCATTGGACAGTATAACAGAGCGGAAACCAGCCCCGATTTCGCCTTCAAGTGCTACAAAATTGTGGATGGCAGCATCGATTGCAACCAGTCCACGTAAACGCGCAGTCTGCTCGTCTGAATAAGTCAAAAATATAATCCTAAAAAAGAGTGTGCCACAAAAAGAGAATATGTGCAGCTTTGGGGTTTTATTAAAAAATAATGTGAATTTTATTCTGCATCCGTCAACCCACCCGCCCAAATGAGTTTTGCACAAACAGCGCTGAACTTGTTAAGCGCTTGATGTTAGTCAACTTAAACGAATAAATTTTTCCTAACTGGAGGTTGAATCTCCTACTCCATTCAAATGAATGAAGATTCGTGCCATTAATTTTCGACAGATAGCCGAGTAAAAAGCTGCTGGAATATGTCACTAAGACAGGTTCATTTAATGCTATTGGACTGCTGCATTTGGTCTCTTCTCAGGTGTTATGCCATGTAATTCCCGCTTACTTTGTCTGGATTTCTAACCTGTTGTGTAACAAGGGTGAACGGGTGCTGCGCCTACGTCCTTGATACCAGTGTAACGCGCTGTACTTCGGCTGGCTCCAGCTGGAGCCCATAACAGGCAACGGTCTGGCCTGTGTAGTTGAACCAAAACCGCTCCGTTCCTGTTGTCCGGACGCGGACACCTTCAGGCATCGGGAGGGTATCAATCTGTGCCGCGGCACAGGCCTGTAGAACAAACCGATCAAGGGTGGCGTCATCCAGCCAGCCCCCAAGATAGGTCTGATTGTCTTGGCGCATAGCAACTGGCTCTCCCGTTTCGCTTTGGAGGACAACTTCTGCACTCCCTTCAAGCACTTCACGGTAACAAATTACGCGTCCGCCACCTTGCAGCTGAACGGAGATATCATTACGCAAGCTTTCGATCTGCGCCACCGTGACATCCAGACCCGGAATATCTGGCGGCAACGGAACAGGGATCGCCATTTCCGCATCACGTGCTCCCGTGCGCGGCCCATAGACAACGGCACCGCCGTGGCTAGCAAGGGAATGCCTAAGTGCGTCCTGCATGAACATTAAGCCGGGAACCATAACCAGTTTATAGTCGTCAAAATTGCGTGTGGAGGCTGGCAAGATATCCACCGACAAGCCCTGCCTACGCAGCGCCTTATAGGTGTGAAACACTAGGCTGAAATAACTCAGGTCTCTACCATGAGGCTGGGTCGCCCACGCAAAATCGGCATCATAGTCAAACACTATAGCAACCGGCGCTTGTGCGGTAACAACATCGGGTGCATTGGCAACCTCCGCTGCCACTTGCCGTACTTCATCCATTGCGAACGCTTCTGCATTATCAGGACGCAGTAGGCCTGCATGCAATTGTTCCTGAGCTACCGGAGCTTGACGCCAGCGAAAGTAACATACCGCTTCAGCGCCATGCGCAAATGCCTCCCATGACCATAGGCGCACCATTCCAGGCAAGGGAACCGGATTATGTGGGGCCCAGTTTACCGGACCCGGTTGTTGTTCCATCACCCACCAACGTCCTTGCCCTACAGCGCGGTAGAGATCGTGATGGAACGCCTGAAAATCCGGATCGCCTTGGCGCGCAAATTTACGCTGGTGCGCCGCATCCGCCCCGACCCTGTCCTCAAGGAAACCCAACGGGTAACTGTCCCATGTGGCGATATCGAGATTTTCTCCTACCGCAAAGTGATCGAAATCAGTGACCCTGCCCATATAGTTATGACTTACAGGAGCAGCACTATGGCGGCGGATCACGTCAAGCTGGACGCGGTTGAACACCACCACCTGATCCGAACTGAAGCGCCTGAAGGACAAAGTGTGCGCAGGGTTTGCCTCGGTCACAGTGAGATTTGGCAGGTCGATATCGTCAAAACAATCATAGTCCATCGACCAGAACGTATTGCCCCAATCAGCATTCAGCCGTCCAATGGTGCCATAGCGCTGCTTCAGCCAGCTCCGAAACGCACCAGTAGCGGCATCGCTGTAAGAAATCGTTGTATCATGGCAGCCATATTCATTATCGATCTGCCACGCCGCGACATGCCGATTAGAGCCATAACGGCGCGCCATCAATTCGGCGATCCTGATGCAATCCTCTTTGTAACCTACGTGGCTGAAACAGTAATGCCTGCGCGAGCCAAACTTGCGCGGTCGCCCTTCAATATCCACTGCCAACATGTCTGGGTGACGCTTCAACATCCAGCGGGGGGGCGTGGCAGTGGGCGTTCCCAGCACCACTTTCAGCCCCGCACTGCCCAGCGTTTCAATCGCAAGATCAAGCCAATCCCAGTGATATTCGTCCGGTTTGGTCTCCAATTTACTCCACGAGAACTCCCCGATCCGCACCCATGTCAGGCCTGCTTCGGCCATGCGACGGGCATCACTTTCCCACATTTCAACAGGCCATTGCTCAGGGTAATAGCAGGTCCCAAGGGTTCTTTTCATCGCGCCTCACAAAATTATCCGGTGTTCCCGCTGACCTTTGACTCCTGCCGCAAACTGGAAAGTCTGTCCATCTTGCGCGCCATCGCGGCCCTGTGCGGCCGAGGTCACAAAAACCGTTTCAAGGTCTGGCCCGCCAAATGCTGGACATGTGGCTTGTACGGCAGGTACGTCATACGTCTCTATCAACGTGCCGTCGGGTGCGTATCTTACGACCTGTCCAGCGCCCCATTGCGCGTTCCACAGGCATCCTTCGCTATCCACAACAGACCCGTCGGGGTTTCGCTTGCTCTGCTTGAGGTCTACAAAGACCTCCGCTTTGCCAGCAGGCCATCCATCCTCACTGTTCAGCGGGATTTTCATGATCTGCCGTGTCGGCGTGTCGGTGTAGTAGGCAAAGTGGCGGTCAGGCGAAAAGGCGATGGAATTGGAAATTGTGATATCACCAATAAGTCTGCGCAATTCACCTTTATAGAGCCTATAAATCGCACCCATTTCGTGTTCCGCCTTAAATCCCATCGTACCGATCCAGAAGCCACCCCAAGGATCCGCGCGCCCGTCGTTCGACCGGGTCAGCGGCTGATCCACCTCCAACGGCACAATTAGGGACCGCTCTCCGCTTTGCAGATCGAATTGCGACAGGCCCGTTTCTGAGGCGATCAGCAACGTTCCAGTGTCGATCCATCCGGCGGCAGACACACATTCATCAAATACCCATGAGACCGATTTTCCATCACGTTGGGACAAAAGTGTTTTGCCCAAAATATCGAACCAGAAAAGCTGCTTGCGTTCCGGGTGCCACAAAGGTCCCTCCCCCAGCACACAAGTGCGTTCATCGAAAATTTGAGCGGTCACTGGCTCAACGCTTTGTCATATGCAGCGACTGCTTCACGTGCATTTTTGCCGACTTCGACAACACTATGACCCGGTTTGTACAAGCTGGACCCAAGACCAAATCCGGTAACACCTGCCGACAGCCATTCCGCAAAATTAGTAGGCCCAACACCGCCCACGGCGTAAGTCTCAGTTCGCGATGGCAGGACCGCTTTGATGGCTTTTAGCCCTTCGAGACCTAAAATGAAGGAGGGGAATAGCTTGAGCCCATCCGCCCCCGCTCTGAGGGCGGCGAAACATTCGGTTGGGGTCATTACGCCGGGATAGGACATCATTCCCGCCGCCTTGCTGGCTGCTATTACCGCGACATCCGCATTGGGCGAAACGATCATTCTGCCGCCCGCTTGTGCCACATCCGAAACACTTTGCACCTCCAGAACGGTCCCTGCCCCGATCATTGCATCCGCGCCATGGTCGCGCGCCATCGCTTCGATCGATTTGAGTGGTTCAGGCGAGTTCAGCGGCACCTCAATGCGCGTGATCCCCTCCGAAATCAGGATAGCGCATATCTCAGAGGCTTCGTTGGGTTGGATGCCCCGCAAGATAGCGATGATATTCCGGCTCATGTTGAGACCCCTTTTTGTAAGTTATATGCAGTGGTCAGTCCCGCGAGGGTCAGGTTCGTAATTTCCAGCATCTCGGCCTGAATGCCCTGCTCCGCCAGTGCGGTGCGGTAGTGCGTTGCGACAGCATCAGCGCCAAGGATTGCCACATGACGACCCAACCAATAAGAACGTACTCCGGCCAATTCTAGTCCAATCAACAATCCTGACAGCCGTGACCGTCCCGCATCCACAGGAGTGCCCAGCAACAGCCCTGCAGCGCGTATCCCAAACAACTGGGCAGCAAAGGCCTGTGGCCGGTCCATCGCATTTGTAACAGCCGTAAGAAAACTGTCCTGATCCCATCCGGCGTTGGTTACGGAACGGCACAGGACAGACCGGCCCGACAGAAGTGCGAACATCTCACCCGTCATGCAGGTCTGGAAGCTAACAATCTCCCCTGCGCTGATATGGACCCATTTGGTATGGGTACCGGGCAGGCACAGAATACCGTCAAATTCAGGCTGGTTGCGCAATAGGCCAGCAATCTGGGTTTCCTCACCCCGCATCACATCGGGCGGGGACATCTGTTTGACGCCCGGCAGGATATGAACAGACAATCGCGGATCGGTGCTGTGGGGCGATACAGCCGCCTGCCCGCTTGGCGGTGCGCAGGGCGTAGCAACATAGGGCGCTTCCAGCCATCCTTCCCGTGCGCCGACCATCCCTGCACAGACGACCTGCGTTACACGGTCAGACGCGAGATAGGGCGCGATCAACTCCAGCAGTGCAGGTTCAAACGCGTCACACGCCAGACCAGCCATCCCTTTGTCAGAGCTGTCTTGAGCAAACGGCAAACCGTCGCTGCCCATCATCCAGACCCGCAGGTTCGATGTGCCCCAATCAACGGCAATCCAATCAGCGGTATTTTGCACTGTATCCATCCCCTACCCCGTCACCACAACGCCACCATCAACGGCGATCAGTTGGCCCGTCATCATGCGGCTAGCCGTTGAGGACAAGAACAACACCGTATCCACGATGTCTTCGGGCTTTAGCGTGTCCTTTAGGCACTGGCGTTCGATATGTGCAGCAAGAGCCTCGGGTGTGACCCATTTCTCAATCTGCTTGTCAGTAAGGACCCATCCAGGTGCCAACGCATTCAAACGAATTTTGTCGGGTCCGAATTCCCGCGCAAGCGAGCGAGTCATGCCGGTGATCCCAGCATTTGCCGCTGTGTAGGATGGGTAGCCCGCATTGCCCATCATATAAGAGATCGAACTCATGTTCACAATCGCTCCCCCACCCGCCGCGCGCATGCCCGCAATCACGGCTTGGCACGCAAAGAAATAGGATTTGAGGTTAATCGCTTGGGACCTATCCCAGAATTCCTCGGTGACTTCTTCTGTAGTGTGCCGTGCATCATTGGCGGCATTGTTGATCAGGACCGTTACGGGGCCATGTGCTTCTGCCGCAGAAGCCAAGCAACGTCTGAGCGTGGGAATGTCGGAGATATCACACGTCTGGGCAAAGGGGCGTTGGCCATGCTTTGCTTCCATCTCATCGCAAAACGCAGAGGCACCACTACGCTGCACAAAGCTGACCTTTGCACCCTGTGCCATAAAACCGTCAGTCAAAAAGGCGCCAATACCGGCACCACCGCCTGTGATGAAAATTGACTGCCCGTGTAAATCGGGAAAGGTGGTGTGTGTGGTCATCAGTGGCTTTCTCGTGTGACGGGGCGGGTATCTTTACCCACCAAAAAATCAAGGTCCGCACCTTTGTCAGCTTGCAGGACCGTGTCGATATATAACCTTGCATAGCCCCGCACATAATGCGGCGTTTCAGGCGACCATGCGATGCGACGCTCTGCCAGAACCTCATCTGAAACCAGCACATCAAGCGTCCCCTGACGCGCTGACACGCGAATGCGGTCGCCAGTTTGGACAAGCCCGAGATTGCCGCCCGCGTTCGATTCAGGGCTAACATGCAGGAGAACAGTGCCATAGGCCGTGCCAGACATCCGCGCATCCGACACACGCACCATATCGCGCACCCCCTCTTTGACCAATCGCGCTGGGATTGGCATGTTGCCGACCTCGGGCATGCCCGGATATCCCTTTGGGCCACACCCTTTGAGGACCAGCACCGTATCCGCCGTTACAGGTAAATCCTCCCGATCTATGTTGGCTTTCATGTCCTCGATGTTCTCGAACACATACGCCGCACCCTCATGTTCCAAGAGCGCATCAGTGGCAGCATACGGCTTCACGATTGCCCCGTTGGGCGCGATATTGCCACGCAGTACTTTCAGGCCCGCGGCAGGTCGCAGCGGATTATCCATAGGGCGGATCACATCTTCGTTGTAGCATTCAGCCCCTTCGGCATAGGCGAGGATATCACCACCCATCACCGTCTTTGCAGGGCGCAGTTTATCGCGTAGGTGCGATAACACGACAGGCATTCCGCCCGCATAGCAGAAGTCCTCCATCAAGTATTTGCCCGATGGCATACAGTTAACCAGAAGCGGAATATCCGAGCCAAGCTCGAAGTCATCAAGAGACAGCTCGATCCCGACACGCCCCGCAATCGCCAAAAGGTGGATCACTGCATTGGTTGAACCGCCAACAGCCGCATTGGCAAGAATCGCGTTTTCCATAGAGGCGCGGGTGATGACATGCGATAGCCTGATATCCTCCTCGACCATCTCAACGATGCGTTTGCCCGTGAGATGCGCCAACGCCATGCGCCGTGCATCCACCGCAGGCAGGGCAGCGTTTGTGGGCAGCGACATCCCCATCGCCTCAACCACGCTGGCCATCGTTGAGGCCGTGCCCATCGTCATGCACACACCTTTGGAACGGCTCATGCCTGACTCAGCTGCCATGAAATCTTGCAGCGTCATCTCGCCTGCCCGCACCGCCTCGGAAAATTTCCATACGTCCGTGCCCGAGCCGATATCCTTGCCCTTCCACTTACCGTTCAGCATGGGACCGGAGCTGACCACGATTGTCGGCAGATCAACACTTGCCGCGCCCATCAACTGGCCGGGTGTTGTCTTGTCACAACCGCCCAGCAGGACCACCCCGTCGATGCCATAGGCACGAATGCTCTCTTCTACATCCATCGCCAGCAGGTTGCGGAACAACATCGCTGTGGGTTTCATCTGCGTCTCGCCAAGGCTCATCACAGGGAATTCGACAGGAAAACCGCCCGCCTCCCAAACCCCACGTTTGACGCCTTCGGCCAGTTCGCGCAAACCTGAGTTACAAGGTGTGAGTTCGGACCATGTGTTGCAGATGCCGATGATCGGGCGACCATCAAAAACGTGGTCGGGGAAACCCTGATTTTTCATCCAGCTGCGGTGAATAAACCCGTCTCGATCATTCTTGCCGTACCACGCGCGGTTCCGTTTTTCTTTTGTCATAGCCGTGTTCCTTCAACGACCCACATCCGTTCGGGGAACGACCATGGCAGGGTCACACCATGGTTCATGAGATATGTGCCTGACAGGACCAGATCATGTGTTTTTAGTGCGGTGGTCCCCCGTGAGAGAGCGGTTCCCTCATCGCGATTGGCAAGCGAGACGTTATACATCGCTTCCGGCTCAAGAGCGGTAAGCCGCAGCGGGCGCGGTGATATCTGTGCGGAGGTGGCAGCTTTACCTGCGAAGACGACAAACCGCTCACCTGAGGGATTTTGCTGCTGCTCTGCAATCACAGCGGGATCCGCACTGTCGAGGCGCAGGATATCAGCGGTACGCATCCATGCGCGGTTGTCTTTCCACCACTGCGTGACGCGCTTCAAAACTTCGGTCTCGCGGGTGTCTAACTCACGGGGGTCCATCTCGAATCCCATATGACGTTGTGCGGCAACCCATGCCCGAAAGGTGATATCCAACGTACGGCCTGAGGTGTGGCAGTGGCGCGGGCCTACGTGGCTGCCGGTAACAACTGAGGGCAGGAACAACGCTGCATCATGCTGGATGCGCAACCGCTCCAACGCGTCGTTACTATCTGACAACCAAACACGTTGGGTGCGTGACATGATGCCGAAATCAATACGCCCGCCACCAGAGGCACAGCTTTCAATCTCGACCAATGGGAAATCGTCGCGCAAATGGTCGAACAGTGCATAGGTGCCCTCAGTTTGTGCCGCATCCGGTGTGGGTAGGACGCGGTTATGGTCCCATTTGATATAGTCGATGGAGTTATTGCTCAGAACCGCAGATATGCGATCATACAGGAACTCGCGCACCTGTGGCAGTGCCATGTTCAGCACCTTTTGCTGTCGCCCCTGTATTTGGTCAGGCGCACCCAATATCCAATCGGGATGCGCGCGGTAAACATCGCTATCTTCTGAAATCATCTCGGGCTCGAACCACAGGCCGAACGTCATGCCGAGACTGTGCACGTGATCAATCAGCGGCGTCAGACCATCCGGATATTTGCGTGGATCAATGATCCAGTCGCCCAGACTGGTGGTGTCATCATCACGTAGCCCGAACCAGCCATCATCCAGTACAAACCGCTCTGCCCCCAAAAGGGCTGCACGCTCTGCGATCTCTTTGAGCACGGACCAATTGTGATCGAAATATACCGCCTCCCAACAGTTGTAATGCACAGGACGAGGCGTGTCCGGTTTCGGCCACGACACAATCCGGTCGCGGAGATGGCGCTGAAAATTGACAGCGCATCCATTCAGTCCAGTATCAGAATAGGTCAGGTATAGCGGCGCAGTTTGGAAACGTGTTGCAGGTCCAACCTCAGTGCCGGCAGCGTGACCCCATTGCACTTGACGGCGGCCATCCTGTAATTCCTCTGCAATCATTGTATGACCGCCCGACCAGCCGTAGTGAAAACCGTAGCATTCTCCTTGCGTGTTAGTGGCACCCGTAACAGGGATCAACAGACCCGGAAAATGCTCATGGCCTGTGCGCCCAGTGCGATTGTCCCGGACGCGTATTCCTGCGGACCATGCGGTGTGACTAAGTTGAAACTCGCTGCACCAACGCCCCGAAACATCAATCATTTCACTGGAGAGTTGGGGCGCGGGCATCACGGGTGCAGCGAGCCAATGCAGATGAACCGGGCTTGAAGCTTGAAGGTGTGTCTCACATGAAATTAGGTGCGTTTCGCCATCCATTTTGAAGCCAAAATGGAGCCCAATCTGGGTGTCCTTGTCCCAGTAAGAAAGATACAGAAAGTCTTCTTTATGAATGACATCTGCAAATTGAAATTTCGGCGACAACGGTATCCCGTTTGCATCGCTTACGATCAAACCAGCCTGCCCGGGAAAGCTGCGTGCAGTTTCAGGACAGAGCGACAGATCAGGATTCTCGTCCAGCATCCCCCCCGTCACATCAATCACATGGGCCGCTGCCAGCACTTCAACGTCCTCGTGAACAGGCAAGCTGCCGCCCCAATAGACCACTTGCGGCAGTCGATCACTCGTGGAGGCCACAACAAGGGTCTGGTGACCGTCATCAAGACGGTAAGTCATTGACATGGATATCTACTTTACGGCGCCGAGCGTGAGGCCAGCTATGAAGTGTTTCTGCATCAAAAAGAACATCGCAACCGGCGGCAACGCTGCGACAATCGAGCCAGCACTCATCAGGTGATAAGCGGCACGGAACTGGGAGTTGAACTCAGTGATCCCTGCAGTGACGGGTTGTGCGCTTGGACCTTGGGTCAATACCACGGCCCAGAAATAGTCGTTCCAGATAAAGGTAAAAATCAGCACAGCAAGGGCTGCAAGCGCAGGCTTCATCAGGGGTAGCACGACATAAAAGAAAATCCGCCATTCTGCTACGCCTTCGACCCGTGCCGCCTCAATCAGCGGAAACGGCAATGCGCGAATAAAGTTTCGCATGAAAAGCGTGCAAAATCCGGTCTGGAAGGCGATGTGGAACATTACCAGACCGCCAATAGTGTCGTACATACCAAGGTTGATCGTGAGATCGCGGACAGGCACCATCAGAATTTGGAAAGGGACAAAGTTACCGGCGATGAACATGAAGAAGATCAACAAATTGCCTTTGAACCGGTAAATCCCTAGGGCAAATCCCGCCATGCTGGACAGTGCAATTGCCCCTAAGACAGTCGGCACCGTAATGAAGACGGAGTTCATCAGATAGCGTGGCATATTGCTCTCAAAGAAGACCTTGCCGTAGTTGGCGAACCCTTCAAAGCTGGACGGCCAACCCCAGTAATTTCCATTCGCAAAATCAGCGGCAGGTTTGATAGAGAACATTGCAACAGCGATCAGTGGCAGAAGCCACAGGATCAACGCGAAAGGCAGTACCGCCTGATAGGTCAGCTGCCAGCGGCGGGAACGTTTTGCAATAGGTGTAGGAAACATCAGTGCACTCCCCGCTCATCACGCCACATTGAATAGAGGAAATAGGCGATAAACCCCAGCATGATCAGGAACAGGATCACCGCGATGGCAGAACCATATCCCATGCGGAACCCGAATTCTGACAAAGATTCTTCGAACATATAAAACGACAACACGCGGGTAGAGCCGAACGGCCCACCGTTGGTCATCACACTGATCAGATCAAACGAACGCAACGCACCGATGATCGTCACTACAAATGCAATGAAGGTAGCCGGCTTGAGCTGGGGCAGGATAATGTACCACAACATCTTGCGCCCCTTTGCACCATCCAGACGTGCGGCCTCAATCTGTTCGGGATCAACCGCATTGAGCCCTGTGAGATATAAAATCATGCAGTAAGCCGTCTGCGGCCAAAGGCCTGCCGCGATGATGCCGTAAGTCGCCATTGCCGGGTCACCCAGAATATTCACTGGGCCCGATCCGAACACGGCAAGAATGGCATTCAAAAGCCCTTCACGCGGCAAGTAGAACCACGAAAAAACCAGACCAACCACCACTTGGGATATCACAAAGGGAAAGAAAAATAACGACTTATACAGCCGGATGCCACGCACCGTCTGATTGAGGAACAGCGCAATGAACAAACCTCCAGGCACCGCCAACATATAGAGCAACAACCATTTAAGATTGTTCCAGAAAGATGTCTCGAATTTTCGGTCCATTTTCTGTTCGCCGATGCCCAGCAAACGCTCGTAATTTGCAGTGCCGACATAGGTTTTTTCGCCCAAACCATCCCACTCATGAAAGCTGATAGAGACACTTTGTCCGATGGGAATGATCACATAAACCGCGAAGAACAGCATCGCAGGCAGCAGAAACAGCCACGGCGTTATCGCAATCTCATTGCGCTTGTACCAACTGCGCGTGGCTGGCGTGGTGGTTGATGACATGCCGTGGCCTCCGGAGATCAACACATGCGAAAACCCCGGATCATCGGATTTTCGGATGGATTGAAGGGTTAGGGTGCGTCCCCCCATGACGGGAGGACGCAATACTTTGGATTACTTGTAAATGCGCAGGCGCGCTTCTTCGAGACGCTCGAGGATGTCATCAAGGTTGTCAGGCACAACCATGAACTCTTGAAGACCTTCCATGCCGACACTTGCCATCTCTGCAGTAAAGTCGCGATCAAAGAACTGGGCAACGCCGCCCTTGGCATTGCTATTCAGCATCTCGAAACCCTGCTCAAGGAATTCGTCCGCATCAACAGATGAGGCGGAGTTCACAGGAAGCTGACCCAAGGCATCGCCTGCGTTGATCTTGGTCTGGACATCAGCTGAAGTCACATACTGAAGGAACGCACGGGCGTTATCCTTGTTTGTGGCACCTGACGGAATATGGAACGTGTCGATTGGCGCGTCTTCACCTTGTGGCACGTCCGCAATTTTAGGGAACTGGTAAAAGTCGATCTGCTCATCTGTAAGGCCGCCTTCACGCATCGCCGCCACAGCAAAGTTGCCCATCAGATAGGAGGTCGCTTCACCCTCGATCATGAAGTTCAATGCTTCCTGCCATGAATACGACTGGTGATCGGCTACATAGCCACCCATGTCGATCAGCTTACGCCAGTTTGCGAATGTCTCACGCACACGTGTATCGGTCCATTCAACCTCGCCACGGGCGAGCTGCATGTGGAAATCAAAACCGTTGGTACGCATGTTCAAATAATCGAACCACCCACCGGCCGTCCAAAGGAATTTGGTCCCGATGGCATAACAAGCGCGGCCCGATGCTACGATATTTTCACAATTGGCCAACTCTTCTTCAAAGGTCGCAGGCTCACTCAGACCCAGCTCCTTAAAAATATCCTCGCGGTAATACATGCCCCACTGGTAGTAGGTATAGGGAACGCCGTACTGCTTGCCGTCAATGGTCAAGGCACCCTTGACCGAGTCCAGACCAGGCAGATCACCATTGGCATACATGTCAGAAATGTCTTCAAACAAACCCGCAGACACATAAGGCCCCATCCGGTTTGCGGCGTACCAATTGACCACATCCGGTGGGTTCGCACCCAACGCATTACGGATCTGTGTTTTCCACGCGTCACGGTCAACGATCGTCAACTCAATTTTCATTTCAGGGTGCAGTTCGTTGAACCCCTCAACAAGCCCCTCCATCACAGCACGCGGTGCGGGGTTTGACATGTCTGACGTGATCTTGAGATCACCGGACAATTGGTGCCCGTCCGCAAGGGCAAATGATGTTGTGAAACTCGCCGCGACAACCGCCGCTAGTGACGTCTTGAGAATGGAATGCATGGTATCCTCCCTAATGCTTCCGCAAATCAAAACTGTCTCATTATTTGAGACTTAGTTTTGTATATTGATATATAAGGCCAATGCCGCTAGCCTTGTCAACAGTTTGGTGCAGGGCAAGCTCACGAGATTTACGGCGAGCCCCATGCCAGACCGCACAATGTCCGAGGGATGGCGGAGAGAAATATGAATGGTGTGACTAACGATGGTACAGTCGCAAAAGCACTAAGTGTGCTGGATCAGGTGGCCGCAATGGGTCGCCCCGTAAGGATGCGCGAACTGCTTGAAACGTCCGAATTCCCAAAGCCGACATTATACCGTTTCCTGCAAACCCTCACCAACCAACGCATGCTCAGCTATGATAGAGAGCTGCAAACTTATGCACCTGGTATCCGGTTGGTGAGTCTTGCCCATTCGGCATGGTCACAGGCTTCGCTAGCCCCGATTGCAGCCCCCCATATTACTGCCCTCGCTGGCAGCCTGCGCGAGGCGGTTCACCTTGCTCAGATTGACAATGGCCAGATAGTCTTTGTCGACAAACGTCAGGCAAGCAACCAGTTTGAAACACTGGCGCGCGCGGGACAGGTCGCGCCTGCCTATTGCACGGGTGTCGGGAAAGCGATCCTCGCTAACCTACCTGAAGAAGAACAGGCCCAAGCGCTGCGCCAGCAAGCATTCCTCAAATACACCGATGCAACACATACAAGCGCCGAGACACTCTTGCGGGAGCTAAATCAAATCCGTTCAGAGGGTATCGCATTTGACCGCGAAGAGCATGAAGTGGGCATCATCAGCATTGCGGCACCCATCCTGACAGATGCGGGCCGCGTTGTGGGCGCTGTCTCGATAGCGACCGCAACGAACCGTCACACATTGGATGGCCTTAACGCTTTCCGCCCTGCCCTGCTTGACTGTGCTGAACTGATCGGTGCCGAGGCCCAGTCTTGGCAATCACCCTCCGCCCACACGTAAAAGGAATTCCCCTATGACCGGTGTTGTTATGAAAGATGTCGTAAAACGCTACGGCGAAGTTCAGGTGATCCATGGGATCAACCTTGAAATTAAAGACGGTGAATTTTGTGTTTTCGTCGGGCCGTCAGGCTGTGGAAAATCCACTTTATTGCGCATGATTGCAGGGCTGGAAGAGACCACACAAGGCAGCATGAGCATCGGGGACAGGGATGTAACCCGTATGGATCCGGCAGAACGTGGCGTGGCAATGGTATTCCAGACCTACGCGCTTTATCCTCATATGACTGTACGCGACAATATGGGTTTCGGCCTCAAGATGAACGGCCATCCCAAAGCGGAAATCATACAAAAAGTAGCCGAGGCTACACAGATCTTGAAACTCGAAGAGTATCTTGACCGGAAACCTGCAGCACTGTCCGGTGGCCAGCGGCAGCGTGTTTCGATCGGACGCGCAATTGTTCGCGGACCCGAAGTGTTCCTATTTGACGAGCCACTGTCCAATCTCGACGCCGAACTGCGTGTAGAAATGCGCGTCGAAATTGCGCGGCTTCACAAAGAAATTGGTGCCACCATGGTTTACGTAACCCACGATCAGGTTGAGGCGATGACCCTCGCTGATAAAATTGTTGTGCTCAGAAAGGGCCGGATCGAACAAGTTGGGGCTCCGTTGGAGCTTTACCGCAACCCTGATAATAAATTTGTCGCAGGCTTCATCGGCTCGCCTGCAATGAACTTTCTCGATGGGACCTCAACGGGCGATGCCGTGACGCTTGCAGGTCTTGAGGAGAGCTTTACCCTACCCTTAGAGCTGCCAAAAAACGACACACCTATCACCCTTGGCATTCGTCCCGAACACATCGAGATCGACCCAAGCGGCGACACCTTTACCGTGGACATGACCGAAGCATTGGGTGGCGTGTCCTTTGTTCATCTGCTGTCTGACACGGGCACAAAAATCATCGTTGAAGAACGCGGTGACGAACGCTCGGTAGAGGGTGCGCGCGTTGGTGTAAAAATACCTCTGGATCGTGCGATGTTGTTTGACGCCGAAACGGAACAACGCTTGCGTTAACTCCACATCACAGGCAGCTAACAATAAGATGCAATGCCGTGTCTGATGACGATGACTAAGGATCCTGATTGAGGTGTCAAAGCAGTGTTAGTTCAGATTGCGTTTAAACGGCTCTGACACCCAAATAGCGCCATTCAAGAATAGGCGGCGTATACAATGAACTCGACCTTGAGTTCGGGGCGCGCGAGCTTTGCTTCGCCGCAGGCCCGCGCAGGTGCGTGGCCAGTTGGCACCCATTCATTCCAAACCTCGTTAAGCCCGTCAAAATCTTTCATGTCTGCCAACCAGATCGTAACGCGCAGTAAGTTTTCCCGTGTCGAGCCAGCCTTAAGCAAGAGTGCATCAATATTGGCAAGACATTTGCTGACTTGTTCTTGAATGGTCTCGCCCTCGGCAACCTGACCAGTCAGATATGCGACGCCGTTATGCTTCACGATTTTTGAAGAGCGAGCGCCCGTTTCTATACGTTCGATCATGTTCGGTCCTTGTCTGTATCTTAGGAATGCTGACTATTTCAGCGATGTTGTGCTTATGGACATAAGACCCAAATCAAGGCAAACACAATCTTGTTGAACAAATTTCAGGAAGTTTGAAATTGGCTATCAAGATGGAAATGCTCCGGTGCTTCACCAAAGTGGCCCAACACGGAAGCCTGTCTGATGCGGCTGACGCACTTAGCAGGACGCCATCAGCTGTTTCGATGATGTTAAAGCAATTTGAAGATCATGTTGGATTTCAGCTATTTGAAACGGCGCGGAAATCCAAGTTAACACCAATTGGCGACCTCATTTATGAAGAAGCCCGCCGCGAGGTCGCACATTTTGAGAACACGGTTACAGTAATCGAAGGGCTCTCTAAATCAGAGCTGGGCTATTTACGGCTTGCAGTAACCCCGTCGATTGCGACCGCAATTTTGCCTACTGTTATCTCGCGGTTTTGCAAGATGTACCCAAAGGTTCAAATAGATATTCGCGACATGGACTCAGCTTCCATAACGGGCGATCTGGAAAGAGAGCGGGCTGACATCGGCATTGGAACTCTGCCAATAATTGACGGAATGAACCAAATCGAATTGTTCACTGATCCTTTCGGTGTCGTCTGTCGCAAGGACCATCCACTTGCTCAAAATTGGGACGTGCTATCGTGGCAAGATGTGCAAAGGCATGTCCTGATCGCCAATGGCCTTTGCAAACTCATTACAGATCCCGATTTTACAACCATGCTCGGAATGTCTCGGCTGATGGTCCACAATACTGCATCCTTGATCGGCTTGGTGCGGGAAGGTGTCGGGATCACTGTATTGCCGCGTCTTACTGTGGCGGGGTCACAAGATGACCTCGCGTTTTTACCGCTAAAGGATGCTACGGCGCGGCGAACGGTCAATTTAGTTTCACAACCTCAGAACTTGCTCATGCCCGCCGCCAGAGAGTTCTTGAAACTGATCATTTTGATGGCACGAGAAGGTTCTCTAGGTTTCACCGCTGAAACTTCAGGAAAGCTAAAGTAAATTACAAATAATTCGAAATGCCTGAATTAGTAAAATGAAGTACCCTTGTTGAAGTTGCGCGTAGGCGCTGTTCAGCCAAAGGGATTCACCATGCAAAATACCAATCTTAACTACATTGCGGGTGACTGGGTCGCCGGCGGTTCTGAGATAGAAAATAGAAACCCTTCCGACCTAAGCGACTTGATCGGTATGTTCGCACAAGCGACACCAGATCAATTGGACGCCACACTTGATCAAGCGCGCCGCGCCCAGGTCGAGTGGGAAGCATACGGTATTGAGCATAAATACAACGTATTGATGGCAATCGGCACAGAGATGATGGCGCGTGCGGAAGAATTGGGAACGTTGTTGGCCCGCGAAGAAGGTAAACCTCAAGCCGAAGGCAAAGGTGAAGTTTATCGCGCGGGTCAATTTTTCACCTACTACGCCGCCGAGACACTGCGCCAGATGGGCGATACCGCAGACTCGGTTCGTGACGGTATTGAAATCGATGTCCGCCGTGAGGCGGTCGGCGTGGTTGCTGTCATCTCACCTTGGAACTTCCCGACCGCGACGGCATCGTGGAAGATTGCGCCAGCATTGTGTTACGGCAATGCCGTCGTTTGGAAGCCTGCGAATGTAACACCTGCTTCTGCAGTAGCGTTGGTCGAAATTATCGCTCGTCAGGATATCCCCAAAGGGTTGGTTTCTTTGGTGATGGGCGCGGGATCATCCATTGGTCAACGATTGGTCGAAAGCCCAAAGGTAAATGCGGTCAGCTTTACTGGCTCGGTCCCGGTGGGCAAAGGCATCGCCGCAGCAGCCATCCAAAACCTGACACGTGTTCAGATGGAAATGGGATCAAAGAACGCTTTGGCCGTAATGGATGACGCCGATATCGACCTTGCTGTATCTCTGTCACTTGGCGGCGCATTTGGTGGATCGGGTCAAAAATGCACCGCATCTTCACGCCTCGTGGTTCATAAAAACGTACATGATCAGTTCGTTGAAAAGCTGGTTGCAGGGGCAAAGGCACTAAAGGTAGGGCACGCCCTAGAGGCAGGCACGCAACTGGGTCCAGTTGTTTCAGAGCAGCAATTGAATGAAAACCTGGCCTATGTCGATCTTGCGGCAACTGAAGGCGCAGAATTGCTTTGCGGTGGTCAGCGTTTGGAAATGCCCACCCAAGGGTACTACATGTCGCCCGGCGTGTTCGTTGGCACAAACAATGACATGCGCATCAACCGCGAGGAAATGTTTGCACCACTCGCGTGTGTGATCCCAGTCGAAAGCTACGACGAAGCATTACATGTCGTGAACGACACCAACTTTGGCCTGACAGCAGGTATTGTGACAACCAATCTAGCACGTGCCACGCATTTCCGCCGCAATGCCAAATCTGGCTGTGTGATGGTGAACTTACCCACGGCTGGTACAGATTATCACGTGCCGTTTGGCGGGCGCGGTGACAGTTCTTATGGTCCACGCGAACAGGGTAAAACAGCTGCCGAATTCTACACCATTGTGAAGACATCCTACATCTCGTCTGGCCTACCCCTGTAATGCGGATCGATAATCTTCAATACGCCAACTGGTCCGAGAAAATTTTTCGCCAGATGCGTGACGGGGGCGTGGACGCTGTTCACGTCACCATCGCCTATCATGAAAATTTTCGCGAGACTGTACTGAATTTTGAACAATGGAACCGTTGGTTTGAACAATACCCCGACTTAATCATGAAAGGTCAGTGGGCCAGCGATGTAGACATCGCCAAAGAGACAGGCCGCACTGCTATCTTCTTTGGGTTTCAGAACCCCAGCCCTATTGAAGACGATATCGGGCTGGTCGAAATTGTGCACACGCTTGGTGCCCGATTTATGCAACTGACGTATAATAACCAATCACTGCTGGCGACGGGTTGTTATGAAGCCGAAGATACCGGAATCACCCGTATGGGCAAACAGGTCATTAAAGAAATGAACCGTGTCGGGCTGGTTGTCGATATGAGCCATTCTGCGGACCGGTCAACCATTGAAGCTGCGGACATATCTGAACGCCCTATCGCGATCACACATGCCAATCCGTTTGAATGGTCGCCAGCGCTGCGCAACAAAAAAGATGATGTTATCCGCGCTGTGACCCAAAATGGCGGCATGCTGGGATTTTCGGTTTATCCACATCATTTACGGGATAAATCTGACTGCACAGTACAGAGTTTTTGCGAGATGATCGCGCGAACGGCGGAAAAATTCGGTGCGAAAAGCCTTGGGATTGGAACAGATCTTTGTCAGGATCATCCCGACAGCGTTGTTGAATGGATGCGCGTTGGCCGTTGGAGCAAAGAGATCGACTTTGGCGAAGGTTCCGCTGGAGCCCCCGGATTCCCGGCAATGCCGACTTGGTTCAATGACAACCGTGATTTTGGGAACATTGAAGACGGGCTGTTGGCTACAGGAATGAACCACCGGGAGGTTGAGGGCATAATGGGTGATAATTGGCATAGGTTTTATGCCGACAATTTCACGCCAACTGGTTAGGGATTAACATGAAGGTTGCTCAGGAAAATACTTCGACAGCTATCCCAAAGCGCGATCCGGCGCTGGTCATGCGGCTGGCTCGACTTGGATCATTTCATCAATCTCGCTTGTCGTTCATGCGGGTTTTGACCCGCCGCATGACTCGAGAAAACTGGACCTTCTCGCGGCCCGTGTTCGAAATCAACGATCAAGGCGTAGGTCATGCTGTCTACTGCGCACATACCCCAAACCGGACCTATTCACTGATTGCGTTTGCCCACGATCTACCAGCAGAACGCCGATCCGATCGTGTCATCGCGCAAGCTTGGGATAGTACATTTACGCTGTTTGATGGCGTGCCAACTGAGACAGATATCGAGCGGCTTCGCCAAAATGTTCCGTTGCAAGAAGCGGGAAGAGTGACACAATCAGAACTCTCGGTTTCACGGGCAAATCGCTCTGTGCGGTTGTGGGAACATGTCGTGTCGCGCCTTGCCGCAGGGCAACAGCCGGACGCGGCTGAGGTGGAAGCCGTTGGATATCTGATGCGTACAACAGCCGTTTACGGATCAGGTAAGTTAGGTGCAGCAGATCGCGAAATGATTGCCATGCGACCTGAATGTGCAGCTCCGTTTCAGATCGAAATGTTATCGGTTTTCCTGACGCGTACCTATGTCCGCGATCTTGCGCAGCACATGGCGAACCTTCGGGGCGGCGACAAAGCTGTGATGCTTAATCCCGAGATCGCACGCAGCATAGGGATTGGGAATTCCACCGGCCTTGGTATGGCGCCCTTTTTGTTGAATCATCCGACTCTAATCAACAATTGGATTTCAGCGCGTGAAGAAGCAATAGCCCGCGTGCGCAACCTGCAGGTAGCTAGCGTTGATGAGGTTAAGATCTTTGTTGATCTGTTTGCGCGTTCGATCATTTCTGTGGATAGGTGGAAGTCTGTTCACCCCATTCAGATTGATAAACTCGTTGTCCTGCGCAAGGACTTGCAAAGGCTGGCGGCACACCTTGACGCAGCCGAGATGACTGCTAACGCCCCTTGGGACCGCCTATTCGTATGGGCTGACGAGAATTTGGGACTGGATGCTGTTGAGTGTTTGGCCTCGCTGATGCTTGAACCCTATGGCGCGTTGGTGGATTCATTGGTCGATCAAATGTCCAACAACGATGCCGCCGCGTTCCGCATCAATGGCGCGATGACGATAGCGACGTTGAAGGCAGTGCTTTCCGCCAAATACGCATGGGCCTTGGAAATTGACTGGAGCACCAAAGACGCCTGCGCCCGCGCATGGTACGTTTCCGAAGAAAAGCTGGAGCCACGGTTAGGCGAACGGTTTGAAGAGCCGATCGCTAAGTATGAACAACCACTCGCTCCAGGGCGAGACGCGGCGGCACTATTTGATGCGTTGAGCGCGTGGGACACTGACGAACCAGTGGCATCTTTCCTTCTAGCACATCCTGAACACCGTCACTCTGTGAGGCGTGTCCAGATTGTTGCGCGTGCACCTTTTGCCGAAATATGCGACAATACAATCGGTTCAGATTTAATGCCAATTGACATGCTCAGGTGCAAGTTGTCCTTCTTTGGCGCTACTCATTTCGATCCTAGATCTGATCGCTGGCTGCGCATTTGTTTGTTTGGCAACGCACCCTATCCAGAGGAACTACAGTCCTCAGCGTCCGATTTTTGGCCCTATCCTGAACTTGGGCAGGGTCCTGCATGAGCTATTCGTTGAACGAGATAGAAGCTCTCTCAAAACGCGCCGGTCGCGGTGCCGGTTTGTCGTGGGGGATTGCTGAAGAAACCGCCCGCGCCGTGCGTTGGTTAACCTCGCATGGTTTGCCGGGTGTTCCTCTGCTGGTCGATCTGCTGGACCACATGGACCAAACGCCGCGTCTGAAATTCGCTCCTACGTCATTTGAAGGCGTGTGGGGTGCTACGTCAGGTTCGCTTTGCCCGCTAGCGAGTGGAGCTGCGTTAAATGATTGTGCAGATCGATTATTCACAGGCCAACCCATCGAGATGGCAAGAGTTTCCCACCCTTTGCTGGTTGTCCCATTCGCAGGCTGGGCTTCCATTCATATCGCTGCTCCAGTCACCGTATCGTGGCCGGGCGTTCGTATCAAAACAGACGGGTATGGGATTTGGGTCCATGATCCAAACGGAGGACGCGATGTAACAGAGCCCGTAGATTTGACCTGTTCACCGACCCATCACATGGATGAAACCCTCTCGATGCCGTGCTTGCGCGGTGATGTGCCGCAAACCGCATGGGCGCGGTTAGGGTCTTTGGCCCACCGTACTTATGCTCCGGCAACCGAACAATCACGTGTTTTAGGTGCAGGTGCAGGCGTAACCGACAATGACTGATTACTGCTTATCCAAACCTGCTGAAAAAGCGCCAAAGCTCAGCAGGATATCAAAAGTAAGGCGCACAACCATCAACAGGGGACAATCATGTCAATAAAACCACCCTTTACCGCGTTGGAGATCGAAAAGGCTCCCTCCGGATTTTATGAAGGCTACAGCCTTCCCATTGCACTGATCAGTAAGGTCATCATGGCCGCACTGGTGATATGGGCCTTGATTTGGCCCGGCAACGCAAGCAGCGTGCTTTCTTCCGTTAACAGCACTTTGCTAAACGTCTTCAATAGCTTCTACATTGTTTCAGTGGGACTATTCGCGTTCTTTTTGTTCGTTCTGGCATTACTCCCTGCGACGGGACGCAAGATGTTGGGCAAGGCAGGCACGAAACCTGAGTTCTCGAATTTTTCATGGTTCTCCATGATGTTCGGTGCCGGTCTAGGCGTCGGATTGATGGTGTTTGCGACCGCAGAACCGCTAGGACTGTGGGGTTCAAACCCGCTAGTGTTATCTGGGGAAGTCGCTGCGAATTCCGAGGAGGCGGTGAAGGCTGCATATCGCTATACATTCTTGCACTACGGCTTTCATGCATGGGCAATTTACGTTCTGACAGGCCTTTCATTGGCCTATTATGCGTACACGCGCGATATGCCTTTGACGATCCGCTCGGCGCTTACCCCGCTTTTGGGCAAAGCCGCGAATGGACCTATTGGGCATCTTGTTGACGTCCTTGGTGTTGTTGCGACAATCCTTGGTGTTTCCGTCACGATTGGCTTCGGCGTAAGTCAGTTTGTAGATGGCGTTTATGCAGTCACAGGTATCGAATGGTTGATGAACGGCGATGCTGAGGCACCTAAGCCCAGCACTGTTGGTCTGATCTCCGCATTGATTGTCATCATGGGCTTGTCCATCCTGTCAGCGGTTTCCGGTGTTGGACGTGGGATCAAATATCTATCAAACCTCAATCTTGTCTTGTCAGTTATCCTGCTTTTGACGTTCGTTTTCTTTGGATCGTTTTTCTTTGCAATGACTAAGTTTGGTGCAGGTTTGGTCGACTACATTTTGCACTTTGTTCAAATGTCGTTCGGCGCTTTTGGTCCGCAATCAGCTGATGCATTTGCGTCTGCAATTCCAGACGCCGCAAAAGCACTGCCTGCAGAAGACATCAGCACGATTTATGGCGCTGCAACGTCACCATGGGGATCGCTGTCGGGCTTCACCGAAGGTCTGCCAGCTTCTGCTGCAGGGCTAGATGCGGCAGAACTGTATGCAGCTGGGGAACAAGGTCGCCAGTTCGGATGGCAGTCGGGTTGGACCACGTTCTATTGGGCTTGGTGGATCGCGTTTTCGCCATTTGTTGGCTTGTTCTTGGCACGTATTTCCAAGGGCCGGACTGTTCGCGAGTTCATTTTTGGCTGCGTCATCGCTCCTGCCATCGTTTGCTTTTTGTGGATGACCATCTTGGGCGGTACCGCAATCGATCTGGAACTTAACGGGAGTGCAGCTGGTTCATTGATTGGTGCCTCAAACACGGCAAAACTATTTGCGACACTTGAACAAATGATCTCCGGCGGGTTCCTTTCAGGGATTACGGTCATGTGTGTGGTTTTGATTATGACATTCCTGGTTACATCTGCTGACTCTGGCATCTTGGTCATGAACACCATCATGTCCGGTGGCGAGCAGGAAACTGGCATCAAACACCGCATCATCTGGGGCCTAATCCTTACAGCCGTGATTGGTACTTTGATCATTGCGGGCAACAGCGGCGGTGGAGGCAATCCATTTGGAGCTTTGCAGAATGCGATGATTATCGGTGCCCTACCGTTCACAATCGTAATGGTATTTATGATGATTTCGCTCATCAAAGCGCTCTATCGTGACAGCGTGAGGGACACGCAAGCTTAACCATTATACAACTAGCAGGCCGCGCAACCATATCGCGGCCTGCTTATCTGTCGTCCTGCCCGCCTAGGCATTCATCGCCTGGCAAAGCCTTTCTCTCCAAGAAATTTTGACGGCGCATCTCATGAACGAAGAAGTGCTTCTGAATGTTAGCGAGCCACTTTGAAGAGCTAACTCATGTTCAGGAAACAACGATTGTGCTCCACACAGCACAATAGCAGAGCAGAGCACCTGAACACCGTACAGATCAGAACTGCCCTATGGCCCCCTCGGCTTATGGGCCACTTTCCCACCAATGCGCCATCACATATTCTTGACCATGCTCCATCGCCCTACATTAACACTAGCTGCTAACTCATCTGTAAAAATCGATTTTTGTCAGATAAACTGCCATTGCCAACTATGTTCAACGCGGTCTGAGTGCAAATTGCCCCAAGAACACACTACCCAAGACAACCACCATGCCCAACGCTTGTGGTTCGCTCAGAACTTCATTCAAGAAAAACCAACCGAGCAACGCGGCACTTAGAGGACTTAAGAAGCCCAGAATTGAGACGACAGCGGGCTGTAAACGGGCAATTCCGCGAAGCCAAATGACATAAGTCAGACCCGCACCGATAAGGCCAAGGTAGCCGAGACCCAAAACATTGGTGCTATTGATCGTAGACCACTGCGTGGGAGCGAACATTGCAAACGGGAGAAGCAACAGACCACCCGCCGTCAATTGCCATGCCGTGAACGTCAGCGCAGATACGGGCGGTTGCCATTTGCGGCTCAACACCGTTCCGAACGCCATACTCGCCGATCCAACGATCCCTGCGATGACACCAAGCGCATCAAGTTCGGCTTCGGGTGTCAATACCAGCAGCGCAACCCCAACACCGCCTGCCCCGACAGCAAAGAGAGACAATCCCCGGATCGGCGTACTTAGAAGCAAACGGGCCGCAAAAATCACAACAAATGGCTGAAGTGCGCCCATAATCGCCGCCACCCCTCCGGGCAACCGATAGGCTGCAAAAAACAACAGCGACCAGAAGATTGAGAAATTTAGTCCGCCTAAAACAAACATCTTTGGGATCCAGTGCCCTTTGGGAAGCTGGCGCACCAAGCAGAGCAAGAACAGCCCTGCAGGCAGGGCACGCAGGAGTGAAACCGTCAACGGATCAAGGTTGGGAAGGAGTTGCGTAGTGATAACATAGCTACTGCCCCAAATGATTGGTGCGATAGCTGTGAGTGCGAGGTCGAAGCTACGTGGCATGATGATTTCCTTTTTATCTCGACGTCGAGATAAACTTATATAACTTGACGTCAAGATAAAAATCTAATGAAGTTCAATCATGTATGATATTGAGAAGATTCGAGCCCAATGGGCTCATCAGCGGCCGGACCTCGACACCAAACCAATGGCCCTCATCGGCCGGATCATTCGGCTGTCCGCTCAGCTGACTGAAGAAATGAGTAGAACGTTTGCCCGGCACGGATTAAACGGTGCAAGCTTTGATATGCTTGCTACTTTACTGCGATCAGGCCCGCCGCATGCGCTGTCCCCAAATCAATTGCTTGAGACGATGATGGTAACGTCTGGTACGATGACCAATCGTATTGATCAGCTTGTGAAAGACGACCTTGTTTCCCGTATTAAGAATGCAAACGACAAACGTAGTGTGTTGGTTCAACTAACTTCCAAGGGCCATCAGATCATTGACGCCGCTGTAACTGACCACGTCGATACTCAGAAAAAGCTAACTGCGAGTGTTCCCGAGGAGGAACAGATCGCCCTGAATATGCTACTCCAAGACTATTTAGCGGCTCTTGAGACTGAAAAAACGGCGTAAGAGGAAGGGCCTCTATTAAGCTTGGTTCATCAAAACCAGACATATTGCACTCAGGAATAGGCCACGTTTCGCCCGCACGAACGACACTCACGGCAGGCAGCATTCCCACTTTTGACATTCGCGGGATGGCTACAGCGCAGCGGGAAAAAAGCGACCCATTTCAGGGCCGCTCAGGTTTTCCAAGAAGAGGTAGTCAACAAGGGAGCCGAAGAAAATTCTCCAAGATCACTTTTTCATCCACCTACAAAACCAAAATAATTATCGAGAAAGCTATTCCATAGCGTAATAGAGCCTATTTACGAAGCCCCTAGCGCGGCGTCCTAATGGAAAGGTGATGGATTTAGAAGAAGTTCAAAAATGTTGAAAATACAACCCTTAATAGAAAAACAATCTGATGGGCCGGTAATCCCCCCTAGAATTAA
>JAWSVL010000033.1:0-6932 GCA_033851935.1 Sulfitobacter sp.
GCACTTCATTTGTGAATTCACCTCGGTCGCATACGTAAAGGCATAAGATTAATTATGTAATATTGTGATTTGCAGTGCTGGTCGCTGTGTGGCAATTTGGGGCATGGTGATCTCTGGATTGGTTAGTATTAGAAAAATGTCATAAATTTATTTCGGGTAAACGTTTTGAAGCTTGCTCAACAGCGTGCCAAAGAGACCTCGCCTGTGACCGCATCCCAATCAAAGCCAGCCGGTCTTCAGCGCGACGGATCACAAAAACTACCATATGCTCCAAACCCGTACGCGCAGCAGATCCAGCATCAAACGTGATCGCATCAAAATTGACAAGCGAACCCATTAGCGCGCGGATCCGTGCCCCGCCCGCATTGGATTGGACTTCAATGGCAACAAAGCCATCGGTCTGTTCCGTGACACTGCAGCCGGGAGCTGCATCTTTCAGTGTATGCGCAACACCGGTGTCACCGAGCCCGCGCGCTTCGATCATCCATTGATCAGGCCCCATCCAAAACGCAGCAAGCTCGCCGTTTTCACTCAAACGCCCAACCGGTGGCAGGGCTAGCCCCTTGAGATCAGGCTGTACCGCGTTGTTGCGCAAGCTGATCGATGCCAGCGCAAGATCTGGCGCTTCGGTTAGTGTCAATGCGCCGTGCGTTTGGACCCGCGCGGTTTGGAGGCCAAGTGCTGTCATCGGTGTCAGGTCAGTCACGGAGGCGTTCTCCTTTGGGGTCGATGAAATGTGGGGAAACAACGCGCATTGCTACATTTTCCCCTTCGAGAGAATTGGCCGCAACAACAACTTCGTTCAAACGGTCGATCCCGTTCTCAAGATAACCAATCCCGATCATGGAACCGAGGTTCGGTGAGAAACATGCAGATGAAATCCAACCTTGGTCACTGTGCGTGTTCTGCTCTGCGCCTTGGGCGAACAAATGCATGCCTGCAGTGACATTGTCTGCTTGGTTCACAGGTTGAAACCCGACCAACACACGCGTTTCGGCTTTCAAGCCTTCGCGGCGGCTCATAACGGCGCCGATGCTGTCTTTTTTGGCGCTGACCATGCGGCCCATGCCAAGCATCTGTGCTGTTGTTTGCCCGCGGCATGGCCTTTCTCGATACCCAGAACGCCAAGGGTTTCAGTGCCGTATGGCGTCGCGCCGAAGTCTTCACTAGTGCTTATCAAGCGTTCCATCAAAGTCGCCCCATACCGCGCAGGCACGGCGATCTCATAGGTCAATTCGCCTGAAAAGGAGATCCGGAACAGCCCCGCCGTCAAACCGCCGCAGACTGTCAATTCCGCACATGCCATGAATGGGAACGCCTCATTGGACAGGTCAGACCCATCGACAACACGCTCCAACAAACGGTGCGCATTCGGGCCTGCGACGGCCAATTGCGCCCATGCATCGGTGGTTGAAATCAGCTGAACACCCAAATCAGGCCACAAGCGTTGGCGGGCAAATTCCATGTGCCGATAAACCAGCCCCGCCTGCGCAGTCGTCGTCGTGACAACATAATGGTCATCGCCAAGGCGTGCACATGAACCATCATCGAACGCTTGGCCATCTTCGCGTAACATCAGGCCGTATCGCACCTTGCCAACTTTCAGGCTGAGCATTGCGTTGGCGTAAATCCGGTTCAAAAACTCTCCAGCGTACGCGCCTTGCACGTCAATTTTACCCAAGGTTGTCACATCGCACACACCAACACCCGTCCGCGTCGACAACGCTTCGCGATCAACGGTTTCGCGCCAATGTGTCTCGCCTGCACGTGGGAAATATTGCGCCCGCATCCAAGGACCAACTTCAACAAACACTGCATTTTGGGCTTCGGCCCATGTGTGCGTCGGAGTAAGCCGTGTTGGCCGATAATTCGCCCCAGTATTGCCGCCACCCAACACAGAAAGAGCAACCCTCGCGTAAGGCGGGCGGAATATTGTAGAGCCCGTTCGCGGAATTGATTGACCCGAAATTTCAGCCATCACCGCTAGTTCAGTCACATTGGCGGTTTTGCCCTGGTCCGTCGCCATACCCAAGGCGGTCCAACGCTTCAAATGCTCCACCGGGCGCATGTTTTCGTGATGTGCGAGCTTGATATTTTTGATTGTCACTTCATTCTGGAAATCAACCCAAGCGCGCGCTTTGCCTTCTACATGCCAGAACGCGGATTGATTTTGCGCGCATCTTCAACATTGGGTAGATCAGGCAATGACGCCGTGTGGCCCAAGGCCTCTAAAGCTGCGATCGCAGCTTGTGCGCCAGAGTTCAAAGCCGAATGTGTCGAACCTTGCGCCAGCGACCACCATACCGGGAACCGCGTCCATGCTTGGCAAGAAGGCTTGCAGATCTTCGTTCCAAACTGGACGACCACCGATGGTGGCTGGACAGATGAACGTTGGGATTCCATCCACCCGCTACACCGAGCGCGCCAGCCTCGATCCATGAGGTTTGCCCGTTTTGAGTGACGGCGCTACGCTTGAGGCCGAGCCTAACCGTCAAGGTCGGCTCGGTCTGCAATGCAGACACTCACCTTCCTATTTGGCTTAGATCCCGTGTGCAATCGCAGCGAAAGTCGGCAAAGAGCCGATTTTGTTGAAAAACTCCGAAATCCAGACATCGCGATTTCTCGGCAAAAGCTCATCCTACTACGAAGTCAGATGAGGACGTTCGTGAGACAAAGAGAGCTGACACATGAGCGATGAAAGGCCAATTTGGCCGAACCCTTCCCAACCAAAAGCTCGTAGGCCTGTATGGCGGAAAATTCCATCCATCAGAGCCGAAAACGGAGTTTTCAACACAATCAGCCCTTTGCAACTAAAGTGCGTTTTTGGAAAGTCACTCAAAAATACCGTCCTGATCTGACGATGTCGCTGCGGTCAAGAATTGCGGTTTCAGTAGCGTTAAATTTCTCCTGCTATGATCTGAGCATAGACATTTGGATCAGTGACTCCTTCGGACCCAACGACGACGATGCGTGAGTTGGTGTCCAAATGTAAACTCCGCCGTAAAGCAGGTTGCTTGGCAGCCGCGACGACAGCACATAGCCCAGCGACACCGCTTTCACCTGCCTCTACAGGAGCATCACCACAGGCACCATTAGCCAAAATCCGGACCATAGGGCCGACGATGCTTTCGGGGATAGTGATAAAGTCATGTGCGGCATCAGCAAGTACCTTCCAAGCCAATTCTGATGGCTCACCGCAAGACAGCCCTGCCATGATGGTTTCCTCTGAAATTTCAACATTTGTCGCTTTGTTTGCCTTTGCGCTTACGAACAAACATGGTGCGAGCTCGGGTTCGACAATCACCACGCGTGGTGCCTCAGAACTCCATTCTTGATGGAATACGACCGCGATCGCGGCTGCCAACCCACCAACGCCGCCTTGTAGAAAGACGTGGGTCGGAGGAGTTTCGTAGCTTTGCACAATCTCGCGTGCCATAACCCCATAGCCCGCCATCACATCCAACGGGGGCTGCGTGTAGCCGGGCCAAGATGTGTCCGATACAATCAACCATCCGTTCTTTTCCGCATCGGCTCGGGTTTGGGCAACCGTCGCGTCATAGTCACCATCAACACGGATCACCTCGGCACCTAGATTTCGCATAACATCGGCGCGATGTTCGCTGACGTCCGCATGAATGTAGATTCGACAGTTTGTATGAAACTGCGCGGCGCCCCAAGCGACCGAGCGTCCGTGGTTGCCATCGGTCGCGGAAATTACGGTTATTTTTTTAGTCTGCGCCGCATAATGGCCACTTCGTACACCAGCAGGATCCGGCATATGGCCGATTGATCTGGACAGCTCACGCTGAACCGTGCGCAAGACAGCGTAAGCACCGCCGAGTGCCTTGAAACTGCCAAGTCCAAAGCGTGGGCCTTCATGTTTATAACGAAGATCACGCAGGCCCAGATTTTCCGCCAGCCCCAGCAGATCAAGCAAAGGTGTCTCGCCATATCCACCCCAGCTGGAAATCTCGGCTTCGGCGTGATCGAAGTTTGCGCGGCTCAAGGTTTGGATAACGGGACCATCGCATGGTGGAGTGGTTGCGTGGTGATTGAGAATGGCGGTCTTGAATGATGTGAACATTGGATCTCTCTCTGCTAGTTGGTGAAATTTTAGTTCACCAAACCGAAGTTTTGTGCTCTACTTTACGGAGCCAATCGCAGCATTTTTGCAAGAAATGGAATTTTTGTAAGTGAAAAATTCAGTTGCCCTTGATCCATTCGATTTGGCGATCCTTCGGATTCTGCAAAAGGACAACACCGTCCCACAAAGGGTGATCGCGGAGCGGGTCAATCTATCAACGCCATCTATTCAACGCCGCATCAAACGGCTCGAGGCGTCGGGGATCATTGCCGCTCAGACTGCCATCGTTAACCCCGCGCGTTTTGGGCGGTCCCTGACCATTGTTGTCCAAGTCGAATTGAACGTTGAGACGGGAGGGGCGATTGATCTCGTTAAGCAAAGCTTCGTTGAAACCCCCGAAATACAGCAGTGCTATTATGTGACCGGCGAAGCTGATTTCGTGTTGATTATTCTGGTGCAGGACATGTCAGAATATGAGGCTCTGACGCAGCGACTCTTCTTTTCAAACGAGACAATCAAAAAGTTCAAAACCTTTGTCACCATGGACCGCACCAAGGTGAGCTTAGAAATAGACATCTGATCAGAACAAAGCCGGCATTGAGTTGGCTCCGATAAACGGCCGCTTAGCAGACCCTAATGCCTCAATAGTGCAGCAGCAACGTATCACTGTCTGCTTCGGGAAAGCTGCGCAGCAGCATGCGGGGCAACGCGAACGTCAGTTTTGGGCCGCTCATGCGACTTCGCAAAGGTCACTATCTGCGCAAAGCTGCCGTTAGTGTGGCGCGCAAGCGAACGTCCGCAATTCGCCATTTTTGACGCATAAGCCCTTTTTTGTGAAGTCTTTCTACTCCGATATCCGCTCAAGGTCGAAACCCAAAAATCCCCCACCAAGGTTTCCACTAACTCCAACTTTTGTAGGCCCGCCATAAGTTGGTAAATTTACCGAAAGTGTAACACCCGTCGTCGAAACTAATGATTCCCAATCCATTTATGATCTCTCTTTCCGTTTAGCATTTCGAAACAATGTAACGCAGGCGATGAAGGGAATGGTGGAAAAAAATATCCATGGGCGGAATACATGAGCATAGTACAATACCGCGTTTACCTCCTGCCAGACACCCTGAGCGTCCCTCAACAGGACCATGTAACCAGATTCAATTTTGTGATCCATGATGGGACCACCCGTAAGGCCACCCACATGCAGGGGGGCGACAAAACTCACCAAAATCAAAAGTAAAATCATCATTATGCAGATTGAATCAATTAACATGCCTACTTTGTTCATCAAGAGTAACCGCATCTACAAGTTGATTTTTCCAGCTAAGGATCGCTGTATCTAAGGTGGTCGTTTTTGTCACGTGCAGTCTGAGCGTGAATGGTTAATAGGTTAGCTGTTACTGAAACCTATGACAAAACGTTTGGAGTTTTGGAAGGTTTTTGGCATCGTTGGGGAGTTATGAGCAGTTGGCTCCTACAAGATTCAAGACGACAAACTGGTCGTCATACAATGACAGTTTGAAGCATCGTGGCTCACTGTCTATTTGGTTTGATCCTGAGATGGTTTGGGTACCACCACCGAGCGGCAAGCGTGAACGGCAACAGAACTTCATTGATGCTGCGATCCAAGTCTGTCTCACTTTGAAAGTGCTGTTCGGATTGCCATTGCGACAGACCACAGGTTTGGTGCAAAGCCTGTTGCAACTCATCGGGCTGGATTGGGCAGTGCCAGACTTCATTACCCTTTACCGTCGTCAGCGACCAAAAGCATTCCGAAAGATTAACTGCAACCTTGCAGGAACAAGGCACAAGCCAACGCCCGCAGTCGGTGTGTCGCGATGCGGCAAAAGTTGATAGGCTAAGGACCGAGGGCGCATAACCCTTTTATGTGAGGTCTTTTCAATCCGATACCTGTGCGGGTACATATTGGCTCTGAGGCAATACCCGAACAATCAGGATACCGCTGTCGTTAATCACTTAGATAATGAGATGTTTTCATAGTGGTGAATGGGAACAGGCGGGCGAAAATCACGCTGTTCGGCTGCCAGCTCTGGCATTGGGGCCAGCATCTCGAATTTCTCGTTTAACCCGTCCAGATATCCCCGTCACTGATCCCTGCCCCATATGTCTTGGGTGTATCTGGCAAAGCTGCGGATATCAGTGTTTGCGGCCTTACTGACCATGACTTGGACACTATTCGTTGTCCATTTCCTGTTGCAACGCATCCATGTTAAAATCTTTAGCCACACCACTGCCCAAACCTTCGGTGATTGCCCTTTGCAAAGCTTGGTGCTTGGTTTCACGTTCTTCCAGTGATCGCAGCCCCGCCCTGACAACTTCGCTCGCGGAACCAAACCGACCAGATTCAACCTGTGCTTCAATAAAGCCAGTAAAGTGATATCCAAGGGAAATGCTTGTTGTATTTGCCATGTCCGAACCTTTCGTCAAATACGGAAATACCAATATATACTAAGAACTAGTAGCGATCAATTTCTAACCCCTGCGCCTACCCCGTATCATCGGGTAGTAAGTCCACCCTGCCCTAACGTACAATGTGGAACCTGAAAAGTGCCTGTTCTTCGGAGTCATCTTCGCTGATGCCGTCTCGGAATGAGCATAGGGGTATTGCCAAGTTGTTCGGCCGTTATGATCAGGTTAAATTGATCCCATGAGCATCCCACCCAATATGCCGCGCCTAAAGGGATTCCATTATCTGCGTGAGATCATTGCGTACGCCGTTTGGGCATCCAACCGGTTAGCCCTGAGCACGACTGATGTTGAAGGCCTGTTGGCTGCGTGGAGCGTTATTGTCAGCCGGGAAACGGTCCCGTTGTGGGTCAATCGTTTTGGT
>JAWSVL010000008.1:0-126948 GCA_033851935.1 Sulfitobacter sp.
GACGGCGGCAATGGCAACGATCAAATTAATTCAGGCAACGGCGCTGACACAATCTTCGGCGGCGACGGTAATGATCGCATTGATGGCGGTGCAGAAGACGATCTGCTGGACGGCGGTGCTGGCAATGATACGCTGACAGGCGGTTCAGGTGATGATGTCTTTACCATTCAGGCGGCTGAGGGCTCGGTCACGATCCTTGATTTTGCTGCGAATGGCGATGCGGACCAGATCGACGTCAGCGCGTTGAGCGAAATTTTCGCGGACCCTGAGGCGTTGATGGCTGCATTGAGCTATGACGATGGTCAGTCCAACCTTACCTTTGACGTTGATGGTGACACCTCCAACCTTACAATCATCAGCGATGATGAATTGGACTTGGATGACTTCATTTTCTAAATAGTTTGTTTTTTGATGGTGGGCCCAAAGGGACTGCCGTCTTGATTTTAAATAACTTTCTAGACTGATGGGTTCTAAGTCGCGACATAGGACGTTCTGAAATGCGTCTGAGGACGCCGACATAATCGGCGTGCCCTAGCCTGTTTTCATCAACTTGGATGAAAGGACTATGGGATGTTCAGTGTGCAGACCTTTATGAAATCAATTGCCATTGCAGCCACTCTTACTGTGGTTGCCGTGGTTGGCTATCAGTTGTCGCGCCCTGCCTTTGAGGGCGGCGCAGGCATCTCTTATGGATCGGCCCATGCGCCGGTTCGAGACCGTGATGTGGATTTTAACATTTGGTATCCAGCGTTAGCGGGCGGTCGCCAAGTCACGGTTGGGGGTAATGGGGTGTTCTATGGCACGTCCGCCGGTCGTAATTCTCGCCACATTGAAGGGCGACATCCCTTGATCATTATTTCCCACGGTGCAGGCGGCAATGCTGGACAGTTTGGATGGATCGCATCAAAACTTGCGCATGCAGGGTATGTTGTTGTGCTGCCAAACCATCCGGGGACAACGACAGGTAATGCATCTGCTCGGGCGGCAGTACGTGTTTGGGAACGGCCAAAGGACGTGTCAGCGGTTTTGGATGAGATAACCGAAAATCCGCAGGACTACCCGTTTATCGATACAGACCGCATTGGCATGCTCGGGTTTTCTGCTGGGGGATATACGGCAATGGCTTTGTCCGGTGCGCGTGTTGATCCCGATCGGTTAAGCCGTTTTTGTGACGACACTGATCATGGCATGTCAGATTGTGCGTTCCTTGCGCATTTCGGAATCGATTTGCATAGTGTTGACTTATCCCCCGCTGCACAGGACCTGTCTGATCCACGCATTCGCATGGCCGTTGTTATAGACCCAGGTATTGTGGGCACCCTGACAGCTCAAAGCCTTGCCCAGATTGATATCCCGATGCTGGTCATCAATCTGGGCCAAGAGGAGACGATACCAGCAGGAGTTTACGCCAAAGACGCCGCAGCGCAGATCGCACAGGCGCGTTACCGAAGTGTCAAAGACGCGATCCACTTTAGCTTTTTGGCGGAGTGCAAGTCGGGCGGTGCAGAAATTTTGGAAAACGAAGGTGAGCTTGACCCGCTTTGCGAGGACGGGGGCGGGCGCTCTCGGAGTGACATACACAATGAGCTGAGCGGCATGATCATAGATGGCTTGAGAGGGAAATTGTAATTAGCAGGTAGTCACCCCCTGCAAAATGACCCTATAGCAGTTGTCCTTCGCGGTGGTTTTGGAGGGGGATGTCGTTGGGTACAGTGAAATCTGGCCTTGAGATGGGTAATCATGTAGACATGACCTGCGTCAAAGAAAGAGACTTTCAAATTGTGAAAATACCTCTATGTTAGCGCTAACTTTAGTTTAGACCGATCAGGATTCCCAAATGCCGGTACATCAGGACCTACAAAAGATCACCGACCGCATCGTTGCGCGCAGCGAGAAATCGCGCGGGGCGTATTTAGAGCGAATGAGCGCCGCGCGGGGCAAGGGACCGTCACGTGGTCATTTGTCGTGCAGTGGACAGGCGCATGCCTTTGCAGCGGCAGGACCGGATCAGGGCGCGTTGGCGACAGGGCAGGGTGGTAATTTGGGCATCGTGACTGCGTATAATGATATGCTGTCAGCACACCAACCGTTTGAGCGTTACCCAACATTGATCCGCGACGCAGTTCGGGCAAATGGCGGCACCGCTCAAGTTGCTGGCGGCGTGCCTGCAATGTGTGATGGTGTGACCCAAGGTGAGGCGGGCATGGAGCTTAGCCTGTTTTCACGTGATTTGATCGCTATGGCAGCGGGTATTGCCCTTAGCCACAACACGTTTGATGCGTCAGTGTATCTAGGGGTTTGCGATAAGATTGTCCCTGGGTTGGTGATCGGCGCGCAGGTGTTTGGGCATTTGCCGGCTGTGTTTATTCCTGCGGGTCCAATGACAAGCGGTTTACAGAACGATGAAAAAGCCAAGGTGCGCCAAAAATTTGCGGCGGGCGAATGTGGCCGCGATGCGCTTATGGCGGCCGAGATGGCAGCATATCATGGTCCGGGTACATGTACGTTTTACGGTACGGCGAATACCAATCAGATGTTGATGGAGTTCATGGGGCTACACCTGCCTTCTTCCAGCTTTATTAATCCGGGTGCGGAAGTTCGCGATGCGCTTACGATTGAGGCCGCCCACCGGGCCCTTTCACTGAGTGATCTGGGGGATAACTATACGCCAGTTTGCGAAATCCTGTCCGAGAAGACATTTGTAAACGGCATGGTCGGCCTGATGGCTACGGGCGGTTCTACCAATCTGTTGATCCACTTGATTGCAATGGCGCGGGCTGGCGGGATTATTCTGGATTGGCAGGACTTTTCTGATGTTTCTGACATCGTGCCATTGCTGGCGCGGGTGTATCCAAACGGGTTGGCAGACGTAAACCACTTCCACGCGGCTGGGGGGCTTGGTTATATGATTGGCCAATTGCTTGAGGCAGGGTTGTTGCATCCGGATACCAAAACAATCGCGGGTGACGGCCTTCATAACTATACCCAAGAACCATTTATGGAAGATGGCGCGCTTGCGTGGCGCGCGGGCACATCCGAAAGCCTAAACACAGGTATTTTGCGCCCGGCGTCAGAACCATTCGCCACATCGGGCGGTCTAAAGCGCTTGTCAGGTAGCCTTGGTACAAGTGTGATCAAGATCTCTGCTGTTGATCCTGCGCATCACGTGATTGAGGCACCGGTTCGGGTGTTCCATGATCAAGATGAGGTTAAGGCGGCATTCAAGGCAGGTGAGTTTACCGGCGATGTCATCGTAGTTGTGCGTTTCCAAGGCCCGAAGGCCAACGGCATGCCAGAATTGCATAGCCTCACGCCGATGCTCGGTATCTTGCAAGGGCGTGGTTATAAGGTAGCGCTTGTCACGGATGGGCGGATGTCTGGTGCATCGGGCAAGGTTCCTGCTGCGATCCATGTCAGCCCCGAAGCACTGGATGGCGGCCCCATCGCCTATCTTCAAGACGGGGATGTGCTGCGTTTGGATGCGGCCACTGGCACGCTGGAGATACTGACCCAAGGAGTGCTTGACCGAGAGGCAACCACGGCTGATATGAGCCACAATAACTATGGAACAGGGCGTGAACTATTTGCGCCTTTCCGCAATGCCGTCGGTACAGCCGACACTGGCGCAACTATTTTCGGGAGCTAACCCATGACGAACGACACCGCTTTTATCCGTGAGCTTGCAGACCTTGCTCCTATCATTCCTGTACTTGTGGTCGAAGACGTGGCTCACGCGGTACCCCTCGCCGAAGCCTTGGTGCGTGGCGGTTTGCCCGTGCTGGAAGTGACACTGCGTACTGAGGCAGCTTTGGACGTGATTGCAGCAATGGCAACTGTCAAAGGCGCGCGCGTTGGTGCTGGTACGCTTGTGACGGCAGATGATGTCACTGCGGCAATCGCGGCCGGGGCTACCTACGGCGTAACGCCTGGATCACCAGCGGCTTTGATCGATGCATGCCTTGCGGCTAACCTTCCGCTGCTACCAGGCGCTGCGACGGCGACCGAAGCAATGACCTTGCAGGCACGTGGCTTTGAGGTGCTCAAGTTTTTTCCTGCGGAAGCAGCAGGTGGGATCAAAATGCTTAAGGGTTTGGGTGGTCCATTGGCTGGCATTTCTTTCTGCCCAACTGGCGGAGTTAGTGCCGCAAATGCAGCTGACTATCTTGCGTTGCCGAACGTAGTGTGTGCTGGCGGCAGCTGGATTGCGCCACTGGATTTGGTCAATGCCGAGAAATGGGATGAGATCGAAGCACGTGCACGGGCCGCTGCAGCCTTACCACGAGGCTAAGTCTCCTAGGTCATATCTGCGGGAAGGTAGTCACGGATCGAGCTGGTCTTGCGGCTGAAATCAGCATTGATGTCGCGCATTTCTAAGGACAGCATAAAGGGATGTGTCGCCATATGGGCGGCACTAAATTGTTTTGCCGCTGCAAATATTGCGTCGGTTGCGTTGGTTTTGGCCTCGTCGGTTCGACCAGCAAGTAGACGAACCGAGATGTCGACAAATCCATGGCGCGGATCGCCGTCAGCGATCACGCTATGGGGGCACGAAATAGCACGCACACGAATGCCGGCAGGCGGAAATACGCCCGTTGCTGCAGCTGCATCTTTCAGTACCCTGCAAAAATCGTACATATCTAGGGCGCTTTCTAGATTGGCTGAATATTCCAACGTGATATGCGGCATTTGTACTGTTCCTTGATGATGGTTAATTCGTTAATTAATGAAATAAAGGGTATCAACGCGCAAGCGATGATCCAAAGTGAGATTATGAAAAAAGAAGATACATCTTCTCAGGCAACGTCGCCACTGCGCCGTACCAACCGCTCGCTGCCTATTGCGCTGCTTCGGGCACGTGAAACGGTTATGGGTCCTGTAAGGGAAATGCTGGCGGGAAGTGCTGTAAATGAACAAAAGTGGCGCGTCTTGCGTGTGCTGGAAGAAGGCGGTGCGCAGGATCAAAATACGATCGCGCATCAGGCGTGCCTTTTGCTTCCCAGCCTGACCCGAATTTTGCGGGTGATGGAGGCAGATGGCCTTGTTTCGCGTTTGGAAGATCCAACAGACCGCCGCCGCAGTATCGTGACAATAGAGGCAACAGGCCGCGCTATCCTTGAAGAACGTGGCGATAAAGCGGCTGCATTGGTCACCGAGTTACGCGCCCAGTATGGCGAAGAGAAATTTGAACAGCTTCTTGATTTGCTCGAAGACCTTCAGGCCGTTGAGATGCGGCCCTAAGATTTAGGTTTGAGGGTCTTGTGCGTCGTGTCTTTGGCGCGCTGGCCCTCGGTATTTTATGGTTAGTTCCTCATCAACTTCTGATCCGTCATAGAGGAAGGGCAAGACGCCCTTGCGGCCCGAATTTCCGCGCATCGCCTTGATATCATCTTCTGATTTGGTGACGCGCTGTGACATGCGGCGACCCCATTGGGCCAACATGCCGTAAAGGCGGTCAATTTCGCCTTGGTGGGTATCTCCCTTGGCAAGGTCGAAGAATTCGTCGGGGTCCTCAGCCAGATCAAATAACATAGGGCGAAATCCGCCCTCGGCGTGCATCATCTTGTAGCGGCCATCAAAAATCATAAACAGACGGGCATCGCGCGGTTCTAACCCCAACTTTACGCATTGGGGTGTGGCAGAGTAATCGTATTCCGAGATGACAAATTCACGCCAGTCAGGCGTTTCTCCACGCAGCCACGGCAATAGAGAGCGCCCCTCAATGATGTGATCGGGTACTTTATCGCCAGCCGCATCAACAAAAGTGGCAGCCAGATCAATGCTTTCCACCAATGCATCACAGGTTGTCCCGCGGATCGCATTGGCGCTCTCACGCGGATCATAGATGATCAATGGTACTTTTACGGATTGCTCGTGGAATAGATCCTTTTCGCCCATCCAGTGATCGCCCAGATAATCACCGTGATCTGAGGTAAGGACAATCATTGTGTCTTTGAGGGTATCTGTCGCTTCCAAATGGTCCAACAAACGGCCCAGTTGATCATCGCATTGTTTGATTAGGCCCATGTAGGCGGGGATCACCTTGTCGCGGACTTCATCTCGGTGAAATGCCTGCGCAATTTTGTTATTTTGATAGGCACCGTAAACGGGATGCGGATCTTCACGCTCCACGTCATGACGCCGCGCGGGCGGCACGTCATCGGGGCCGAACATGTTGTGGTAGGGGGCCGGTACGATGTAGGGCCAATGTGGTTTGATAAAGCTAACGTGCGCGCACCACGGGCCCTTGGCTTGTTCCATAAACTCAATGGTTTGGGTGGTCAGCCACGGCGTTTCGCTGTCTTCTTCGCGGATGTTTGCGGGCTGATCCGCATTGCGGAACATCCACCCAGATGCGATTTGGTCATCAGTGACCCCAGCATTTGCATAATCTGCCCACGGGTTTTCGCCGTCATAGCCCTTAGTTTTTAAAAACTCGTTATAGGGTGAACGTTTTTCATCATAATACCCGTCAGGACCTTGGGCCCACAGGCCGTCATCGCGTGCCCACGCATCAAAGCCACACTCGGCTTGTCGTGCGCCGATTGTGCTGTCGGGTGCAAGGCCAAGGCGTTCCATCCCTTCGGCATCAGCTTTCATGTGTGTCTTGCCCAGCAGCCAGCAAGCCATTCCCGCCTTGCGCAAGTGATCGCCCAGGGTCAGTTCACCCACACGTAGCGGAAAGCCGTTCCATTGCGCGCCGTGGCTTGAGGCATAGCGGCCTGTATAATAGCACATGCGGCTGGCGCCACAGATTGGCGATTGCACATAGGCATTGCTAAACCGGACGCCCATTGCGGCGACGCGGTCAAAATGGGGCGTTTTCAAATGCGGGTGGCCAGCACAGCTGAGATAATCAAACCGCAGCTGATCATACATAATGAATAGTATATTCATGGCAAAGGGTCTCCCGTTTTCATGAGCTAACCACATCTGGCCTGTGATATTCCAGTGCAGATGCGTGGCATCAATGACGCAATCCCAGATAGTTGCGAAAATTTGCAACTGGTTACTTGGTTCGAATCGACATTCTGGCGTATCTGGAAGTCCGCTGTGGGGGCGTTAAACGACAGGAACTTCGATGCTTAAACATGTCGCTAGCTCACTCATGGCATTTGTGCTTTCTTTTATGATGGCTGCCCCGGATGCGGATGCTGGTGAGCGTATCAAGCTCGGCTATGGCCGGTTGATGACCAATGACTATTTTGGTGACGGCAAAGACCGGTGGCGCACTGGTTCTTGGACTTCATCGCGGGTCTGGGGATCCCAGTGGGACGGCCAAGCACCAAATGCGTTTGGCGACTTGATCGAGCTGCGCCTGTCATCCGAAATTTTTGCACCTGATAATTTGACACGCGCTTCTGCGGGGGATCGTCGTTATGCGGGTGCCTTGTCGATTGGTGCTCATACGCATTTCACATGGCAGGGCTTAGATGCCGCGCTTGGTGCGGATATGGTTGTGACGGGGCCTGATACGGGTCTTGGAACTTTTCAACGTGCGGTTCACAAAGTTCTAGGTGTGCGGCAGCCATCGCAAGTGACGTTGGACGATCAAATCGGCAATGGGTTCCATCCAACTTTAGTTGCAGAACTGGGCCGCGACCTTTCGATTTCTCCTCGGGTGCATGTGCGTCCGTTCCTTGAAGGACGTGCAGGCGCTGAGACAATGGTGCGGGCTGGGATCGATCTGACGTTCGGCTCAATGGGTGTTGGTGAATTGCTGGTCCGTGAAAGCGTGACAGGCCATCGCTACCGCGTGATTGCCGATGATGACGCTACCGGATTTTCATTCTTACTGGGGGCTGACATTGCCCATGTGAGTGACAGTATCTACCTTGCTGAGGAAGACGGTTTTGACCTGACAGACAGCCGTGATCGTATCCGTGCAGGCGTGCATTGGCAGGGCGAACGGGCAACCGCCTTTTATGGTTTGACCTATTTGGGCGAAGAGTTTGAAGCGCAAAAAGAGGGCCAGGTTGTTGGATCGATCCGGATAAACCTAAGCTTTTAAATCGGCGCAATCGCAACATGTGTTGCTGATGTGTCATTATGTCTTTTCAGAGCTTCAGGAATTTGTTAACGATTGGTTAATAAAAAAATAAACTGAGGCAGGCGAGACAGTAAATGGGAACGGGCTTTCGAGGCACGTTCGTCATATCCTGGTCGCAAACAGAAATTGATGGTCTTGATGCTGCACCAATGCAGGCATTGAGTGTGGGTGCCGCTTGGGCATGGCGTGGAGACGCTGTGCGTGTTGATGGGCCGTCAGATGTGTTGCGACTGGACGAGGCGGACGGAACAGAAAATTTGCGCAAACGGGCGGCGCGTATGGTGCACCGGCTAGTGGGCGCAGCGTTTGAACGTGAAGCGGGTCCGCGCGCGTGGGATGCTGAGGGCGATAGCTCCCCACTGATGGATAACAGTTTTGTTGTGACGGACGGTGGCAAAAGTTACAGCGTGACATTGATCGAAGTTGGTGGCGGCAGTCAGCCTCTGCTGATGTTCCTCAATGAAATGCCACCGCGCAATTGTGATTTATGGATTGTGCATCACACTTTGGGTACGATGGTTCCAAAAGACGCAGGCCCGCAGCAGGGCGGTGTCATTTGCTTTACGCCAGGAACACGCATTCGCACCCAAGATGGCACTTCACTGATCGAAGATCTGAACGAAGGCGATCTGGTTCAGACGAAAGACAATGGATTGCAGCCTCTGCGCTGGATTGGCAAGCGGCGCATGTCGGGCGCACGTTTGTTCGCTATGCCTAGGTTGCGACCTGTCCGCATCACTGGTGGTGCATTTGGGATTGAGCGGCCAGACACAGATTTGCTGGTTTCACCAGAACACCGGATGCTGATCTCGGGTCCTCAGGCGCAGGCATTGTTTAACACCTCTGAGGTGTTGATCGCAGCAAAAGATTTGATCAATGGCAAGACGGTCACCGTAGACATGCAAGTGCGTGAAGTGACCTATATCCATGTTTTGCTTGAGCAACATCAGGTGCTTTGGGCAAATGGCGTTGAGTCTGAGAGTTTTCACCCAGCATCTGCTGCGTTTTCAACGCTTGATCAGAGTGACCGCCAACGTCTTTTGGCGGAATGTCCTGAACTTGAGTATGATCCGCATACATATGGCAGCTTTGCACGACGGACTTTGTCTTCGTCTGAGGCCGCGATCCTAACACACGCGGCCTAATGTCCTGCATTCGAGGGTAGGTTATCCTGCTTTTCGTGCCTCAATCAGCGCCTTGATGATGTTCTTGGCGCTGTCTCCAGCCCAATCCGCATCGCCGCGCAGGCGCGCAATTTCGCGCCCTTCAGGGTCGATCAGGACAGTGATGGGTAGGCCAAAAACGCCCATCTGACTGGCCAGTGCCTGTTTCGGATCCATGTGGCGGGGCAGGTTGGTGATGTTTACTTCCTTAAAGAACTTCGCAATCCCAACAGCTGTATTGCGCCCCGAGGCGATGGTCAGGACTTCAAAGTCATCACTGCCCAATTCTCTTTGTAGCTCCGATAGATGTGGCATTTCCTTGCGGCACGGTGCGCACCACGTTGCCCAGAAATTGAGCAAGATGTATTTGCCTCGGTAGTCTTCTAGTGTGCCGCGACCTGCATCATCAGCTAGATCGAACGCCGCAGATGAAGTGGCCTTTGGTGTGCTGTGAACCGCCAGCTTTTTCATGTCCCCCGCAATGAGCGGCGAGATGATATCTACGTCCGCAGCAAGCGCAGGGTTTGCACCTGTTGTCAGGGCCGTATAGACGAGAGCTAGCAACAGTTTCTTCATGGGTCCCTCCGGGGAATAGGCAAATGACTAACAAGACTTCCAATAAAATGTGGGGCGGCCGTTTTGCCGCTGGTCCTGACGCGATCATGGAGGCAATCAATGCCTCGATCAGTTTTGACAAGCGAATGGCAGCCCAAGATATTGCTGGGTCTCGTGCCCATGCTGCAATGTTAGCGGCACAGGGCATCATTAAGACTAACGATGCCGAAGCCATCAGGGAAGGCCTCCTCACGGTCTTGTCAGAAATCGAGGGCGGGACGTTTGAATACTCCACCGCGCTGGAAGATATTCACATGAACGTCGAGGCGCGCCTCAAAGAAGTGATTGGTGAGCCCGCAGGCCGCTTGCACACAGGCCGTTCGCGTAATGATCAGGTTGCGACCGATTTTAAGCTATGGGTGCGCGACCAATTCGATGCGGCTGAGGGTGCGCTGTTGGCGCTGATCCGCGCGCTTTTGACGCAAGCAGAGGAGGGTGCAGATTGGGTTATGCCCGGCTTCACGCACCTGCAAACAGCCCAACCTGTAACATGGGGCCATCACATGATGGCTTACGTCGAAATGTTTGGCCGCGATCTAAGTCGCATGCGCGATGCACGCGCGCGGATGAACGAAAGCCCCCTAGGTGCAGCTGCGCTCGCGGGTACGTCTTTCCCAATCGACCGTGAAATGACTGCAGAAGCGCTTGGCTTTGATCGCCCCGCGGCCAACAGCCTTGATGCGGTCAGCGACCGTGACTTTGCGCTCGAATTTTTAGGTGCGTCCAGCATTTGCGCCATGCACCTTAGCCGCTTTGCCGAAGAACTGGTTATTTGGTCCTCTGCGCAGTTCCGCTTTGTTACGTTGTCGGATCGTTTCTCAACCGGTTCGTCCATCATGCCGCAAAAGAAGAATCCTGATGCTGCCGAGCTGATCCGTGCCAAAATTGGCCGTATCTTTGGCGCTAATGTTGCGTTGATGATGGTGATGAAGGGCCTGCCTTTGGCGTATTCCAAAGACATGCAAGAAGACAAAGAGCAGGTGTTTGACGCCGCTGATAACCTGATGCTGGCGCTGGCCGCCATGGAGGGGATGGTCCGCGACATGAGCGCCAACCGTCCAGAACTTGCCGCTGCTGCAGGAAGCGGTTTCTCAACCGCTACTGATTTAGCCGACTGGTTGGTTCGCATTTTGGGGCTACCATTTCGCGATGCACACCACATAACGGGTTCCTTGGTTGCGCTTGCCGAAAAGCAGGGTTGTGATCTGCCCGATCTGACACTTGAGCAGATGCAATCAGAGCATGCTGGGATCACTACGGATGTGTTCAACGTGTTGGGCGTGGACAATTCGGTCAATTCCCGCATGTCATACGGTGGCACGGCACCCGCACAAGTGCGTGCGCAGGTCGAACGGTGGAAGGGTCTCATTGAATGAAAAAGCTGATTGTTATATCTGCGCTGATCCTGGCTGCATGTGGTGTGGACGGTGAGCCAGTGCAGCCCACTGGCGGCGTAAAAGTTACCCTGTCCTCGTCAGGTGTTGGTCTTGGCGCAAATGTTGGCCTTAAAAAAGGTCCGCTGCGGGTTGGCTTGGGTCTGTGAAATTTTTGATTGTTTCAGTTGTGTTGATTGGGGCGGCATGTACGCCGCCCCAACAAGTGCGCCAAAATGAGGTGTCACCGCATCAGGAACCTTCAAACACAACCCCGGGCGTCCATGTGAGTGGGTACGTCAATGTTGGCGTTAAGCGGAGCTTTTGATGTCGATCCTTCGGATGTTATATCTTTTGTTGGCTGTTTGGGGCGCGATCCACCCAATGTATTATTTCATCCAGTGGTTTCAGGAAAACGGCTGGGATATAATGGCGATGGTGGATGCATGGCATGTCAATGCAGCGGCCAGCGGGCTGGTTTGGGATCTGACAATTTCCGCTGTTGCACTGACAATCTGGATCATCGCCGAGGTCGCTACTCGGCGGAACTGGGGGGCGTTAATCGCTATTCCAGCAACGTTTTGCATCGGGGTAAGCTGTGGCTTGCCTCTTTATCTATTTCTACGCTCGGCCCCTGTCCGTTAGGGCAGGCCCGAGATCATAAGGTTATCTACGAATGGATCACTTCCTGTACCGCGACGGCACATTGTTTGCCGAAGATGTCCCCGTGTCTGAAATCGCGGCAACGGTAGGCACACCGTTTTATGTTTATTCAACTGCGACGCTGCTGCGCCATTTTCAGGCGTTTGACGACGCGTTGGCGGGCATGGATCACTTGGTTTGTTATGCCATGAAGGCCAACTCCAATCAGGCTGTTTTGCGTACTTTGGCGCAGGCAGGTGCTGGTATGGATGTTGTTTCCCAAGGTGAGTATCTGCGTGCCCGTGCGGCAGGTGTTCCGGGAGATCGGATTGTTTTTTCTGGCGTTGGTAAAACTGCAGAAGAAATCCGGGTAGCGCTTGAAGGCGGCATTCGGCAGTTCAACGTCGAAAGCGAGCCAGAGATGGAAGTGCTGAACGCTGTTGCGCTGGAGCTGGGCAAAGTGGCCCCCATCACCATTCGCGTTAATCCGGACGTAGACGCCAAGACCCATGCCAAAATCGCGACAGGAAAATCTGAGAATAAATTTGGCATTCCAATTGCTCGTGCGCGGGATGTTTACGCGATGGCTGCGGCAATGTCCGGTCTGAAGGTGATTGGGATTGATGTACACATCGGTTCGCAATTGACCGATCTTGCGCCGTTTGAACAGGCCTATCTCAAAGTTGCAGAACTCACTGAGCAGTTGCGCGAAGATGGTCATATGATCACACGCCTTGATCTGGGTGGTGGCCTTGGCATCCCTTATGAGACCAGCAATGAAGCTCCGCCATTGCCTGCCGAATACGGTGCAATGGTGAAACGCACCCTTGGCCATCTTGAGTGCGAGATTGAGATCGAACCGGGCCGTCTGATTGCGGGCAACGCGGGCTTGATGATCAGCAAGGTTATTTACGTTAAATCTGGTGAGGGGCGTGATTTCCTCATTCTTGACGGGGCAATGAACGATCTGATCCGCCCTGCCATGTATGAGGCGCATCATGATATCATTCCCGTGCAAGAGGCCGCCGCCGGAGCCGAGAAGCAGCCCTATGACATCGTAGGACCTGTCTGCGAATCCGGTGATACCTTTGCCAAGCAGCGCAACATGGTACCGATGGTCGCTGATGACCTTGTCGCGTTTCGCAGTGCCGGCGCTTACGGCGCGGTAATGTCTAGCGAGTATAATTCACGGGCCCTTGTTCCCGAGGTTTTGGTACATGGTGATCAATTTGCGGTTATCCGCCGACGTCCAACCTTTGACGAAATGATAAATCGCGATACCATCCCTGAATGGCTTGAGGCGCATCCCGCGACCTAAGCCCACCTATGAGAGGTCGCTATGGTTCAATTCACCCCGAATGATCTGCGTCGCACGTTGATCGGTTTGCGTCGACCATTGCGGTTGACGCGTTTGGGGATGGTTGCGGAACTGGCGGTCCGGGCCTTTTGGCCTTTGCTCACTATCATTTTGCTAGCGCTTGCTGCTGCGATGATGGGCCTGCATGAATTTCTAGGCATCGGGGCGCTTTGGTCCGTTGTCGGTTTGACGGTTGGAGCAGGGCTTTGGGCTGTAGTGTATGCCGTTCGGCGTTGGTCGTGGCCAACACATGCGGATGCAATGGAACGCCTTGATAATAGTCTGGCAGGTCGTCCGTTGACGGCGTTGTTGGACGATCAGGCCATTGGTGCTCAAGATGAGGCATCAGCGGCTGTTTGGCGCGCGCACAAGCGCCGGATGGCCCAACGCGCGGCTACTGCCAGCGCAGTTGCGGGCGATTACCGCGTGTCATCACGCGATCCATTTGCGTTTAGGTTGGTTGCCGTTTTAGCTTTTGCTGTTGCTTTGCTGTTTGGATCGGTTTGGCGTGTAGGAACGGTTGCACAGATGGCCACTGGCGGTAACGCGGAATTGGTAGCCGGTCCTGTTTGGGAAGGTTGGGCCGAACCGCCACGGTATACTGGCAAGCCAACACTTTATCTCAATGATTTGGCTGAGGGGCCGCTTGAATTGCCAATAGGAACGCTGATTACGATGCGTCTATACGGTGAGGTTGGCGCGCTGGAAGTTTCAGAGGGTGTCTCAGGCAAGGTGGCTGAGGTTGATCCTGATGTGCCGCCGCTTATGGCGTTTGATTTTAAGGTCACTCAAAATGGCAACATCGCGGTTGATGGGCCGGGTGCGCGTGCTTGGGATGTGACGGTCCGAGCTGATGAAGCACCAGAGATTGTTATTCTCGGAAAACCTGAGGTAGCAGCAATGGGAGAGATGCGTCTGCCGTTCGCTGCTAAAGACGATTACGGCGTCGAAGCTGGCGAAGCGCGGATCATGCTTGATCTGGCATCGGTTGACCGCCGCTATGGTCTGACCCTTGAACCGGATACGCGGCCAGAGATAACAATTCCGTTGCCGATGCCTATCGCTGGTGGGCGCAGTACGTTCGAGGAAAACCTGATTGACGATTTCTCGCAGCATCCATGGGCGAACTTGCCTGTAACGATTGCGATGACTGCGCTGGATGCTGCTGAGCAAGAAGCCCAAACAGCACCGATGCAAATGACATTGCCGGGGCGACGGTTCTTTGATCCGGTTGCAGCAGCGGTGATCGAAATGCGCCGCGACATCCTTTGGGCTCGCACAAATGCCCGCCGCACTGCACAAGTTTTACGCGCGGTTAGCTATCTGCCGCAGGACGCGTTTCGCTCAGAGACAACAGCGTTGCGGTTGCGCAAGTTGATTGGCCGGATTGAAACGCACGCGCGATATGGGATGAATGAGGAAAATCAGAATGATTTGGCCCAAGACATGTGGGATCTCGCGCTCGAATTGGAAGAAGGTGATCTGGATGATGCTCGGGAGCGGATGCGTCGTGCTCAAGAGCGCCTGAACGAGGCCATGAAGAACGGCGCGTCTGAGGAAGAGATTGCAGAGCTGATGCAAGAACTGCGCCGCGCCACCGAAGAGTTTATGCAACAGTTGCAGCGCGAACAGGCTGAACGTCGCGATCAACAAGACCCCGGTGACAGGCCGCAAGGCGAAACCATTGAAATGACGCAGGAAGACCTGCAACGCATGATGGACCACATCCAAGATTTGATGGAACAAGGCCGGATGGCTGAAGCCGAGCAGGCACTCAAAGAGCTTCAAGAGATGATGGAGAACATGCAAGTCACCGAAGGCCAACCGGGTGAAGGTGGCAAATCTCCGGGCGAGCAGGCAATGGAAGGCCTCGCGGATACACTGCGCGAGCAGCAAGGATTAAGTGATCAGGCCTTTCGTGATCTACAGGAGCAGTTCAATCCAAATGCTCAAGCAGGTGAAAGCCAGGGCAACGAGGGCCGCAATGGCGGTCAGGGTCGCGGCGAAAGCCATGAGGGCCAAGGCCAAGGCGAAGGCCAAAACCAGCAAAATAGTGAACAGGGCGGCGGTGGAGACCAACGCCAAGGCGAGAGCCAAGGGCAGGGCCAAGGCCAAGAGGAAAGCCTTGCGCAGCGCCAACAACAACTACGCGACGAGTTGAACCGCCAAGAAGGCCAAATGCCGGGCGGTGGAACGCCAGAGGGCGATGCAGCGCGCGATGCGCTAGGTCGGGCAGGTGAGGCGATGGATCAAGCCGAACAAAACTTGCGGGATGGAGATCTTGCTGGTGCCATCGATAATCAATCCCAAGCCATGGAAGCCCTGCGCGACAGCATGCGTTCCCTTGGTGAGGCGTTAGCTGAAAGTGAACGCAACCAGCAACCGGGCCAAGGTACACAAGAGAGCAAACGGGAAGCAAATAACCGTGATCCGCTGGGCCGTGTCACACCTGACAGCAACGATGGCCCCAATGATGGCGGCAGGCGGATCGATTCCGATTTAGATGCCTATGGCCGCGCGCGTGAATTGATAGATGAAATCCACCGTCGCTCAGGTGAAACAACACGTCCCGAAGCCGAGCGCGACTATCTCAACAGACTATTGGATAGGTTCTAAAACCTATCCATAATTTGATTATTTGCTTTCTTCGGCCGCTGAATCGAGAGATTTCAGCATCGACTGCAGCTTTGTATCAAGCCAGCCGCGCCCTTGATCAACTATGGAAACATAGCTTTGAAGTGGTGCTTCGAGGGCGGGAACTGCTTGAGCTAGACGAGGTGCAAGCACATAGACAGCTGCCAGAACGATAAAGATCAAAAAGACTGTCAGGAAACCCGTCCTAAACCCGCGGCGTTTTCGCTGGCGTGTTGGCGCTTCGACCTCGGGTTCGATGTCTGGACCTCCAGCGCCATTTCGCGAGGCCCCAGAACGCAGGGTCGAATTGATTTCGTCGATGTCTGGCAGTAAATCCCGGCGAGATCCTAATGCGGCTGATGTTGTATCAGCGACGTCACCGCCGCTACCGCCGGCAGCTTGAACCTCGGCTGGATCGTTGCCGCGCAAGCGTGCCATACGGTCACGCGCTTCACGTGCGCGGCGATCTGTATCATTCTCTGGGCCAATATCTTCAAGGTCCATGCCCAGATCAGGTTGGCTTTCCAGCCCCCCAGATTGGACTGTCCGACGTGCGGCCTGCTCGGCTTCGGCTTCTTGGCGCAGGATGTCGGCGACTGCCGGATCAAGCTGTTTGCGCTGAGGTTCTGCTTGAACAGGTGGCGGAGGAGGAGGGGGCGGTGGTGCTGAGACTTCCTCATCTTCGGCAACGACTTCGGGCTCTGCTATGCCGTCATCTGACGGGTGATGTTGGAACCATGTTTGACCACAGTTCGAGCATTGCACATCACGTCCGGTAGTCGGCATGACATCATCAGGCACTTCATATTGTGCATCGCAATTTGGACAGATTAGTCTCATGTTATGCCCCGAAAAATCGGTCTTGGACCTGTTTACCACTCATTTGGGGTAGCATAAGAGGTAAGCCGCTTAACGAAAAGGTGTAATCTGGTGCATTCGGATGTTGGGGACGGATTGAAAGTCAAGCGATGCTCAGGCACAACAGGCTAACTGATAGGGGCAGACAGTGATTGAGCTGGAAAACGTAGCTTATAGCTATAGCGGTGGGGAGTTGTTATCTGACATCTCTCTGAAGCTTGCGCCGGGGTCATTCCATTTTTTGACGGGCCCGTCGGGTTCAGGGAAAACGACCCTAATGAAGCTGTGCTATGGTGCGCTATTGCCGACAGCTGGGCATGTACGGTTGTTCGATACAGATGTACGGGCACTAACCCGCGATGACGTCGCCCAACTGCGCCGTCGGGTTGGCGTGGTCCATCAAGATTGCCAGTTTTTGGATCACTTACCTGTCAGCGAGAATATTGCATTGCCTCTGCATGTGTCCGGCCGCAGCAGTGAAGCTGCTGGCGAGGATTTAGGCGATTTGCTGCATTGGGTTGGCCTTACAGAACGGGCCAACGCTCTACCCGCGGAGTTATCAGGAGGCGAGCGGCAGCGCGCCGCCTTGGCCCGTGCAGTGATTATGTCGCCGGATGTGATATTGGCTGATGAACCTACTGGCAACGTAGACTGGGAAATGTCCCAACGTTTGTTGCGCCTTTTGATCGAGTTGAACCGCATGGGCAAAACTGTATTGATAGCAACACATGATCTGAGCCTCATTCGCGCGACTAAAGCGCATGTGCAAGCGCGGGTTTTGCGCATTGCCAACCGCCGTATCCAGCTGGCCGGAGCAGATCTGTGAGGGGGCAGTTGGATAAGATACGTCGCGCGCTTAAATTTGATGCGCAAGCTGACCGTGTTGTACCGCCATCGGGATTTACCGCCCAGTTGACATTATTTGCCGCCGGAGCGATGGCATTTTTGGCAGTATTTGCGCTGGCTTTGTCGCTTGCTTCGGGCAGATTGGCAGAACGCTGGGGTGAGGAGCTCGCGCGGTCCGCGACAATCCGCATTGCGGCACCGTCTGATCAACGACAGGCCCAAACAGATGCCGCACTTCGTATTCTAGAAACGACGCGAGGGATCGCGCAAGCCCGTGCCCTGAGTGACGAGGAACAGGCTGCACTGTTGGCCCCGTGGTTTGGTGAAGGTCTTGAGCTTGCGGCACTACCTGTTCCGAGGTTGATCGAAGTAATCGAAACCTCAGAGGGTATGGATGCCGCGGGCTTACGCCTTAGGTTGGCGGCCGAAGTACCGGGTGCAGTATTGGACGATCATAGCAGATGGCGGGCACCTTTGGTTAAAGCAGCGAGCAGATTGCGCCTATTGGGATGGGCTGCAATCTTCCTGATAGCTGCGGTCACGGCCGCTATGGTGACACTGGCAGCGAATGCCGCGCTGGCGGCGAATGCCCAGTTGATCGCAGTTTTACGGCTGGTTGGGGCCAAGGATGATTACATCGCACATGCATTTATTCGCCGATTTACCCTGCGCGCCTTGTTTGGCGCAGCCGCAGGGATGGCGCTGGGAATGATTGCGGTACTGTTTTTACCGCGCGGGGGCGATGAGGCCGCTAGTTTTCTTACAGGGTTAGGATTCCAGGGTTCGCATTGGTTGTTGCCCCTATTGATCCCACCGCTGGCAGCTGCTGTCGCCTTTGGCGCAACACGTATGGCTGCAAAACGCACGTTGGAAGGATTGTCATGAACATACTGCAATGGGTCCGCTCGATCCTGTTTATCATTCAGGCGACCGTGATGTTGCCGTTGATCGGCCTGATTTGGGCACCATGGGCGATGCTTTCAAAACGGGGCGCTTATTCGGCCTGCCACGCCTATGCGGGTTGGGTTATCTGGTCTGCCGGATGGATGATCAATTTGCGGTGTGAAGTGCGCGGAACGCCGCCTGAGATAGCCGCAATAGTTCCCTCAAAACACCAGTCGTTTCTAGATATCCTGATGATCTTTCATGCACTGCCTTCTGCCAAGTTTGTGATGAAAAACCAGCTGCGCTGGTCACCGGTTTTGGGGCAATACGCCACTAAAATGCAGATGGTTTTTGTGGATCGTGGCAAGCGGGGTGCCGCGATCACAAAGATGCTTGCGGATGTTGAGGCGGGGCAACGTGAACCCGGCCAGTTGGTGATTTATCCTCAGGGCACGCGTTCCCCTCCTGGCACCAAGATGCCGTATAAAGTAGGAACAGCAGTGCTGTATGAGCAGTTAAAACAACCATGCTATCCGGTCGCTACCAATGCGGGCGTGTTCTGGCCCCGTCGCGGTTTGTACCGCCGGCCGGGTGTGGCAATTGTGGAGTTCTTGCCTCCTATTGAGACAGGGATGGAACGAAACGCGTTTGTTTCAGAGTTAGAAACGCGGATTGAGACTGCTTCGGATGCTTTGTTGGAAGAAACAGGATTGGCACATCTCTATGGACAAGATTGATAACATCCCAGAACTTGAGGCGTTGTATGGCACCCCGGGTGCCGCATCCCTGCGCAAAGTCGCGGATCATTTAACGCCAAACTATCGCAAATGGATCATGGCATCCCAGCTATGTATCTTGAGCACAGTTGGCGCTGCGGGGACCGATGGCAGCCCGCGCGGCGATGACGGACCCGTTGTTCTGGAACTTGATCGACACAGGCTTGCGCTGCCTGACTGGCGCGGAAACCAACGTTTGGATACCTTGCGCAATATCGTAGAAGATGGGCGTATTTCCTGCATGTTTATGGTTCCCGGTTCAAATAATGTGGTGCGGGTGAACGGCACTGCATGGCTGACCGCGGATAGCGACCTACGGGCGCGGTTTGAGAAAAAAGGCCGCCAACCGGCGACTGTGATCGTTATCGAAATTGCAGAAATTTACAGCCAATGTGCACGCGCATTGATGCGGGCAAAAACATGGGCCGCAGAAGACCTTAGTGAAGGGCTTCCTACTATGGGTGAAATTCTGGCAGAAGTGTCGGAAGGGGCCGAAGGAGGCGCAGAATACGACGCCGCGTGGGCACCACGCGCGGCCAAAACCATGTGGTAGGCCGCGCGCGTAGTAATTTACATGTGGATCGCACCGTCACCGCAAGCCAGCGCCGCTTCGCGCACAGCCTCAGAGAATGTCGGGTGCGCATGGCAGGTCATCGCCAAATCTTGGGCTGATGCGCCAAATTCCATAGCAACGCACACTTCATGGATCAGCTCGCCTGCTGATGGGCCAATGATGTGGCACCCTAGAATGCGATCGGTTTCTTTATCAGCGATCAGCTTCACAAAACCGTCCCCGGAAAAGTTCGCTTTGGCACGAGCGTTGCCCATAAAGCTGAATTTACCAACTTTATACGCGCGACCGGCTGCTTTTAACGTTTCTTCGGTCTCGCCGACATTCGCCACTTCGGGGTGGGTGTAGATCACGCCAGGGATGAGCGAATAGTTCACATGGCCGTGTTGGCCCGCGATGGTTTCGGCCGCTGCCATGCCTTCGTCTTCGGCCTTGTGAGCCAGCATTGGGCCCTCAATCACGTCACCGATGGCATAGATGCCTTTGATGGACGTTTCCCATGTACCATTCACCGCAATCTGGCCGCGGTCGGTCATGGCAACGTTCAATGCCTCAAGGCCAAGGCCATCAACGAAGGGGCGGCGACCTGTGGACAGGAGGACAGTGTCAGCGTCAATCACATGCTCGCTGTCGTCTTTGCGCAGCTTGTAAGTGACCTTTGCTTTTGACTTGCTGGCTTCTGTCTTTTGGACAGCCGCACCCATGATGAATTTAAGCCCCTGCTTTTTAAGCAGCTTTTGGAGGTTTTTGCTAACCTCTGCATCCATGCCCGGGGTGACGTGGTCAAGGAATTCAATCACGGTCACTTCGGCACCAAGACGGGAGTAGACTGAGCCAAGCTCAAGCCCAATCACACCTGCGCCAATGACGATCATCTTTTTGGGTACTTTGCCCAGTTCCAGCGCGCCAGTTGAGCTGACAACGATCTTTTCGTCAACTTCAACACCGCCCAAGGGGGCAGGCTCGGAGCCTGTAGCGATGATGATGTTTTTAGCGGTGTGGGTGTCGTCACCGACCTTAACCTTGCCAACTTCAGGGATGGTTGCCCAGCCTTTGATCCAGTCTACCTTGTTCTTTTTGAACAGGAATTCGATACCTTTTGTGTTGGTGTCGATGGTAGATTGTTTGTACTTGAGCATTTGTGGCCAATCGACGGATGGGCTTTTACCCTTCAGGCCCATCTCGCCAAAGTTATGCTCGGCTTCGTGCAGCATGTGCGACGAATGAAGCAGCGCCTTTGACGGGATACAGCCCACGTTCAGGCAGGTGCCGCCTAATGTTTCACGGCCCTCGACGCAGGCAGTTTTTAGGCCCAGCTGGGCGCAACGGATGGCCGCGACATAGCCGCCAGGGCCGGAGCCGATGATGATGACGTCATAGTCAGACATGAGAGTCTCCTTAGGTAATATTGTAGCTGGCAAGCCGAGTGGCAATTACGCAGTTTCGATGAAAAAGTGGTTGGCATGAGTGACGGTTGAGGCGTCATCCGAGCTGAGCGCGTTGGAGCGGGTGATCCACGTTTCGGCGCGAGAACGGTCGTTGACGGACAAGAGTGCAAAAGCATGTGTTGTGCTGTCCGCATCCCGCCAAATTTGCAGCACGCCAAGGCCAGCATCGCGACGTGCTTCGCCGTCGGCGTTAAATGCGGTTTGCCAGTCGTCAAATTTGGTGACTTCGAAGTGACAGATCAGTTGCGTGTTCATGCTCTCTCCTTAAGGCTTTCTGCTGCGTCGCGTGACTTCGGTGTTGCAGGTGGGGCAGTTTACGATGATGTCGATTTTTGTCTTTTCAATGATCCAATCTCCACTCTTGTGTGCTCTTATGTACCCTCGCCCTGCTCGGGGTTGATTGTCCAGCGGAACGCCCGTGATCCAGGTCAACGGACCTGTGTGGTTACAGGAAGGGCAAATTAGAGTTTTGGGTGTGAGATAGGCCATCTTTCTATATTTGCCCGTTCTTCTCTAGTGTTTGTACGCTTTCAAATCGGGAAGTGAAAAATACAGTAGGGATGATGAATAGAAAAACGGTTACGAGAAATCCGAGAAAGTTTCCTTCTTCAGATCCACGCGATTCATGAAGATGATGGAGGCCGTCGATGTGTGTCACAACCTCTGCACCTAAACCTGCGGACAGGAAAAACAGCGGCGCGACGATGAGAAAGAAGCGTCGGTTTCGCCCCTTGCCATCAAAGTACAACCAGTTTTTGCAGCTACTACATTCATGGGCTGAAAACCTGTTCCATCCTCTGTGAGGGTTTGTACGGTCCATGTGATAGATGGGTTGGAGAGCGCTGCAATTTGGGCAACGCACTCCTGCAATTTTTGACAAAATGAGAGGCTTTTGAGACGCTGTTAAACGACTGATTGGCTGCCCGTCATCTGTTCGCATTAGTGCACTCTTTACAGATCCATCAACAGACGACGTGGATCTTCAAGTGCTTCTTTCACGCGCACAAGGAAGGTCACGGCGCCTTTACCGTCTACGATACGGTGATCATAGCTGAGGGCGAGGTACATCATCGGGCGGATCACAACTTCTCCGTTGATCGCCATAGGGCGGTCTTGGATTTTGTGCATGCCAAGGATGCCGGACTGCGGTGGGTTCAGGATGGGCGAGGACATAAGCGAGCCGTAGACACCACCGTTAGAGATGGTGAAAGTACCGCCCTGCATTTCGGCCATAGACAGTTTGCCATCGCGCGCGCGCGCGCCTTTCTCGGCGATGGCTTTTTCGATCCCAGCAAAGGACATCGCATCAGCATCACGGATAACGGGAACAACTAGGCCCGTAGGCGTACCAGCGGCGATGCCCATGTGCACGAAGTTCTTATAAACAACATCGGTACCATCGATTTCGGCGTTTACTTCGGGCACTTCACGCAGTGCATGAACACATGCCTTGGTAAAGAAGGACATAAAGCCAAGTTTCACGCCATGTTTCTTGAGGAATAGGTCTTTGTACTCGTTCCGCAGGGCCATCACCTCGGTCATGTCGACCTCGTTGTAGGTGGTGAGCATGGCTGCCGTGTTCTGGCTTTCCTTTAGGCGGCGGGCAATGGTTTGGCGAAGGCGGGTCATTTTGACACGTTCTTCGCGGGATGCATCATCTGCGCTGGATGCGGCACGTGGTGCAACAGCAGCAGGTGCCGGAGCTGCAGCGGCATTGCCAGCAGCAAGCGCTTTAGCCACATCGTCTTTCATAACCCGACCGTCACGACCAGAACCAGTGACTTGATCACGGTTCAAGCCTGCTTCGGCCATTGCTTTTTTGGCGGATGGCGCATCTTCGACGTCCTTGCCAGTGGGTGCGGCAGCTGGGGCCGTTGGGGCAGCAGCAGGTGTTGTGACTGCTGCAACCGCACCTGAAGAAATCACTGCTAATTTTGCCGAAGCATCCACTGTTGCGCCTTCTTCGGCGACAATTGCAGTTAAGGTACCTGCTGCAGGGCTGGGGACTTCGACGGAAACTTTATCAGTTTCCAACTCACAGAGCATTTCATCCTGTGCGACGGTATCGCCGACCTTTTTAAACCATGTGCTGACGGTCGCTTCGGTCACTGACTCGCCCAAAGTTGGAACCATCACATCCACAGACGCACTGGCTTCGGTTGATGAAGGCTGTGCGGCAGGGCTGGCATTTTTTGCGGCGGCAGGGGTTGCGGCGTCCCCTTCGGAAACAGTTGCCAGAAGGGCATCAACGCCTACGGTTTCGCCTTCGGCAGCAACGATTTCGTTCAAGGTCCCGGCGATTGGGCTGGGTACTTCGACTGTGACTTTATCTGTTTCCAGCTCGCACAGCATTTCGTCGACAGCAACAGCATCACCCGGTTTTTTGAACCATGTGGCTACTGTCGCTTCAGTAACGGACTCGCCCAATGTGGGCACGCGGACTTCACTACTCATGGTTCAGGATCCTTTTACTGTCAGCGCTTCGTTCACGAGGGCTGCTTGTTGTGCTTTGTGTTGCGATGCAAGGCCAGTTGCTGGCGATGCTGCGGTGGCGCGACCGGCATAGTCGGGCCGGTTGTGTTTTGCTTTGATGCGGCCAAGAACCCATTCGATGTTGGGTTCAATAAAGGACCATGCACCTTGGTTTTTGGGTTCTTCCTGACACCAGACCATTTCTGCGTTTTTGAAACGTTCTAGCTCTTTCACCGCGGATTGAGCAGGGAAGGGGTAGAACTGTTCAAAACGTAGGATGTAGATATCGTCAATGCCGCGTGCGTCACGCTCTTCCAGCAGGTCATAGTATACCTTGCCTGAACACATCACGACGCGTTTGATGTCTTTGTCTGCGACCAGTTTCGTATCGGAATTGCCCTGTTGGGCATCATCCCAAAGAACACGGTGGAAGCTGGAACCTGTTGTGAATTCTTCGGTCTTGCTGACGGCCATTTTGTGGCGCAGCAGGGACTTTGGCGTCATCAACATGAGTGGCTTGCGGTAGCTGCGATGTAGCTGTCGGCGCAGGATGTGGAAGTAGTTGGCAGGCGTGGTACAGTTTGCCACGATCCAGTTATCACCGCCACACATGGTCAAAAAACGTTCAAGACGTGCAGACGAGTGTTCCGGACCTTGGCCTTCATAGCCATGTGGCATCAGGCATACGAGGCCAGACATACGCAGCCATTTGCTTTCACCTGATGAGATGAACTGGTCAAACATGATCTGTGCGCCGTTGGCAAAGTCACCAAATTGCGCCTCCCATAGGGTCAATGCGTTTGGCTCGGCAAGCGAATAGCCATACTCAAAACCTAGAACTGCGTATTCAGACAGCATCGAATCGATGACTTCGTATTCGGCCTGACCTTTGCGGATGTTGTTGAGCGGGTAATACCGCTCTTCGGTGTCCTGGTTGATCAAGGCAGAGTGGCGCTGAGAGAAAGTGCCGCGTGTACTGTCTTGCCCTGCAAGGCGTACCTTGTAACCTTCAGTCAGCAATGAGCCAAACGCAAGTGCTTCGGCAGTGGCCCAGTCAAAACCTTCGCCGTTCTTGAGCATGTTGGCCTTTGCATCCATCAAACGACCAACCGTTTTGTGGACAGGGTAACCATCGGGAATAGTACTGAGGGCCGTACCAACATCTTTCATGGTTTCTGGCGCAATCGCCGTTTCACCGCGCTGATATTGATCTTTGTTTTTGTCCAGATGGGACCATTTCCCATCAAGCCAGTCAGCTTTGTTGGGGCGGTACTCTTTACCAGCCTCAAACTCATTGTTCAGTTTGGCCTGAAACTCGGCTTTCATATCCTCGATTTCGCCCTCTGGGATGAGGCCGTCTTTGACCAAGCGATCAGTATAGAGGGTAAGCGTGGTTTTTTGCTTTTTGATCTTTTTGTACATGACGGGGTTTGTGAACATCGGTTCGTCCCCTTCATTGTGACCAAAGCGACGATAGCAGATCAAGTCGATGACCACGTCTTTGTGGAATTTCTGGCGGAATTCAGTTGCGACGCGTGCGGCGTGGACTACGGCTTCCGGATCATCACCATTCACGTGGAAGATCGGCGCTTCGACGACCAACGCGTTGTCAGTAGGGTAGGGTGATGACCGTGAGAAGTGCGGAGCCGTGGTGAAACCGATTTGGTTATTCACAACGATGTGCATCGTGCCGCCCGTTTTGTGGCCACGCAAGCCAGACAGAGCAAAACATTCTGCAACTACACCTTGGCCCGCAAACGCGGCATCGCCATGAAGCAAGATGGGCATGACGGTAATACGGTTTTTGTCGCCCAACTGGTCCTGCTTGGCGCGAACCTTGCCGATGACGACTGGGTTTACGGCCTCTAGGTGGGAGGGGTTGGCGGTCAGTGACAAGTGAACTGTGTTGCCGTCAAATTCCCGGTCGGATGAGGCCCCGAGGTGATATTTTACATCCCCTGAACCATCGACATCTTCGGGCTTAGAGCTGCCACCCTGAAATTCGTTAAAGATCGCGCGGTAAGGTTTTTGCATCACGTTTGCGAGCACAGACAAACGGCCGCGGTGTGGCATACCAATCACTATATCGCGGACACCGAGATTGCCGCCACGTTTGATGATCTGCTCCATCGCAGGGATCAGGCTTTCGCCGCCATCAAGGCCAAAACGTTTGGTACCCATATATTTGACGTGCAGGAATTTCTCAAAGCCCTCGGCTTCGACCAGTTTGTTCAGGATCGCCTTGCGGCCCTGTTTGGTGAATTGGATTTCCTTGCCATACCCCTCAATCCGCTCCTTCAGCCATGCAGCTTCTTCTTGGTTAGAGATGTGCATGTACTGCAGCGCGAAAGTGCCACAATAGGTTGCTTTGAGGATGTCAGTGATCTGGCGCATTGTTGCGATCTGCAAGCCAAGCACGTTGTCGATAAAGATCGGGCGATCCAAATCCGCATCGGCAAAGCCGTAGGATTTCGCGTCGAGTTCGGGGTGGTTGTTGATTTCGCGCATGCCAAGCGGATCAAGGTCAGCTGCAAGGTGACCCCGGATGCGGTAGGCGCGGATGATCATCAACGCGCGGATACTGTCTAGAACTGCGCGCTGGATTTGGTCGTCGGTAATTTCTACGCCTTTGGCGGCAGCCTGCTTTGCGATCTTGCCGCCTGCGGCTTTTGCCTCAATGGGCCATTCCCCTGTGAGCGCTACCGTTAGGTCATCGCCGGGCATCGGGGGCCAGTCGCTGCGTGCCCAGCTTGGGCCAGCTGCTTCGGCTTTGACCGAGTTGTCTTCATCGCCCAGGGCCTTGAAGAACTCCTGCCATGCTGCATCGACCGCATTGGGGTCATTGGCATAGCGGGCATACATCTGCTCCAGATACTCAGCGTTGTGGCCTTGCATGAAGGAAGATGCGTGGAATTGGTCGTTGGCAGGGTGGTCAGTCATTGGATAACCTCAGCAGAAGATATGGGCGCGCTTATGCTTTTTAAGGCGCTGGAACAGAAAGGGTCTAACCGGTTCGATGCGAGCATTTTGATTACAGCAGATGTTTTGGGCAAATTCATCTAGCACTTCGGCTGTCACCGCTTTGGGATCATAGGTGATGACACTTGGACTTTCGTGAAGTTGGTGCAAAATGATTTTCAGCGATTGTGGCGAATTGGAAAGCGCGGCATCAAAGGTCTCTTTGCAGGCCAGAGCCATTGATGGGCAAGCCATCATAGCAAAGATAAGGCTTGCGCGGACGATAGGCCGTGCATTCCCCGACCGCCCCCACGGGCGGGGAATTCTTCCCCACCCTCGATCGGGGAACGCACTTTGCACAGATCTGCGGGTTTTGATCAAGTTTAGCCCTTTGCAATCGCTTCTTGCACTGCTTCACCAAGTGTCGCTGGGCTGTCCGCCACAACAATACCTGCTTCGCGCATTGCGTTGATTTTGCTTTCTGCGTCGCCTTTACCACCGGCAACAATCGCGCCTGCGTGGCCCATGCGGCGGCCTGGAGGGGCTGTGCGGCCCGCGATGAAACCAGCAGTTGGTTTCCAACGGCCTTTTTTGCGCTCGTCCGCGAGGAACTGCGCTGCTTCTTCTTCGGCGGTGCCGCCGATTTCACCAATCATGATGATGGATGTTGTTTCTGGATCGGCAAGGAACATTTCCAGCACGTCGATGTGCTCGGTTCCTTTGATGGGGTCGCCACCGATACCAACAGCGGAAGACTGGCCAAGGCCCAGATCAGTTGTCTGCTTAACCGCTTCGTATGTCAGTGTGCCAGAGCGGGAAACAACGCCACATGAACCGCGCATGTGGATGTGACCCGGCATGATGCCGATTTTGCAGGCGTCTGGTGTGATAACACCTGGGCAGTTAGGCCCGATCAGGCGTGATTTAGAGCCGTTCAGTGCGCGCTCAACGCGCATCATGTCCAAAACGGGGATGCCTTCGGTGATGCAAATGATCAATTCCATTTCAGCGTCGATCGCTTCGAGGATGGAATCTGCTGCGAAGGGTGGAGGAACATAGATCACAGAGGCGTTTGCCTCGGTCACATGTTTGGCTTCGTGCACAGAGTTGAACACAGGCAGGTCGAGATGGGACTGGCCACCTTTGCCAGGAGTTACGCCGCCAACCATTTTGGTGCCGTATGCAATTGCTTGCTCTGTGTGGAAAGTACCCTGTGAGCCTGTGAGGCCCTGACAGATTACTTTGGTATTTTCGTCGATAAGTACGGCCATGGATGGTGTCTCCTTGTTATATGTCGTTTTGGGCTTGTTCAGCGCCAATATTCAGATGGGAAGATGTGTGAGCGAAGGCAGGGAGCCCTTTTCCGCATTTGTGGCTGGGTTAAGTTGTGCCGCGATTGCGGTGAAGCTGAAAAAGGTATCTCTCTGCTTGCCCCTAAAAGAGGTAGAGGACCGCGCTAGGGACTGCATGGAAAAAACTGAAGTTGATGATACTGCCATGCTCATGTCTTTTGAATTGGTAGGTTTCGCAATGAACATGATCTATTGGCTCCTTACGACAGACAAAACGACGAAGCGCAATTGCGAGCTGATCTTCAAGGGTCGTATGAAAATACGCGCTTTACGTTCATTCAGGATAACGTCTGCCTGACCCACACGACCATGAGATTTGACCTTCATTTGGCCATCATATTTTGCAACCATTGGCGCCGCCGCCGCAGCAAGTCTCTCTAGCGGTACATTATATGCGCTAACCACGCATCCGCTGCCTTTTCCTTTAAAAGTGGCAAGTTTCGCAACACTAAAACCGACGGTATCCCAAGAACCACTGTTGATTTTTGAGGCAGAAATTTCGCCCCTCCAACTTACCTTATCGGAGCTTAGAAAGTGGACATTCAGCGTTGTCTTTGCGTCACTATATTGGTGTGGACTGACTTCCTTTAACCCCAGACGCTTTGCAGCACGAATAGCTGCGGTTTGATCTGCTCCGGACTTGAGGCAGACGGTCTCAAACAGTGAAACGAGTTTGGATTGGCTGAGCTCTTGGGCACTCGCTTGGTTAGAAGTAGCAAAGTATGCTACCCCTAGACTAAGAAAGAGTGGTTTCCAAAGCACGGAATATGCTTGGCTTGGACGGCTAATGTGCCGACCAAAAGAGCTTTTTACCAGCCGCATCACTTCAGCCTTTAACCGCTTTTACGATTTTCTGTGCGCCGTCTTTGAGGTCATCAGCTGCGATAACATCAAGACCGGAGTTGTTGATGATGGCTTTGCCTTCTTCAACGTTTGTCCCTTCCAGACGCACAACAAGTGGTACTTTCAAACCGACTTCTTTTACCGCTGCGACAACACCCTCAGCGATAACATCACAGCGCATGATGCCACCAAAGATGTTCACCAGAATGCCTTTGACTTGTGGATCAGAGGTGATGATTTTGAACGCTTCGGTCACTTTCTCTTTGGTCGCACCGCCACCAACATCAAGGAAGTTCGCAGGCTCGGCACCATAAAGCTTGATGATGTCCATTGTGGCCATCGCGAGGCCAGCACCGTTCACCATACAGCCGATTTCACCATCCAGAGCGATGTAGTTGAGGTCGTATTTGGAAGCTTCGAGTTCTTTTGCATCTTCTTCGGTCTCGTCACGCAGTTCGGCGACTTCGGCTTGGCGATACATAGCATTGCCGTCGAAGGATACTTTTGCGTCGAGAACTTTCAGGTCACCGCTATCTGTAACGATCAACGGGTTGATTTCCAGCATTTCCATGTCACGTTCGATGAACGCTTTGTAGAGCAGGCCCATCAGGCCAACGCACTGCTTGACTGCTTTACCTTGCAGGCCAAGTGCGAATGCGATGCGGCGGCCGTGGAAGGCTTGAAAGCCGGTTGCTGGATCAACGGAGAAGTTGATGATTTTCTCAGGGGTGTTTGCGGCGACTTCCTCGATGTCCATGCCACCTTCGGTGGAACAAACGAAACCAACGCGAGACGTTTCACGGTCAACCAGGAGTGCAAGGTACAATTCGGTTTCAATGCCGGAACCATCTTCGATGTAGATGCGGTTGACTTGTTTGCCAGCTGGACCTGTTTGGTGTGTGACCAAAGTACGGCCCAACATTTTTTGAGCTTCTTCTGCGGCTTCAGCCACAGATTTGGTCAAGCGCACACCGCCAGCGTCACCAGCGTCTGCTTCTTTAAATTTACCTTTGCCGCGTCCACCTGCATGGATTTGCGCTTTTACGACCCACAATGGGCCGTCGAGTTCGCCAGCGGCTGCTTTGGCATCTTCTGCTTTGAGTACAACACGCCCGTCGGAAACTGGTGCGCCATAGCTACGTAGGAGGGCTTTAGCTTGGTATTCGTGGATGTTCATATCGAAACGGTCCCGTCTTTGGTTCTGATCATGCGTGTTATACGCTAGTTACGTAATATTTCCTGAACAGCATTTCGCAGGTAGTAGAAATAATCCACTCAAAAGTGACATTTGTGATCACACGATAAATATGTGTGATCACAAAATGAATTTTGGGGAAGCTGCAGAGCGTGAAATAGGGCGAGAATCAACGAAATGCGGGAGAGATTTCTCGCAGATGTGTTTCAAATTCGGTGCAAATAACGATGCTTTGATCTTGCGGGTCGTAAAAGGCGTTGGCCTCGCCACAAGATTCGACTGATACTTTTATGTCTGAGGGAAGCCGAAGTTGGGCATTCAACGCTTTAACTTCGGCGCTAATAATCTTGGCCGTAAAGGTATCAGCGGTATTTGAGTAGGTCAGGCTGTCGCCGCCGCCTCGGGCCGTGATTTCTTCAAATACAGGTCCCCAGCTTTCATTTGCGAGGTCGAATTCATCTTCGCAGCCTTCTGCGCGATCGGCTGGGAGATCCATGTCATTGGCAAAATCATCGCGGCTGTCGGGGTCCGCCCCGTAAAACAGGCAGACAAGGTTGTAGAACCTTTGCAGATCAGGGCCATGTACATCTGACCACGCGATATCATCACCTGTTTCATCAGCTTCGGCTTGAAAACCCAACGCAGCATCATAGGCGATTTCGATGGCTGTTTCATTTTCGAAGGTGGAATCAATCAGCAATATGGAGGCGGTATCAGCGGCATCTTCTTCCTGCCCAAAGACAGGAAGGCCCATGACGTCGATCAAGGCGTGGCCGAGCTCGTGATAGAAAATGGAGAGGAGATTGGCCTCGACAAAGGGGTCCGATGCCTCCTCGCTGTGAACTGCGGTTGCGGTCAGCGCTAGAAGGGTTGCAACTACCCTCATGTTGGGATCAATGCCCAGTAGTCTAGGTCGAGTAGAACGGTGGAGAGATATTTGCCGTCTTCGCCGCGCAACTCAAACGGTGTGCCGCCTTTTGTTGCAACAAGGCGTAGGCGGATCGCACCAACACCGGGAGCGGCTGTTTCAGCTTTGTCGATCACTTCTGACCATGCACGAATAGTATCACCAGACAGGCAGGGGTTTGCGTGTGCGCCGCCATTCAGGCCGACGATCATCTGAGCATTTGCCAAGCCGTTGAAGGACAACGCGCGGGCCATTGAGATGACGTGACCGCCATAAATCAAACGGCTGCCGTCAGGGCGAGCGGATGTGTCAAAGTGGACCTTGGCCGTGTTTTGCCACAAGCGCGTGGCCATCATGTGTTCGGCTTCTTCAATGGTCACGCCGTCAACGTGGTCGATCTTTTCGCCAATGTCGTAGTCGGCCCAGCGGTGCGGCTCACCTGCTAGATCAAAATTGTAGTTGGTGAAATCCAGACCTTTAGGAATGACCAGATCAGCGGCTGCAATCGCGTTGGGCAAGTCGGGCACAACGGTTTCTGGGGCAGGGGCATCTACATTGCGTTTGCGCACCATAACCCAACGGACGTATTCCATGACCGCTTCGTCATGTTGGTTCAGGCCAGTTGTACGGACATAAACAACGCCGGTTTTCCCGTTCGAGTTTTGCTTTACGCCGATGACTTCGGATTGGCTACGTAGCGTGTCGCCGGGCCAGACAGGCAATAGCCAGCGGCCTTGGGCGTAGCCAAGGTTGGCAACAGCGTTCAACGATACATCCGGTACTGTTTTTCCAAAAATCACGTGGAATGCGATCATGTCATCGAGCGGGCTGAACGGTAGGCCACAGTCCTGCGCGAACTGATCAGAAGAGTAGAGCGCGTGGCGGGCGGGATATAGCATGTGATAGAGTGCCCGCTCCCCCATTTTTACGGTACGCGGCACAGCATGTGTGAGAACCTGACCCACGGAGTAGTCCTCAAAGAAACGACCAGAGTTTGTTTTCGTTGCCATTTCAGTGCGCCCCTAGCTTGGTCTCGGGTGTGTATGTACCTTCAACTTCCTTTACGACGGATTGACCGCAGCGCATAATTCCGGCCGTATGGTCCCATGTCTGCGTCGGAGAGCCATATAACTCCCAGCCCTTATTAAGGGCTTCGGTGACTTTGTGACAAAATGCGGAGGTGTCTTCTTCCGACAGGAAACGGTATAGTTTCATGATGTTATCCGTGGTTTTAAGAGAAAGGCGAAACGCCTAGCGCAAGGTGAATGAGACTGATGACGGTGAACATAACCAGAGTAATAACGGCAAGGCGGATGTAGGTTTTCTGCCCTGCTGGTTCCGGTGCGACCCAGTCTGGTTCAGCTCGGTTGATTAGGATGACTGAGCCAACGGCCCAAGCAAGAATACCGCCAAACAGAATGACTGATGCTAGATCGCCGTTTACCAACAGGTGCGCAGCGGCCCATATTTTAACGGCCACTAGTTGGGGGTGGCGCAGTTTGTATGCAGGCCATGCCTTGGCCCCTTTAGCAGCGCTAGAACCATAAACCCAAAGTGCCAACAACATCGCAAGGTTGTTAATGCCTTTTAGAAAGGTCGGCGGCGACCAAACAGGAATGAACGCGGCCATACGATAACCGATGATCATCAAAATAAGAGACGCAACGATTGCCACCGCTATGACCCCTTTGCCGGGTTTCCCCAACGCAACACGCTGATCTGGCATAAGTCGTTTGAAATAATGTGCTGCCGTCCAAAGAACGACACCGATAATGAGAAGGGTCATGTGTTACTCCGCGCTGAGTGCTTCAATAGCCTTGAATTTTGCCAGTGTTTCACGCGCAGTTGCAACATGTAGATTCTCAACGATCTTGCCATCAACCACAGCAACGCCCTGACCGGTAGCCTCACATTCCTCAAATGCAGCGATCTGTCGACGTGCGACTTCGATCTCTGCCTCCGAAGGAGAGAAGGCTGCATTTGCCACTTCAAGCTGGGCGGGATGGATCAGCGTTTTACCGTCAAAGCCCATGTCGCGGCCTTGGTCGGATTCGACGCGCAGGCCTTCATCATCATTAAAGGCGTTGTAGACGCCATCAATCAATGCAACGCCGTGCGCCTTGCCCGCTAAGACACAAAGCCCAAGACCAGCCATCAGCGGCAGGCGGTCAGCACGAAAGCGTGTTTGAAGGTCTTTGGCCAGATCGTTTGTGCCCATGACCATGCCATGAAGTTGTTGATGTGCAGCAATCGCGGCCGCATTCAGCATACCCAACGGCGTTTCCATCATCGCCCACAGCGGAACATCACCCACAATCGCGACAAGTGCATCGAGATCAGCAGGTGAGTTCACCTTTGGCAGCAAAATAGCGTCGGCACCCATGTCTTTGGCGGCTTTCGCGTCATCTGCGCCCCACTCGGTGTCTAACCCGTTGATCCGGATGATCTTCATGCGGCTGCCATAACCGCCAGGGGTTAACGCTTCGGCGAGTGTTGCGCGTGCGGTGATTTTTTCCTCAGGGATTACGGCGTCTTCGAGATCAAAGATGATCGCATCTGCTGGTAATCCGCGGGCTTTATCCAACGCGCGTGGTTTTGAACCAGGGATGTAAAGTACGGAACGCAAAGGACGTGATATAGAGGGCATGAGAAGCTCCTGTGGAAAATCGGTGACGTAATATTCTTGCGTGCAGAGGGGCATTTTTGGCGGTAAACTACAAGCGCAATCGTGCCGCAATGCAGCAAATCTCATGCGGCGCCCAGCACCGTGCGTAGCGTTAACCCCGTTTTCAGGTCCCTCGGGGCAGGATTGATCCAAGTTGCAGATGTTTGAATTGGTAGGCTGGCTCTGTTGCCGGAACCGAAAGACAGCCGCTGTAGCGTCACGGATCAACGGTGGCATGTGATGCCACGCCTCCCCATTGGAAAGGCACTGATATGACACGAACTGCGAAATTCCTTCACCTTGCTGCACTTACGGCTGCGGCGGCCCTGTTTTTGGCGACGACGACTTCGGCCAAGGCGCAGACCCAACCTAACTGCGGGCAACGCGATGCAGTTGTTAAAAAGCTGGCGGAAAGATATGGTGAAACACGCCAATCGGTCGGCATCGGATCAAACAACTCGATGGTTGAGATGTTTGCCAGCGAGGATACAGGCAGTTGGACAATTCTGGTGACGATGCCAACGGGATTGACCTGTTTGGTTGCGTCGGGCCAAGCGTTTGAAGAAGTCGCAGAGGCATTGCCCGCAAAGGGGAACGACGCCTAGGCTATGATGCCTAGGGCTTATGTAAGCCCATCCCAGATGAGCTTGAGACCGGTAATCGTGAGAAGCACATAGGTGAGCGCGAAGAACATCCGTTCTGGCACGGCGTGGTGCGCGCGAACCCCCAGCCAAGCTCCGACAAGGGCAAAAGGGGCGAGCACCAAATTGGCTTTTGCGCTCTCTAGGGTAAACATGCCAAGAAATGCGTAGGGTATGAATTTGGCGATGTTTATCGCCCAAAATGCCAAAACTGATGTGGCCTGATACCCTGTCTTATTCAGTCCGCGTGACAGAAGAAACACAGCAGCTGGTGGCCCCCCGGCGTGGCTTACAAAGCTGGTAAAGCCTGCGGTGATCCCTGCGGCCAATCCTGCGCTATCAGACATCGGGCGCGATCCGATTTGAAGCCAGCCGCGTTTTAAACTGATTTGCCAGATCACAAACCCAACAGACACAGCACCGATCATGAGCCTAAGAAGATCGGGGGACGCCACTCGATAAAGTGCAGCGCCAAGCGCTACACCCGGCAATCCGCCAGCGATGAGCAGTAGTGCCTCGCGTAGGTGCCAGTGGCCCCAGTAGGGTTTGAGGGATGCCAGATCAATGAGCATCAATAAGGGAAGCATCACGCCCAACGCCAATCCTGGATCAACGACCAAAGCCAGCACGGAAGCAGAGGCAAAAGCCGCACCAGAGCCGAATCCACCTTTCGAAATACCTGCAAACACAACGGCAGGTCCGGCAATTGCGAAAAACCAAAGATCGAGAGTGAGCATGGCGGTGCCTTGAATTTGTTGTAGAATTCCATCGTGTCAGGAAATGGGTCGCGGACCAACTGCTGATTTCATTCTGGCATGGCTTTGTCCAAAGATCATCGGAAAGTCGGTGAGGAGGGAGGTAAGTCAGAGGTTCTGCCGGTTTTTGAGGCAGTAGTCTTGTTGGGTTGGATCAATTCGGCGTCAGAGGTGCGATGCGTTGAGCCGGATTCTCAAAAACACCCTAATAACTTGAAAAATATATAGAAAAGTATTTTGCGTGAAGGGGCTTTTGTAAGGTAAACCAGCCCGGATTAAGTGTATTGGTGTCCGTTACGCTGAACTGCAACTTGCATGAATGCCTCTGAAGGTTTAAGCCGCCGCCAACGCAAACCTCATGGAGTACTGCAAAATGGCACGAGCCAAAATTGCGCTGATTGGCGCGGGTAACATCGGTGGCACACTTGCTCACCTCGCGGCTGTTAAAGAATTGGGCGACGTTGTTATGTTCGACATCGCCGATGGTCTGCCGCAGGGTAAGGCACTTGATATCGCAGAATCCGGCCCGTCTGAGGGTTTCGATGCTGCCATGTCTGGCACGTCTGATTACGCTGATATCGCTGGTGCAGACGTATGTATCGTTACTGCTGGTGTCGCTCGCAAGCCGGGCATGTCACGTGATGATCTGTTGGGCATCAACCTCAAGGTTATGAAATCCGTAGGCGAGGGCATCGCTGCTCATGCGCCAAATGCATTTGTGATCTGTATCACAAACCCGCTTGATGCGATGGTTTGGGCGCTGCGCGAATTCTCTGGCCTGCCACATGAAAAAGTATGCGGTATGGCGGGTGTTCTTGATTCGGCCCGCTTCCGTCATTTCCTTGCGGAAGAGTTCAACGTATCCATGCGCGACGTAACTGCATTCGTTCTGGGCGGTCACGGCGACACGATGGTTCCGCTGACGCGTTATTCCACAGTTGCGGGCATTCCGCTCCCTGACATGGTGAAAATGGGTTGGACCACACAAGAAAAACTGGACGCTATCGTTCAGCGGACACGTGATGGCGGCGCAGAGATTGTTGGCCTGTTGAAAACAGGTTCCGCGTTCTATGCACCTGCGACCTCAGCCATCGAAATGGCCGAAGCTTATCTAAAAGACCAAAAGCGCGTCCTGCCATGTGCAGCTTATGTTGACGGCGCTTACGGCCTGAACGGCTTTTACGTTGGTGTGCCAACAGTGATCGGTGCCGGCGGCGTTGAGAAGGTTGTTGAGATATCAATGAACAAAGACGAGCAGGCAATGTTCGACAGCTCTGTTTCTGCGGTTAAAGGTCTTGTTGAGGCTTGCAAAGGCATCGACGGTTCATTGAACTAAACCCTAGTTGACCAAAAAATCCTGAAAGGCGCTCCAGAAATGGTGCGCCTTTTGCGTTGTCGGGGGAAGGTTCTCAACACACGCAGACGTGAAATAGACCTTTCCAACCATTTGGTTAAGATAGGCATATGCGTATTCTCTCCGCCTTTGTGTTTGCTATGTGGCCTACCGTGTCTTTTGCGTGTGATCTTGCGCTTGTTCTGGCAGTGGATGTTTCTGGCTCGGTTGATCACGAAGAATACCGCATTCAGATGGATGGCCTTGCGGGTGCGCTGCGGGACGGAGCCGTTGTGGATGCTTTGATTGAACAGCGTGCACAGGTCACTTTGATCCAATGGTCAGGCAGTGGACGCCAGCGGCAAACCATTGAATGGCGTCAGATCGGTGATGCTGCAGACGTTGCAGCGCTCGCTACCGCCATTTCGGATGATCCGCGCATCTGGCGCAATTTTTCGACTGCGGTTGGGGAGGCGCTGGGCTTGTCGTTGGATGCGCTGGCGCAAGTTCCCAGTTGCCGCCGCAAGGTAATCGATGTTTCAGGGGATGGGATATCAAATGAAGGGCTTGCACCTCAAGAATATCGAGATGCCCTGAATGCTGCTGATGTGACGGTGAATGCACTGGCTATCGAGACGGGGGATGACGACCTGACGGCGTGGTTTTTTGAGAGTGTTATTCAGGGAGAAGGCGCATTTGTGATCACAGCAAATGGATTCGCAGATTATCCTGAGCAAATTCGTCGGAAACTGCAGCGTGAAACGACCCGGCAGCTGAGTCTGGCCTTGCCGTGATCACAGGAGGGATCGGTGTGATCACAAATTTGCGAGTAACAACGATTTATTGCTCAATTCGGGTAAACAGGCGATTGATTTACCGCTTGTTCACGTGACAGCGGCGAAAAGTTTGTTAGTAGTAGAGGCAAGTAGCCACAAAGGAGCCTGATATGGCCGATGTGAACCGGGGCAACCGCCCTCTGTCGCCGCATTTGACGATTTACCGTCCGCAGCTAACCTCGATGACGTCGATCCTGACGCGCATCACGGGCAATGCAATGTTGATTTCATCTTTGCTGATTGTCTGGTGGTTTCTCGCCGCGGCGAGCGGACCTGCCTATTTCGCGATTGTGAACGGCTTTCTGACCAGCTGGTTTGGTGACCTGATCATGCTCTTCTCGGTTTTGGGCCTTTGGTATCACACGCTTGCGGGTATTCGTCACTTGATTTGGGATAATGCCATTGCGATGGACATTCCGACGGCGGAAAAACTGGGATGGGCCATTATTGGCGGTTCGGTTGTGCTGACGCTAATCACCGTTATCGTGGTTTAAGGAGAGCATCATGGCATATTTGACAGACCGCAAACGCGCAAAAGGTCTTGGCTCTGCCAAGACAGGTACAGCGCACTTCTGGGCGATGAAAGTCAGCTCGGTTGCATTGTTGCTGCTGATCCCACTGTTTGTGTTTACATTCGGTGCGGCACTGGGCGGTACATATGAAGAGATCGTAGCCTATTACAGCCGTCCTTTTCCAGCGATCATCGCTGCGCTGACCATCGCGGTGACGTTCAAGCACTTTAACGATGGAGTGCAAACGCTGCTCGAAGACTACGTGCATGGCATGGCGCAAAAAATCTCGATTATCGTAATGACCTGCATCAGCTATGGCGCTGCGGCGATTGGCGTCTTCGCGATAGCCCGACTGGCGTTGTAATAGATACGTGACAAAGGTGTGGCGACCCTGCTAGCGCGCGGCGGCCACCCGAACCAAAATTCAAATGACGGACAGATTGATCAGTCATTTATAGAACACCAGATGATCGTGCGCCAAGGGCCGCGAAGATACAGACAGGGACTGAACCGCAGAGGCGGACAGACCCCAAGCTTGAAGAGGGCGCGATATGGCTGCTTATGAATATGAGACCCACGAATATGACGTTGTTGTTGTAGGGGCAGGGGGCGCTGGATTGCGCGCCACATTGGGTATGGCAGAGCAAGGGCTGCGGACGGCCTGTGTTTCCAAAGTATTCCCAACCCGCTCACACACTGTTGCGGCGCAAGGCGGCATCGCCGCGAGCCTTAGCAACATGGGTCCTGATAACTGGCAGTGGCACATGTACGACACAGTCAAAGGGTCTGACTGGTTAGGTGACACAGATGCGATGGAATACCTCGCACGTGAAGCACCCAAGGCTGTGTACGAGCTAGAACACTACGGTGTTCCATTTTCGCGCACCGAAGAAGGCAAAATTTATCAACGTCCGTTCGGTGGCCACACGACCGAGTTTGGCGAAGGCCCGCCCGTTCAGCGTACCTGTGCTGCGGCTGACCGTACCGGTCACGCCATCCTGCACACGCTTTACGGTCAATCGCTCAAGCATAACGCGGAATTCTACATCGAATATTTCGCCATTGATCTGGTGATGTCTGATGACGGTGTTTGCCAAGGTGTGCTGTGCTGGAAACTAGATGACGGCACCATGCACCTGTTCAGCGCCAAGATGGTTGTGCTGGCGACAGGCGGCTATGGCCGCGCATATTTCTCGGCCACTTCAGCCCACACATGTACCGGTGATGGCGGCGGCATGGCGGCACGTGCTGGTCTGGCTCTGCAGGATATGGAATTTGTTCAATTCCACCCAACTGGCATTTACGGTGCAGGCTGCTTGATTACCGAAGGCGCGCGCGGCGAAGGTGGATATCTGACTAACTCTGAAGGCGAGCGCTTTATGGAGCGTTATGCGCCGACTTATAAAGACCTCGCATCGCGCGATGTTGTGTCGCGCTGTATGACTATGGAAATTCGCGAAGGGCGCGGCGTGGGCGACAAGGGGGATCACATCCACCTGCACCTCAACCACTTGCCGCCAGAAACGCTAGATTTGCGTTTGCCGGGTATCTCGGAAAGTGCGCGCATTTTTGCTGGCGTTGATCTGACCAAAGAACCGATCCCTGTTTTGCCAACCGTGCACTATAACATGGGCGGCATTCCGACGAACTATTGGGGTGAAGTGTTGGACCCAACAGCGGATAGCCCAGATGCGGTTTCACCTGGCCTGATGGCTGTTGGTGAAGCTGGCTGTGCCTCTGTTCACGGTGCAAACCGTCTAGGATCGAACTCTCTGATTGATCTTGTGGTGTTTGGCCGCGCTGCGGCCATTCGTGCAGCGGAAATTGTTGACCCGAAAACAGCAGTTCCGACACCATCCCAAAAATCCATTGATGCGGCATTCGATCGCTTTGACGGACTGCGCTATGCAAAAGGTGGTGTGCCAACGGCTGAGCTACGCCTTGAGATGCAACAGACCATGCAGGCTGACGCGGCCGTGTTCCGGACAGACAAAACGCTGGCCGAAGGCGAAGAGAAGATGAAAGGTGTAGCAGCCAAGATTGCAGACTTGAAAGTGACTGATAACTCGCTGGTCTGGAACTCTGATCTGATGGAAACGCTGGAGCTGACTAACCTGATGCCAAACGCGGTTGCGACTATCACTGCCGCCGCTGCACGCAAGGAAAGCCGTGGTGCCCACGCGCATGAGGACTACCCTGATCGCGATGATAAAAATTGGCGCAAGCACAGCCTTATCCGCTTTGATGGCGACACTGCTGCGCTCGACTTCCGTCCTGTGCATCTGGAACCTCTGACCAAGCTTGACGAAGGTGGCATTGATCTCAAAAAGATCGCACCCAAAAAACGGGTCTACTAAGCATGAGCAATGCGGAGCAGATTGACACTGTATGGATGAAGGCTGGGTATTCCCCCACCTTTGCCCTGCAGGTGTTCGGCATGCGCCGCTCTGGTAACCACGCGATTATTGATTGGCTGATGCGCAATGCACCTGAAGCCGCAACAGGTGGTGTATTTTATAACAACTGCCGTTTTGGCAAAAGCCTGTTGCGGGTTTATGGCTCACTTGATGTGTATGACGTTGATAACGAACAGCTGCCGCATGAGGATTTAACCGACGCTGAACGTATCGCAAAAAGCGGTGCATCACCAATGGTCGTAGTTTCCTATGAAGACCGGATGCCGCAGCCTGCTGGCGTGCAGCAAAAGGCCAGTGATGGTTTCTCTGATGGTGATTTTACCCGTCAAGTTATCATCTATCGCAGTTTTCTGAACTGGTCGGCTTCTCTGCTGGCAAAGCTCAAGAAAAATGATGGATATGGCACAACTGACCGTATTCGGATCATGGCGTTGGCTTTGAACGGCTACATCAACGGGCTGGACCGTATCGCAGATGCGCAAGGTATTGTGGCTATCTGCTATGATGATTGGATGGTTTCCGAAACCTACCGTGCCAGCATCCTAGATGAGCTGGGCCTACCCATCCGTGACCTAGAGCGCGGCACGGTGCGTCGTTACGGTGGTGGTTCTTCTTTTCAAGGAAAAGGGACCACAGCTGAAAACCTGAACAGCACAGCGCGCGATGAAGCCATGGCAGATGATCTTGAATACAAGCTGCTGCTGTGGACCGCTGCGCATGATCTGCGTTTTATGGAACGTCTGATCCCCCATTTTGAACAAGATGCAGAACGGTTGGCCACGTTGGCCGAGACGTCAACGTTGCACATGACCCTACCGCCCAGAGAGGCCACAACATGATCAGAGCAATTATTCTAACAAGCATACTGGCATTGTCAGCCTGTGCAGAAGTGCAAAGCGCCGCAGATAAAACAGGCCGAAAAGCAGCGACATCCGCCGTTACCGAAGTTGTCGCGATCCACTTTCCACAGGTTCCTAAGGCTTTGATCGAAACCTTCACAGGATGTGTGATCGACAACGCGCAAGCAGTGGAAGTTCGTGAATTGGCCAAAGCCTCGATTGTGGGGATCGACGATGACACAGTTGCGGTTGTGCGCAATGTGATGTCGCGCCCCGCCACCCAAACCTGTTTGCGTGATCGCGCGCTTACAGCACTTTAAGATTTTCAGGCGCACAGCGCCAACTGACGCAAAAGGAACAGCATCATGGTACAACTGACGCTCCCCAAGAACTCCCGCATGACCAGCGGTAAAACATGGCCGAAGCCACAAGGTGCCACCAACATCAGGGAATTCCACATCTATCGCTGGAACCCTGATGATGGCAAAAACCCTGCAGTTGATACATATTTTGTTGATCTGGATTCTTGCGGCCCAATGATTTTGGATGCGCTGATCAAGATCAAAAACGAGATCGATCCAACGCTGACATTCCGCCGCTCGTGCCGTGAAGGTATCTGTGGATCTTGCGCGATGAACATTGATGGCATCAACACTCTGGCCTGTACCTACGGCATGGCCGAAGTGAACGGCGTTGTTAAGATCTATCCGCTGCCGCACATGCCAGTGGTTAAGGATTTGATCCCTGATTTGACACATTTCTATGCCCAACATGCGTCTGTTAAGCCGTGGCTTGAGACAGAGACACCAGCGCCCGCAAAAGAGTGGAAGCAATCTGTGGATGATCGCAGCAAGCTGGATGGCCTGTATGAATGTATCATGTGCGCATGCTGCTCTACATCCTGCCCTAGCTATTGGTGGAACGGCGATCGCTACCTAGGACCAGCAGCATTGCTACATGCCTACCGCTGGATCATCGACAGCCGGGATGAAGGTACAGGCGAGCGTCTGGATGATCTGGAAGATCCCTTCAAATTGTATCGCTGCCACACGATTATGAACTGTGCAAAAACATGTCCGAAAGGCTTGAACCCAGCATTGGCGATTAGCCAGATCAAAAAGCTGATGGTAGAGCGTACCATTTAAGGCGAAGCCCAGTGTTTGGCTGGTTAAGAAAATGGACTGGCGGCGCGCAAAAAAATGCGCCGCTTCCGATCCCGCAGGGGCCGCTTGATGAAGCGGCGCTGATGCAGGCATTGAACCGGCCGTGCGCGCCGATTGTTTTTAGAAAACCTGCAAATATTGATCCCTTTATGTCGATGTTCGGGACTGTCCGTTTGGGACTAAAGGATGAGGCATGGCCCGCGCAGAATGGCGCGCCAATGTGGCCGATGTGCCAATTCAACTTGACGCATGCGCCGGTATTGCCAAATGCGTTGCGCGATCTTTCGTTGATTACCATCTTTATGTCACCAGATGATGCGCGATCTCCAACGCAGGTCATCAACACGGCACGGCCTGACCCGAAAGCAACATGGATGTTGCGCAGCTATTCAACACTAGACGGGCTCACAATCCCGAAACCGCCAGTACATGCCAGCACATTATCACCCTGCCTTGGGGAGTGGAGTATGGCTCGGCCTGATTATGGCAATCATGACGTGGCAGGGCAGGTCGTGGATACACAGGCCAATGACATTTATGCCTATGATTGGGCGGAGGCAGTTACGCAAACCAAACTGGGCGGGTGGCCTGCGACTGTCCAATCAGAGCCGTGGTGGGATTATTCTAAGGGCAAAGATACTTGGGACTTTGTGCTGCAAATCGAGAATGAGCCAAATGCGGGTTGGCATGGGTGGGGCGACGGCGCGGCCTATATTGCACGCTCCCGCGAACGCCCGCATCTTTGGGCGATAGACGTGCAGTTCACCTGATGATCCTGATCTTTGCACCCATCATTTTTGGTGTTGTTGTTTATCTGGCTTGGCGTAACCGCGATGTGCGTGGCTGTCGTTGGCGTGAAAACCGTAGTGGCGACAAGGGCAGTCTGCGGATGTACCGATGTGCCGCCTGTGGGGCCGAAGCGTTTACCGCAAGCAAAGGCCCACCGCAAAGTTGTAAAAAGGGCTTGGGCAGGTCCTCGCTTTGAACCTTGCGTTACCCTCGACACACATGATCACGCAGGTGTAGCGTCGGCTTAACAAAAATGGGGACCTACAAATGAGCGACTTTTCTGCAGATGTAATCATCATTGGTGCAGGCCTTGCTGGCATGACTGCAGCGCATGAAGCAATTTTGCGGGGACGCCGTGTTTTGATGATGGATCAGGAGGGGCCACAAAGCCTTGGTGGGCAGGCGTTCTGGTCCCTAGGTGGTTTGTTTATGGTCGACAGCCCCGAGCAGCGCCGCCTTGGCATCAAAGACAGTGCCGAGCTTGCGTGGAGCGATTGGCAGGGATCGGCGCAGTTTGACCGCGATGAGGATGCAAATCCGCGCGCATGGGCTGAAAAATTCGTAGAATTCGCTGCCGGAGATATGCGCAGTTGGTTGCACGGATTGGGCATGCGGTGGTTCCCCGTTGTCGGCTGGGCCGAGCGCGGCGGCGCATTGGCAAATGGCCACGGGAATACTGTTCCCCGTTTTCACATCACATGGGGCACGGGCACCGGAGTGGTAAAACCCTTTGCTGATTTGATGGTGCGACATGCGGCGGATGGCCATCTCAGGATGGGATTTAGGCACCGAGCGAATGGGCTGCTCGTTGAGAACGGGACCGTTAAAGGGGTGACTGGTGATGTTTTGGAAGACACAACAGCGCAACGTGGGCAATCTACCTCGCGCAAGGTTATTGGGGCGTTTGAACATCGCGCAGAATCTGTGATCGTGACCTCCGGTGGTATTGGCGGGAACCATGCCATGGTGCGCAAACACTGGCCGGCACGTATGGGTAAAGCACCCAAAACTATGGTGGCAGGGGTGCCTGACTACGTGGATGGCCGGATGCATGGTATTGCTGCCAAGGCGGGTGCGGGCCTGATCAACGAAGACCGCATGTGGCATTACTGCGAAGGCCTAAAAAATTATGATCCGATCTGGCCCAACCACGGCATCCGCATCTTGCCGGGTCCGTCCTCGATGTGGTTTGATGCGAATGGCGACCGGATGGAAGCACCCTATATGCCAGGTTTTGATACGCTTGGTACATTGAAACGCATCCTGAGTGTGGGTGAGCACAGCTGGTTTATCCTAACCCAAAAGATCATCGAAAAGGAATTTGCATTGTCTGGATCAGAGCAGAACGCAGATCTGACCGAAGGCGGCTGGAAGGAAGTCTTGAGCGCACGATTGGGCAAGGGTGCCACGCCAGCGGTTGAAGCGTTTAAAGAAAAAGGCGCTGATTTCATCGTTGCAGATGACCTGGAGACACTGGTGGGGCGGATGAACGCGCTAACACCAGATGCACCCGTCAAATTGGATCATATCCGCGCGCAAATTCAGGCGCGTGACTTGCAATTGAACAACAAATTCAGCAAGGACGCTCAGATCACCGCGATCCACGGCGCGCGCAGCTATAAAGGAGACAAGCTGATCCGGACTGCAAAACCTCATGCCATTCTTGATCGCGAAAACGGCCCGTTGATCGCTGTTCGGTTGAACGTAATTACCCGTAAATCGCTGGGCGGCATTCATACTGATCTGCAATCGCGTGTGCTGACGCCGGATGGTCAGGTTCTGGACGGGTTGTTTGCTGCGGGTGAAGCCAGCGGCTTTGGTGGTGGTGGGTATCACGGATATAACGCCCTTGAAGGAACCTTTTTAGGAGGCTGTCTGTTTTCAGGCCGCGCCGCAGGGCAAAACGCATGAGCGCGCCAATAGACGCAGATGCGCGCCGTGCTATCGCTCCTGTCATCTGCTATCCGGTAGAAACATTGCCTGCGCCTGACATGTCTATGTTGGATGCGGCACGTGCGACACTTACCAAAACAGGTGAGGTCATTGTGCCGCCGCGCGATGCAGCGACATTCACTGTACCTGCGGGCCATTTCTTTCGCATCTCCAGCGTTGAAGGATCGCAAGTTGGCGATCTGAACCTGTGGAACGCCAATGACCTAAGCGAGCGGTTCTATTCGGGCAAGACGCGGGCGCTGCATGGCACGCATATCACGCGCGGTCAGCGCATGTGGTCCAGTTTTTCTGGGATGAGGCCCATGGCGACTGTCACACACGATAGTCTTGAGTGGTACGGCATGGATGAATTCGGCGGCTCCGTTCATGATGTGATCGGGACGCGTTGTGATCCGTACACGCATAATTTGTTGTCAGGTGGGCAGTATCATCATTGCTGCCATTCAAACCTGACGCGGGCATTGGCGGACCATCTGGGCGTTACGCCTGCTGAGGCCGAACCGCATGTGCATGACGTTTTGAATGTTTTTATGTGTACTGGCTTCACCCGCGATACAGGTCAGTATTTTATGAAAGCCAGCCCTGTACGGGTCGGCGACAGTCTAGAGTTCTTTGCTGAGATTGATCTACTGGGTGCCCTTAGCGCGTGCCCCGGAGGGGATTGTAGCACGGTGCATTCTTCTGATCAGGCGCAATGCCACCCTTTATTGGTCGAAACATTTGCCCCTGACCCGGCGACGTTAAAGGGATGGGTGAGCCCACCAGAGAACGGGTATGATCGCAGCCACGGTAGGTGACAGCGATCTGAGGTTTTAGCCTTCGTCAAAAGCCGCCTGCAGCGCGATTTCGACCATATCCCCGAATGAGCGTTCGCGCTCTTCGGAGGGTAGGGCTTCGCCGGTTTGCAAGTGGTCTGACACAGTAAGTACGGCAAGCGCGCGGCGACCGTGGCGCGCGGCAAGCATGTACAGCTCTGCGGCTTCCATTTCGACGCCCAAGATACCGTGGCGCACCATCTGTTCATCCAGATCAGGACGTTCGGCGTAAAACACATCGGATGAGTAAATGCCGCCGACGTGTGTCTTGGTGCCCTTTGCTTCGGCTGCGGCAACGGCTGCGCGCAGCAGACCCCAATCCGCGCAGGGTGCATAGTTTAGCTCACGCATGATCCCGGAAGACGGGGATGTAATGGTGCTGGCCGTCATTGCGATAATCACGTCGCGAATGCCCACATGGGGCTGCATGCCACCACAAGAACCGATGCGGATAAGGGTCTGTACGTCATAGCTGCTGATCAGTTCATTTGCATAAATAGACAGCGACGGCATCCCCATGCCCGACCCTTGAATAGTGACAGGGTGGCCGCGCCAAGTGCCTGTAAAACCCAACATGCCGCGGACTTCGTTTACCAGCACAGCATCGTCAAGAAACGTCTCAGCAGCCCAGCGTGCGCGGTAAGGGTCACCGGGCATAAGTACGGTTTGTGCAATTTGGCCAGGTGCGGCGCCAATGTGAACGGTCATATTTATCATTCCTTTTGTGGATTGCCGCCAAGATGCCCACCCTGTGCAGCAGGGGCAAGTTCCAATGGCGGAATTCCATACTCGAAACAACAAGAATAATGAGCTTTGTTGGCGTGGTAATGAGAATGAAGGGTAAAGAGATGCGTTTGTTAAGTGTGACCGCTGCAATTGGCTTGGGCCTGTTAGCAGCTTGCGACGTGAGCCATCCTGTCGCCGTGGTAGGACCTGGAAATACAGTGTTCAAAGGGACCGCTACTGCAACCTTCCTAGAGGGCGGATGGTTTCAGGCGACCAACGGTTCAACATCATGTCAGGGCCGATATCGCCCTGCATCAGAGACCAAGACGGTGACGTTTCCGGTGACGTGTTCAAATGGTTTGACAGGGGTCGGTATGGCCACTTATGAAACGCCGCGCGCAGGGGGCGGAGAGATCATTATGAAGGATGGCAGTCGGTGGAAATTTATTTTCGGTCGCGCGGCACTTGCCGTTTAGGGTTCGCGCGGAGGTAGGCGGACCTACGCCCAACCTCCCGCGCAGATTGCGAGCTGACTAAATTTCCATATCGGTCGGATTGATTCCTTTTTCAACCGCTGCAAGAAACCACAAAGGCTGGCGGCCTTTTCCGGTCCATGTGCGTGATGGATCGGCGGGGTTTGCATATTTCGGTTTAGAAGGTTTTGCCGCCTTTTTAGGGCTTTTGGGTTTCTTCTTTTCAACGGGAGCGTCTTCACGCAACTCATTGAGATTAAATCCAAATTCTGCGGCTGCACGTTCGGCTGCCTTGAGCGCTTTGCGGCGATCACGGGCCTTTGTAAGCTGTAGTTCTTTCTTCACATCAACCAAGAGTTTTTCCAACTCTTTGCTGTTCATTGCTTTTAGTTCTTTGTTCATTGAAAGGGGCCTCCTTAGTTTCCTAAGAACGCCCCTAGCTTAAGTAATCAGAAATTACAGTCCTAATTTATGACCGGTTGGCGTCATTCCGCCGCGACGGATGCAGGATCAGCCAATGTCACGATGTCAGCCATGATTGTATTTAGCTCGAAATCTTTAGGTGTATAAACCCGTGCAACGCCCATCGCACGCAAGCGTTTTGCATCTTCATCTGGAATAATTCCGCCAACGATCACAGGGATGGCCCCAAGGCCCGCTTCGCGCATTTGGGTGACTAAATCTTCGACCAGTGGAATATGTGATCCCGACAGAATGGACAGGCCGACCACATGTGCCTCGTCCGCTTTTGCGGCGGCTACAATTTCGGAGGGTGTGAGGCGGATGCCTTCATAAGCGATATCCATGCCGCAGTCGCGCGCACGTACCGCGATTTGCTCTGCACCGTTGGAGTGACCATCAAGGCCGGGTTTCCCGACGAGGAACTTCAGGCGGCGACCAAGGCGGTCACTGACGGCATCAACGGATGCGCGCAGCTCGTCCAGACCTTCAGTTTTGTTTGAGCGTCCTTTGCCGACACCCGTGGGGCCGCGGTACTCGCCGTGTACGGCGCGCATCTGTTCTGCCCACTCACCTGTTGTGACACCTGCCTTTGCCGCGACAATTGAGGCGGGCATGATGTTACGACCATCCTCAGCGGCGGCGCGTAGCTCTTTGAGCGCGGCTTTCACTTTGCTGTCGTCCCGCTCAGAGCGCCATTCGTTCAAGCGTTTGATTTGTTCAGCTTCACCAGCGGGGTCCACAACCATAATGCCGCCATCACCCGTCATCAGCGGGGATAGCTCACCCTTTTGCCATTTGTTCACGCCGACAACGATGGTTTCACCGGATTCAATGCGGCCCAGTCGCTCTGCATTGCTATCCACAAGGCGGGATTTCATATAGTCGATTGCGTCAATTGCGCCGCCCATGCTGTCCAGGTGCGCTAGCTCGGCACGTGCGCCTTCTTTTAAGGCTTCGACCTTGGCATCAACTGCTGGGTTGCCATCAAACAGGTCGTCAAATTCCAATAGGTCGGTTTCATAAGCCATGATCTGTTGCATGCGCATGGACCATTGCTGATCCCATGGACGCGGTAGGCCTAGCGCTTCGTTCCAAGCGGGTAGTTGAACCGCGCGCGCACGGGCTTTTTTGCTCAGTGTTACGGCCAGCATTTCGATAAGGATGCGGTAAACGTTATTCTCGGGCTGCTGTTCGGTCAGGCCAAGGGAATTCACTTGAACGCCATAGCGGAAGCGACGGTATTTTGGATCGGTCACACCGTAACGCTCGGCGCAAATTTCATCCCAAAGGTCCACAAATGCGCGCATCTTGCACATCTCGGTCACGAAACGGATGCCCGCGTTCACAAAGAACGAAATCCGGCCAACAAGCGCAGGGAAGTCTTCTTCGGCTACACGTGGGCGCAACTGATCAAGAACTGCGGTTGCGGTAGCCAAAGCAAAGGAAAGCTCCTGTTCGGGCGTCGCGCCGGCTTCTTGGAGGTGGTAAGAACACACGTTCATTGGGTTCCATTTTGGAACGGATGTATAGCAATACTCCGCTACGTCCGCGATCATCTTTAGGGACGGGGCAGGCGGGCAAATATAGGTGCCGCGCGACAGGTATTCCTTGATCAGATCGTTTTGCACTGTGCCTTGCAGCTTGGTGATATCCGCGCCCTGTTCCTCAGCAACAGCGATATACAGCGACAGTAACCAAGGCGCGGTCGCGTTGATCGTCATCGAGGTGTTCATCTGTTCCAACGGGATTTGATCGAACAACGTGCGCATGTCCCCTAAGTGACCAACAGGAACGCCAACTTTTCCGACTTCACCGCGGCTTAGAATGTGGTCACTGTCGTAACCTGTTTGCGTAGGCAGATCGAAAGCAACGGATAGACCTGTCTGACCTTTGGCCAGATTGCCTTTATATAGTTCGTTAGATGCCTTTGCGGTTGAGTGCCCGGCGTAGGTGCGGATGAGCCAAGGGCGGTCTTTCTTGGGAGCTTCGGTCATGGCGGGCCTCTCTGAATTGGCATGGCAATAATATTGCGTCAATCGCTAGGTATAAGAAACTTTCGGCAACTGTCAATTCGCTGCGTTGCGGCATCTACAGTTTATTAGCCCATGTCATAGGTGTAGCGTTGGAAAAGCCAAAGATCAGGCGGAGGGGGCCGAGAGACCGCACAGGACCCGCGACAAAACCTTCGCGCTCATACAGGGCACGCGCGCGCGGATTGATGTCGATCACATCTAAACGCACTTGCGCGAGATTGCGGGTTTGCGCTTCGGCTTTGATAGCATCCAGCAAGGCAGTCCCAATGCCGAGACCGCGTGCCGAGGGCTCGACACAGATACCGTCCATAAGGAGGGTGTCTTCTGCAAGGTCACGCTCCAACAGGGCCAACAACGGAGCCTTCCATAGAGTATTAAGCCAACCGTAGTGTTGGACCACGTCACGTAGACCGCCGCCAGTTAGAGCGCCATGGGCAGTTTTAAAGCCAGCAACCCCGAGGAGCGTGCCTGCAGTGTCACGCGCTGTCAGGGCGAATTCCGGTGTGATGATCTGGGCGAAAAACGGAATGGCACGCGTGTCAGGGCCTAATAGCAGGCCAAGTTTTGTTGAAAACGCCTGCCAATACAGCCGCGCAACTGTTTCCCGTTCCGCGTTTGAAAAACCTTTGGAAATTGAAAATTCTGCCATAGTCGACCTCCGGTTGAGTGACTTAGATATTGTCCTTAGACGCCTGCACTGCAAGGGTGCAGGCCTATGAACCATACCGTGCAACTCCCTCTTTGGCTTTTTGTCTTGATCTTACTGTTTGCCGCAGTAACTGCCCTAAGCCATTTTTTGTTGCCCTCCGTTCGGTGGTTTTTCCGGCGGCGGTTTGAAAAAGCTGTTGGGCGTTTGAATAAACGGCTCAAGCGTCCGATCCAACCATTCAAGCTGGCCCGTCGTTACGACATGATCCAGCGTCTGATTTATGACCCCGATGTGTCGCGCGAAATCGCGGTATATGCCGAGAAGAATAACGTGCCAGAGAATGTGGCATTTCAAAAAGCGCAAGAATACGCGCGTGAGATTGTACCCAGTTTTTCAGCATTTGCCTATTTCAGCTTTGCCATGCGTTTGGCCAAGGTGCTGGCGGAATCCGTTTACCGCATTCGTACAGCCCCTCAAAACGATGTGGTTATTGGCGCGATCCCAGAAAATGCTACGGCGGTGTTTGTGATGAACCACCGTAGCAATATGGATTATGTACTGGTGACTTATTTGGCCTCAAAGACCTCAACGCTTAGTTATGCTGTGGGCGAATGGGCACGGGTTTGGCCGCTGTCTTCTCTGATCAGGATGTGGGGAGCGTATTTTATCCGTCGTCGCTCTGGCGGGGGGCTGTATCGTAAGGTGCTGTCGCGTTACGTTCAAATGGCTACCTCCGGCGGAGATACTCAAGCGTTCTATCCCGAAGGAGGGCTTAGCCTCACAGGGCGTCTTCAACCTCCGAAGATGGGATTGTTGAGCTATCTGGTTGATGGCTTTGATCATGAGGGTGCACGCGATATCGTCTTTGTGCCTGTCGCCATTAATTACGACCGTGTTTTAGAAGACCGCGTTCTGATGGCTGCACATGCCCGTGGCGATCGTCGGTTTGGTGCGCGGATTTCCGTGGTCGTTGCGTTTATTTTGCGCAAATTCTGGCAGCGCTTTCGTGGGCACGACACACGATTTGGCACAGCCGCTGTTGCGTTTGGCGATCCGGTGAGTTTGCGTGAGTTTGGTAAAGTAGACGATGTGGATGCTATGTCTAAGGAGCTGATGTCACGCATTGAGGCAGTGATGCCCGTGCTGGGCGTTCCGCTTGTCTCGACCGCGTTATTGACCAAAGGCGCGCTGAACGTGATGGAGTTGGAGGCAGAGGTTACGTTGTTGCTGACCGAAATCCCTTCTCAAAGCGTCGCCGTGGATCAAGACGATATTTCTGGTGAAGTGGCACGAGCCTGTCTTCACATGTTGCAACACGGCCTAATCAAGCAGAGCGATGGTGAATGGCGGGTCATGGAAGGGCAGGAGGTTGCGGTACGGTTTTATGCAAACTCTATTGGTCACTACTTGTCTGAGCGGCAAGAACCTGGGGATGCTGCTGGTGCAGAATAACTTTCTGCAACTGCGGGGTCATAAAGTTACAAAATGAAGTCTCTTGAGGTTGCAATGTTGCGCGACCATCCTTAATCACTATTGAGAACGCCGCGATTCTGCACTGCGGCACTTATCAATTCCGCGGGAGGCGACATGGCACTAGATACAACAATCGCGCATTACGAGGCGCCCGAAAAAGACCTGTATGAGATGGGCGAAATGCCCCCAATGGGCTATGTACCAAAACAGATGTACGCATGGGCCATACGCCAAGAGCGTCACGGCGAGCCAAACACAGCGATGCTGGAAGAGGTTGTCGAAGTTCCCAAGCTGGATAGCCAAGACGTTTTGATCCTCGTGATGGCAGCAGGCGTTAACTATAACGGTGTTTGGGCTGCTTTGGGTACGCCGATCAGCCCGTTTGATGGACACAAGCAGCCCTACCACATTGCAGGTTCTGATGCTGCGGGTATCGTTTGGGCCGTTGGTGATCGTGTGACGCGCTGGAAAGTGGGCGACGAAGTTGTTGTGCACTGCAACCAAGATGACGGTGACGACGAAGAGTGTAACGGGGGTGATCCAATGTACTCCCCAACTCAGCGGATCTGGGGTTACGAAACTCCTGATGGCTCCTTCAGCCAGTTTACACGTGTTCAAAGCCAGCAGTTGATGCCGCGCCCGAAGCACCTGACATGGGAAGAAAGTGCTTGTTATACGCTGACACTCGCAACAGCCTACCGAATGTTGTTCGGTCATGAGCCACACGACCTGAAACCCGGCCAGAACGTTTTGGTTTGGGGTGCGTCAGGTGGTCTGGGTTCCTATGCGATCCAGTTGATCAACACTGCAGGTGCAAACGCTATCGGTGTAATCTCGGACGAGAGCAAACGTCAGTTTGTTATGGATTTGGGCGCAAAGGGCGTTCTGAACCGCAAAGACTTTGATTGTTGGGGGCAGTTGCCCACTGTGAACACACCTGAGTACAACACTTGGCTGAAAGGCGCGCGCAAGTTTGGCAAAGCGATCTGGGAGATCACGGGCAAAGGTGTCAGCGTTGACATGGTGTTCGAACACCCGGGCGAAAGCACATTCCCAGTTTCCAGCCTTGTTGTGAAAAAAGGTGGGATGGTTGTGATCTGTGCGGGCACCACCGGCTTTAACTGCACGTTTGATGTGCGTTATATGTGGATGCACCAGAAGCGCTTGCAGGGGTCACACTTTGCCCACCTCAAGCAAGCAGCAGCCGCAAACAAGTTGATGATGGAGCGTCGTCTAGATCCGTGCATGTCCGAAGTGTTCGCCTGGAACGATCTACCGGAGGCACACATGAAGATGCTGCGGAACGAACACAAGCCGGGCAACATGTCTGTATTGGTCCAAGCACCGACAACTGGCCTGCGCACATTGGAAGACGCACTGGAAGCACGCAAGTAACCTTTGCGCTTCGGCATTGAGCACTCTGAACACCCCGCGAATCGCCTAGCGACTCGCGGGGTGTTTTCGTTCTGAAGACGGATTCAATAGGATCAATACCTTGGAAAAGCTGCCCTCCCCATTTCTGGGGAGTAGAAATACGCGAATATCGGCACTGAATCGATGCATGCTATGATTGTATTAACGTATTGTTAACTATTTCGGAGGGAAAATCAGAATGCGAAGTGATTGGATTATAGACGTTCTTGCCGATCTACGCTGTTTCGCTCAAGCGAACGATCTGCCCCTACTTGCAGAACAGCTTGATGACACAGCGTTGATAGCCACGGCCGAGATCGCCTCAAGGGATGAGAGGTCTGCAAAGCGCGGACATGCTGAGGAAGAAAACCAAATTAGAGAACATCCTGTTCGACTTGGAACAGGCGGCTTCGCTTGAAGGGATGCAGAGCGTCTCTGAGGCGCTGAAAGAATATTACGAGGTGGATCACCTCGTCTATCATTGGGTTGATTCAAGTGGGGATCAGTATGGCTGCGGTACTTACTCCGAAGAATGGCAGCAAAAATACATTACTGAGAATTACCTCCGAATAGATCCGGTCATCCAAGGGTGCTATCAGCGGTTTCACCCTGTTGATTGGAAGCGCCTTGATTGGTCCAGCAAAGCTGCACGTGAGTTTTTAAAAGTGTCGGCTGAATACGGGGTTGGGAACCAGGGGTTCTCAATTCCGATCCGTGGACCGAATGGCCAGTTTGCATTGTTCACGATCAACCACAGCTGTGGTGATGAAGAGTGGGCGAAATTCACACATGACAATCGCCGCGATCTGATCCTGATTGCACATTACTTCAATGAAAAAGCACTGGATTTCGAACCTGTTCGTCAACCCGAACAGCAGCAGTCCCTCTCCCCACGTGAGGTTGACGCGATGACCTTGCTAGCCATTGGATACAGCCGTGCACAGGTGGCTAACTCGCTGGCAATATCCGAACACACCCTGCGTGTTTACATCGAAAGTGCACGATTTAAATTGGGTGCGTTGAACACAACCCATGCTGTAGCGCGCGCAATGAGCCGTGGCTTGATCGTGGTGTAGTCAGCCAGCTGTTGCGCAGCACGGGACGTTGCGTTCAAGCAAGGTTAACTCAGCAACAGGTACCTCTTAAGCGTCATCACGATGCTAGGGGAGCCATCATATGTTACGTTATGTTTACGCTGACGAATTGCACAATTTTCCACGTCTTGCAGATGAAATGTTTACACACCGCGCGGATCAGTTTCGCACGCGCCTTGGTTGGGATGTCAGCGTTGACGCCAATGGGCATGAACGCGACGAGTATGACGCGCTTAACCCGCTTTACGTGATCTGGGAAACGGCTGAAGGCGGGCACGGTGGCTCTACCCGTTTTTTGCCAACAACAGGTCCCGTTATGGTCAACGATCACTTTAGCCACCTCACATCCTCACCAATCTGCAGTCCTTTGATTTGGGAATGTACGCGGTTTTGTATGGCACCGGGGCAGGGTGCTAATGTAGCGGCAGCCCTAATGTTGGGTGGCGGTGAGTTGATGAATGGTTTTGGCGTACGCCATTTCGTTGGCGTATTTGATGCCCGTATGGTGCGGATCTATAGTCGCGTTGGGTCATCCCCCGAGGTTTTGGGGAGTGTGGGCGAGGGGCGCGAACAGATCAGTGTCGGCCTGTGGGAATTTGAGGAAGAAGCCCAAGCGAAGGTCGCAGCGCGCGCTGGTGTTACGCCCGCGCAGAGCCTCGCGTGGTTTGAACGCTCATTTGGGCTAAATCCAGTGATGGAATTTGCCGTCAGCGCCTGAACTGCTCTGGCACCTATCTAGTCATGGGCATAGTGTCTGCCCATGACCACAGAACTTACCTATTCCGACGATCAGGCCGCAGCCCATGATGCTGTTTCAGAGATGCTGCAATCTGCCGGCATCAGTATGGATGATGCGCTGCTCATGCCGCCCAAAGGCGACAAGCCGCAAGTCATGGCTATTACGGGCAAAGCGGGGTCGGGCAAGACGCTGTTGCTGGCCGAACTTTACCGCACATTGGAAGAGGCTGGCGTTGAAATCGTTTCAGGCGATTACGAGAGCAAGAAGAAGGGCAAGGACAAACGCACCTTGGCCATTCTGGCCCCGACCAACAAAGCGGCAAGCGTGTTGCGCCTGCGCGGCGTGCCTGCGACCACCATTCACCGTATTCTTTATACCCCTGTGTATGATCCCGAGTATGAGCGTATCGCAGAGTGGCTTGCCGGAAATGGTGAACGCCCGGAGATTGAGGGCATCACGGAGATCGCGTTGGACCGTGCAATTGCATTTTACGAAAAGAATAAGTCCATTCCAGGTGCTTTGGCGGCCGCAGGTCTGCGCGGTAGCGATTTCATCACCGGATGGAAACGGCGCGAAGAGCCATTGGATATCGGGTTTGTAGATGAATCCTCGATGTTGGATGATCGGCAATTCGAAGACCTGAAGGAAATCTTCCCTACGCTGCTGCTGTTTGGTGATCCCGCCCAGCTGGCACCCGTCGGCCAATCAGGCACGATGGTGTTTGAAAAGTTGCCCGAAAAGCGGGTGATGAACCTTAACCGTATCTTCCGCCAACAGGCAGATAACCCGATCCTCGATCTGGCCCATGCCTTGGCTGATCCTGATATCGGCTTTGAGCAGTTCGAGCGGATGGTGGAGGAGGCCTCTAAACGCGACGAACGTGTTGTGTGGGGGCAGAGGGTGGAAGTGGACCTGATGGCCCGCTCGCCGGTCTTGGTTTGGCGCAATGCGACCCGTATTCGACTGATCAATGCGTTCCGCCGTGTGCACGGCGCGCCAGAAGATGCGTTGCTCGAAGGTGAGCCGCTCATTTGTGATGGGATCGAGTTGCCGCTTAAACACCGTAAAAAGCGGCTGGACCTTGAGGCACGTGGCCTGATCAAAGGCGCACAGGTTGTGTATTTGGGGGCGGGGCGCAAGCCTGGGTTCTCGCGGCTTCATGTGATGGGGGCCGAAGACCCGCAGGTCAGTGCGGCAAGTATCGTCAAGATCGAAATGCCCGATGAAGAAGAGCCCTTTATTCCCTTTGCAGCGCGCATGGGGGCCACGTTTTTGCACGGGGCTGCCGTAACGATCCATAAGGCGCAGGGCAGTCAGTGGGATACTGTTCAGGTGTTTGCGCCCGACCTATACGCAGCAGCGCGAATGGGCCGGATGGAGGCAGGCCAGCCCTTGTGGAAGCGGCTGGCGTATGTCGCGATTACCCGTGCGCAAGAGCGGTTGATTTGGGTTGTGCGCAACCGTTTGGCAACTCCGTCTTATGCATTGAACGTGAATGACCTACGCGCAGCCCCTGCTGCGGCACTGAAACTGGACGCAATGCAAGAGGAACCGGAATGAAATCGATCATCATAACAGGTGCCAGCTCTGGTATTGGGCGCGCAACGGCTGAGTTATTCCTCAAAGAGGGATGGCGCGTTGGTTTGATTGCACGGCGTGCTGAGCTGTTGGAAGAGATTGCACAGAGGCAGGAACGGGCTGTTGTTCTCCCCGCTGATGTGACTGATGCAGATGCGATGGCGGATGCTTTTGCCCGTTTTGGTGAAGTTGATGTGCTGTTTAACAATGCAGGGATGTTTGGCCCGTCAGCGCCCATCGATGAGATCGCACTAGAGGATTGGTTGCAGGTCTTGGGAGTGAACCTGAACGGCATGTTCATTGCAGCGCGTCTAGCGTTTGGTGCCATGCGTGCACAGGGGCGCGGCGGGCGGATCATCAATAATGGTTCGATTTCTGCGCATACGCCGCGTGAAAATTCGATCTGCTACACAACCACCAAACACGCGATTACGGGACTGACAAAGTCATTGGCGCTGGACGGGCGGCCGTTTGATGTAACGGCTGGTCAGATTGATATTGGTAACGCTGAAAGTGCAATTGTGAGAGACCTCAAAGTGGCAAACCCTGAAATGCATATAATGGACGTGAGACACGCGGCAGCGTCGATTTTGCACATGGCACAGCTACCGCTTGGCGCGAATATTCCATTCTTAACAGTGATGGCTACAAAGATGCCTTATCTGGGCCGCGGCTAGCGGCGCAAAAGCCCAAAGATTGCCGAAGCACCCCAGCCCGCAAACACAGCGATCGCGAGGGACATAAGCCCGTAAAGGAATGCCTTTTCGCGGCTTAAAACATACAACCAACGCTCTAGACCCACTTTGCGCACATAGATGCTCGTCTCGTATTGCGAGACAACTTGACCGCCACGGGTAAGGAATATCCGTGTTTGGTATTCACCTTCGGTCAATGCCGCAGGCAATTCAATTGTGGTCCGAAACAATGTCTGCTCGTCTACGCTGACCGTGCCTTCGTTTAGTTGATACTGGTTGGCCTTGGATTTGATCCGTATCAACGCATCAGCGAAGGTTTCACTGTCAGAAATATCATCAGGCGCATCAACCGAGCGGATCGCGCGTGGGATAGAGATTTTGTGGCGTACATCTTCTGTCTCGCTGAGGGAAAGACCCAACAGCGTGCTGGTTGAGACAGCATAAAAGCTAGGCGCACTGTCAATTTCCACAGCGTCCTTGTTTACCCAAATGCCAAAACGCTTTTCCTTGCGCCGCACTGTTTTGCTTTCAGAGGGGCCCGCAACGGTGACAATCACCTGCAGGCGCGGCTCGCTGGGGGAAGGGCCATCACGTTTTACTGCGCCAAAAATCAAAATTTCCGAACCGTCGAAATTGGTGTTGATGGAAACGGTATCACTGCTGAGGCCCAACACGACCTTCTCAGCTGCAGCAGGAAGTGCTGCGGCAAGTAGCGCGAGGGCGAGGATCAGGGCGCGCATTAGTGGCCGCCCTCCGCGATTGAGTACAATTCAGACGGCTGCAACAACAACTCAAGTGCGAGTTTACCACAAACTGCTAGCACCATGATTGCTAGCAAAATGCGCAGCTGCTCCGCTTTCATTTTGACGCCGATCCGCGTGCCAATCTGGGCACCGATCACACCACCAACCAACAAAAGAACAGCAAGTACGATATCCACGGTAAAGTTCGTCGTTGCGTGCAGCATGGTTGTAAAAGCGGTCACAAAGATAATCTGGAACAGTGATGTGCCCACAACAACTTTGGTTGGCATGCCCAGCAGATAGATCATCGCAGGGACCATGATAAACCCACCACCGACACCCATAATGGCAGCCAGAACACCAACCGCGACACCAACGATCAGTGGCGGAATAACCGAGATATAAAGGCCCGAGACTCGAAAGCGCATTTTGAAGGGTAGGCCGTGGATCCAGTTATGTTTTTTACGAACAGGGGCTTTGCCTTTTCTGACGTTCCGAATGGCGTTTAGGCTTTCGAAGAACATTAGGCCGCCGATTACACCCAGAAAAACCACATAGCAAAGCTTAACCAGTAGATCGACCTGCCCCTGTGCCTTGAGGTAGTTAAAGAGCATCACACCAAAACCAGCACCAACAAGGCCGCCAATCAGCAACACGGTGCCCATCCTGAGGTCCACCGTCTTTCGTTTGAAATGCGCAAGCACGCCAGAAAAAGAAGATGCTACGATTTGGTTGGCTTCTGTTGCCACAGCCACTGCAGGTGGAATGCCGATAAAGAACAGGAGGGGCGTCATCAAAAATCCGCCGCCAACACCAAACATCCCTGATAATATGCCCACAATTCCGCCCAATCCAAGAAGGAGGAACGCGTTGACCGATACTTCGGCAATGGGCAGATATATTTGCATGGCTTTCCTTAGGCTCGACTGGTTGCAAAATCAATCATCTATGCCTGAATTTGCCATTCAGGACATAATACATTCAGTGATCTGGCCTTATCTCTCTTTAACGTAGGGCTCCCCGCCTGCGCGTGGGGGAATGGCTTTGCCACCAAATCCGGCAAGGATAACCACAGTCATCACATAGGGCAGTGCAGCCAGTAGTTGGCCTTGTACCTTCATACCGATGAACGATTCGATTACATCGGGCCGTGTTTCCAATGCGCCAAACAGGCCAAACAACAGCGTGGCGTATAGCGCGTGCCATGGACGCCATTTGGCGAAAATCAGCGCGGCAAGGGCAATGAACCCGCGGCCGGCTGACATGTCTTTCACAAAACCGGCCTGAAGGGCGGTGCTGAGGTAGGCTCCGGCAATGCCGCAAAGGATCCCGCAGATACCAACAGCGGCAAAGCGCAAACCGACAACAGATACACCGGCGGTATCCACAGCTGCCGGGTTTTCACCCACGGCGCGCAAGCGCAGGCCAAAACGGGTTCGAAACAACAACCACCACGTTAAGGGAACAGCCGCAAATGCGATATAAACAAGGATCGGATGGCCTGAAATGAGCTCATAATACAGCGGCCCGATGATTGGTACGTTTTGTAGCGCCTCAGCAAACGGCAGGGTGATCGGCTCAAACCGTGCATTCCCAACCAACGAAGGTGTGCGTCCACCTTGCTTAAACCACGCTTGCGCAATGAGGACAGTCAGACCTGCCGCTAAAAAGTTTATCGCAACGCCTGAGATGAGCTGATTGCCGCGAAATGTGATCGATGCAATGCCATGAATGGCGCTGAGCACCAGAGACGCGGCGATACCAGCGAGCAGACCAATCCAAACTGATCCTGTCATAGCAGCAATTGCAGCGGAAAAGAACGCCGCCGCAAGCATTTTGCCCTCTAGCCCGATGTCAAAGATGCCTGCACGCTCAGAATAAAGACCTGCAAGGCAAGCCAACAACAAAGGAGTGGCAAGGCGGACGGTTGAATCCAGAAGTTGGATAAGGGTGAGATACATATCCATGTTCAGGCCCCTTTCTTGCGGAGGGCAAGGAACACACGTTCCAGCGGCATTCGCACCATATTATCAAGCGCGCCCGTAAACAGGATCACTAAGGCTTGGATCACGACAATCAACTCTCGGGGGATAGATGTCCAAAGAGCCAGCTCTGCGCCACCTTGGTAAAGAAACCCGAATAGAATGGCGGAAAGGAAGACGCCAAAAGGATGTGAGCGCCCCATGAGGGCAACGGCGATGCCGATAAACCCAGCACCCTCGACCGAGTTGAGAACCAGTCGCTCTGCTTCGCCCATGACGTTGTTGATCGCCATCATACCCGCAAGCGCACCTGAAATCATCATGGTTATCATGATGATTTTGACAGGCGGGATGCCCGCGTATTTTGCTGCAGATTCGGAATTCCCGAAGGACCGGATTTCATAGCCCAGACGCGTGCGCCAGATTAGGAACCACAGGAATACGCAGGCTGCTACTGCTACTAACAGGGAGACGTTTGCAGGCGCGGATTTTGAAAACGCGATGCCAAAAGGGGCAAGAATGTCATGCAGGGTTGGCAGGTGAACAGTCTCAACAAAACGGGCGGATGCTGGGTCCATAGACCCTTTGGGCCGCATCAGGTTTACCAACACGTAGTTTAGCAGAGATGCGGCGATAAAGTTGAACATGATTGTGGTGATAACAACGTGACTGCCGCGTTTTGCTTGCAAAAATGCAGGTATCGCCGCCCAAGCGGCCCCAAACAGACCAGCCGCAACCGTGGCACCGATCAGCGCTAAGGACCAATGAGGCCACGGAATATAGAGACAGGCCATCGCAACACCTAGACCGCCCAAGGCCGCCTGACCTTCGCCACCGATATTAAACAGGCGCGCATGAAATGCGATCGCCACGGCCAATCCGGTGAACATAAAGTTCGTCGCATAATACAGGGTGTATCCCCACCCATAGCTGGAACCAAGCGCGCCGGTTACCATCAGCTTGACGGCGGCAACCGGGTCTTCGCCAATGGCAAGGATCACCAAGGCCGACAAGATTGCAGCCAGCAAAAGAGAAATGAGCGGCACAAGGATAACCTCGGCCCATTTAGGCATCACATCCATGGTTTATGCTCCCCCATCGCCGGCGTGGGCGAGGTTCGCCTGAACCTCTTCAACGCTATGCGGATTTTCCGTATCGGTGATACCTGCCATCAGCAGGCCCAGCTCTTTTTCATTTGTCTCGGCAGGCAGGCGTTCGCCCATGATGTGACCGTCAAACATGACCGCAATACGGTCTGACAGGGCGATGATCTCTTCCAGCTCAACACTAACAAGTAGCACGGCCTTGCCTTTGTCACGCAGCGCGACGATTTGCTGGTGGATGAATTCGATGGCGCCAATGTCAACGCCGCGCGTCGGTTGACCAATCAACAGTAGGTCCGGATTGCGCTCAATCTCACGCGCGAGGACAATCTTTTGCTGGTTCCCACCCGAGAAGTTCTTGGCAGCCAATTTTGGATCAGGAGGACGTACATCAAAGCGTTCCATCTTGCCTTCGGTGTCTTCGCGAATGGCGGCGTTGTTCATCAGAATGCCGGATTGGTATGCCTCGTCTTGATGATAGCCAAAGGCTACGTTTTCCCACGCGGCAAAATCCATGATCAGACCTTCGCGCTGGCGGTCTTCGGGTACGTGGGCGATGCCGCGCGCGCGACGGGACTGTCCGTCAGAAAGTTTCCCAGTAAGGTCCAGTGGTTGACCGTTAACCATGATGCTGCCAGTGCCATCCGCATAGCCGCCCAATACTTCCAGCAGCTCTGACTGGCCGTTACCAGCAACACCAGCAATGCCGACAATCTCGCCAGCGCGGATTTGCAGGTTGATGCCTTTCAGGCGCTCAACACCCTTATCATCATTCACGCGCAGCTCTTTGACATCCAGAACAACATCACGGGGTGTGGCGGGTTCTTTGTCAACACGTAGCAGAACCTTACGTCCCACCATCAGCTCAGCCAGTTCGGCGGGGGAGGTATCTTTGGTTTTGACTGTGGCTGTCATCTCACCACGGCGCATCACGCTGACGGTGTCAGTCGTGTCCATGATTTCGCGCAGCTTATGGGTAATCAGGATAATCGTCTTTCCCTCAGCGCGCAGGCGATCAAGAATGCGAAACAGCTGATCGGCCTCGGCGGGCGTTAGAACACCAGTAGGTTCGTCAAGAATAAGAATGTCGGCCTGACGGTACAGCGCCTTGAGGATTTCAACACGTTGCTGCATCCCCACGCCGATGTCTTGGATCAGCGCGTCTGGCTCGACGTTAAGGCCATAATCTTCGGCAAGCGCCAACAGGCTTTTACGTGCCTTCGCCATCGATTGTTTGAGCCAAGGCCCGTCTTCGGCCCCTAGAATGATATTTTCAAGAACGCTAAAGTTCTCGACCAGTTTAAAGTGCTGGAACACCATACCAATGCCAGCGGCAATTGCGGCTTGGCTATCGGGAATTTGCGTCTTTTGACCCTTGATAAAAATCTCGCCCTTATCCGCTTTGTAAAATCCGTAAAGGATCGACATGAGCGTGGACTTTCCGGCGCCGTTTTCTCCGATGATGCCGTGGATGGTGCCGGGCATGACGCGGATCGAGATATCTTTATTCGCTTGGACAGGGCCAAAGGCCTTTGAGATACCTTTTAGTTCGATGGCGGGGGCATTTGTCATAGGTCGATTAATTCTCGGGTTATGGAATGTCTTATAATAGACGGGGCCGCGTTGAGAGTGTCAACGCGGCCCCAGAGATTTTGGGTATTTAACGATTTAGAAGTCCAGTGCTGGGCAGCTGTCGTTGGCGTAGTACGCAACAACTTCTAGATCACCGGAAATGATTTTTGCGCGCGCGTCGTCTACTGCAGCTTTCATTTCAGGGCTCACCAGCGCGGCGTTATGTTCGTCCAATGCATAGCCAACGCCTTCTTCGGCCAGACCCAGCGTGGTAAAGCCACCTGTTGCTGTGTCTGCGCCTGATTTCATCGTGTCATATACGGCAACATCGACGCGCTTCATCATCGAAGTCAGAACTTTGCCCGAGTGCAGGTGGTTCTGGTTGCTGTCCACACCAATGGACAGGATGTTTTCGTCAGCAGCGGTTTGCAAAACGCCAACGCCCGTACCGCCTGCCGCAGCATAAATTACGTCCGCGCCTTGGCTGATTTGCGCTTTGGTCAGCTCGGAACCTTTTACCGGGTCATTCCATGCAGCAGGTGTGGTGCCTGTCATGTTTGCGATAACCGTCGCGTCAGGGTTCACAGCTTTTACGCCTTGGGCGAAGCCGCAACCAAAGTGGCGGATCAGTGGAATGTCCATCCCGCCGATAAAGCCAACTGTGCCGGACTTGGACGCCATCGCGGCCATCATGCCAACAAGGTATGAACCTTCATGTTCCTGAAAACCGATCAGCTGAACGTTTGCTGGAACCTCAGGCATCCACCCATCGATGTTGATGAATTTTGTGTCTGGATAGTCGCCTGCAACTACGCTGACCGGATCTGCAAAAGCAAAACCAGTGGTGATAACTGGGTTCGCGCCAGATTCTGCAAAGCGACGCAATGCTTGTTCACGCTGGGCTTCGGACTGCAGTTCGATTTCAAGGAACTTGCCACCGGTTTCTTCTGCCCAACGTTGTGCGCCAGCAAATGCGGCTTCGTTGAAGGATTTGTCAAATTTGCCACCAAGATCAAAGATCAGGGCAGGGTCGGCAAGAGCTGCACCAGCTGTAAGCGCGGTGGCGGCAACTGCGCCGAGGAATTTGGTCATGAGGGTCATAGGTATCTCCCAGAATTTTATGTTGGGGCAACTATCACACGCTGTGATGCTGCCCGTTCTCGCGCGCTTGCGCGACGCTGACCGAAATTGTCGGTGTGTAACGGGTTGGGGTCAACCTGATTCTGATGTGCGGGCCCTTCAAGGGGTGGATAAACCCTGCGTTAAGTCTCTGGACATGAGTATGGCATCGACAGCCTTACCACCCTTGCGGGTGTAATAGGCTTTGCGTGTGTTACTGCGTTGAAATAAAAGGCTATCATAGAGAGCTAATGCGGTAATATTGTCCGCTGCAACCTCTAGAAATGCGGTGTCAGCCAAAGGTGATGAATTTTTAAGCCACCGTTTCAGAAGAGACCGCGCAATTCCGCGTCTTTGATGTTCTGGAGCGACCGCGAGCGTCAAAAGCTCTGATTCTCCTGCCAAACTACGGGTCAGGGCGAATCCACCAACTGTGCTAAAGTGTTGAATATAGGGTTGGGCCAGCATCTGTTCGAACTCTGCCGCGCTCCATCCACGCTCATGGACAAAAGCGAGGCCATGAATGCGGGACATTTCTTGAGGTGTCATGCGATGATTTGGGGTGGAGCATCCCGCGCGGGGGCCGCGTCGGCGGGCCGCAAGTACAACGGTGCGGGAGGCAATGTCGTTTCGCTAAAGCGCTGTGCAGTGATCCGCGCAATTGCTTCGGCCACGGGATATGCTGGTCCGTCGCCATAAGCCCCAATGCGGGGGATATCTGTGGGCAGGTCCTCGCGTGGGCACAGAACTGGAGCTTTATGGGCCGAAGTGCCGAAGCCTTGTACAAATACCATGTCGCGCCGCGCATCCACCGTGCAAAGACATGGGGTTGTTGCACCAAATTGCAGGGCGTCAAATGCGTTAACACCAACAGCAGGGATATTCAGGCCCAACGCAAGTCCGCGTGCCGCGGAGACCGAAATGCGGATGCCCGTAAAGTTCCCTGGACCAACACCTACGCCAATCGCGTCTAGTTGATCCATGGTTTTACCTGCCTGAACGAGCAGCTCTTGAACCAATACAAGCAGGCGTTCGGCTTGGCCTTTGGCCATTTCTTCTTGGCTGCTTACCAGTATTTCATCGCCACAAAGAACTGCCGCCGCGCAATGCGCAGCGGAAGTATCAATTGCGAGAATTAGGGGAGCGGTCATCGCCTGTCGCCTTAGGCGACAGGGCGTACTTCGGTCACTTCAGGAATGTAGTGCCGCAGTAGGTTTTCAATGCCCATTTTTAACGTCAGCGTGGAAGACGGGCAACCAGCACAAGCACCTTGCATGTGAAGGTACACAACACCGCGTTCAAAGCCGTGGAATGTGATGTCCCCGCCATCTTGGGCAACGGCAGGACGTACACGGCTATCAAGCAATTCTTTGATCTGGCCCACAATCGCACCATCTTCGCCAGTATGCTCGGCATGACCGGAGGTCGCGGTGTGATCGGCACCCATGACAGGTTGACCTGATTGAAAGTGTTCCATGATCGCGCCCAGTAGGCTGGGTTTCAGATGATCCCACTCAATAGCTTCAGCTTTTGTAATCGTGACAAAATCGGTGCCAAAGAATACGCCCGTTACGCCCTCAACGCCAAACAGCCGCGTGGCCAGTGGGGATGTTGAAGCCGTATCTGGCGTCGGAAAGTCAGCGGTGCCCAGTTCTAACACCGTTTGACCGGGCAAAAACTTGAGGGTTGCTGGGTTCGGGGTGGATTCTGTTTGAATAAACATCGTGCAAAGCCTCCGGCAGGGTTACCTTCCATATGCGGTTACATGGCAAGGATGTCAAGGTTGTTAGAATGATTCTAAGTTGTTGGTTAGGTAATGGCCTCTAACCGTTCTTTGGTCATGTCACCCGGAACGATCGTGATTGGAACAGACAAAATACCCGAGTTACGGCTAAGTTGTGTCACAAGCGGGCCGGGGCCTTTGCCATCAGTACCCGCACCAAGAACTAGAACGCCAATCTCAGTATCTTCTGCAATCTGCGCGATGATTTCATCGACAGGCTGCCCTTCACGAATGACCAACTCCGGATCAACGCCTTGGCGGTCGCGCATCCATTTGGCGAATACTTCGTAATGTACTTCGATCCGTTCACGCGTCTCAGCACGCATGATGTCGCCCACACCGATCCAATGGTTGAATTCTTCAGGCGGGATGACCGCGAGCACTTCGACGCCGCCGCCTGTTTTTGAAGCACGCATAGCAGCAAAACGCATCGCGTTCAGGCATTCGCGGCTGTCGTCTAGTACCACAAGAAACTTGCGCATGATATTCTCCCTACATCGGTGCAATCATGGCGTGGGTGCGCATCGCTTGCAATTGGCTTTTGTAGGTCCAGTGTAAGTAACGTCGGGCAAAGGTAGGTCACTTGACAATTGCTTCCTTCCTTTTGCCCGCTTTTCAGGCCCTAAGCCTTTTGCGTAGCTGCCCAGTCCCAATACATTTCCCGCACGCGTTGGGTCACGGGGTTTCCGTTGCGGCCTACCCTATAGGCTGTGTCATCAAAGGCGCTAATCGGAGTGACTTTCATCATGTTGCCAGACAGGAATATCTCGTCAGCGGCGTGAAAATCATCAAAACTTAGGACGCTTTCATGTACCTTCATACCGTCTGCGCGCATGTTTTCCATGTGGCGCGCACGGGTGATTCCAGCAAGGAACGTTCCGTTTGGCACAGGCGTAAACACTTCACCGTCTTTGACCATAAACACATTGGCTGAAGCCGTTTCAGCGACATTGCCAATCGCATCGGCAACCAGTGCATTGCCAAACCCCTTGCTGCGGGCCTCGGCCATCATGCGGGCGTTATTGGGATAAAGGCAGCCAGCCTTTGCGTTCACAACGTTGTCTTCCAGCACGGGGCGGCGAAAACGGGTACGTGTCAACGTTGACGCGGCTTCGGGTGGGGCCATCGGGATCTGCTCCAACGATATTGCGAAACCAGTTGCATCCTTCAGCGGGACAATACCCAGTTCATCGCCTGCCAGGGCCCAATACATGGGGCGAATGTAGACAGCAGCTTCACGTGGGTATTGCGTCAGCCCTTCGCGCACGATTGCGATCATGTCGTCGGTTTTTACCGTCGGCGTGATCATCAGTGCGCGTGCGGAACGGTTGATACGTGCGCAATGCGCCTCCAGATCAGGGACAAGCCCATCAAATAGGCGCGCACCATCAAATACCGTTGTTCCCAACCATGCGCCGTGATCGGCGGCCTTCATCACACTTAAATCACCATTATGCCACGTGCCTTCGAAATAGGTGCGGATATTTGTGCCAGTCGCCATAATATATTCCTGTTGATCAGGCGCTTAGGGCGCGCTGTGGTAAATGCCTTCCGGCAAATTGAGTGCCGCGGCTAGATCACGTAACTGATTGGGAGACAATGTGATTTTAACCACTTGGTCTGTCATAGGGTTCCATTGTTCAATCGTGATCTGGCTGGCGAAGGCGTTTATGGTGGCATCCTCACGCAGAGGTGCTTCACCCTCGTCCACAAGAGTGATTACTGTCGCGTCAAATTCATGCTCAATTGTAAACATACGGACAGACTACCTGATAGGCATTCGCATGCAAGTGCCTAGCTAATGGATAGGTTTGGGCGTTAGACTACGCATGTAGCTCACCTATTGGTGAACGGGCTGGCACCGCACGCCCAGCGTGTTAAACTAATTCAAACGCTGTGAACGAATAAGGATTCCGTCCCGATGATTATGCGCTCTTTTGTGCTTCTTGGCCTTCTTGTGGGGCTTGCTGCCTGCGAAGTTGTGCCTGTTGATCCCTCTGGAACAGCTCCTACAGCGACACAGCAAAGCGCTGGAACCCCATCAGCACGCACCAACGCGCGCAGTTTCGTAAGGGTTGTCAGTATATTAGAGCCAGTGGCCGAACGCGAGTGTCGCGCGCAGACAACAAACGTCAATTGCGATTTCAATATCGTAGTCGACGATAGACCAGATCAACCCGCAAATGCTTATCAAACGCTTGACCGCCAAGGGCGTCCGATTATCGCCTTTACGCTGGCGCTGATTGCGGATGCGCAAAACGAGGACGAGCTGGCCTTTGTTATGGGCCATGAAGCAGCACACCACATTTTGGGCCACATTGGCCGCCAGCAGCAAAACGCTGTTGCGGGTGCCGTGATTTTTGCTGGCCTCGCTACGTTGAGTGGAGGCGATGCAAGTTCAGTCGAATCCGCGCAGCGCCTTGGTGCACAAGTCGGCGCGCGGAGCTATTCGAAAGACTTTGAGTTGGAAGCAGATTCGCTGGGCACAATTATCACCAAACGCGCGGGCTATGACCCGCTGCGCGGTGCCGAGTTCTTTACTCGCATACCCGATCCCGGTGACAAGTTCTTGGGAACCCATCCCCCCAACGCTGCGCGGATCAATACCGTTCGGAAAACGGCTGCAGGGCTTTAACGGCTAATACGCTGACGCGGATGTGCGGGTGTGATGAATAAACTGGGCCAAATACTATCTGATCGTGGCAGTAAATACGCTGTGTCCGGCTGTCCCGTGCGCGACCGTGCAGAGGTCGATGCGGCGTTGAAAACACTCAAGCGTGAAAAATCCTATGCCAAAGCAACCCATAACACGTGGGGTGTTTTGCTGGAGGATACAGGGCCGCTCAAGGCGGATGACGGTGAGAGTGGCGCAGGCATGGTGATCTTGCGGATGTTAGAGCGCGAAGGGCTAACAGGGCATCTGGTGGTGGTCACGCGGTGGTACGGCGGCAAACACCTAGGCGGAGATCGCTTTCGTCATGTTCAAACCTGTGTGAAGGCCTATCTCGACGATTTAGCCACCTCCTAGTGCCAAGATTAGTGGGGTTTGTTACTATCAATCCACCGCGACATCAGGGAACGATCCCTAAAGCATTCCTGCGGCACTTGGGTCCGCTTCAATCTGGCAATCCGCTCTGCAAAACTGACCTGTTTGGAGGATGGATAATCATTGAACGCACTTGGCGCGGGTTTATGGGCGTCGATCCATTTGGACAGGCGGGCACGGTCCTGTGTGATGCCAACAGGCAGTTTTGATTTGGTTTTCTCAGCCAGTGACATAGCGTAATCAATCTGCTTTTGCGTGGCAGCAACGGGTGTGGGCAACGGTAGCTCAGCCTGAGTGGCGGGCTGCACTGCCTCAAAGAGATCGGTAAACGTAGTTTGATACGACATGGGCTTCTCCCTGTTCTTGCATAAGATACAATATAGAACATAAAGAGAACATTACAAGGTTTTCTAAATTAATCGATCCAAAGAGTAGAGGGACCTCCGTAATATGTGTCTTTGCTCTTTGTAACTTTTCCCGTCACAGCGCCATCGACAACCCGTTCCATCCCTTTCCATCGCAAACTCTCATTCTTCAAATTTTGGGGGGTTGTATGCTTGATGTTCCAAACCTCAGATTGATCGTCACTTTGCTTAACTAAAGAAACAAATTTTGCCTCTGATCCTTTTTCATCAGAAACGTCGTCGTAGACCTGTTTGTAAACGCCGACTGCTTCGTCGCGGATGGATGCTGTTTCCATTAGGACCCATTGGTGAATGGCGCCAAATGATGAAACGAAGCTTCTAACTGTTGATTTGAAATCTAGTTTGGATTTTCCAATTTTTGTCAGGGTGGTTCGATCTTTCTGCTTCAGATTATTATTTTTAATAAGAGCGTCCACAACAATATATGGATCAACAGATATGCTCAAACGTGAAATGTTACTTTCCGAAGTGTCTCCACCTTTCCATGCTCGCGTTTGACCCATCGAAAACGCTTCAATCGGCAGTTGGTGATGCTGACTATGGTTCCTTAGGCATGAAAAAAGCTTATAGTCGGTGTTGTTGTCGTAGTGTTGACTGCACTGAACCCTAAAATCTTTCACCAGATTTGGCTGGAAATTAGTCATTTCACGGAGGAGTTGATCCATTTGGTCAATATAAGCAGAATGCGCATTAAGAAGGTTTAGCGCCTTCAGGCTACAGATGTCCCTAAAATCAGTAAAGAAAGCTTCCATTTCTGGATCTGTGTAACTGCCGCTCCAGTATCTGATACCCGTTTCGGCCAAAAAAGTTTCTAGCTCTATGAAACTTCTACACATTATCGAATACAGGGATGCAATCCGTTTTTGTGCTATTATAGCTTTGTGAAATCGCAGAGTTTCATCAAATCGGTTTTGTGAAATGCTAACGCTGGTTCCACCATTGTATTGCTCGGCCAAAGAGTATTTTGAGACCTGACTCAAACAACCCGCCCCCACAGATCATACTCCCCAGCTTCCTCAACCTCGACTGTGACGATCTCGCCAACCTTGAGGTTCTCAAAACCCTCGTCGATGAACAGGTTGCCATCAATCTCTGGTGCGTCCGCCTTAGTGCGGCAGGTCGCGGCATCCTCGTCGATCTCGTCGATGATGACATCCATGCGTTTGCCAACCTTGGCCTCTAGCTTGGCTTCTGAAATGCTCTGCGCCTTCTCCATAAAGCGGTTCCAGCGGTCCTGTTTTTCGTCGGCAGGCACGTGATCGGGCAGCGCGTTTGAGCGGGCACCGTCCACGTTTTCGTACTGAAAGCAGCCAATACGATCTAGCTGCGCCTCGTCCATCCAATCGAGCAACGTCTGGAACTCTGCCTCGGTTTCACCGGGGTAGCCGACAATAAAGGTCGAGCGCAGGGTGATGTCAGGGCAGATGTCGCGCCATGCGGCGATTTCATCCAGCGTTTTGGAGGCCGCAGCAGGGCGCGCCATACGTTTGAGCACGTCAGGGTGCGCATGCTGGAACGGAATATCGAGGTAGGGCAGCACAAGACCCTCCGCCATCAGCGGGATCAATTTGCGCACGTGCGGGTAGGGGTAGACGTAATGCAGGCGTATCCACGCGCCCAAAGATCCCAGATCACGCGCCAGATCGGTGATATGCGCGCGGTGGCCGCGGTCTTCTGCGTGTTTGATGTCTACGCCATAGGCTGAGGTGTCTTGCGAAATAACGAGTAGCTCTTTGACGCCGTTGTCCACCAGCTTTTCCGCTTCGCGCATCACAGCATGTGCTGGGCGGCTTTGAAGGCGTCCGCGCATGTCAGGAATGATGCAGAACTTACACTTGTGGTTACAGCCCTCAGAAATCTTCAGATAGCTGAAATGTCGTGGTGTCAGCGAAACACCAGACGCGGGCAGCAGATCAATAAATGGATCGGGTGAGGGGGGCACGGCAGTGTGTACCGCATCCAAAACCTGCTCGTATTGATGCGGACCAGTCACGGCGAGGATCTTAGGATGGTGTTCGCGGATGTAATCCGGCTCCGCACCCAAACATCCGGTGACGATCACACGACCATTTTCATTCAATGCTTCACCGATGGCATCCAGACTTTCGGCCTTGGCCGAGTCCAGAAATCCGCAGGTGTTCACAATCACCGCATCCGCGCCCGAATAGTCTGGCGAAATCGCATAGCCTTCGGCGCGCAAGCGCGTCAGGATGCGTTCACTGTCCACCAGTGCTTTTGGGCAGCCAAGGCTAACCATACCGATGGTCGGCTGACCGGGGCGGGTGTTTGGCGCGATTTTGGCGCGCGGTGCCAAGTCGGGGCGGAGATTTGGAGGATTTGTGCTCATGCGGCTGCTATAGGGCACCAAATTGAATTCGGCAATTGCTCAAGGTGCAGTGACAGGAAGGCCTGTGGCCAACCAACCCGGGCCTGCACCAGATCCCAACATGCCTTCGGGGACGTCAATGATGTTGGTGAAGCCAGCTTCGATCAGCCGTTTCGTCATGCCACGTGAGCGGACACCGCGTGCGCAAATCAATGCGATCGGTGCATCTTTATCAGAGACTTTGGACAGCACTTGTTGCATGAAATCGCGGTCGCGCATGTCAATCGGGATCGCGCCTAGGCCAACACCTGTGCGTGTCCATTCATCGGGGCGGCGGATGTCTATCAGCGCGAAATCACCATCTCGCGCACCATTGAATGCCCTTTCGACGCTAACGGCAGTATCACCCGCTACAGCGCCAGCAATGTTGAACCAATGGCCCGTTGCCGCCAGTCCGCCAATTGAGATCAAGCCAAACAAAGCACCCCGCCGCGTAAATGCACGACGGGGCTCTTGACCTTTGGGCGTATGGCCACCCTTGGTCATGGCTTAACCTTGTGGGGCCGCTGAAGACCACTGCGGGATGGTGGCTTCAGAAGCTGATTTTGGCTCAAGGCTTGGCCAGTTGGTTGTGGACAGGTTCAAGTTGCCCGGAATGTCTTCTTCCCAGAAACCAACAACGTTTTTGGTGATGTTCAAATAAAGTTTGTCATCAAGGATGCGCCATAGGGTCGGGTTGCCGGGCACTTTGCCGCCTTTGGCAACGCCGTATGCGCAGTGACCATCATATTGTGGTACGTATTTATCTGGGTTGGCAACAAACGTTGCGCGGTTTGCCTCAGAGGAAAAGGCAAATTTTGCACCGTTATGTTCGGCTGTGATCGATTTGTTGCCTTCAACAGGCGCTGTTTGCGTTTGGCCAACAGGATTTTGCGGCAATGAAAAATAGGCAACGACGTCATAGCCGGAAACGGCAAATCCTGTCTCGTCAATATATTGGTCGCCAGCAAAGGCGGCACTGGCAAAGCTTAGCGCGGTGGCTGCGGCGGCGATGGTGAGGGCAAAACGGGTCATTGTGGTCTCCTAAATTGAGAGGCGCTGTTGGCCTGTACACTAGAAGTTAGGGAAGGCTGACAGCATTTGCATCTCGCAAGTGCGTGAACTCGCGTTGGTGTGAGGAACGCGTGAGTAAAACAGCATCTTTATTTCAAAATAGGGGGGGCATCAGGGTCACTACCCGGCATTCTGGGGGTTTTTTGTAACGTCTCCATCTGTGGTAGGTCGAATCGAAGACCAACACGCATCAATTTTGTTACAGTCGGGTCGTTGTGATTGAAAAAACCGACATCCATTGCACCTGCTTCGATGCCCGAAAATGTTAGCGCCTCCGAGGCCGCGCGCACCAATGCATCCTGCGCGCGTGGGATGGCATCGATAAACGCCAACAAGTGGCCGCGTCCGCCGCCGGAGTATTCGACACCCACCAACCAAGCGTTTGCGGCCATGCCTGTTGCTGTTGCCAGCTTGGCATCTATGGCTTTGATCAGGCTTTCGGGGAGGCCCTTGGGAGGGAGGACGCTTTCGATCTTGGCTTCGACTTGGGCTGCTTCATGGGTCAACGTCTTGCGCAGCCATGCAACGGCGGTGTCCGGCAAAAGAATCGCGGAAGGCGCGACATCAATGTTGAGGGCAATGCCCAGCGGTTGATCCTCTAGCATTGCTGCAACATTGCGACCTGATAGCGCCACATAGGCTGCCGTGTCTCCGGCGTATTGGGCCAACCGCTGCGCACGGTCAAACGCCAGCAAATACTGTGCACCGTTTGTTTCTAAGATCTTGGGGCTGATTTGGTCATCGACAGGTTCCGCTTCCAACAGTAAAAACAGCTCAGCGTCTGCCATGCGTTCATAGAACCGCAAGCGCGCAGTGTCGTCGTCAGGTGCGGCAATCATTGCGGCGTGGGCGGAGTCTAGTGGTGTCATTTCCATCTACATTACCTCAGCAACTGCGGCTTGCAGGCGCGGAATTACATCAGCCTCAAACCATGGATTTTTCTTGATCCAACCCGTATTGCGCCAAGACGGATGTGGCAAGGCAAAGACGCCTTTTGGATGTTTGTCCCAATCCAGAACCGCTTGGGTCACGGTTGTGAATTCCGGTAAATGATAGCGCATCGCATGACCGCCGATCAGTATGCTCAGGCGCAGTTCCGGCATCATGTCCAACGCATCCTTGCGCCACGTTTTAGCACAAATGGGGGGAGGCGGAAGATCACTGCCCTTTACATTATATCCGGGAAAGCAAAAAGCCATAGGCAGAATCGCTACTCGGTCGCGATCATAAAATGTCTCATCCGTCAGGCCCAACCATGCGCGCAATCTATCCCCCGAAGGGTCAGAGAAAGGGATGTTTGATTTGTGCACCCGCATTCCGGGGGCCTGACCTGCGATTAATATTCGTGCGCTTGGCTGGAACCAAACCACGGGATTTGGGCGGTGGGCCGTCGCGGTTACGGCAAAGCGATCGACACATAACGTACATGCGCCTAATTTGGTACGGACATCATTCATAGACTTCTAGGTACTAGAGTTAGACGCCTTGCCAAGGAAATAATATTTCGACAAATATCGAAATGACATTGAGGACCTGTCAGTCGCTGTGCGGCTCTGGCCTCTAAACAACGCCTAACAGTATTGCTTGCTCTGTGGTCCGTGCTGGGCCTGCCGGCCTCAGCATCGGCGGTTAGGTGACGTGGCGGATTGAGCGGTTCAACCTTGACCCACCACATGAAAATATTCTCGGCGGCGGATCTGGTGGAATACAAAAAGCGATGGCCACGTTACATCATTAACGCGGCTATCGCCTATGATCTATGAAAGGATTGCGCAATTTCTTGACCGAACCGAGGCCACAGGTTGGATTATTGTGATGGCGGCGAGGGCGGTGTCGGGTGTTGATTTAGAGGTGGTTGGGTTGATCTACTGATTGTCAAAAAACAGTTTGAACATCTGCGCAGCGTTCCTTCATAAAATTTCTGACGCCATGCGTTTTTTGACATACTGACATCGCGATTTGACTTGACGCATAGCGCCCTGCAAATCGAAGAGGTCGGGGCAGTTTGCTTTCAAAGTGATCAACTGATCGGGCACAAGTAATCACATATTGTTTTTCCCCTTAAGGTCGCGTTGTACATTTGTTTCCTAATCGGACATAATAAAGTCAAATTCCGTTGCTATTCGGGATCATAACCTCCGTAAGAGAGGGCCAAATCAACCCCGCAAGCCGAACCGGAGCAGGCGCGCAATGCTGGAATTTCGTAACGTTTCCAAGTCCTTCTGGACAGGTACACAGCACAAGGTCATTCTTGACCAGGTGTCCTTTCGTGTTGAGCTGGGCAATTCGATGGGCATTCTTGCGCCAAACGGCACTGGTAAGACGACGCTGATCAATATGATGGCGGGGCTGGAAAAGCCGGATGACGGCGAAGTAATGCGTACGTGCAATATTTCTTTCCCTCTTGGTTTTATGGGCGGTGTTGTGGGTAAGGTTTCCGCAATGGAAAATGCGCGTTATATTGCTCGTCTCTACGGGCTAGACCCCGACTATGTAGAGAGTTTTTGCCGCTGGCTCTGTGGGCTTGGGGAATACTTTGACCAACCACTAGGGACTTATTCAGCAGGAATGCGTGCGCGCTTTTCTTTCGCGCTGATGTTGGCGCTAGATTTTGATATGTATCTGATCGATGAAGGCATGCCGTCCACAACGGATGTTGAATTCAACCGCAAGGCAGGCGAAATCCTGCAAGAACGCCTGCGCACCACGACGATCGTAATCGTGTCGCATCAGGCGGAAACGCTAGAAAAATTCGCGCGTACTGCCGCAGTTCTTATGAACGGGCAGCTCAACGTATTTGACAGCTTGGAAGAAGCGAAACAGTTGTATGACTACCAAACCAAAAGCTAGAAAATTTCGCATCAAGCGTAGCCCAAGTGCGGTCACCGAGGGTGAGACGCCAAAGCCACAATCTGCTGCGGATGGGCCAGCCGTGCCCATGCCGGAACCCGCGCACCCAGCTTCGGGTGAGAAGGCTGCAAGTTCGCAAGCCGCCCCAAAAACCGGCGAGGTGTCCTCTGCCGCGCAGGTAGGAGGCGAACAGGATATGGACGCAATCCGTCGCGAAGGGCTGACAGGGCGTCAATTGCGAATGGCGCGCCGCGTTGCACAAAAACATGGGCTGCCTGCCACATCAGATTTTGACGCGGTGCGGTTGCTGCGCGAAAAAGGCATCGATCCGTTCCAGCGTTCAAACATGCTTGAGCTTGTCGTCCCTCAGGCGGGCGGCGCGCAACATGAAGGGGGGCCCGGCAACGCACTTGCCGAACTTCCTGCCCAAAAGGGTGGCGCGGGTTCAGGACGTGTGCAATTGCCGCAAACCGTGCCTGTCGGCAAAGAGACGCTGCCCTCAACCGAGGTTAGCCCGATGGAGCGCCGGATGCGGGAAATTTCCGACATCCAACTGGACATCACGCGTCGTCGCCGCAAAAAGATGGGTCTGCTCCTTGTACGGCTTGCGTTTTTTGTACTGATTCCAACGTTTTTTGCAGGTTACTATTTCTACAAAGTCGCGACACCGATGTACGCCACAGACAGTCAGTTCCTGATCATTCAGAATGAAGGTGGTGGAGGTGCCAGCCCATTCGGTGGTTTGTTACCAACACAGTTTGCGAACTCGGCCGATAGTATTGCGACCCAAGCCTACTTGCAGTCCAAAGACGCGATGTTGCGGCTGGACAGTGATGCAGGTTTCAAAGATCACTTTGCAAACAGCGATGTTGATCCGATCCAGCGTTTGACAGCAGATCCAACAAATGAAGAAGCCTACAAGCTTTACAAGAAACACATCAAAATCGGGTATGACCCCACTGAAGGTGTGATCCGCATGGAGGTTATCGCCGCTGATCCACAAGTTGCGACGCGATTCTCTGAACGCTTGCTGACATACGCGGAAGACCGGGTGAACAACCTGAGCCAAGCGAAACGTGACAGCGGGATGACCGATGCCGAGATTGGCTTTGAAAAAGCCACCACAGCGCGGCGCGAGGCACAGCAACGTTTGATAGAGCTACAAGTCGAAAACGGTGTGGACCCTGAGGCGGTGATTGCTGCCATCCGGACCCAAATCACCAACTACGAAACGTTGATGATCGAAAAGCAGCTGGAACTTGCAGCATTGCTGGATAATGCCCGACCTAACCGTGCGAAAGTAGAAGGTGCTCAAGGGGATGTTCGCCGTTTAGAGGGCGCATTGGCGCAACTCAATGACCGGATGAACAACGCAACCGAGGGTAACAATTCGTTAGCACAACAGGCGGTGAGCCTGCAGTTGGCTCAGGCTGATCTGGTGAATGCAGATACTAATCTGCAACTTGCCCAGACAGGACTGGAACAGGCCCGCACCGAAGCAAGCCGTCAGGTGCGTTATTTGACCGTCGCCGTGCGTCCCGTGCCCAGCGAAGAGCCAAGCTATCCACGTAAGTTTGAGAACACCATCTTGGCGTTCCTGATCTTTGGCGGAATTTACCTGATGCTTTCGCTGACGGCGTCGATCCTGCGGGAGCAAGTGACCTCATAACAGGCCCAGACCTGACATAGAAAAACGCCCGCCAGAGTGATCTGGCGGGCGTTTTTGTTCTTCTTGGATTATTCGGCGGGGTGTTTCACCGGTGCCAGCGCAGTTTCAAGGCGGGCCCGCTCGCGCATGGCGCGTTTTACAATGGCAGGTTCGCGCAAAGTGTAGGGGCTATCGAGGCGGAAAGTCGCAGGCGCGCGTTTTGATATTTGCACACCGGACAGTGCCGATAGCGGAACAGCCATCACCAAGCTTGCAACAATCGGTACCAACCAGACAGAAATTAGACCAGCGATAAGCCCGCTGAGCAGTACCATCCCCAACGCCATCTCGACCCAATGGAATTTGATTAACGTGCCCGAGCTATGCTGACGTGCGTCACGCGCTTGAGGGGCCCACGCGTCTTGTTTGGTGGTTAGGGCGCGCAAAACTGCCTTGCTCTGCTGGATCATCATGATGGGCGCATAGGCCACCGAAAGCGCAACCTCGACGGTGAAACTGCCAAGGAACGGCCATGCTCCGCCAAACAGGCGCGCGGCACGCGGCGTGGCTGCAATGATCCCCGCACCCGCAATTTTCGGCGTGAGCAGCATCGCGTACATGATCACCAAAAACACGGCGCTGTCGATGTGGCTCATGGCAGGGGGCCAATCGGGGAACAGAGGATTTGCCTCGTTGAAATAGCGGATGACGTTGGTCTCGGAGTCTTTGCCCAGCAGCGCCCACACAATGAGTAAGAAGAACCAAGCCGGGCTCAGTAGATAGGCGACAGCGCCGTGAAACAGGTGGAAACGCGATACAGGGTGCAACCCCTTCGTACCCAATAAGCGCAAGTGCTGCAGGTTGCCGCGGCACCAACGGCGGTCACGGATCACATAATCAATTAGCGTCGCGGGAGTTTCTTCAAAGCTACCAGTTACACGCGGTAAAAACCGGACCCCCCATCCTGCGCGGCGCAGCAACCCAGCCTCGACAAAATCATGGCTCAGGATGAGTTCATTGCGCAAACGCGGCAGCATAGCGCTATCGGCAAAGGCACGCGTGCGGATGATGGCATTATGCCCCCAATAGTTTCCTTCCGAACGCGCCCACGTGGCAAGCCCTTCGGCCAGTAACCAGCCATATGCGATGTTTGAAAACTGCTGTAGCCGCGCGAAGACAGTCTGCGCACCAATCAGCATCGGGAAGGTCTGGATCAGGCCCGCATGTGGATCGCTGGAAAGTTCAGATGCCAGACGCTCAATCGCGCGCCCGCTCATCAGGCTGTCGGCGTCTAGAACAACCATGCCCTCATAGGCGGCCCCCCAACCACGGGTCCATTCCGCAATGTTGCCGACTTTCTTGTCGGTGTTCATGGCGCGTCGGCGGTAGTGAACGGAAAACCCTTCAGGGGCATGGGCGCGCAGGTCTTCAAAGGCTTGCCATTCTTGGGCGGCAATCGCGTCATCGCGGGTGTCAGAAAGGACAAATAGTGTGTAGTTGTGTGGCCCGTTGCGCGCGGCCAAATCATGGAGCATGGCTACAGCATTGCCAAAAACGTTCTGAGGTACTTCGTTATAGATTGGCACTAAAAGGGCGATATCAATACCCTTCACGATGCCTGCTGGGCGTTCGTCAGCACGCACACGTGCAAGCAAGCCAGCGATGGCCACACCGACTGTGCTGACAGACAAAGAAACCCAAACAAATGTTGCACCGATCATGCTCAACAGGGCCCATTCCATTCCGCTCATGCCGCCATTCGCCAGCCAGCCGTAGAGGCCGTACATCAACAAAGCAGTGCCAATAAGGGCAGGGGCAAACGTGGCCGTCCGCCAGAGGTTTTTGGGAACGATTTGCACAGGAACCGCTGCCTTGGGAACCTGTCTCAAGGTCTGTTCATGGGCCACGAGTGGTGCCTGATCGGGCATGCATGAGGGCGTCATGATGTCACTCATCCGGTTTTGGTCCAACGGTATAGCCATACTTCGCTGATGGTGTGACCAGCTGTGCGCAACTGCACGCGAAATTCGGAATACCTTGCGTCTTGCGGATCAAATGTAAACGCAAGACGAGGGCCATTGGTTTCTGGATTGCGCTGTAAAATGCCAGGAGTCGTTGTCCCGTGGCTGCTGCGCAAAATAACATCCACCTCATCCAGATCCTCTGGCAAGACTTCGCCGTTTTCGAAATCAATCACCATCAACAAGCCGCCTTCGGGACGTCCGCCCATTGCAGAACGGTGCACAGGCAGTAGGGCTGGCATTGCCGGAGATGGGTCAGCACCCCATTGCAGACGATAACGCATTTCATGTTCATCTCCGCCTTTGATGGGGGCGGAGGGGCGCCAATAGGCCACGATATTGTCGTAAATCTCTAGATCGGCGGGAATCTCCACCAACGTCACTGATCCTTCACCCCAGTCACCGCGCGGGGTGATCCAGACAGAAGGGCGTTTGTGATAAAGGGCTTCTAGATCATTGAAATCGCCAAATGTGCGTTTACGCTGCATCAGGCCAAAGCCCTTTGGGTTGTTGTCGCCAAACGCGCTAATTTGCAGGGTCTGAGGATTGGCAAGAGGCCGCCAGATGACTTCGCCTGCGCCATTGTGGATCAGGAGACCATCACTGTCGTGCACATTGGGCCTGAAATCAGAGAACCGCGCGCGATCTGTGCCATCAAACAAGAACATAGAGGTGAGCGGGGCAATCCCTACGTGCGCTAGTTCTGTACGGGCAAATATCGTTGCTTCGACCTCCATGTCCATCTCATCACCGTGGGTGATTTCAAACCGAAAGGCACCTGTGCAACTAGGGCTGTCCATCAGCGCATGAAGGGTCACTGATTTGTCCGACGCGTTAGGTGTCTCTAACCAGAACGCGACGAAATCAGGGAATTCCTCGCCCATCGGGTCGCCGGTTTTTAGGGCAAGGCCGCGTGCGGACAGCCCATATGTTTCGCCGGTTCCGATGCCACGAAAATAGCTGGCACCTTGGAAAACAGCATATTCAGTATGAATACCAGACCCTAGCAAATCGGCCCGCAGGCGCAGACCTGAATACCCCATGTGATCGTTAAGGGGGAGATCAGGAAACATGTCGGTTCGATCAAAAACATCAAGATCAAACAACAACGGGCTTTCTGTGCCATCTTCAACGATGTTCACTTCAACAGCTTGAGGATAATACAAGCCCGGCGGAAAGACATCCAAACGCTGCGGGCGATCGGTATTTTCCCAAAGTGCATTGCGGGTATCAAACCAAATTTTGCGGTACTGATCATAGCTGATGTTTTGCCATTCGTCCGGGATAGTTGGGCGAGGCGCATAATCTTGGGCTGCCAATGCGCGCGCACGTTGGCGCACGGTTTGGTCGTTAAACGGAACAGGTGTTCCTGTTTGCAAAGGCGCGTCAGCGGCCAAAGCAGCTGCTGGAACGGCGGCCAATGCGGCCAAGGCTTTTAAAACATCACGGCGCAGCATCAGGGTTTCCGCTTCCAAGGTTGAGATTTGAACCATCCAGCGCCGTAGGCTGTAGCGATCAACAACAGCGCTCCGCCCAGATTAACCAGCAATGTCATGCCCGTCCCGCGTCCAACCTGGTCCATCACGAAGCCCATCACGCGGGCAGTGAACATAGACACGACAAACACTGCGAGTGACTGTTGGCCAACCTTCAGAATGATCTTGAGCGCATGCCCCCAAATGAGGGCCAGAATGCCAGTACCGCGTGCCAGCAGGTTGTTGCCTTTATCGCCGGCCAGCACCCATGCCAAATACGCGAGCGCCAGAAAGTGGATAAATCGAAACAAGCCAAAATCGCTTTTATCGATAAACGGTTTGAGTGCGACACGCGCGCTAATGACCGGATTACCTGTTTCAGTCACAAAGAACCAATCACGTGCAATGGCCCGCACACCGATATTACTAAGTGGGATATTGGCGATAACGATGATTGCTGCAATAACGATCAAGGCGATATGCACGGGTGGTTTTGGAATCCACCCCCGCATCAGCGCAAAGCCTGTAAAGAAGATAAGTTGCCAACCGAACGGATTGAAGAACCATTTGCGTTCTGACCACGGCTCGGCTGGTAAGGCCAAATGCGCATCCCCCCAGAGGGATGTCTGAGCAGCCAGCCAGACAGCTGCCATAAATACAAACACCAAACCCGTGTGAATGCGTTGCAGGGCCATGATGATTGGCATCATGGCGAGTACCACCATATACATCGGCAGGATGTCAAAATAGTTCGGCACATACGTTAGTGTGACCAGTCCCAGCAGGGGTACCGCTGGATCAGCAAAGAATTTCCACAGGTTCAATGAGCCGATATAGTTTTTGCCATACCCGCCGTAATAGTCGAAACCCGCTAATAGGGCTGCAACTGCAATGAACAATCCCAGATGTGCCCAGTACACTTGCCAGACGCGAAAACCGACGCGCGCTGTGCCCAGCACCCAACCAGATTGTTTGAATGCGCCGCCAAACGCAATCGCCGAGGCCATACCAGAGCAAAACACAAACATCTCGGTCGCATCCGAAAATCCCCAGCGCGCTGGTATCCACGACGTTAAGAAATTTCCGGGTGTATGGGCCATGAGAATGATGAACATGGCGATGCCGCGAAAGAAATCCAGCCGCAGGTCTCGCACTCTAGGCACAGCTGCAGAAGCCGCAACTGCAGCAGATTGGGTATTTCGGGGCATAGCGTTAGTAGCAGCAAGCGTCATCTGTGTGGGTAATCCGGTCTATTGCGCTGCGATGCCGCGAGCGATGTTCAGTTTTTCAAAACGTGTAGCTGCAAAGCGATCAATATGGCCGCCGCGCAACTTTTGACGATCTCGCAGGATGGCAGCGGTGGCATCATAGCGGCCTGCGCGCAGACCTGCGTCGATTGTCATGCGTTCGAATACATCACGCTGGGCGTGGCTACCACCAATTGTCGGCATCAAGGGGCGCGCCGCCGCTAGGTTAAGGAACGCAGTATCATACCGTCCCTCAGAAAACGCGTTTAGGCCAGCAAGGGCGGCGGTGCCGGGGGCTTCGACACGTGCAGGCATTTCTCCTGTTTTGGCAGCGTCCCGTGCGAACCGCGCTGTCATTGCGTCCCGTGCAGGGCCGCGATCGGCCCCTGTGAGGGCCAGCAGATAGTGAAGGTCCGCAAACACCAGGCATCCGTCCTCAACACGGTTTTCAGAGAAATCAGCCAGTTCTTCCCAGCGACGCCCGATGTTCATTCCTTCCAGCTCCAACCGCATCAACAGAGACGTGGCATTCGAAATGTCACGGTAATCGTCGGTTTTATCTGCACGGATCTGCGCATCATACAGTCCTAGGGCGACGTCCAGCTCGCCGCGTTCCATGTGCAGCAACGCCTTGTGCCACCAGACGTGATAGCGAAAGTTGTTTGATCCCTTCCAAGCAAAGCTGTTGTCTTCAATGAGGGCGATGCCATCGTTTGCCCGCGCTGTCATGTCATAGACGTGCGCTACAGCGTGCAAACCCCAAGCATCATCAGCGGCGTACTGTAGGCCAGTGCGGCCTGTCGTTTCTGCACGGTCGTATTCTCCAGTCTCTTCAAGGGTAAAGGCATGACACCCCATTAGATATCCGTAACAAGCGTGATCGGTGCCATGGGCGTCGAGCACGCGCTCGACCGAGCGGCGCATGCCCGCACTGTCGCCTAACATAAAACGTATGCCATGGCTTAGCTTGGCTGAAAGCGTGTCATGGGGCAGGGCGCGCAGCAGGTTTTCTATTGCGGCGATTGCTGCAGAGGGCTGTCCGTTTAGCCAAAGTTCTAGCGCCTTGATCCAAGCCTGCTCACGTGCAGTGATTGACGTGTGTGCTGCTGACCGTTTTGCCGCCGCGAGGGCATCGTGTGCGGCCGTCAGCACCTCAGCGCGACCAGTCATCAGGCAGAACAATCCGCGGGCGGCATGACCCATGGCAAAATCAGGCTCTGCTTCCATTAAGCGGCCCAAGTGAACTGGGGTCTGTGTGCCATGTGACAACAACCCAAGAATAACACCATTCCAGTCCTCTAAAGCGTCCGAAGAAGTAAGGCTAACAGGGCATGCACAAATATCGATCTGGGTCACTGGAACGGCACCTTTTATTTAGAATTGGCGCTACATACATTGTGCGCCCTTGCCACATGTTTAAAGCAAGAGAGCGTTTCTAGGCAGGGCTGGGGGCGCTGTCACACGGCAACGTGAAGTCGTCTAGGGGGTTTCGTGAATAGCATTTCAAAACAGGCAGGCTTGCGCCCGAATTGAGCGCAAATCTGCCGCTTGACGCTTGAAAAAGCGGCTTATTGCTTAGGTTTATCACCAAGCCATGTTTCAAGAACCTCTTGGGTGTCTTGACCAAACCGTGGCGGCGCGCGGTTATATTTCACAGGAGTCGCCGAGAATTTCAGCGGATTCCCCAGTAACTGGACTTGCCCCCCTTCAATCCCTTCGGCTTTAACGCTGCGAACCGTTCCGCGTGCGTTGGCCTGTTCCGAGGTAAGGGCTTCTTGGATAGTGTTGATCGGACCAGCAGGCACTTTCACCGCGCGTAACGCTTCAAGAATATCGTCTTTACGCCAAGTTTTGAGGGCTGGCTTTATGTGGGTCATCAAAACGTCGCGGTTTTGAATGCGTGACAGATTGGTTTTGAAGTCATCGCTGGCCGCCAAATCGGGCACCTTGATCACATCGCAAAACCGCGCAAATTGTGCGTCATTGCCTACAGCCAGCAAAAAATGACCGTCAGCCACCTCAAACGCATCGTATGGTACAATGTTTGGGTGTGCATTGCCACGGCGGGCCGGCAGCTCACCCGATGTGAGGAAGTTGAGGCCTTCATTGATTAGCCATGCCATCTGGCTGTCGATCAGGGCCAGTTCAACGTGTTGGCCGATCCCGGTTTTATCGCGGTGTCGTAGGGCAGTCAGGATGCCGATTGTCGCATACATGCCGCACATCACATCCGAAATTCCGACACCAACTTTGGTGGGTGCGCCTTCGGGATCACCAGTGATTGACATGATGCCGCCAAACCCTTGGGCCATCAAGTCATAGCCGGGTTTCTCGCGGTTTGGCCCTGTCTGGCCGTAGCCCGAGATAGAACAGTAAACCAGTTCGGGGTGTGCTGCGCACAGCGTTGCATGATCAAGACCGTATTTCACCAACCCGTCAGGTTTGAAGTTTTCGACAATCACATCCGCCCTTGCGGCAAGACGACGAACGATATCTTGCCCTTCAGCAGTTGCGATATCAACCGCGATGGATTGTTTGTTGCGGTTGGCAGACATAAAATATGCCGACAGATCAGACGCTGAGCCATCTTCGTTACGGGCATAATTTGGCCCCCAGCCGCGTGTGTCATCACCTCCGGTTTTGGGGTTTTCAACCTTGATTACAGTTGCACCCAGATCACCCAGCATTTGCGTTGCAGTAGGGCCAGCAAGGATGCGCGACAGGTCAAGAACAAACAGCCCGTCCAAGGCACCGGTGGTTTCAGATGCGCCCATTTTCTCAGATACGTCCGTCATATGCGCCTCGTTCGATTGAGCAGGCGATCACGGTGAACGTGTCAGCTGCTTGTGCTGATTTTAACGCGGCCTTTAGTTCGGCGCGGTTGGTTGCGGTGTGGCCTGCGCCACCAAATGCCTGGCCCATGGCGGCAAAGTCGTGCTGGCCGAAATCTACGGCTGCGTTGCGCAACTGCCGCTGGCGCTGCTTTAGCTCGATCAACGCTAAGGAGGCGTCAACAAAGACGATAAAGATCGGTTTGATCTCAAGCTCTTTGGCGGTTGAAAGTTCACCTGCGATCATCAAAAAACCAGCATCGCCGGAAAAGGAAACCACAGTGCGCTCAGGTGCGCAGAGCGACGTGCCCATTGCCAGAGGTAGGGCGCAACCCATGGTGCATAGCGCCGAAGACTGAAGCAGCCCGCGCGGTTGGGTGCACTGCCACATCTGGCTCAGCAGGATACGGTGGGCACCGCTATCCGCTGTTGCGATGGTATCGTCGGGCAGGTTGGCGCGGCAGGTATCAATGATTGCGGCAGGGCCCCATGCGTCGTCAATCGGAAAGTCAGCGGCGAGCGCGTCTTTGATCGCAGTCACTTCGCCATTTGGCCAAGTATCTTGTGGCTTAATACCATCTGAAATGGCGGAAAGGCTGGCCGCACAATCAGCAATGATGCTGAGGCTGGACTGATGCATGTAGTGATGATTTGGGGCAGCAGTGATGTCGATCACATTGGTACTTCGTGGATCCCAAATGTCGCGCCAACCGGGGCGCATTTCAATAGGATCGTATCCTGCGCAGATGATCAGATCGGATTTTTGAACAAACGGTACCAGATGGCTATCGGCGCGCGGGGACAGGCCACCGCCACCAAGCGAGAGGGCGTGACGTTCATCAAGCAGACCTTTGGCCTTGTAACTAGTGATGACGGGAATGCCGAAACGGGTCGCAAACTCTGTGATGGCGGTGCTGGCACCTTCATTCATCGCATCAACACCCACAATCATTACAGGGCGTTGTGCGCTGCCTAGCCAGTCACGGGCCGTTGCCAGTGCCTCACCTGCAGGCGCGGTAGGCACAGGCGCTGATCTAGGCGCAGGTGCGCGCGCAGGGATGGTTGCATCAGCGGTGGAGATCGGAACATCAATGTGCACTGGACCGGGGCGACCTTCTAGTGCGATGCCGACTGCCTTGTCGGCGATGACGTGGGCAGCACCCGCACTTAGTCGAAATGTCGCTTTGGTTATCGGGCGCAAAACGGCCTGTTGATCAAGCACTTGGTGTGTGTAGGTTTCGGCTTCATGGGCGTCAACGCATCCTGACAAGATGATTAGTGGAACGCGGTCCTGCAAGGCGTTTGCAATGGAATTAACGCCGTTCAATACACCGGGTCCAATTGTCGCCACCATAATGCCCGGGGCACCTGTCTGGTGCCATGCGGCTTCGGCCATGAAACCTGCTGCGTTTTCGTGTTTGCACAAGATAAACGTGATGCCCGCGGATTCTAATGCATCCACAATGGTAAGGACTTCGCCACCGGGCATACCAAACGCATGGCGACACCCCGCAGCAAATAAACGTCGGGCAATGGCATCAGCGGCGCGGATCGTATCAGGAGCAGACATAGGAAACCTTATGTGGAAACATCAACAGGTTCAGACCATGTCCGGCATGTTTCAGCAACTCAATACTGCGTGTTTGAAGAGGCGGATAAATTTAGCGATTACAAAACAAGCTTACTTAGAAGAAAGAAGAGTAGTGCTTCCAAATAGTGATTGCAGTGAAGGACGGCTGGAGGCCAGATTGAGCTGAATTCAAGTGACCTTTAGTTTGACACGGGACCATTTGGTGAGGGAGCAAACCCCAAGTGACCAAACAGTCCGTCTTGCTTTGGATAAGCTTGTTCTGGGACGCGACATGCCTCTTTTGAGGTAATCCATAAGTGGCAACATGGCAAAATTAGACGCCATTCAAGTATCTGTTCCTAGGCAGTTAATCTGCTGGCAGAGCCGATCTCAACGCCCAAATTTAAGGCGCGCAACCCAACAAAAAGCGTCCGTTAACCGAATGGATCCCGTATCTACCAATGCGATACGATGCATGGGTGTCTGCTATCATTCTTGAGCAAAAAGAGAGGATTTTGGAGAGATGAAAATTTTTGCAGGCCGTTCAATGAAGGCCTGCAACCCTCGTTTAAATCGTTAGGCGTTTCAGAGGGTTGTCCAAATCTGAAATAGTAATCCGCTCGCAAATGATCCTGTTAGCGCGATTCCAAGATACAGGATGAACACTTGCCGCTTGACCAATGCCCAGACTGCAATGGCGGCGGGCAATGAACTGACCCCTCCTGCAACCAGAAATGCCAGACCTGCTCCGGGAGCCATACCTTGCTCCATCAGCCCGCCAACCAGTGGCAGCGCGGCGTAACCGTTTAGATAGGCGGGCACTCCAACAAGCGTTGCTATCCCGATTGGAGCGATCCCGGTGCCGCCAAGCGTGCTTGCCACCAGATCGGCAGGGAGCCACGCCAGCATCAGGCTTTCCAAAATGAAGGCCAGTGTTAGCCATTTTGCGAGGAATAAAGTGGTCTTGATTCCTTCGCTCCAGAACTTGGTTACCCGTGCATTATCGCGCCAAAACTTCCAGACAACGGGTTGCGCTGTACGAATTTTTGACCCACCACAACCTCCATTTCCAACGCCTTCTCTTAATGGATCAGTCAGGCCTCCCGCGCGCGATAATATGTGAACGATAAATCCACCGAAGACACCCAAGCCGAGTGCGGTGATCGTTTTTGCGATGGCAAACTCAAAACCAAGTGTGCCTGAGGTCAACAGAAACATTGACGGATCCATCACAGGGGATGCCAACCAGAAAGCCATGACTGCTGACAGAGGCACGCCCATGGCCAACAGAGCAGCGATCAGAGGGATCACACCGCAGGAACAAAAGGGTGAAAGACCGCCAGCAGCGGCAGCGATTAGAATCATGACCGCAGGTGATCCGGTAAAGGCGCGAGCAATCAAACCATCCGCGCCCGTCGCGCCAGCGTAAGCTGCGATTCCTACGGACAGAGCAAGGAAGGGGGCGACGTTTAGCAAATTCTGGACAGCAAAACTTGTTGTTGTGAAGCCCAGTGCTGGTGCAAAAACGAAGAGCCCAGCCAGCAAAAATGCGGAGAGCAGCCAGACTTTTTCCTTCGTCCACATCTGATGAGCTAGGCCTGTCGTTCGAGAACGGACATTGAGAGCAGTATTAATCATATCTATATCCTTAAATATATAGTTTCTTTTGAACGAAAAAAACAACGACACCGATTATGCCGCGTCCTCCTGTGTGAGCTTCACTCCTGCGCAGCATTCTGCGGTCAGGAAGGAAACCGTTTGATGCATTATATCAAAATTAACGCAGTTGATAATCTGACGCCCCTGTCGTTCTTGAGTGACAAGTCCGGCATCAACCAAGGTTTTTAGATGATACGCGAGCGTCGAGGCAGCCATACCCAGATGTTGGCCAATCTCGCCGATATTCAAGCCGTCTTTTCCGGCCCGTACCAACAACCTGAAGATTGTCAAACGGGTGTCGTGACCAAGAGCAGCGAGCGAGAGAGCAGCGGAGGCATGTTTCATCATAATCCCTAATAAAACTATATTTGTAGTTTTTGTCAATATGCCTGTCACACGCTTCACAAACGCCTAAAAGTTACTGGTTGTTGAATGATTTATTGAACCGGATGAGGTGGATGGCCAAGGATATTTTATAAGTTCACGGTTTTTTCGAAAACGGCCGCGTGATCTTCAATTAGGCAATCAAACGCGCGAAGCTACTTGCGTTCTTCGAGATTTTGCCCCTTTGCGTAACTGGCTTGGAAGCCTGCGGGTCGTCTCATCTACTAAGGGCACACTTTGCGCAAGCTCGGTCAGGATGTGGGGCTGGCGCCTGCGAACTACGTGATGCCCTATGTCAAACGCGGTAAGACAGATGCGGTTGATGCGGTGGCTATTTGCGAAGCTGTATGACGGTCAACAATGCGGTTTGTCTAAATCAAAAACCGAGAACCTGCAGGCCGTTCTCCCGATCCATCCCACCCGCGACCCCATCGTTAGGCAGCGCATGCAGATGGTCAATATGATCCGTAGTTTGCTACGCGAGTTCGGTCACATTTCGCCCTTGAGTAGCCGAAGGGACCATCGCGTGCGGAGTTCATCCATCGCCGGGAAAGCAGTGCTTGCAACTATGAGAGGGAGGGCCAGTCACGAAGATGTCGTCGCAAAAACAGGCCAGACCTACGACTGTACTGACTAAAATGACCGCAAAGTATCACCAAAAAAACACTTGTAATGGAGGGGCCATCCACGCTCGGGCTTGGAACAGATTGAACCAAGATCCGAAAAGTCTGCAACGAAGGCTTTCAAGGGCCCGAGCAAGTAGATTCCGCTTAGGGCCAGATTGTTTGACGTGTCTAAGTTACTGGGTCTAAAAACACAGACGTCGCGCAAAATATGCGCGACGTTCTTTATCTTTGGGTAGCCTAACGGCGACGATCGCGTCGCGCGCTCATTGGTTGGAAGGCCACGCCTACGTGTGCTTCGCAGTAAGGTTTGCCTGTTTTGACGGGAAGACCGCAAAACCAGAAATCCTCGGTTGCGGGATCACCAACTGGCCATTTACACGTCCGCTCGGTCAATTCCATCAAGCTGATCTTTTTGGCCTTCTTTTCGATCTCGTTGACCTTGGCGAGGGCTTCTGGGCTGATTTCATTGGCGGACGGCTGCGGTGGCAGTGGTTGACCCGCAGGAATGATCTGCTTGCGCGCTGGCATGTTGTGCTGTGGCGCAATTGCCGGTTCGGTTTTCAGGTCAGGCTTGGCGGACGCTGGTGTCGGCGTGGGCTCTGGACTTGGCTTTGGTGCCGGTTTGGCCTTTGGGGCGACTTTGGCTTTTGGCTCTGCTTTCGCAGCGGCACCGGCCGTGGTGCGGTTGGACAGGCCAAGGCGGTGCACTTTGCCGATCACGGCGTTGCGGGTCACACCGCCCAGCTCTTTGGCGATCTGGCTTGCGGACTGGCCTTCGCCCCACATTTTCTTCAAAATCTCAACGCGGTCATCGGTCCAGGACATGGAAGCTTCCCCAGTGTAAAAAGCGGCCCGTGGTTGGACCGCTTTGGCAAAATTCAGTCCCCTATAGTAATGGCTGTGGCGGCAGGTGCAAGGGATCAGACGGATGTTGGTGCGGTTGTGGTCGGCTTTTTCAGTCGCGCCTCGCGTAAAGCCAGCCAAAATGCCCCCGCAAGGATGATGCCAGCGCCAACATACGTGACCCCATCAGGGCGAACGCCGTAAAAAAGGGCATCGTAAAGTGCTGCGAAAATAAGTGTGGCATAGCTGAAGGGCGCGACGAAACTGGCGTCAGCGCGCGCCATTGCATTAACAAAACAGGTTTGGGCCACGGCCATGCACACGCCGATCCCAGCTAGAAGCGCCCATTGTGGCCCAGTCGGAACTTGCCAGACAGGCAGAACCGCGCATGTGGCGATGCACAGACCGATTAAATTATTGACCAATAGAATTTGAAATGGATTTTCACGACCGGCCAATTTCTTGATGAAGACAAGTTCAAGCCCCATCACCATTGCAGCGCCTAAGGCCAGCAAGGCAGCGGGTTGAAAGCTGTCTGGGGTGGGCCGCAACAGAATCAGCGCACCAATTAAGGCAAGAACCGCCGCCGACCAACGCACGCGGCCAACCTGTTCGCCCAGCAAGGGGATCGCCAGCATCATGCCAAACACGGGGTTAAGGAATGAAATCGCTGTCGCATCGGCCAGCGGGATATAGGCGACAGAGGCAAACATAAGTGTTACACCCGCCCAGCCAAAACTGGTGCGTGCGATGTGCAAACGCCAGCGCGGTTTGGATAATTCTGGCCGCATGACCAATGCAACGCTGGTGAGCGCCATAAAGGCAAACAAGAAACGGCCATGGCTGATCTGCAGGGCAGGCAGGGCTGGGCCCAGCGTATCCGTGCCGAGACTTTTCGCCATCAGCGTGGTTGCTGCGATAAAGGCTGTCGCGAAAAGGATCAGCGCAGCAGCCAGTGCATTATTCTGTTGTCTGGGTTGGTACATGCATCCGCTATGGCGGGAATGACGCGTCCTCGCAAGTAAACAAACGAGGCACTTGCAAAAGCCCACTGAAGCGTTAAACCGTCCTCATGATCACACGTACATATACTTTGTCACGACGACGCAGCAGCTAATTTGCTGCCCGTAACCTGCCTGCTGGCGGGTTTGATCCTTGGTGCCTGATTGGGCACCGCCCCCCAAACTTACTTGACCCGCCGCAACGCCCATGCCCTTTTGTGCTTTTCGCGGCTCTCTTTCCTGAAAGGATGATCTAGATGATCGCTTCTATTCTGCCGACTTATTCCCGTGCCCCTCTGAGTTTTGAAAAAGGCGAAGGTACTTGGTTGATCGAGGCGGATGGCCGACGGTTTTTGGATCTGGGTGCTGGGATTGCAGTAAATGTGTTGGGTCACGCGAATCCTGATTTGATTGCTGCGCTGACTGAGCAGGCAGGCAAACTTTGGCACACGTCCAACTTGTACGAAATTCCACAACAACAGGCGCTGGCCGATAAGCTGGTCGCGCATACGTTTGCGGATACGGTATTTTTCACCAATTCGGGCACCGAAAGCTGTGAGTTGGCTGTGAAAATGGCGCGCAAGTATTTCTATGACAAGGACCAGCCAGAGCGGGTTGAGATCATCACGTTTTCGGGCTCGTTCCATGGGCGTTCCTCGGCGGGGATCGCGGCTGCAGGGTCTGAGAAAATGACAAAGGGCTTTGGCCCGTTATTGCCCGGATTTGTGCATCTCGAATTCGAAGATGAAGAGGCGTTGAAGGCGGCAATCACCGACCAGACCTGTGCAATTATGGTTGAGCCGGTTCAGGGCGAGGGCGGCATTCGTCCGCTGTCAGATGCCGCGTTAAAGGAAATGCGCGATCTGTGTGATGAAAACGGCATTCTGTTGATCCTTGATGAGGTCCAATGTGGCGTTGGCCGCACTGGCAAGCTGTTTGCCCATGAGTGGGCGAGCATCACCCCTGACATTATGATGGTTGCCAAAGGTATTGGCGGCGGCTTTCCTCTTGGTGCGGTACTGGCCACCGAAAATGCGGCAAGCGGGATGACGGCAGGTACACACGGTTCGACTTACGGCGGCAATCCGATGGCTTGTGCCGTGGGCTGTGCAGTAATGGATATCGTTGCTGACCCTGCGTTTCTGGCAGAGGTGAACCGCAAGTCTGGCCTGTTGCGTCAAAAGTTAGAAGGTTTAGTTGCCTCGCATCCTGATGTCTTTGAGGAAGTGCGCGGCGCGGGTTTGATGCTGGGCCTTAAGTGTAAAGTTGCGCCAATTGATTTGGTCACTGCGGGCTATGCAGCCGAAGTGGTTGCCGTGCCCGCCGCTGATAATGTTGTGCGTCTGCTGCCTCCGTTGAATATCACCGATGAAGAAATCGCTGAGGCGGTGACGCGCCTTGACCGCGCTGCAACATCGCTGGGCGCTGCCTGATTTCATCCTGTAAATTGTAGACTGTTGGGGGCATCTCCCCCGACCAAAATATCCCAAGTAAAGAATTACCATGAAACATTTTCTCGACATCCATAAGACAGATCAATCCGAACTGCGGGGTATCATCGATAGCGCTGCCTCAATGAAGGAAGCACGTGCAGGCCGCCCGCGCGGTGCGTTGGACGATGATCAACCCCTCAAGGACCACATGGTTGCGCTGATCTTTGAAAAACCATCTACCCGTACGCGCGTCTCCTTTGATGTAGGTGTACGCCAGATGGGCGGACAAACGATGGTGCTATCTGGTAATGACATGCAGCTGGGCCACGGCGAGACAATCGCCGATACCGCCCGCGTTCTGTCGCGCTATGTTGATCTGATCATGATCCGCACATTTGAAGAGCAAACGCTGCTGGAGATGGCAGAATACGCAACTGTACCTGTCATCAATGGCCTGACCGATCGCACGCACCCTTGCCAAATCATGGCAGATATCATGACGTTCGAGGAACATAACGGACCCATCAAAGGCAAACGCGTTGTGTGGTCTGGTGACGGCAATAACGTCTTTGCCAGCATGGCCCATGCGGCAAAACAGTTTGACTTTGATCTCGTATTCACTGGCCCCGAACCGCTGGACCCTGAGCGCGCACTTGATGGGCTTTATACCACTGTGCGTGACCCGAACGAGGCCGTTAAAGGCGCTGATTTGGTGGTCACTGATACATGGGTGTCCATGCATGATCCGCAGTCCGCACGCGAGCGGCGCCACAACCAACTACGCGGCTATCAGGTCAACGAGGAGCTGATGTCAAAGGCCAAAGACGATGCGCTGTTTATGCACTGCCTGCCAGCCCACCGCGACGAAGAGGCAACAAGCGCCGTGATGGACGGACCGCGTTCGGTTGTCTTTGATGAGGCAGAAAATCGTCTGCATGCGCAAAAAGCGGTGATGCGGTGGTGCCTTGAAAAATAACGCCACAAAATCCCCCCGCATCGTCATTGCGGGGGCTGGGGCGATTGGCTGCTATGTTGGTGGTTTGCTGGTGCATGCTGGACTGCACGTCAGCTTTTTAGGTCGTGCCCGAATTTTGGATGCGCTGCGCAGCCATGGTCTGCGGCTCAGCGATTATAGCGGCATGGATGTATCTGTGCCGCTTGACGCATTGGACCTGCATGAGGCCCCTGCAATTTTGGCTGATGCAGATCTGATTCTTGTCTGTGTAAAATCCGCAGCAACTGCCGAGATGGCAGATCAGATTGCGACACATGCAAAACCTCATGCAATTATTGTTAGTTTGCAAAACGGCATGGGCCATGCAGATACTTTGCGCACGGCGCTGCCGTCCCACGATATTCGCCCCGCCATGGTGCCGTTCAACGTGGTGCCAAAGGCGTTGGGGCAATTCCACCGTGCCTCTAGCGGGGATATTGTCATTGGGGCAGGACCTGCAAACATCGATCAATTGATGAGCGTAGCTGGTCTGGATGTAACCCAAAGCGACGAAATCGAGGCGGTGCAGTGGGGCAAATTCCTACTCAACCTCAACAATGCGCCAAACGCCCTTTCAGGGCTGACCCTTCATGAGCAGCTGCTTAATCGCCCATGGCGGCGTTTGATGGCGGATCAAATGGCCGAAGCCCTGCGCGTGTTGCGCGCGCATAATTGCGCGGTACGTCCCACAACGCCTGTTCCCGTTGCATTGGTTCCTCATATTTTACGCCTGCCCACGCCGTTGTTTCGTCGCGTGGCTGCAAAGATGCTAACCATTGATCCTGAGGCCCGCACATCTATGGCGCATGATCTAATTGCGGGGCGGATCACCGAGATTGACGCATTGCAAAGCCGGATCATCGCAATGGGGCGCGAGAAATCTGTAAAAACGCCATTGTGTGAAGCGATGCTTTTGGCGGTAAAACAGGCCGAGCAGACAGGTGCTAAACCTCGCAGTCCAGAAAGCCTGCGCAGCTAGGCCTTGCGCCGCATCGCTAAAACCCCCAATTGTCGTAGTGAAATTGCGAAATGAGGAGGTCCCATGACCAAAGCAAAAGCCGATATCGGTGTGTACGGGTTAGGGACAATGGGCAGCGCGCTTGCGCTCAACCTCGCAGAAAAAGGATTTCACGTCGCGGTCACCAACCGCGAGGTCGACTGGATTGCGAATTTTGTGCAAGAGGCGGGAACGCTAGAGGCACAGATCACAGCGACTGAAACGCTTGAAAGCTTTTTAAGCGCCCTCAAAACGCCACGTACCATCCTGTTTATGATCCCGTCTGGCGCTCCGATGGACGCGATGATCGATGCGGTTCTGCCGCTATTAGAAGACGGCGATACCATCATCGATGGCGGCAATGCTGATTTCAACGCCACCCGCCGCCGGTTTGATCGTCTCAGTGGTACGGGCGCGCATTTTGTCGGCATGGGTGTTTCTGGCGGTGAAAAGGGCGCGCGCCATGGTCCCTCCATGATGGTTGGTGGCAGTGCGCACAGCTGGCAGCAACTAAAGCCGATGGCCGAAGCAATTGCGGCGCGGTTTGAAGGTGATCCATGCGTGGCGCACCTTGGGCCAGATGGGGCAGGACATTTTGTAAAGACCGTGCACAACGGGATCGAATACGCCGATATGCAGATGATCGCCGAACTTTACGGCATTTTGCGCGATGGTGCCGGCTGGGATGCGCCGCGCATTGGCGCGCTGTTTGAGGGATGGCAAGACGGTCCGCTTAGCTCATACCTGATTGAGGTCAGCGCCGCAGCCTTGCAAACTATGGACCCTGAAACGGGCCAGCCGATGGTGGATGTCATCCTTGATCGTGCGGGGCAAAAAGGCACTGGCCGCTGGACGGTCATCGAGGCGTTGAAGATGGGCCAATCGGCCAGCGCAATTGAGGCCGCAGTTGGCGCGCGGGGATGGTCGTCAGAAAAACCAACACGTGAAGTGGCAGAGACGGTTCTTAGTGCAGGTACATTGCCTGCAGAGGTGCCAGATGGTGACGATCTGGCATCCGCATTCTTGGCTGCGCGCATTCTGGCGCATGCGCAGGGATTTCGTGTCCTTGCCGCTGCATCCGAGGAATTTGAGTGGGGGTTGGATATGGCGCGCATTTCGGAAATTTGGCGTGCAGGGTGTATCATTCGGTCAGCTCTGTTGGATGATTTCGCGCAGGCCTTTAGGGATGAGTTGCCAGAGGGTCATTTGATTTTGGCACCAGCGATGGTTGCGACCCTGGCCCAAACGATACCCGCTTTGCGGCGCACGGTTGCGGCTGGTGTCGCGCTGGGCGCACCGCTGCCTGCCTTGTCGGCGTCCCTTGCGTGGTATGACAGCATGCGCCGCGCGCGCGGCACGGCCAATCTCATTCAGGCACAGCGCGACTTCTTTGGTGCGCATGGATTTGAGCGGATTGACCAAGAGGGCAAATTCAACGTGGAATGGCCCAAACTGGCCAGTGAAAGCAGCTAAATCAGGTGCCGCGCGGCTTGGCCCTTACAGTTGGGTCAGCGGTGCGCGGATCATCCGGCCAAGGGTGGCGCGGATATTGGGCACGCATGTCTTTGCGCACATCCTCATAGGAACCTTCCCAGAACCGTGGCAGGTCCATCGTTACCTGAACGGGACGCTGGGCAGGGGACAATAGCGTGACCTGCAAGGGCTGTCCGCCAATCTGCGGGTGGCGCGTCACGCCAAACATTTCCTGCAAGCGCACAGCGATTTGCGGTGTGTCGCCATCGTAATCAATTGCGATACGTCGCCCAAGGGGTGTTTCGAAGTGGGCAGGCGCAGCGCGATCTAGCAGCTGTTGTTGATCCCAATCTAGACGCGCGCGCAGGGCAGGCAGCAGATCAAAGCGTTTCCAATCAGTAGTGCTGCGCGTGTTGCCCAAATGGGGCAATAGCCAGTCTTCCAAGGTTTCCATCAGATGGAGTTCGGAAAAATCCGGGAAATTTTGCTGATCGGCGACCAATGCCGCTCGGCGCAGGAAACGCGCTGCTGCTTTGTCGGGGCGCAGGCCCAATTGCGTCACGCCAGCCAACATTGCCTGTGCAACGTTTTCTTGGGGGGCATCGCTCCAAGTACGATCATCCAGCACCAGTGCGCCAAGACGTTCTTGGCGGCGCGTTTCAACGCGGCCCTCACGACGTGACCACGCACAGTGGTCATGCCACGCGATCTGGTTTGAAAAGGCATCGCGCAGTTCGGTTTCCGACAATGCGGTGCCTTGGCGTATGCGTGCCTCACGTGGATCGCCATCAAGGTCTGTGGCAACGATCAAACGTTCCCCTGCTAAGGGGTCGCCCGCTGGAATAACCGCGCCTTTACCGCCGGATAAAACAAATCGCGCGCCGTCGCCTTTGCGCCGCAAGCCGATCCGGTCGGGGTAGGCTAGGGCTGCCAATGAACCAATGTCTTCGGGGCCATCATGCGCGGTGGCGCGGGCTAGGCGTTTGGCCTCTTGGCGGATGCGGGCGAGGGTGGCGTGGTGAACTTCACCGGGCACACGTTCCCCTGCAACCGCGCGCATGCGGTGGATCAGGTCTAGCGGCGCACCACGCAAGGGGTCGCGCTCCGCAAGGATTGCTGCCAATGTTGCTGCCTTGCGGCCACCACGCGCCACCATATGCGCGAGGCGGGGATGCAGTGGTAGTTGTGCCAACTTGCGGCCATGGGGGGTGATGTGGTGGTTGGTGTCCAGCGCGCCCAACATTTGCAGCAATGCCTTGGCTTCCTGCAAGCGTCCTTCATGGGGTGGCGTTACAAAGGCCAATTCAGTTGCCTGTGCGCCCCAGAGAGCCAACTCCAGTGTAAAGGCGCTCAAATCGCCGCTTTCGATCTCCGCGGGAGGGTAGGCAGCCAACGCACCGTCTTCGCCGCGAGTCCATAGCTTGTAGGCCACGCCTTCGCTTACGCGGCCCGCACGGCCTGCGCGTTGGGTGGCTTCAGCTTGTGTGACACGGGTTGTGATCAGGCGCGACATTCCTGAGGAAGGGTTGAATTCAGCACGACGGGAGCGCCCGCCATCCACAACAATGCGGATGCCTTCAATGGTCAAGGATGTTTCAGCGATAGACGTGGCCAGAACTATTTTGCGCCCTGAGGCAGCAGGATTGATCGCCTCGCGCTGCGCCTTAAAATCCATCGCGCCAAACAGCGGTGCGACGGTGCAACCTTTTGGGACTTGCTGGCCGAGCAACCGCTCAACACGCCTGATCTCGCCTTCACCGGGGAGGAAAACCAGCGCAGAGCCGCTTGTTTCGCCGACGGCATGTAACACCAGATCGGTAACAGCCTGTTCATAGCGCACCGTCTTGGCGAGCGGTTTGTCCAACCAATGAGACGTCACCGGAAAGCTGCGCCCGGCCGAGGTTACGATGGGTGCCTCCATCAGCTTGGCGACTGGTGCGGCGTCCAATGTCGCGGACATGGCGATCAGCATGAGATCGTCCCTTAGGGCGCTAGCGATTTCCAAACATAGGGCCAACCCTAGATCAGCATTGAGGGAGCGCTCGTGGAATTCGTCAAAGATCACTGCGCCAATACCGGGCAGTTCAGCGTTTTCTTGGATCATTCGGGTGAGGATGCCCTCGGTGACGACTTCGATCCGGGTGGATTTGGACACTGCAGATGCGCCACGGACGCGGTATCCTACCGTTTGTCCGACCTCTTGGCTCAATGTCTGCGCCATACGTTCAGCGGCGGCGCGTGCGGCAAGGCGGCGGGGTTCCAACATCAGGATGCGCCCCGATGTGAGGTTCGCCTCTAGCATAGCAAGGGGAACGCGGGTGGTTTTACCCGCCCCAGGGGGGGCCTGAAGGACAAGACGGCCGTGGCCGCGCAGGGCGTCCAAGACTTCGGGCATGACTTCGTCGATGGGCAGAGCAGTTTTCATACGCGTCTTATCGGCGCTGGGCAGAGGCGGGGCAAGGCTGGACATTCTTTGCGCGGGGCGTGAAAAACACACAGGAACGGCGCGGAGGACCTCCCATGGACATCACTGATATGGCAAAACGCATTTGCGCAGGTGAGCGGCGTGCGTTGGCGAGGGGGATTACCTTGGTTGAAAGCGGCCGCGATGATCACCGCGTGCAGGCCACACAGTTGTTGGCGGAGCTTGGTCAGAACAAAGAAGCGTTGCGCATCGGCCTGTCTGGAACGCCGGGTGTGGGGAAGTCTACATTTATCGAAAGCTTCGGCCTTATGTTGACAGGGCAGGGGCTGCGGGTGGCGGTATTGGCAGTTGATCCCAGTTCATCGCGTTCGGGCGGATCAATCTTGGGGGATAAAACCCGTATGGATTTATTGAGCCGTGATCCGAATGCGTTTATCCGTCCATCCCCCAGCCAAACTCATTTAGGCGGTGTGGCACGGCGCACGCGCGAGGCAGTGGCACTGTGCGAAGCCGCTGGTTTTGATGTTGTGCTGATTGAAACTGTGGGTGTTGGCCAATCCGAAACCGTGGTGGCGCAAATGGCAGACCTGTTCTTGCTGTTGCTTGCACCTGCGGGGGGCGATGAGCTGCAAGGGGTCAAACGTGGCATCATGGAGATGGCGGATGTTATTGTGGTCAATAAGGCTGATGGCGATCTCAAGGCCACTGCGACCCGTACGCAGGCCGACTATGCGGGTGCGCTGCGTTTGATGCGCAAACGCCCGCAAGACCCGGAGGGGTATCCCTGCGCGATGACCGTATCCGCGCTAGAGCAACGCGGGTTGCCCGAGGTTTGGGAAACGCTAAAGAATCTGTCAAAATGGCGACGCGAAAATGGATTTTGGAGCCAAACGCGAGCGGCACAAGCGCGCTATTGGTTTGAGGATGCGGTGAGAAATGCGTTGCTAGCGCAGCTTGAGACGTCAAACGCACGTGCAGCACTTTTGCGTCTCAGTGATGCCGTTGCGGCTGGTGAGCAGGAGCCAGCAGCCGCTGCCGCTGCGTTTGTGCAAGATTTGCGCGCGTAAGGTAGAGAAAGCGGGCTTCTCGGGTTGACCTGTCTGGCGATTCCTCCTAAAGCCTGCAAACCAATTTACGGGTCGCCGGTGGTGTGGCCTCATTAGCTGTGGTGCTCATTGTGTGGCACCGCGTCGAACCAAAAGGATGAACCCATGTCGCGCCGCTGCGAATTGACCGGAAAAGGCCCGATGTCGGGCAACAACGTATCCCACGCCAAAAACCGCACGCGCCGTCGGTTTTTGCCAAACCTGAACGACACAACACTTCAGTCCGAAGCGTTGGGTCGTGGTTTCAAACTGCGTATCTCAGCAGCTGCTCTGCGCAGCGTTGATCACCGTGGTGGTCTGGACCTGTTCCTTGCAAAAGCAAAAGACGCTGAATTGTCCGACGCCGCGCTGAAGATCAAAAAAGCGATCGCAAAATCCAGCGTTCAGGCCGAAGCCGCTTCCTAAGCGCCAGCCTGTTATGAATTAGAACGACCCCGACCTGATTGCAGGCTCGGGGTCGTTTTCGTTTAACGTGCCATTTTTCCGTGCCATGTGGGGGGCTACCCCAATCAATTTAAGGGAACTGTTCATGCCAAATCCAAAATCGACGGTAGGTGTTGTTGTTTTATTCGCGGTGATTGCTGTGATCATGGCGGTGGTGTCAGTGAAAATGTCCCCGTTAGACAAGAACACGGCGGCGTTTACGGTTGAAGAACCCTATCTGCGCAGCAGCTTGCCGACGTCAAAGTCCGCTGCAGCGTTTTTGGTGCTGCGCAATCAAACCGGAACCAATGACCGCTTGATCGCTGTGCGATCGGGGCTGTCGGGCCGCGTTGAGATGCACAGCCATAGTGAAGATGCAAATGGCGTCATGCGCATGGGTGAGATCGAGGGTGGCGTGCCGCTGGCGGATGGTGACAGCCACGCGTTCGAGCGCGGGGGTGATCATTTCATGTTCATGGGATTGGATGCGCCACTGAGCCAGGGGCAATTGGTGCCCGTGACATTGGTGTTTGAGCAGGCAGGCGAGATCGAAATTATCGTTCCTGTTGATCTAACTCGCTAAGACGCGTTTAGCTGCCCTCTAGGATATCGTCTACCCATGCAGGCACTGTCTGCGTGGCGGGGCCCAGGATGGCGTTATCAAACTGCGAACCAACCGCTGAAGATTCCAGATTGATTTCCACAGTTTGTGCGCCAATGCGTGCGGCTTCGGCCACAAAACCGGCAGCTGGATAGACATTACCCGACGTGCCGATGGCCGCAAAAATATCCGCACGACCAAGGGCGTCGATGATCCGGTCCATCTGATAGGGGATTTCGCCAAACCATACGATGTCAGGCCGTGCGCTGGGCGCGCTGCAGGCGGGGCAAGCATCGCCTACATTCATTTCCATAGGGGCTGGCCAGCGGTGTTCGCAGGACGCACATAGCGCCGATCCCAGCGAGCCATGCATGTGCAGCACATTTTGCGCGCCACCCCGTTCATGCAAGTCATCAACATTTTGCGTGACGATCAGCACCTCGCCGTCATTTTCGGCCTCTAGCCTTGCCAGTGCTTCATGGGCTGCGTTTGGCAACGCGCTGGCACCATGGGCGCGGCGTGCATTGTAGAAGTTGACCACAAGTTCGGGGTCACGGACAAACCCTTCGGGGGTGGCGACGTCCTCGACGTTATGCTGCGCCCATAGGCCGGTTTCGGCACGAAATGTTTCGATGCCGCTTTCGGCAGAAATTCCTGCACCTGTGAGAATGACGATGTTGGGCATGGTTGCTCCGATTACAAAAGGTGAAGTTGGCCCTCAAGCCAAGGCATCTGTTCAATGGCAGGGCTGATCATGCGTCGTTCGATCAAACCGCGGAAGGCATTTGTGATGTCGCGTGGCACGTCGCCCTTCCAATCTGACCCCGTAAACAGCGAAATCTGGCGTGTGTCACCTGCACCAGGCAGGGGGTGCGCAGAGAGGCGGTCGTGAAAACGCGCCGCGCGCATAAACCCCAGAGGTGTAGTGATCGTCCAGCCCGTAGCATGTGCAACCATCGACATTAATGCCAGATGGCTGCCAATCTCGAATCGCGCGGCCAATGGCCCCCACTCTCTTTTTAGAAATTCTTCGATCTGGCGGGCAATCAGCTGATCGCTCTCATAGCGCAAGAATGGCAAATCAGATGTGGATTCTAGTAACGTTTGGGGATGTTCTGTGCATTCCTTGGGCATCACCAAGATCAACGGGTCACGGACCAAAGGATATTCCACCAGCTTTTCATGTGTTTCATGGGTGCTGGCAGCAATCGCCATATGAAGTTCATCCGCACAAACCATTCGCACTAAATCCAGACTGCTCTTTGAGCTGAGGCGAAAGCGGCAACCCGCAATACTATCGGCCAAAATAACCGCAAGGCGTGGGGTTAGATCATCGTCAAAGTCATCAATGACACCAAGGTTGAGTTCGGATAAGTGGGCCAAATCCATGATCGAGACTTCTGATGTGGCGAGGCGGAGCTCAGATAGCGCAGCCGTCGCGTGGCGCAAGAAGCCGCGGCCAGCTGGCGTTAAGCGCATAGGGCGGCGGGAGTGGTCGATCAATGTAGTCGATAGTGCAGTCTCAAGGTTGCGCATCTGTTGGCTCACCGCGGGCTGGCTAAGCCCGGTATCAAGCGCGGCCTGTGCGACGGTGCCACTGCGTGCGAGGGCTTCAAATACCTCAAGTCCGCGCAGGCTGATGCCTTTCATTTGCATATCTGGTCCCTTTTTTATCGGTTCGTTGTGGGGATGCATCCTAAAGGCGTCAAGGCTGAGGTTAAGCCTATTGCTGGTTTGTTTTGGTCGGGGCAGACTGCAAAGGGTCAACCAAATTCAATTGGAGCGATAATTCTCATGAGAATCGCAACTGCTTCTTATCCGTTAGATGTGCTGGAATCTTGGGCGCAATTTGAAGACAAAACCGCAAACTGGGTGGCTGAGGCAGCCGGGCAGGGCGCTGATTTGCTCGTGTTTCCCGAATATGGCGCGATGGAAGTTGCCACGCTGGATGGGTTGGACGTGGCGGGAGATCTAGAAAAATCGCTGTTTTCGGTGTCGGATCGATTGCCAGAGATAGATGCACTGCACGTGCGGTTGGCGGCGGAACACGGTGTACATATTGTTGCGGCCTCCGCACCTGCCGCGACGCAAACCCGTCCGGTGAATCGCGCGCGGTTAATCACGCCAAATGGCCAGATAGGTGTTCAGGACAAACAGATCATGACCCGATTTGAGAGCGAGGTCTGGGATGTAATCGGTGGTGGGCCGCTTCAGGTTTTTGATACGGCTTTGGGCCGGATCGGTATCTTGATTTGTTATGATAGTGAGTTTCCGCTGCTAGGCCATGCGCTGCAAAGCTGTGATATCATTGCAGTACCTAGCGTGACTGAGGCATTGGCTGGATATTGGCGTGTTCGTACTGGCGCGATGGCGCGCGCATTAGAGAATCAGTGTGTGACAGTTATGTCGTCGATCGTTGGTGACGCCAAATGGAGTGATGCTTTGGGATCCTGTGTGGGTGCAGGTGGTATCTTTTGCCCGCCTGATGTTGGCTTTCCATCAACAGGCGTAATGGCCGCAGCAGAGCTGTGCATGCCGGGCTGGACCTATGCCGACGTTGATTTGGGGGCCATTGCAAATGTCCGTTCTGACGGCGTTGTGCTCAACCGTTCCCATTGGGACTTGCAGGTTGGTCGGGATGCCCCCGCGTTAAATGTCGCTTTGAATCGCTTCTGCTCTTGAAAATCCGCGCGGAACCCCTCATTTAGCGCTTGTCCCTGCTACGGGGATGTTTTTACAGGAGAGACCATGGCCAAGGAAGATACGCTCGAATTTCCCGGTGTCGTTAAGGAACTCTTGCCAAATGCGACGTTCCGGGTCGAGCTTGAAAACGGCCATGAGATCATCGCACATACGGCAGGAAAGATGCGCAAGAACCGCATCCGTGTTCTGGCAGGTGATAAGGTGCAGGTTGAAATGACCCCCTACGACCTGACCAAAGGCCGGATTAACTACCGTTTCAAATAACGAAATCCCCCGCCCGCCCTGCAGGATGGGCGAGGAGTGCTCATGAAATTTATCCTCGGATCAGGATCACCCCGCCGCAAGGAATTGCTGGCGCAAATCGGCGTTGTTGCGGATGATATTCGCGCGCCCGACATTGACGAAACCCCCCACAAAGCAGAACTGCCGCGCCCCTATTGCGCGCGCATGGCGCGTGAAAAGGTGGCGGCGGTACCTGCGGATAGCGACGATATTGTTCTATGTGCAGATACTACTGTTGCGCTGGGTCGCCGAATCCTTGGCAAACCAGCCGATCGCGCCGAGGCAGAGGCGTTTTTACGCGCCATGTCTGGTCGCCGTCACAAAGTGATCACAGCCGTTGCCGTAAAACGTGGTGACAAGTTATGGGAGCGCGACGTGATGAGCACCGTGCGCATGAAAAACCTCGCCGAAGACGAGTTGAAAGCCTACCTTGATACTGGCGATTGGGAGGGTAAGGCAGGTGGCTATGGTATTCAGGGCCCTGCGAGTGTGCTGATTCCATGGATATCCGGCTCGTTCACCGGCATCGTGGGCTTGCCGCTTGCTGAGACTGGAAATTTGCTGCGCGCCAGCGGCTACCCGATATATGGAGAAGGCTCATGAAAGGCCGTACAATTATTCTGGACCACCTTGGTGAGATCGAAACCGCTGCCCTCATGGTTGATGGCAAGCTGGATGATTTGCTGGTGGATGTCACGGATGCGCCGCGCAACGGTACGATCTACCGCGCTATCGCGGATCGTCCTGTAAAAGGGCAGGGGGGTATGTTCCTCAAAACGCCTGATGGTTCCGCGTTTTTGCGCCAGATTAAGGGCCTTGCACCGGGTCAGCCAATCCTAGTGCAGGTCACGGGCTTTGCCGAAGATGGAAAAGCGATTCCGGTGACGTCCAAGCTGCTTTTCAAAAGTCGCTATGCGATTATCACGCCAGAGGCCCCGGGCCTGAATATTTCGCGTTCAATCCGCGATGAACCCGAACGTGACCGCCTGTTAGAGATTGCCCATGACGTGATGGACGGGTCCGAATACGGCCTTATCTTACGTTCGTGTTGTGCAGGGGCGGATAGTGATGCAATTGCCGAAGATATCGAATCCATGCTTGGACTGGCGCAGGCTGTTCTCAAAGATGATAGCGCCGAGATGGAGACCCTAGCAGAGGGCGATGGCCCTCATGTGCTTGCGTGGCGTGACTGGGTCGAACAGGCCGAGATCGTGACAAGTGCGGGTGGTTTTGAAGATCATGGGGTTCTCGACGAACTGGATACACTGGCACAAGACCGTGTCGCCCTGTCTGGTGGTGCGTCGATGTACGTTGAACCGACACGTGCACTGGTCGCTGTGGATGTAAATACAGGCTCTGACGTGTCACTGGCAGCTGGGATCAAGGCAAACATGGCCTGTGCCCGCGCTTTGCCGCGTTCATTGCGCCTACGGGGGTTAGGAGGGCAAATCGTCCTCGATCTGGCCCCGATGCCAAAAAAAGACCGCCGCCCGTTTGAGACAGCCCTGCGCGCGGCCTTCAGGGCTGATGAGGTCGAGACGACTTTGGTTGGCTGGACACCACTTGGGCACTACGAACTGCAACGCAAACGCGCACGTGCACCGCTGAGCGAGCTGATGGCGTGAGCTGCCCGATCTGTGAGGGCGAGGCTGCAGAAAAGTATCGCCCTTTCTGCTCGGGGCGTTGTGCTGACATTGATTTGTCTAAATGGTTATCAGGTGCATATGCCACCCCGTCACAAGACCCGGATGATCTTGAAAAACTCGTAGATGTGCTCGAAAAAGACCCTGACCAAAAGCCACATTAGAACAGCGATCAAACTAGTTGCGACACAATGCAAAAAGAGGCTGGACACCCGAGCGTAGAGATCTTAGAACGCGCTCACCCGACCAGTTAACTGGTCCCGGTGCCCGGGTAGCTCAGGGGTAGAGCAGTGGATTGAAAATCCTCGTGTCGGTGGTTCAAATCCGCCCCTGGGCACCATTTTAATTTAATAAAAACATACGCTTAGCGTTTTTCCGCACTGCAGCGAAATCGCTGTGCTAGCACGATTTTACCTAGCACAGTGCTAGCACAGTGCTAGCACAGTCTAAAAATGCTCAACTAGCACAGTGCGTTGTGAGCGCCGCGCCGTGCACCTAGCACAAGGCTAGCACAGCACGGTAGCAACGCTTCTTGCCGTGCTTATGGTGCTTTAATCGTTATGTGATGGTGTTAAGTTGTTGGAGTTTTTGGTTAAGTTGCAACGAGTAGCTCGTTTAGCAGTTCTGCTAGCTCTTCGGCACTTTCAGCCATAACAATTCGGTCAAACGGGAAAGTCTCGAAGTTTTCAAAGGCTAGGCCATGCTTCGCTAACATAAGCGCAACAAATTTTTGCGTAGTTCGATTTGCTTTCAGCGTTTCGCCTTTGCCCCATTTATGGAAGACGGCACGGTCTGGTAGTTTGCACTGCCAACCGGAACTGGCTTCAGTAAATGTAAAACCAGATATTTTTTCAACTTTTCCGGTTTTTACTATGGCTAGGTTCTTGTGATGCCTAATCGGGTACTCTCCTCCACCGATGCGATCTCGCAGTTCAGCCGCCTCAAATGCGAGCTGACGATTTAGGTCCCCGTATTCCTTAGAGGCAACGGCCTCAGTCGGCTCAATGGCAAAATGTGATGGTTCATGTCGAGTCACGCCGGGAAGCTTACGCTTCACCAGCTGCAAGTGCCGAGCCATTGCATACATTTTTTGTGGCCAGATTAATGACATCAATTTCGCGATTAGTTGAACAGACTTGTCATCTTACAAGCATAAAACTGCGCATGTCTGCACGAATAAGCACGTGACTCTCAAAAAGTCACATGAAATCACGGCCCGTAACGGAACATATGTAGAACATCGGAAGTCACGTTTGGCAATCAAAAGAAATATACTTCATGAGAAAGCCATATTCTTACGATTCGGCACGAATCATAAGCCTACGTCACTTCGTCAACGTTTCTCGTTTCCGTATTTTAGAACTCTGTTACGAGACGTGCTTTGTCTGGCCACATAACCGTCTTCAAAAGCCAGTAGACAACACACATTTGTCAGAGCTTCTGCGATAGGTAACGAAAGTACTGGGTTTGATGGAGTATGCCTGTTTTTTCTCTTTCATTTTTCTGTTTCACTACAGTGAGTTAACAGATGTATTCTGCTCAATTAGGTTTGTCTCTACGGACAGTTATGGAGATGAATATGCCCAATTTTAATGACCGCGTCACGCTCTTTTTGAATGCAACGAATACCACTGTTGCTGTTATGTCGTTGGCATTTGTTGTCTGGTTGCAGATTGCTCACCGTGATGTCCCGGTTGAAATTGCCCTTGCAACTTGTGAGCCGACATCAGCAATGCATGAAGTAAACACAGACGTTGTAAAATTACCGCCAATCATCGCCAGTAAGGCTCAGTAGGTGATGAAACATATTCCAATTATTCTTCAGTCGCTCTTTGGACCATATCGCCATAACTGGATTGGACCCTACGGTACGAGGTCCACATGGTGTCAGCAACGGTTCAGCAGATTGCCCAGCAGAATGATCAGTTCCGGCGTGGCGATCCAAATGTTCCAGGGACCATAGTTGTTACCGCTGGTATCAACGAACTGCTGAAACGGTTGGAAATTCCACCAGAACAACTTGCCCAACAAATCGCTGAATTTGATGATTTCACCGAAGATAATGACCCACATGGTGAGCACGATTTCGGCGCGTTCGATTTCTACGGCCACAAATGCTTCTGGAAAATCGACCACTACGACAAAGACTACTCAATGGGTTCAGATGATCCATCCGACCTCAGCAACCCCCAAACCTCATGCGTTATCACAGCATGAAACCCGTCAAAGGAAACAATCCATCAACAAGGAAATCAAACGGATTGAAGCCGGTGGTGCTGTTGATGAACAGTTTGTGGATCAACTGGGAAAGGTTCGCTCTGACAACCAACACCTGATCCGCCTGCTTCAAGTGATTGAGGAAAACCGCTGATCCATGTGCCTGCTGCTGGATAAATAGACGAGCAGCAAAGGACAGAACCCAATGAGATACCATGATTATAACAGCAGCAGCATCCTGCAAGATGCCTTCCATTTATACCGACGCAACAACTTGGTGCGATCCCAAACGGCATTCTCTCATAAAATCTTGGGCAGAAAACCCTCGTATTATTCCTGCATGCTCACACGGAACCGCCAACCAAGTCGGCGCGTTTTGGAAACGTTAATGACAGTTACTAAAACCATCATGGCCACGTTCCTTGGTAACCCACACTTTGGCCAGCCCTACGCAGAAAACTTAAATACCGCTTACGAGGAACTGCAGGAGTTGGTGGAGCGGATCAACGTTGAACTCAACTTTGTTGATGCGATGGATGAGGTAGAGGCTGAAGTGGGCCAACAAACCAGTCGCTCTTTGAACCACCTGGCATTAACTGATCCTGGCATGTTCCACATTGAAAGGCCCATGCCATGCAACATCTCTCCCAACTTTCCCTAACTGTTAACTCACAAAAGCAACCGGTATCGCCGGTTGCGCGGAAGCGTTTGAACCTCCTGCGCAAACTGGAAACCCAAATCGAAGCCGCTGAAGCTGAACTCAAAGATGAAGAATTCCTCGAAGACATCCGCAAATGGGTACGTGGTGAGGATGGTGAACGCAAACAGATCACTGAACAACGCGCAATTCGGAAGTGGTGGTGGCAACATCACACTGGCGCTTGGATGCTCACGTTGCGGGATGGAGCGAAGGAGCTGCCCGTGTTGGAAGACAAAAACAGCATCGAAATCGGTGAAATCAACAACTTGGTTGAAGTACTGCAAACGGTTCGTTCTGCGGTTCTCGCTGGCGAACTTGATGATGCACTGGCGCAGATGGTGAAAACCAAGCCAAAGACGCCCGCTGGCAAGTCGAAAGGCTGATCCAGCAACATGTTGCAGCGAAAGCCGCTGGTTCGCGCCAGCGGCTTTCCTGTTGGGTCTTAGGCGGCATCCGCGTATTGGATCACCGCGCCATTCTCAGCATCTTCGAGAACGCGAATTTCCCACAAACGCTTTGGATACTCTTGCACCAGCTTTTCCAAAAGGGTTTCTGCAAGGCGCTCCAAGCTGGTGTCGCCTACCGCATGTGTATCGCCTGGCAAAAGGTTCATGCAAAATCTGCGCAGTTCAAAATACTCGATCTCGCGATCTGCATGATGCACGTTCACACGGATGGAAAATGTAACGCGGTGCCGGTGCAGCTGATCCACGGGTTCTTTTTTGGTGATGTCCCCATGCAGGATATCCCGCTGAAAGCTCACTTCTACGGAACGGCTAATTTTTGATTGGTCCATTTGTTTCTCCTTGGTTGATGAACCCGTTTGGGATGGATCGAAACCAAGTTGGGAAAAAGAAACTCTTCTTACGGGGTGAATAGTTGAACTGACTTCAACCCTCTGAACATCCACAAAAAACATATCTTGAACTCGTCCTGTTGATCGGCTGGCTTTATGCAAACGGCAACATCAACAGCAGGCAGTACATCATGGAAACAGCATCAGACGGATTTACCATTTATAAGCGCCCACCAAACGGGCGCTACTATGCGAGGTACTCAATAAAAGGGCAGGGGCAGCAGCGGGTGTCTTTGGGCACCTCAGACCCCATTGAGGCGGAACGCCGTGCCCAGTCCAAGTGGATCAAAGCCTGCGCATTGGCGGAAGTTGGTTTGTCCGTGAACAAAAAGCAGTTTGAGAAAATTGCGGAGGAGTTCATCGCTGGTATTGAACTTGCTGTGCAACGTGGTGAGAAAGCCCCGTACCACGCCAAACAATATCCAAAGATCATTCGCCGCTATTTCGTTGAGTATTTTCGCCACAAACTGATGAGCGCGATCAAAGCCGATGACATCGACGCGTACTGGGATTGGCGCAAAGAGTTCTGGATCACTGGCCCTGGCTCCAAGAACCCGATGATCCAATATGATCGGGTGATTAAGGGCGTCCCCACCAAGATATTTCGACCTGTCAAAGAGGGCTATCCATCGAAAAGCACCCTTCATAAGGAAAGCCTGCTGCTGCGACAGTTGTTTGAGTTTGGGCAGCGCCGTGGCTACATTACTGAAATTCCAGAGATCAATGTACCCAAAGACAAACGGCGTAAAGACAACAGTAGACCCGGTTTTACGATGGAAGAGTTCCTGCATTTGAAATCCGTCTCCGAACAACGGGTGCGGGATTATGAGTTCACAGATGCTGATCCCAGCGGGAAGAACCAAAAGGTGTACCAAGATCGGCTGCGCTTGCATTGTTTCTGCATGATCGCTGGGTTCACTGGTATGCGGCCCACCGAGCTGCTGAACCTCAGTTGGGGCGACGTTGAGGCCCGTAAAATCCAAGTGCAAAATGGCGAGTTCTGCGACGTCACCGTGATCCAAGCCCGTGGCAAAGGTAAAGAACGCGAACTTGCTGCGATGCCGGAGACGTTGACGTTTTTTAACCTGCTGAAATCTCTGTTCTACGTAGCCAACGATGTGATGCCTGGTGACAATGATCCGGTGTTCTTCAACCATGAAGGCAAACGTATTGGGAGCTTCAAAAAGGGATTGGCTGAACTGCTCATCGCTGCTGATCTACGTGTTGCTCGCAATGGCAAGCTCCGTGACAGTTTCAGCTTTAGGCATTTCTACATCACACAGCAAATCCGCGAAGGTGTTGGGCACCACCTACTTGGTCGCAACGTTGGCACGTCGAGCAAGATGATTGATGCCTACTATAGTAAAATCAGACCCACTGATGAGATCGCGCAGTTGATACCTGATTGGTCAAAGAACCGGTTGATGCAGTATCGTCGGAAGTGATCCCCTGGCAGGGATGGCAGGGATGGCAGGGATGGAAGGGAGGGCGGAAAGTGGAAGTTCGCTGCGGGCGCAACGTCGCAATGTGGCCAAGAGGTATAACGACCATTCGGAAGCTAAATTTTAGTAAAGATTACTTGGATTCAATTTCTTGAATAGTATCAAAATGATTGCCCCCGATCAGTCGTGTTGTCACGCCACCTTCAAAACGAGAAGGCCGCATTTCATTGAATGCCGCCGCAAGTTGATCGAAGTGAAGAATAGCTTCTTCTGGCATTTCTGATTTTGTAAGGTTCTCGCGGAAAAGCGCGTACACTTCAAAACCACATCTCCAAATTGCTGCTGAGAATGTACCACCGATCAAATCAGGCTTTGCAGAATTGCATGCGAAACTCATGGCATCCGCCCATAGTTTCTCATCATCATCAACTCGAAAAGCTTCCATAAGTGCTGCGCCGAGGGCAACTTCAAACGCACCTTCGTCTAATGCTTGGTCAATAACGCTAAGCCAAACGCGTCTATCGCTCAGCAAAGCGGTCTGTCCATCCAAATTCCCATTGAAAAACATTGCTGCCCATTCTGTAAGCCAGACTTTAAGACTAGCTTCTGAGGCGTTTAGTTGATCAGATTGTTCGTCCGCTAGAGCTCGGTAATACTTTGAAGCTACTTCAAAATGTCCTGAGTAAAGGAGGGCGTCTCCAACGCAAATTGAATGTTGAGGAGTAGGATCAAGTCCCTGTGCGCCGATATAAAGAGCCGCTGATGCCTTATATTTTTTTGAGAAATACAAGCAGGAAGCAAGCTCAGCCAGAAAATATGGTCTTTGTAAATATGATGGGTTAAGTCGCCTTGCGGAATTGTAGTGACGCACAGCAGTCTTGTAGTCGCCCCACTGCAATTGAAAGTTTGCGAGAGAATAATGCAGCGAAGACGTAGATAACTCGTCGAATGGCTCGTGTTCTAAGATTGCCTCACTGTAGAATCGTTCGATAGCACCTTTCCGGGCGCTTAGGTCAAGTTCACTGGAAAGAAGTGAATCGATGTACATGATAAATGCAAGGTCTTGTCTTGCATGAATACTGTTTGTGCTCGCAAGCTCTGCAGCAACGTCTGGGGCATTTATGGCTAGGGATGCTACACGAGATGCGATTTCGCGAGAATTAACTGTGTAGCCCTGTTTTTGAATGATTCTGATCAGATCATTCGCTTGAAGAGAAAATTCGTAACCCCCTGCCATTCGCGCAAGCGTGTAGGTTAAGCGCGGTAAGATTTCATCCGCTGTAATCTCATCAAGCTTCCAGCCTATGGTGGATATTACGTCGATTTTTGCAACCAAGGTATCTCCATAAACCGCTAGCTTCACCGGCAAGCAAGCGTCTGGGTTGGAGGAATTCAAGATGCAATTACTCATATTTTGAAGCTTTGACACTGCCAATTGAAGTTCAAATCCCGAATTGTCCGTCTGGTCATTCAGTTCTACAGTTAAGCCTATGGGCGTACGCCTTGTATCACTGCGGATAGTTCGCAAAACTCTTACAGTTGTTGGGATCGAACCCGCGACTTCCTTCGTCCAAATATCAGATTCGGAAAATTTAACCGTTACAGTCTGCGTTGTCGGTTCGCCAATTTGAACAAAGACGTTCGTAATCCACATGAAGTAGAATTCTTCTGAAACATCGCAATAGCGTACTAGCATTGATGGTGTGTCCAGAGACGAAAGGTAGTTGAGGCGGTCAACCTTCATGCTCACTGATTGCTTGGCTGAAATGTCGTCGGTTGCCTTAAGCTGCGCAAAGAACATCAGGCCAGTGCTGCTGCCATCGTCAGCGAAAATCTCGATTTCCAAATCAACACCGTAGTCTTTATCTTTCACACGGCACACCCAAGAATCAGGCAAACAGGCCTGAAATTTGTTTATGGAAATATCCTCAAGCTGATGGCTTCTACTGCGAGTTGGCAATTCTTGATCCTTATTTTAGCATTGTTCAGAAATGGCTTACGTGTGGTTCCTCATAGTCTATTTTTTGGGATTAGGGTAACTCCCGTATTACGTATTCGTTGAAAACGATCTTCAACCATTGGCATGAGTCTTCAAAATCAGTAGCGGGCAAGCTGGATCACGGCACCTGCGACGTGCATCAAGGTCTTGTTAGGGGCTTCAGTTGTGAGAATTTAGGTCGCATATGACCAAATGCTGTGCCGCAGCCGATTGCTGCATTGCGCTCACTTTGACCCACTGCGCCGCCATTTTTGCACTGCTAAACTGTTATACCAAGTCGGCTCACAGATAGAGAGACTGTGTACTCGGTTACCTTTACGAACGCATTTAGTGCTTCGTAAAGGTAATTCTTTGGCTCATGATCACTCATTATTTGCCGATCTGCGAGACTACTTCGACTGATGTGATGATCGTTGGAATAGCGAGTAACACTCCGCCCAGTGCAAACATCGCTGAACAAGAAAGTCGCGCGCCAAATTTTGACCATTCGTCAAAAGAATACGCCATGTAGAACACATCTCGTGCACGATCATCCACGATGACACCAATTGCATTGTGCCAAAGCGCTCTATCAACTCGCCTTTTGGACAATATGCACTCAAGAACCCGGTCGGTCATTACGTTGCCCAAAGCGTTGTAAAAGCCCATGTCTGGATCATTTTGAGTGAGATTGCTGGGCTCTTCTTCGTCATCAAAGGCGTTGTGACCGGCGTGCTCCAATATTGCGTCGAGTTGGTATAGGGTGTCTTCAGTGAAACTCAGTGACGTTTTTCCATAATTTTCAGGATCATTGTGCCAATTACCGTCCCACGCAGAGCCACCAACGCGCGTCAAGTTATCGACGATCAACCACTCGGTTTGAGCTGCGCCCATCGCGAGGACGTATTCTTCAGGCGTCTTGTATTTGCGGACACTTCTGGGGGCAAAGAACGCAAAAAGGATGGCACCGATACCAAAGGATACTAGTCCAAAATAAAGGAAGGTGAGTTTAATATCTCTCAGAAGATCAAGCACGGATAATGTGGGCCTATCTGAAGCAGTGCCGCCGTTCGAGAGAAAGAAAAACTCAGCGATGAATTGGTTATAAATGATAAGGTAGCCGATCAAAGGCGCAAGCGCGGTTAGGCGCGCTGGAGTGGAGTTGCCAATGCTTGCGATTGAAGACCACGGTATCAATTGGTTCATTCTCTGGAGAATCGTGATTTTCAATTTAGGCTTTGCCTTTCTATCTCGGCCAAAATGCCTTACGAAGAAATTACTTGGTGCTACTTAGGGTTGTCCTTGAAGCAACCTAAGCACCTAGCTGCTTACAGTAGAGCTTTTGCCAATCCTCCAAAAGAGCTGGCTCCGGATTTTTGGCAATCAAGCTGCCGTTAAGGCCCAAATTTTCCGGAAATTTCATAAACTCAACAACTGGATCATCGAGCATAAGAGTTCCGTTTGCCAGATCGACGCGGTGCCCGCCGACCAGCTCCCAAATAGTGACCTTTGCGTAATTTCCTCCCATTTTAATGTGGCCATCGATCAGCAATCCAGAATACGGACCACCGAAGGCACATGAGCCCTGCCACCAAACGCGACCGTCAATCCGATTGATGCCTACAACTTCGAGCTCTAGAGCAGCGTCAACTTTGGTCGCAATTCCCAGCGAGTTCATGTCTAATAGGCCTTCTGGGTATCTATCAAATTTACCACTCCAATATTGTGTGCGATAAAGTGTGCTGCTTAGGGCACTCATTGCTTGTGGTAGGTTTTTTTGAAAATCTACCACTTGCCCAGGGAGGACAAGGAGCGCTAGCGCTAGGCTGAGGATTCCTCCTAAAAGCAATACAAGCATCTTTTTCAAGTTCAACTAGTTCTCCGCTAACTGTCCCGAAAATCTAACGGGCTGTGTAGGTGTTTCTTGGTAATGCTAGTATTTGAGTAAAACAACTGAGTTCATCTGACCATCAGTGATTGCAATAGCGGCGAAAGTCCGTTTCGCCTAGCCGATCCGCAGCATCTTCTACGATGATCGAATGGCCAGTTTGGCCGCGTATGCCATCATCGCCGCCTCAAGATCCTCGTTCATTTTTTATTTTAGTCATTGTCTTTAGTGGTTGCAAGAGTTCGTCAAACTGATCTCCTTTCACGGCAGCAGCGCGGGAGGTTACAAAGTGCGCAAGGTCATGTGCCGAAGTGTAGGCGTCATTCGCTTCAGTTTTGGTCGCGAAATGGCCTGTATGAACGATGACGTTCCGAACAGTAAAACATTTTTCGTACCATCTACCGAACTCTGTTTCCCGGAGCGTGCGATCCCAACGTCCTTTAAGAAACTTCTGTCCGAGATAAGTGTTAACAAAGCGAGGTAATCCACCCTTCATTACTGCGGATTGAACATCTAATATTGGTGTCCCAGCGGCTTCATTTAGTAGTACCGCGAGCTGTACTAAAAAAGTTTCGATCCAAGTGTTGCTTGCTATTACAACATCGCTCCACTCCTCCATCCCGCGTGCGCGAATTGCTTTGCGTTGCCATTTTGATGAAGTGTGCAAAGCTGTGAGCATGGGAGCGCTCATTACCTCTTCTATTGGTCCCAAGGCTTCAAGCAACGTCCCAATAATCATGGCTGTTTCAGGATCGATTTCGATGCCATAATCTGCCGGAGGTACCATTATGGACGTCGTGTTTCGGTTGCCTTCATCTGCAGATGGATCGATTGTCCTGACTGCAAACCGATCCGGCATTTGTTGTTTCTTGAGAGGCAGCGGAAGCGGGACGCCGAAGCGCATTTCGACCTGCTTTACTAATTGATCGGCTTGTCGAATGGCGTCTTCTAACTCGTCCACAAGGTTACCGTCCGTCGTCCAAAGAAGTGTGACGCACAAGCCAAGAGTTTCTGCCAATTCGGGCATTGTTGTCACCACTACGTCTCCGTGGCGCACCCGATGAAGCAATATTGTTAGAAAACCATGAGGCCGGGATACGCAAACCCACCAAGGATGATCTCCCTGGGTGCGGAGATGTTGAACGCCCAAATAAATATTGACGAACGAAATAGGCTGTTGATCGGGGTCTTCGCCGGAGGCTCGGATTTCATCTGCCATCAACTGCATTGCTCCCCCCATTGCGTTCAAAGAGTAATCTTCGCAATCGAATACCGGCATGGCGACTCCATCTTTTCCAAATTTGTGCGCATTTCATCCATCTAGTCGATGACAGTACAATACAGAAGTTTGAATTTATTTCTTCCAACCAAGTTCAACTGCCCAGTTGATTTGACTCGCCGTTGTGCTCTTGTAATTTTTGTAACGAAAGTGCGCTGCAGTCGCAGCATCGCGAGGTATGCTGGATGTTCTCTATGGGCCGGTCAAGTCACCGACGCTCTAAACAACACCGCAAACTTGGTTCGGTTCTCCACACCTGCTTTGGTCAATATTGCCCGAACGTGGTTTCGTACCGTGTTGGGAGCCAGGTCCAGCTGTGCTGCGATTTCCTTGTCACCGAGCCCATCCGCGACCAACTTAGCAACCAGCGTTTCCGTTGCCGTTAAGTTGCCCCAACGATCCTCAAACTGTTTGAGCTCTTCCAGCACCTCCGATGGTATGAATTGCCCACCAGCGGCCATCATACGCAATGCATGAAGCAAGGGCTCTTCCGACATCGATTTTGGCAACCACCCAATAGCACCACCATCGATTGCTGCTTTCACCAACTGTGGATCAGTGCGACCCGAAAGCATTCCAACGGTTTGCTGCGGATACTGCTGTTGGATCTTCGTCAAGCCCTGCAAACCGTTGGTCCTTGGCATGTCGTAATCCAACAGAATGAGATCAAATTCTTCACCGGCATCCAAATGTGCCATCACCTTTGCAACTGAAGCTACTGCAGTGACGGATACATTGGGGTCCATCTGGCTCAGCATGTAAGCGAGGGCATTCCCAAACATCAGATGGTCATCGGCGATCAGCAGGGTTTTCATTGGCAATTATCTTTTGTTGATTTTCATCAAAAATTTGGACCACTTTCAACTTATGCGAAAGTCATTTGATTTCTCCCGCCATGATGCGGTCCTGTTCGTTGGTCTGATTGCCTTGTGGTTGGCCGCTTATAAATCCGCAGATGTTTTCAACTTCTTCGAAACCTACTCTAGCCTATGGTTCCTACCTGCAGGTGTCACGCTGAGCATTGCATTGGTGGTTCCACATCGATTGATCATAGCGCCACTGATTGCAAACCTGCTGCTGACTTTCCCATTTGTATGCGAACTTTTAGGCATCCAGTTCACCGGCTATCTCGATCCGATCCTCCACAGTTTTAGGCTGTTCTTCGTTTATGGTGGTGCGGGACTGCTGATCAGACATCTGTTTGATGTCCATCAACCCATCGAAACACTCCGAGATGAGCTGATGCTGTTGGTGGTCACAATCGGTGCCGCTTTGGTTGGCGCGTTCACGGGGGTCACATTGCATGTGCTTGTCGGCAATTTTCCATGGTCCGTCGCCTGGGATATCCTGCTGCCTTGGGCCGTTGGCGATGCAATTGGCGCATTGATCGTTCCACCACTGTTGGTGCCGTTTTTGCTGTGGCTGATGCAAGGCAGGCAAACCAAGTTGGAATTCTTGGAATGGCGTGGGATAGCGTTTCAGCTGCTTACCATTTTGCTCGCTATGTTCGTGGCATTCTGGGCATCCCAACAGAACATCAATTTGGGGTCTCTTTGGTACGTGATCTTGTTACCGCCGATTGTGTTTGCTGTTCATGGCGGCTTGCCAAACGCAGCCACTGCTACGGCTTTAACTACGCTGTTAACGCCACCGACTGCTTTTATGTTAGGATTTGAGGGTGAACGAACAGCCCTGCAATTTCTGTTATTGGTGTCCGCTGGGATTAGTTTGATGATTGGTGCTGCCATCACGGACCGCCAACGTGCATTTGCTGCGGTCAAGGAAAGCGAAGAACAACTAGAGCAGCAGGTGAAGGATCGAACCGCAGAGCTCCAAGAAGCCTATGAATTCCAGCAGCACTTGATCCGTTCCATTGGTCATGACCTGCGCCAGCCTGTGCAATCCATTGATATGATGCTGGCAGGCTTAGTACGAGAACACAAAGGCACGCCATCAGTTCAACGCATAGAACAGGCATTGGATGTAAGCAAAACCGCTGGCGGCTTCATCACTCGGGTGCTTGAATATGCAAAACGGGATGCAGGCAAGGTTGTGCTGAAATCCGAAGACTTCTCCATCCAGCGTGTCTTTGATCAGGTCGCCCAAACATTTGAACCGCAAGCAGACGCCGAAGGTATCATCCTAGATATCCAACCTACTGACCTGCGTTTGACCTCAGATGCTCACTTGCTTTGGGAAGCCTTCTCCAACTTGGTTCAAAACGCTGTTCGCCTATCCGATGCTGGCGAAACCGTGACCGTTTCTGCCATTAAAACCGACGATGCCGTCACAATCACTGTCACCGATCAGGTCCAATCCGTCGCAAACCCATCAGGTCAGGCTGGCTTTGGTCTGGAAATCGTCCAGCAGATCGCGCGATTGCTGGATGGTGAGTTCCGGTTGGAACCGAATTTGGCGAATTTGACGCTGCCAGAATGAAGCGCTTCAACCAACTTGGATAGAAATTTCCTGGGAAAAAACTCTGGAAAACTTTCCTGAGAAAGTTATTTCTGCGATTTGCCCGAGGAAAGTTTTTCAAAGTCCCGCATTTGGGTAATTTGTGCAGGCTATCTAGGTAATTTGCGCACCCACAAGGCGCAAAAATTCTGCCAACTGTTTCCCCATAGATAATTTCTGTGGAGGAAAAGATGCCCCAAGGGTTTTGGACTGTCGCCTATATCGCTGCTGTAGTTGCGATCAATTGGCTTTTTGTTGTGGTGCCGATGGTGCCCGTTTTGGGAACAATGTTCCCGCCGGTGATGCTCATCGTCGGGTTCGTTTTTGTGTTTCGTGATTTCGCTCAACGCGAGATTGGGCATTGGGTGGTCGTCGCAATGCTGGTGGCTGGTACCATTAGCTATTTCATGTCAGCGCCAGTTGTGGCCTTAGCCAGCGTCACGGCATTCCTGATTTCTGAAGCTATTGATTGGGCGGTCTATACGCTCACACGTAAACCGCTCTCGCAACGCATTTTGTATTCTTCATTGATAGCAGTGCCTGTGGACACGGTGGTTTTTCTGCAGATGGTCGGGTTCTTCGATTGGACCGCCGTTGTTTTGGTCAGCGCCGCTAAAATGCTAGGCGCTTTGGTGTTCTGGATCGTGCTCAAACAACGCGAAAAGTCCATCAGCACGGAAGTTTCAGCATGAGTGCTCAATACCCCGTTCTGTTCAACCTGCTGGACGTGGGCAACCAGCTTCTCTTGGTTTTGGCGGCAGTACTCGTCTATGTCACAGGTAACAAATTACGGTTTTGGCAGATTGCGGGGGCCATCTATCCCCTAGCAATTGGGTGTGCCTTCACCAGTCATGTGTTTGCAATCAGATTTGGGTTAACCGGATCGACGGTCATTACATCATGTTGGGTATTTCTCGGGCTCGTCACGATCCGTCCAACGGGTATGTCTAGCAGGCTTGCCACGATTTTTGCTGTTTTCAGTACAGTAGTTTACGTACGTTATTCTGGTTCTGTTGCACCTTGGAGCGTTGGTTTTCTGATTTTCCAGGCGTTCGCCATCACTGCATCAGTTTGCACGTTGGCTGCCGAACCAAACATCCGCAAGTACATCCCTCTTTGCGTTGCCATTGGTCTCATTCCGCTTCTTGGACTTATGTGGGTTCTCAGCGAAAGGGGCATGGATTTCGACCATCAATACATTGCCGAAAATCGGAGGACCTTCTGATGCCCATGCTTTGGTTTATCGATCTCGAAGCCCATGAACAGCGTTATACTGTTGAATGGAAGAAGTATTTTGAGATCCAACTTGGCGATGCCATGTTTGATCACAGCCCATCATCTCGCGTTGTTGAGGTCATCGACGGTGGAGAAACGTCTGGCGCTTCAACACCGGGTGCGTTTGTCGATTTCGCGGAAAGCTCTTGGTACAAGGCGCATCAAATCCGTCGAATGTCACAAGCGTTCCAAAAAGGATTGGTACAAAACGGTCACCGGATTCTCTTCGCAGATGCTTGGCATCCTGGGGTGATCCAATGTCGGTATATGGCCGACCTACTGGATATCGACGTTACCATTGATGTGATGTGGCACGCTGGATCTTACGATGATTGGGACTTGTTAGGACAAAAAATCAAAGACAAGTCCTGGAGCTATGGATTTGAGCGCGCAGTCTTTGATGCTGCTGACGTCAATTACTTTGCGACGCAATATCATCGAGATTTGTTCATCGAGAAACTAGCCCCTGCAGATGCCGAGAGTGCTGAGGTGGTTGGTTGGCCGATGGAATATCTAACGCGCAAACTTGGCGCACGGGCACATGGTGTCAAAAAGGATACGATCCTGTTCCCTCATCGGCTCAGTCCTGAAAAACAGCCAGAAATCATGCAGCTCTTGGAACCGCATCTCAGCGACTACCGCATTGTTTATGCGCAAAAGGAGAAGCTCACAAAGGAAGAATACCACAATGAATTGGCCCGTTCGGTAGCCGTATTTTCGGCAAACCAGCAGGAAACATTGGGCATTGCGATGTACGAGGGCCTGCTATGTGGAGCGGTTCCCATCATGCCCAACAGGCTCAGCTACAAAGAGATTTATGTCGGGCGCTGCTATCCATCGGAGTGGACCGAAAGCCTAGAAGCAGCTGAAGCCAATGTAGAGAATTTGGTTGGTTTCATCCGCAACGCTATCGCCAATGAAAGCCCCGACAGTCTTGAAGAAATGGCGCGTTGGGCTGGTATTGATCATTTTGACGGGAGGGCGCTTTATGCCTGTGTCTTCAGATAAAGATGTTGACTTGGAGGTTGCTAAAAAGACGGCTAAGCGACCGATGGAGCATATGGACAAAGCTCAGCTAGATGAGGCGCTAGCAGCGCACCGTCAAGTGTTCCATCATGACAATCCGAACCTAGACTACAGCAAGTCCAAACCGTTTGACAATGCGGCCCGCTACACACCTGCGCTGAGCGATGGTTACATCAATTCTGTCATGCGATTGGAGAAAGCTGAACTTGCCGCCCAGAAGGCGGGCAATGCGGCTGCAAATCCCTTCAATGGTTTCGCGTTTGGCGCAAGTGATCTTAAGTTCATAAATCCATCCTCAAAGCTGTGCTTCTACCCTTGGGTGTTGTTCAGCGGTGGTCAGGGTGCGCGGACCGCAAAAAGTGCGGCTTCCATTGACGATCCCAACAACCAAAATTGGATCACAAAGAAACCCAGGGACAAACGGGTTGTCCTGCTCGGCGACAGTGGTGGTTATCAAATACAAGAACAAACAATTCCGTTTGATCCAAATGAAACCCCTGAACGCATGTTGCATTGGCTGGAAGGTGTTGCGGACCAATCAATGGTGTTGGACTTCCCAACGGGTGGTGTGGCGACAGGTGCAATGGTTCCCCATGTGGATATGCTGATATCTGAAGGTGTGGATGTCTACGAAGAGGCGCGCAAAGCTGGCTTTTCCAGCGGCTTTATGGCTGCGTTGATCCGCACAAAGCAAAACAACGCCTACTTTGCCCAAAACCGTATTCCAGCGGCGACTAACCTTCTGAATGTCATTCAGGGCAGGGATGAAAAAGAAAGCCGCTATTGGTATGAACAAGTGCGGAACTTCCCATTCGAGGGCTGGGCGTTTGCAGGAAAACACTCAGTTCAGCTGTCTCTGACTTTACGTCGTTTGATCCAAATGCGAGACGACGGGAAGCTAAACCAAGACAGCTATATGCATTTTTTGGGCGTTTCCACGTTCAAGGTTGGCTTCATCCTTTCAGTTATCCAACGTGCTTTGCGCGAACATACTGACGCTAAAAACATCCAAATTACCTTCGACTCAAAGAGCCCGGTTGATGCAATGGCGAACGGGTATCAGGCAGTGGTTGGCTATGACTTCTCACCCGATAAATGGAGCGTCCGCACGGAGAAGACCAATCTCGCTAAGTTCGAACATTCAGAAGGCTTGCTAGCAGACTCTGCTATCGAATGGGCAGCGCAAAAACGCGAGCGCAGGTTGGTTCGATCCACTTTGGGCTATGCGCTGACTCAGCGTGACCTCGTCGGTGTGTTGGATGTAGAGACGGGGAAGCGCACGCCAACTACACTTCAACAGGTGCTGCTTGTCCATCACAACACACAGGCTTTGATCGAGGGCTTTCGCAAAGCGTACAGGTACTTGGATCCAAAGCACGCCTTAGATCGACCATCTGCGATTAGCCACTTGCCTGAAATTATCAACATCATCTTCACCGCGCCCAATCCGTTTGCACTGATTGATGAGTGTGAAGTGGAACTGGACGCGTTGTCCTTTGAAGGAGTGTTCGGCAAATGAAAGACCACACAGAAGCCCAAAGCGGCGATAACGCTACAACAAAATTCAAAGAATTCGACGATGCCGTTGCAAAGATTGGTAAGTCGCTCGCCAAAGCGCAAAAACATTTCGCATCGAATGAAACTGCGACTTTTGAGGCCATTGGACAGGCTCTCGATTTGGGTTGGGTTTTCGACAGGCTGAATGAAGCGAGTGCAGACAAAGACTGGTCCCTATTGAAGGATTTCCTCCAATATAACGGTCAATCATGGAGCGCAAAATGCGAGGGCAACTTCTTTCATGGTATCGTGACCGTAGCCTTTGACGTAGTCGATCCTAAAACAGACATTGCTTTGTGTTCTGCACCGCAAATGTCCAAGTTTCGTGCCGTTTTACGCTATGCCCACAAAGAAAACCTAGACGGTAGTACCTTGGTGGAACTGCTGGAAGAGAAGAGATTGAAGGGCGTCTACGAACTTGCTTTCCAACGCGCACGATTTGATCCGTTTGAACGGTTTGCAGAAGACGAAGATCAACGTTTTGACCGTGCTGTGACTGTACTAAGCAGCAAAACTAACTTCCCGACAGGTGGATTGACGATATCGATCTCTGACGTAGGCTGGAACCCGAACATGCTGCTGAATTGAGGAAAGACAAATGAGCCGTCCATGCATTGGAGATAACGTTATTGTTGATCTTGCAGCTGATGCGGGAAGCGTGACAGGTACAGTTGTCGAAGGGCCATGGCTCTCAAACGGTGACGTTCAAGGCAAACCAACTTGGAAGGTCGATCACGGCGAAGGGTTTTCCAACTGGTATCTGGAAGAACGCATTGCGCCCGACTTAGGAGGAACAGATCCCATCTGAACTATTATACCTCAAGTTACACAGACCTGTTCGATATTTTTATTCGGCTTTGTAAGGTTCCATAGGTTGAACCACAGCTTTTCCCTCACTATGGTCGCGACCGAATTCGGCGAATTTCCGTTGAAAATGTGAGGCTTTTCCCTGTGTCAGATACAAGTTCCAAAGAGACGTTCTCCTTTCAAACTGAAGTCGGTCAACTGCTCGACATTGTTGCCGGGTCTTTGTACTCGAACCGCGAGATTTTCCTTAGGGAGTTGGTCTCAAACGCATCTGATGCATGTGACAAACTGCGCTATGAGACCCTGACCAACCCCGCGCTGGCAACAAATGGCGATCAATTTTCTGTTTTGCTCAAGATAGACAAGAAGGCCAAGACACTGTCAGTTTCCGACAACGGCATTGGCATGAACCACGATGATTTGCTGGAAACGCTTGGAACAATTGCTAGGTCAGGCACCGGTGCTTTCCTTGAATCTTTGAAAGATGGCGACAAAGGGGAGCTTGGTCTGATTGGCCAATTTGGCGTGGGTTTCTATTCGGCATTCATGGTTGCTGACAGTGTTGATGTTGTGACGCGCAAAGCTGGTGACGAGCAAAGCTGGCTTTGGTCATCGGATGGCAAGGGCCAGTTTTCGATTGAGCCTGGGGAGAGAGATGAATGCGGCACAACTGTCATTCTACACCTCAAGAAAGACGCGAAGGAATTTCTTGAAGAGGCTCGCATCCGGCAAATCATCAAGACCTATTCGGATCACATTGGATTTCCTGTGATGCTGGATGCAGAAACGCTGAACTCGGCATCTGCAATTTGGGCCCGTGACCCAAAGGAAGTCACCGAGGAACAGCACACCGAATTCTACCACCACACGTCACATGCATTCGATGAACCTTGGCTTGTGCTGCATAATCGGGTCGAGGGCATGGTGAGCCATACAAGCCTTCTTTACGTACCGTCGACACTGCCGTTTGATTTGTATGATGCCGAACGCAAAAGCCATGTGAAGCTATATGTGAACCGGGTGTTTATTTCCGAGAACACAAAGGGGCTTATCCCAGCTTATCTGAGGTTCCTACGTGGTGTTGTCGATTCAGAAGACCTGACACTGAATGTGTCACGGGAGATGCTGCAGTCAGATCCAAAGCTTGCCAAAATCAAAACGGCACTCACCAAAAAAGTGATCGGGGCACTTAAGAAGAAAGCTCAAAGGGCCGCAGATGAGTATTCCGCATTTTGGAACAACTTTGGCGCAGTCTTCAAAGAGGGTTTGATTGAAGATCCAAATCTGCGGGATCGCATTCTTGAGGTTTGCCGCTTTTCGTCCACGCATAGTGGGGAACTGACGAGCCTGTCAGACTACGTCGAGCGCAGCAAAGAAGGTCAGGACGAGATCTACTACATCACGGGCGAGGATGCGAAAAAGGTAGCGCAGTCGCCTCATTTGGAAGGGTTCAAGGCAAAGGGCGTAGAAGTACTGCTTTTGTCAGACCATGTTGATGAGTTTTGGCTTCAGCACATTACGGAATTTGAAGGAAAGAAGTTCAAGTCCGTGACACGTGGCGCGGCGGACCTTGATAAGATCACTGGCGATGAAGAAGCAGACAATGCTGACGATGATGCAAAAGCTCCGGCCCTTGACGAGCTACTGGAGGCCATCAAGTTGGAACTTGGTGCTGCGGTTAAGGATGTGCGGCCCTCGAAACGCCTAACCGATAGCCCTGTGTGCCTTATCGCTGACGATGGGGATATGGACGTCAATATGGAACGGCTGCTGAAACAGCATGGTCAACTGCAAGATGGTATGCCGCGCGTTCTCGAATTGAACCCTGATCACCGGATCGTAAAAAAACTGGCTGAACGTGCAAAAGCTGATGATGCGGGGTCTGATGATCTATTGAAAGATGCTGCTCATTTGTTGCTGGATCAGGCGCGGATTTCTGAAGGTGAAATTCCAGCCGATCCAGCGGACTTTGTGCGCCGTCTCAGCGCAATCATGGACAGTGCCTTATAGCGTCAAGTAGAGCATGGGAATGCGACGGTAGCTATGGCCACTTGTACAAAACGCGTATTGGCTGACCGAACTTGTCGCACTTCGATACTCCACCGAGTTTATAGTCCAGTCCAATCTCGGTGCTTTTGTAGGGCCTCTCTACTGGGTGCTAGACGTTGATCAAGTGGCCGCTGTAATGTTTTTCCGGTAAGATCAGAATACGCTTGGGACAAGTCCAACCGCTGTGCAAGCACCAGTTTCCTGTTTTGATCAACCGCTAATAGTCCCAGATCAAATAGAGTATGGATATCGGCTCGCAAAAGAAGCCCGTTTTGTGGGTGGTTTGACTGAGCCCCTCTATACGGAGAAATGTGCGCCGCTTCCAAAGTGTCAACCAGATCACAGCCTGTAATGCAGCAACGCCCCTCATATGCAGCAAGCAAGCTTGTTCTAAAACGAGCTTGCCCGCGTCTTACTGCAACAGTTGCAATCCGCTTTTGCCGCAAGTCTGCATCGTTCTCCGCATCAAAGTCAGCGTCAGGAATAGACGTTAGTTCTAACGTCGCTCTTGCCCGTGATGCGTCATGCCTTTCGTTTGTTTCGCCGTCGTTATTGGCACCCTCAATGGTAAAGTAGCCTTCTTTCCAATCGACAACAAAACCGAGCCCAAGAACGTCATATTCAACGCCGGGTTTGGGTTTGCGCTTTATTAAGAATCCGATGGGAACATCTTCTTGCATGCAGAGCATCAGGCCGCGATTGGTTGCTTCTCGGTCGCGGTTTTTGGGGTCAATGTTTTCCTGGAAATAATGGCAGACCCAACTTCCATCAGAACGATACTCGACCTCCTTGTCGGGATACGGCCCGTCCTGAATCGTTCGAACACTAAGAGCAAAATCAGTATATGCTGGTTTATAGATACCTTTGGCTTGGTTCACCAATCGAGCACCAGTTTCCGAGTGCTCCTTTATTTCGGCCCAAGATATCCGTTGCCCTCGATGATCGCGGAACCACTGCAAGGCCTGTTTGTGGTCATTTTCCACTTTTGAAATTGCTGTTTCAAGCTTCGACATTGCTCTAGCCTCGGTTGTCGTAATCCATATCAACATAGTCGAAAGTTATGGATAGGGAAGTTGGTCGGCCAAGCAAGAACTGTATGCGCTGGAGAAAGTTCAGTTGCTCGAAATACTGTGGAACAATTCCTAGCTTATCAGAGCCATTCCGTGAGTGAGCTACATTGGCATTGAGCAGGGCCTGTGCTTTGGATTCATCCAGAAATTGGAGATGAAGTTTTCGCCGATCTTCTGGCCAATTGCGAAACAATGTTGGGTACGATTGTTGAGGGCTATGAATTTCAAATGGTAACGTTCAAGACAAACTAACTTGAAAAATTGATCATGGCGGTGGCTTTGCCAACTGGTATCTGGAAGATCGGATTGCGCCCAACGCCCACGGCGTAGAGGGCTATCCGCTATACTATACTATAGCACCTCGACGGCATTGCGTTTCTGCTCATCGGTTACGTCGATGTACCGCTGTGTTGTGGTCAACTGTTTATGACCGGCAAGCTCCATGATCACCTTGGGCGAAATGCCGGAATGGGCAAGTTTGGTGATGAACCAGCGCCGCCCACTATGTGAGGATGCATCCTCGATCCCAGCAGCATGAAAGACACGGGAAAATGCTTGGACCATGCTGTTGCCGGTGAACGCGCCACCTTTCTGGGATTGGATCACAGGATCAGTGGGCTTCTTCCAGCGATGCAGCTGTGCCCAGTAGGTTGTCAGTTCCCGCTGCATCCTCGCATTCAGATGCACTTGGCGAGCTTCCTTGGCTTTGGTGTTCTCAGCTTTGAGGTAAAACATCGCTTTGGGCTTTTCATCTCGATCCATTATGTCAGTCCATTTGAGCGAGGCAATCTCGCCCACGCGCAGTCCAGCATAATGTGATAGCAGCAGCATGAGCCGGTTGCGCTTGCCGTTCTGCATGGTCTCGCAGATGGCCAGTGCGCGTTTGAATTCCTTTTCCGTGAGAACCTTTGCTTGTTTCATCGTTTGGCTCCAAATGACTGAAATATCACACGTTTTTATGTGTGAACTGCATTTGTTATGTTGTCACCTGATGGGCAGAGCGACCGTTTTCTGATTGCCAAGGATTTCAAGCGGGCGGGGGGAAGGAACGGCAAATTTGTATTTTGTTATGTTGTTTGAAGTTGATCAAAATTAGCCTTTCTCGGGAAGCTAACCATTCGACAGAGCGAGACGAATTCACCAAAGGAGTTCAAAATTCATGTTATCGTAGTATGTATTAACGGCGGCTGCAGAATCTGTTTTTACACCTTTGTTCGAGGCATAATTAACAGCCAGCCAACGCATAGTGCTACAACTTAAAATGCCTTCCGTTCTAGTTCGCTCAAATTCGCCCTGCATTCTCACTTCTAACTCAAATGCGCATTGACAGAGTCCGCTCACCTTTTGTTTCAATGCGTGATCATCGAGCGACTCTCGCCCAAAATTTACTTGACGAACAGACAAAGGGCTACGACGTTGTGAGCCTTGATCAAATAGTGGATGGCTAAGAGTTGACGGAATTCCAGAATTTTCTACTAATTGCCGGCAACACTTTGGTCGTTGTAATGCTGACTGCAGCAATAGCCTTTCATCCGGAGATATCTCGCAAGCGTAGTTCGCTGTCGGATATAGAGCTTCCCAAGACAATGATCATTTACTCCGTCATTGGAATGATGGTTGGCTATCTTGTTGGCCTTGACGAGAAGATAGGGCAAGTAATAGGTTTCACGATCTTCGGGCTTGGTGGGCTAATGAGGTTCCGAACAGAAATTGGATCTGCAAAGGAAACTGGTCGGCTTATCTTTGTCACGCTCGGGGGATTGTGTGTTGGACTAAATTTGTACACTGTAGCGGTTTGCTCATTTGGAATAATTTGGTTATTGATTTTTTTCACAGAAAGAAAGAATCTTTATCAGATTATTATCCGTTTTGAGGAAATGGAAGGGTAATCCCCCCTAGAATTAA
>JAWSVL010000057.1:0-490 GCA_033851935.1 Sulfitobacter sp.
GAGACAGCGCCGATAACTATATCTGGGGATATAATGGTGACGACGAGGTGTATGCCCGCGACGGGAATGACACACTTTTAGGTCAAAACGGCGACGATAATCTGCACGGCCAGAACGGGGTTGATGCGCTGTATGGTGACGCTGGCAGTGACACACTGTTCGGGGAAGCAGGCAATGACCGGCTCTATGGCGGCGCAGGTAATGATATCTTACTCGGCGGGTTGGGGAATGACTTGCTTGAAGGAGGAGCGGGAGGAGATCGGTTTATATTTTCCGGTCAGTTCGGTCAGGATCAAATAGCAGACTTCACGTTGGCTGAAACCGGTGAGGTCATCGACTTGTCATTGAACAGCAGTATCACAGGGTTTTCGGACTTGGTGTTGACCCAAAATGGTTTGCACACGCTGATAGATATTGGGAATGGAAATACAATTCAGTTGAATAACATTGTCCATTCGCAACTCTCTTCAGGCGACTTTGATTTCGCTTA
>JAWSVL010000058.1:0-617 GCA_033851935.1 Sulfitobacter sp.
GATCGTTGCCATTGCCGCCGTCCGCATAAAAAGCCGACCCCGCGCTTGCGCCGTCTATGAAGTCGTTGCCGTCTTCCATGTAAATGCTGTCGGAGTCCTCGTAGACGCCGATGAACGCGAGGTCGTTGCCCGCGCCGCCGTGGATTTCGTCGTTGCCTTGGCTACCGGCCAGCAAATCATTGCCCGCGCCGCCGTAAATTGTATCTGTGCCAAGCCCGCCGATCAGCGTGTCGTTGCCAACATCGCCGTAGACCAAATCATCGCCATCGCGGGCAAAAACGTGGTCCGCACCTGCGCCTGCATCGATTTCGTCGTTGCCATACAGGCCTTCGATCTCGTCATCGCCATCGCCGCCCAAAAGCGTGTCATCGCCGTAACCACCGCGCAACGTGTCAGCCCCCTCGCCTCCCACAAGAGAGTCGTCACCCTCATCACCCGTCAGTGAATCGTCGCCGCCAAGACCAAGGATCGTATCTGACCCAGCATCCCCAACCAGCACATCGTCGTCTTCTGTGCGTGTGATGGCGAGTGGATCGCTTGGATCGACCGGATCGACCGGATCAACAGGATCAACAGGATCAACAGGGTCAACAGGGTCTATCAACTCTCCCGTCAAC
>JAWSVL010000034.1:0-63684 GCA_033851935.1 Sulfitobacter sp.
TCAAAAATGGGGGGATTACCGGCCGTACTTCTCCTATGCAGCGATCATTCCCATGCGTTTGGCAAACGGTCCAAATTCGGGGTGATTGCGGATCGTCAGGCAATTTTCAGTCTGCGCCCGGATACACAACAGCGTATCATGGGTGCCAGGGGGGGCGGAACGTCGCCCCTAATCTCAAAAATCGCACTGGCAGGGACCGTTCGAACGATCGCCTGCGCCAAGGGTATTGACGGCGAGGAACCGGGGACAAACAGCAGTTTCTTTATCAATTCGCCTAACGCCTCACGGGTCGCTTGGATTGGACTATAGGCATCGCCAGTGATTTTTTCCCAAACAGCTGGGTCAACAAATTGCTCGCCCAAAAATTCGGCTAAATATGTTCGTCAATGCAACAGCCATTGGCCCGCCAATTCATGCTCGCCTCGCGCAAAGGCGATCGCGACATAGGTTTCACACCCGAAATGACGCTGCATATCGATAGCGCGTTTGGCCAGACCATCCGCTTCTTCCAGATCACCAATGCAGAGTTTGACAGTGGCCAGAATTTGGAAGTTCCGCCCTTGAATTGGATCTAGAGAGACGGCCTTTTCAATGTAGGGCATAGCGCGTGAAATGTGCCTGATCGCCGCGAAGAAGTACCCCAATCTCAACGCGACCTCCGAATTATCAGTTTCGCGCCGATAAGTTTCTTCTGTTATGGTAATCGCGTCGACAATATTGCCCAAAGTGAATTTCTCCAGTGCGATTAACGTCAGCGGAAATCCCATTGTTGGATCTATTTCCAGCCCCCGTTCTGCGCACAGTGTAGCCTTGTGAATGATCGCAGGTTTGTCATCATCACGCAGGTAGGTCGACATCAGCGAATAGGCTTGGCCAAGTTCGCTATGTGCATCGGCGTGTCTAGGGCCCAGCGATATGGCCTGTTCCAACAGCAATACAGACGTCGACAAAACATCAGTATGAAAGGGCCGTTCATTGAGTGCCCGCCCCTGCATCACCAGTTCGTTTGCACCATTGTCGCCACCAATCTTGGCCCGTTGGGTTACAAGGCGCCCGTTCTGCAGCGCCATGTCCGGTTGTTTACTTTTGACAGTTGGAACAAGTCGATACCCGCGTTTTGGGATCTAGCTTTCTAAACACCTTTCGCAGGATTGAAATCGCCAGTGTCAGGTTTTCATCTGACGCATCGTGGGCAGACCAAACTTCAGTTAGCAGCTCTTCCCTCAAAACGGTCTGCCCGCTTCGAAAAGCAAGAAAATTCAGTACATCCATGACAAATGGGTCAACTTTCTCCATTTCAGAACCTAGTTGAACCGGCCCAAGGATCGGAGAAACCTCCATAGTATTTAGCGAAAAACCTCTACTCGGATATCACGCCAAGTTCCGCGGTACTTACGGTTCTCTACGATCGAAACTGCCTAGTGCATTAAAAATTCTTTTTATTTAACACAGTTGATTAGCTGCAATTCCCGGATTGTGGACAGTGATCGGTAGATGCCTTGCGGGAAATGCATCCTCCATACAATGTTGCGCAGTTTTGGAGTTATTCATCCGAGAGTTACCTCGTCTAACACCTAACGTCTATTCTGGACCACAATATGGGCAATCACCGCACCAAATACGATTGCTCCGCCTGTCATTGTCTCGATGCCTGGGATTTCTGCGAAGAACAGCCAAACCCAAATCGGCGCAAGCGGAGCATCCAGTGCACCAATCAAGGCCGTTTCTATTGCGGGTAACATCCGAGCCCCCAACGTGAACAATGCCAACCCCACAGCGGAATTCACCAAGCCAAAGAGCGCGAGTAACCCCAAGTCATGACCGCTCACTGCAAGGTTCTGACTTAAGGGAACAGCCACAGCCGCGCTTAACAGGGCTGATACACAGGCCGCCGGCATCGTAGGTATGTCTCTGTACCGTCGAGAGATCACCATCATCGCCGCCAGCGAGAATGTCATCCCAAAGGCAAGCACATCGCCGGACAGTGCGCCCTCGCTCCCCAATCCGACAATGATGGCGACACCCGCCAATGAAACCAGACTTGCCACGATTGCACTGCGAGATGGCCGTTCATCGAGCATCACCCATGCTAGACCAGCCGCAACCAGTGGCACAGTCGCATAGATGATTGAAACATGTGCTACTGTTGTCATTCTGAGGGAAGTGATAAAACACAACATCCCGAACGCCGAAATTGCCGCGAATATCCAACCCGGCCAACCCATTTTCCGAAAATCACTAAGGGCACCGCGTCCCTGCAATGCAAAAGCTACTGCAAGAATGCCTGTTGCGCCAAATATCCCTCGCCAAACAAGCATGGTCGCAACATCAAGCGTGATGATGCGCGTAAACAGGCCAGCCGTGCTCCATGCAATTGCAGATGCCGTAACCAAAATCAGGCCCAGATGTCGGCTTGAGGCCGATGGGTTGACCGTTTCACTCATCGGATAGTTTCCGGTCACTGTTTTGGTTCCAGCAGTGATCCATATCTTCTCGGCCTGCTTGATTACCCAACCAGAATGGAGCTCTCATGATGAAGCCTGCGCCAATGCTCATCTGCATAGTAGTTTGTCTCACCTGTGTTTCCCTTTTTCGACTGCCCTGAAACACTGGTACGCATTCTCTACTGACAACAGTCTGTCAGCAGTAAAGAGTCAGATAAGAATTTTGTTCGGTGTTCGATTTTACAGCAATGCGCGTAACGAAATAGCGCGGTTTACGTTGCCGCGATTACGCTTCTTCGCCAAAAATAGACAATTTCAAAGGCTGAGCTTCGCCAAGCCAAATAACGTGCTTACTATGATCGGCAAGATGATTTCCCGTTTCAGGATGGCAGAATACAATAAGACCACCTCGATTTAACGTGAGCCATGGGAGTAATTTTGCAAACTGATCAGGGTTACAATTGAGCTGACACGAAAACATCGGATGCGGACCAACAGGCCGCTCATGGATCCTGCCCATTTTGATCTGAAACAATTCTGCTGCAGCCTCACAAAGCTCTATCGCTTGCTTTGTAGTTGCCGCATCAAAGTACACATGTGCGTGGTATCCCAAAATCGTGTCGATTGACTGATATGATGTCATCCGTAACCTCCGTTCTTCATGACTGGTATTCTCGAAGGGTAAATCGCGATAACCTGTTTGGGATAAACCCTACTGTCATTTTTTCAGTTTCTTCACACCATTGATAATCATTCAAGATCCCTAAACCTAGTTGCAACAAAATCAACAAAACTACGTGTTTTTGCAGAAAGGTGGCGGGCTTCGGGATATACAGCATGAATCCCTAAATCCGACGCCGAAAACTCCTCAAGCACAGAGATAAGGCGACCTTCTTTGAGGTCTTGCGAAACGATATAGGATGGAACAAGCGTTATGCCATGACCATTCAAAGCTAGCCTTCGAGCAGCACTTGCGTTGTTGACGCGAAACCGGCCAACGATAGATATTCTTTCAAGCTTTCCGTTTACCATAAATGGCCAACTACTTCCGAGTTTAAAGTTAGTATCAACGATGCATTTATGCTTAGATAACTCACCCGGATGAGCTGGTTTTGGGGTGTGCGCTAGATATTCAGCGCTAGCACAGAATACGATGGGAGCCGTCCCGATGCGCCGCGCAATAAGAGATGAACTCTCCAGTTCTCCGATGCGAATAGCGACATCAATACCTTCTTCAAGCATGTCCAAAAATCTATCCGTTAGAGTCAGATTGATCGAAATGTCGGGAAAGGCGTCAGCAAAATCTGACAAGGCATCGATCAAGTGCAGTTCACCAAAATCAACTGGTGCCGTGACGCGCAATTCGCCTCGGGGCACTTGATGATCTTGGCGGACAGCTGCCGTCAGCTCGTCGAAATCTTCGATCAGACGGGCACATCGATCATAGTATGCAGCCCCCGTATGCGTGAGATTAACCCGCCGCGTTGAACGGTTGAACAGCTGGCTACCAAGGTCGTCTTCAAGTGCCCGTATGTATTTGCTCGCCAATTGCGGAGTGATATTCAGCTTGTCCGCCGCTTGGGTGAACGACCCTGCGTCTGCAACGGCGAGATAGGTTTTCATCAATTCAATACGGTCCATACTGACAACATATTGTTGATAGTAAATCAATGCAATCGTCATTTATTTTCAAAATGGCGATAGTTATTCTGACTTCAATGCGAATAACACCCAGAGGTTTATGCAATGCCCGCCGACGTTTTTTGGGAACTCCTATTCCTACCCTTGCTGCTTGGGGGTGGATTTACACTCTTACACAATTCATTGGGCACCGGGCCTGGTGTGTCCGCTGCGTTATTCTCTGCGATGGTTTGCGGGATTTACGTGATGTCCGAAGGGATACCACCTCTCCCGCCCGTCTCATCCAAACAAAAGGTTCCCTACATTCTGGCAGTGATCTCTATCGCAGCATTGATGATCAATAGGATGGGCACAAGAACGACGGTGGCGACAACAACGATCATCTTGCTAGGTGGTTTCTCTTGGCTTGTGCAACGGCAAATTTTTAGCGGCTCAGTTCAAATCCGATGGATACTACCCCTCCTAACCGTATTGGTGTTTGCGAGTGCAGTGCACCGTCAGTCCGAGGGTACGCCTTCAAGGTTTTCGTGGCCCGTGACCCTACTGATCATGATGATTGTCACCAGCGTTGTAGCCTTACTCGGTGGTTTCATCGGGGTTGGTAAAATCATGATCTCGATGTCGGTATTCGTTGGCGGGATTGTGCTTGTTCTCTTTTTGGCCACCTTGCGAACGTCGGGTCCAACAATCCCCAACCTGCCCGCATCAGTGCTTTGGGCACTGACAACATCCTTCGGTATCATACTGATTTTAATCAGTAGTTATGCAACGAACCTCAGCAATATCGCTTACCTTTTGATCTTATCAATAGTCTGCGTGCCCTATGCTAGACGCTTCATTGCACCGCGACAGCTGTGGACCGAGCCGTTTTTGATTGCCGCAATTGCCGCAATTCCGGCGACGACAGCTGTTCTGTTGGCAATTCTCAACTTTTAATTGCCACCCCCACAACCCTCCCCACTGAAAAGGACTACAAAATGACATTCTTAAAACACGCAATGATTGCCGCAGCGCTCATCTGTGCAACGGCAAATGTCGCACAAGCGGCAGACAGCTATAAAATCCATGAAGATCATACATGGGTCACCTTCAGCATCAGCCATGCCGGCTGGGCCAATGCGCGTGGCATGTTTCGCAACGTCTCTGGCGATATTGTCTTTGACAAAGAGGACGTCACCAACAGTTCTGTTTCAGTGGTGATTGCCTCCGATAGCTTGGACACGAACTCTGAGCAACGTGACCGTGACATGGGCGGTGCCGATTTTCTAAATACGATTGAGTTTCCGGAGATTACATTCCAAAGCACAAGAATCGAACAAACAGGGGACCGGACCGCGATCATTTACGGCGACATGACAATGGTCGGTGTCAGTCGTGAGATCGCTTTGGATGCGGTTTGGAACAATGAAATGGCACTGCCTTGGGATGCCTCAACGGTCAAAACAGGGTTCTCTGCAACAGCGACACTCGATGGTGTCGATTTTGGCATGAACAAGCTTGTCGATTTTGGCCTTGGTCCTGTCATCAATGTCGTGATCGATGCTGAAGCTTTGAAGCAATAAATCCGATCCTTGGGTAACGCGCAGTTCTTTTGACCGTCGCGTTACCTGACAATTCTCCTTTCCCTTTGTCCGAAAGGCCTCCCGATGGCTCTCAATCTCTTTAGTGACGCTCGAACCCAAAAGAGCATTCTCAACGCACGCACCCTTTGTGCCGTTGCTGTGGCTTCAATTTCCATCAGCACCCAGTTCAGTACGTCAGTCTCAGCACAATCCACCTCTGAACCCACAGCACTTCAATCAATCGATGACGGGATAACCCGTATTGGCGTCATTCTGTACGACGGCGTGCTTACCAGTGACGTTACTGCCCCAATGGAAGTGTTCGGCGCGGCCATAGCAAGCGAGGCCGTGGAAGATTTCGAAGTTGTGACCATTGCTCCAGAGGCAGGAACGATCCGCACACAAGAAGGCGTATCGTTGGTTGCCGATTACGGGATCAACGATGCGCCTGCTCTCGATGCGTTTGTTGTTGGGAGCAGTTATGACATGGATACCCTGCTCGACAATGACGCCTTTATGGCCTTCATCAAACAGCGTGGCGAAATCGCTGACTGGGTAGCCAGCAATTGTTCAGGATCTTATGTCCTTGCTAACGCCGGTCTTCTTGACGGCCTAAAAGCAACGACCTACCCCGGCGGTGAATTGTGGTTAAAAATCAACCGTCCTTCGGTGAAGGTTCAGCTTGGTGCCACGGTTGTGATTGATGGCAATGCTATTACCAGCAACGGTTCCTTGGTCAGCTATCCTGCGGCTTTTGAATTACTTGAAAAGCTGGGCGGTAAAGAAGCAGCAACAGAGGTATCAGAACTCATCTACTATGATCGGTTACTGTCTCTATCTGCCGATATCACGCAGTAGAGGTTGGTTCGTTCGCCGACCCGCGCTGAGCAGTTAAAAGCACTCCACTGAAAAATTTGGGGTGCTCTCAACGTAGATCAAATCCGGTACATCCGTAGTATCTAGACCCCTACCGCTTTCGGTACGCAGCCGCCTTTGCCCGGTTACCGCAAACCTCCATCGTACACCATCGCCGCTTGTGGTTCTTGCTGACATCCAGAAAATACATAGTACACGTCGGACCTTCGCAGTTACGGACATATCGAAAATCGGCCTCTGCGATCAAATGCGCGCATGCCGCAGCAATTCGAGGAAGCAAATCATGAGGCGTCTGATAAACATGAGAACTGACCAACGTGACAGACTCCGTCTCGCCGGATGGGTTGCCTTGCTCTCCCGTCGCGACTTCGATCTTTAAGCGCTGGCTCCCCTGAGCGAGAAAATGATTGATCTTATCAATCATCGGATGTTCGGGAGAGACAACAGATGTATCACTAGCAGTAGAAACGAAATCCCTGAATTCTTCGCGAAATTCGCGAGTGCTTTCGGTGACTTCATCTAGGTTAGCTTGGTGCGCGGGCGCTCGTAAGTGTTCAAGTTCAGAGTCTACACAAAGCCCTGATTGCACTAGCCAATTTAGTAAATCAGATCCTGATTCCAACCATTCAAATTCTGTACTTCGAGGCTCGGCAATAGAATTCAGAAAATCAAGTGCGGCGCTCTCGCCGATAAACATTGGTGCAGGGCGCTGTGATGTTGGCATTGCCGGCTCCTCATTGGATGACTTAGCTCCATAACCCCCAAAACCTTACATTGCAAGTTAATGATCTTTTGAATCGGTCACACTTGATCACGAAATAGTAACTTTCTATTTTTCATTTAGATGGATACGAATTTGATAACCTTCTAAATACACTTTGGAGGGTTATAGAAGTCAACAAGGAACCCGCTATGAAACTCTCATTCCAAAAGGCCGTTCTCGCTGCGGCGCTAACTATTAGCTCCCCCTCATGGGGCAACGCGCAGGACACCAATCAAACCACCTATCACACAGCTGACGTTGGTGAGGTCTCCGTCTTTTATCGCGAGGCAGGCCCGAAAGACGCGCCAACGATACTGCTTCTCCATGGCTTTCCTTCATCTTCCCACATGTTCCGCGACCTGATCCCTCAGTTGGCGGAGCAATTCCATGTCATTGCACCAGACTACCCAGGGTATGGACAATCTTCTGCACCTGACGCCGCTGATTACGCTTATGATTTTGCCAACCTTGCCGAGACGATCGACGCATTGACCGAAAAGCTCGATGTGCCGAAATACACCATTTACATGCAAGATTTCGGTGGCCCGGTTGGGATGCGCATGGCGCAAAACCACCCAGAGCGGGTGGACAAGATCATCATTCAGAACGCGACCCTACATGTCGAAGGGTGGAACCCCAACGTTGTGTCCCAATTTGCCCCTTTTTGGGAAAACCGCACACCGGAGACCGAAGCTCCACTTCGCAATTTCCTCAAAGCCGAAACAACCCAGTGGCAATACCAACAAGGTTCCAGCCGCACAGACAGATTAAGCCCTGATGCATGGAACAGTGATCAAGCTGGTTTAGACCGCCCGGGTAATGATGCGATCCAATTAGAGTACCTTTGGAATTATCAAGACAACGTGGCGAACTACGCAAAGTGGCAGGACTATCTAAGCCAAACTCAGCCTGAGACGCTTATCGTTTGGGGGAAGAATGACCCGTTCTTCACGCTGGACGGAGTCGATGCCGTCAAGGCGCTTTTGCCCAAAGCCGAAACTCATCTCTTCGACGCCGGTCATTTTGCGCTCGAAACGCATTCTGCCGAAATTGGTGATGCGATCATTGAATTCATGGCGCGCTGAACACCTACAACCCTTATTTAGAAAAGAGACCGAAAATGAAAAAAATTCTCCACATCATCGCCTCCCCACGCGGAGCAGAGTCACATTCAAGCAAGCTAGCGGAAGCATATTTGGCAACTGCCAAAATGGAAAATCCTGACCTCATCATCGATGTCCTCGATCTTTGGGAACAGGAACTGCCCGAGTTTGACGGCGACAAAGCCGCAGCAAAAATGACCTTCTTTGGTGTCGGCGAAATGGACGCCGCACGCCAATCCGCATGGGATCAGATCGTCACCATCATCGATCGATTTACAGACGCCGATGCCTATGTCCTGTCTGTCCCGATGTGGAACGGCGGCATCCCCTATAAGCTGAAACAATACATCGACATCATCACACAGCCCGGGCTTCTTTTTGGTTTCGATCCCGAAGCTGGTTACAGCGGATTGCTCAAAAACAAGGTGGCGCGTGTGTTTTACACGGCTGGCGTTTATGCCCCTGGCGCGCACCCCAAATTCGGCACCGATTACCACTCCACGTATTTGTCATGGTGGTTAGATTTCATCGGCGTTTCCGAAATCAAAGACGTCCGGTTTCAACCAAGCCTACTGACTGCGGATCCTGCTGGGGATCAAGAGACAGCACTCAAACGATCTGCAGAGCTTGGACGTCAAAAGCACTAACCACCCTACACCAAGCCACTTGGACAACTTTTAAAAAGAAGAGACCACTATGAAACGCAACGAAACGAAGACAGCCCGTTCCCTTATCGCAGCTGCTGCGATTATCCTTGGAACATTCCTTACAGGAGCCGTAAGTGCCGAGGAAAACACGGGGCGCGCATACGATGAAATTGAATTCACCGAAGGTGCCCCAGGTGTTCACTTCGGTTTACTTTGGGGGGATTGGAACACTGGACCCTTTTCCATGATCGTAAGGATTGAGGGCGGTGCCAAGGCACCGGATCATCACCATACCGCAAACTACAACGCTGTATCAATTCAAGGAAACTGGGTGCACACAACACTAGATGGCGTTGATCACGTCATCACGCCGGGTTCATACGCGCACCAACCCGCCCTCGAAAACCACGGTGACCGCTGTCGCGGGCCGGAAGACTGCATCATACTTGTTCAGATGGATGGACCTAACGCATTCATAGTCGCTGAGTAATATCTTGGGAACGATTAGCTAGTTTGGATGGTGTACGGTTTGGAGAAAATTGCCCAACATGTTGGTCAGTGGTCAAACCTGGCACCATCCTTTCGACGGTGTACGAGGGCATTCAATTGCGTCCAAATTCACTCAGCCGCTGGTTTCCTTTGAAACTGATACTGTTTTTCGGCTTCGAAATAGGCGTCAAATCCGATCCGTGTTTTGACCTCATCAAATTGCATCAAGGTGTCTGGATTGACCTGTCCTGACTTAAGCTCCTTGAGCGCGCCAGTCATGGCTTTCATTGCGGCAGCCATCAATGTGATCGGGTAGGCAGCTATCGAAAACCCGATTTTCTGCAATTCTTCGGGTGAGAGAAGAGGCGTTAGACCTCCCTCGATCAGGTTTGCCATTTTGGGTCCGGGAAGCTCTTCGCATATCCGACGCATCTCCATCTCATTGCGCGGAGCCTCGATGAACAAGATGTCGGCACCTAATTCGTGAAAAAGCCGGGCACGTTCAATTGCCTCGTCAAGGCCATGGTCATGTCGCGCATCAGTTCTGGCAAGGATCAAAATGTCGCGGCCTTCGGCCCGCGCGTCCGTCGCCGCCCGGATACGCTCAACCGCTTCATCGCGCTCAACAACCGCTTTACCAGCTGTATGTCCGCACCGCTTTGGCGCAACTTGATCCTCGATCATGATCGCTGCAAAACCAGCCTGTGCAAACCCGTTGACCGTGCGCTTAATGTTCAACGCATTGCCGTAACCCGTATCGCCATCTCCTATAACCGGAATATTTACGGCGTTGCAGATGTTGCGACCCTGATCGATCACCTCGCCATAGGACATTAGTCCAGTGTCAGGCATCCCAAGACGAGCCGCTGATGTTGTAAAACCTGACATAAAGGAAAGTGGAAAACCCTCCTGTTCAATCAACTTTGCCGACAAAGGGTCAAAGCAACACGGCATCACAATGATTTCGTCTTCTGCAATCAATGCCCGCAATCTATCGGGAGGCGTGAGCTTCATGGGATTTCCTTTCAATACTGGACCTGTCCACTAAAATGGGGTTCGCGTAACAGCCCGACCTTAAAACAACTTATAGGGAATATAGAGCGCAAGATCTTGCCAGAACCAGAGCAGGACAGCCATTCCAAGCATCATAAGTGCAAACGGCCAAGCCCCTTTAACCACACTTTCAAGTCTGGCCTTTCCAACAGCCTGAATGACAAAAAGATTTAGCCCTACTGGTGGTGTGATCAGTGCAGCCTCGATCAGTACCACAAAGAAAATGCCAAACCAGATCGGATCAATATTCATCGCCTGCAGGGCGGGAAACAGAACTGGCACCATAATCAACATCATCGACAACGATTCCAGAAAGAATCCGATGACCAACAACACCAAACCGACTGCCAAAATGAACATGGTTGGATCCGAGATGTTCTCGATCAGGTAGTTACTGATGGTTTGGGGGATCAGGTAAAGAGTGATAGCATAAGAGAATACTTTTGCTCCCGCAACGATGATAAAGATCATCGCTGTGGTTTTGAGTGAATCCTCAACAGCTGCTTTGAGCTTGTCCCAATTCATCCGCCCCATCAAAAATGTCATAAGAATCGCAATGACAAACCCGACGCCTGCGCTCTCAGACGGAGTGGCAATGCCCGCGTAAATAGACCCGATAATTGCGACCGCCAAAACAACCGTCGGCAGGGCATAAAACGTAGCTCTTGCACGCTCGCTCCAGTTGGCTCTCGCCATTGCTGGTGCGGCACCCATGCGGCTGTAAAACATCGCATAGATGATAAAGATACTCGCCATCAAAAGGCCCGGCCCAATGCCCGCCAGGAACAAGGTCGGGATCGAGGTTTCGGTAATGACACCGTAGATGATCAACGGAATTGACGGCGGAATGAGAATACCCAACGTGCCTCCGGCGGCAAGCTGACCAAGAATAAAGGGTTCATCGTAACCGCGTTGTTTCATTTCGGGGATCGCTACCGTGCCGATCGTCGCAGCTGTGGCGACGGAGGATCCCGAAATAGCCGAAAACAACGTGCAACTCATGATCGTGGCAACACCCAAACCACCCGGCCAATGGCCAACCCATGCTTGCACACTGGCAAACAAATCACGCCCCACGCCCCCTTTTAACAACACATTTGACATCAACAGAAACAGTGGCACCGCGAGCAATTCAAAGCTATCCAAGGTTCCAAACAACCGTTGAGGTATCCCAATCAAAGGTAGCCCTTTGATCCACAATAGAATTGTTCCCAATGCCCCCATAGCAAAGGCCACAGGCACACGTAGAATAAGCAGCCCGATCAGGCTCCCAAGAATAAGGAATGTTTCCATTTCAGTGCACCATTGTCTGCTTGGGTAAGTCATCTGGACTCCACGTCCAGATTTTAACAATCTCAGCGACGGACTGTAGGGCCATTAGACCAAACCCAACCCAGATGGACGATTGGATTAAGGCCTTGGGAACAGCTAGATAACTATCAGTGGTATGACCCGACACCGTTGATTTCCACCAAATGTCGACCCCGTATTTTGCCACAATCAAACAAAAGAAAATAATTACTGACAGCGCAAAGGTATCGATGACCTTGCGACCAAAGGAATTTGGATCACGAAATGCTATGTCGATGATGATATGCGATTTGTTTTTCAGAACAAAAGCGATGGACAGATAGGCCGCCCAAACCTGTAGAATACGGCTGATCTCATCCACCCAAATGGTTGGAGAGTTCAGAACGTAACGCATGAAAACCTCGTAGCAAACAATGACGCCGATGGTGAAAAACATCCATGCGGATAGCTTGCCTGTAATTTCCGAAACGATATCCATCGTTCGGACAAATTTCTGTGCAATCGACGCCATACTTCCCCCTTGGCAGCAAAATCGCGGCCTACTATTCGTGGGCCGCGATCTATCTTGGTTTTACTCAGTTTGCAGCGGCGCGCACGGCACTTACAGCTGCAACAGCCGCATCACCAGCTTCAGCAACAAAACGATCAATAACACCTGCTGTTGCGGTAACCCACTCAGCGCGCTCTGCATCAGTCAATTCAATTGCAGTCATTTTGCTGCTTACTTCTGCTACGGCTTCAGCTTCTTGAGTATAAATCGCGTCGCGCAATTTTGCTTCGACCACGGCTGCAGCATCCATAATGATGGCCTGATGCTCTTCTGATAGACCCTCGAAAAAATCATTGTTCATCACAGCAACAAATTCAATGGCACTGTCATACGACAACGTCATGTGGTCCATAACTTCATATAGTTTGCGTGACCTCACAGCAGAAGCACCGGTCATGCCGACATCAACTGCGCCCTGCTGATACGCAAGAAACTGCTTTGATCCTGACATCAAAGTCGGAGCACCACCAAGTGCCTCAACAGTCCAGCCGTGCACCTTTCCGTAAGTGCGAACCTTTTGGTTTCTCATGTCAGCAGGCGTACGGATCGCGTTCCCATTCGAGAGATAGATGTTCCGGCCAAACGCCTGCCACCAAAGAACTTTGACATTGGTTTCTTTCAGAATTTCAGCATCAAGACCTGTGCGCATTTCTGAGCCAGATGCCACAGCGGCACGCAGATGGGCCTCGTCGTTAAAGATGAACGGAATAGCAACCACATCAACAGCTGGAACAGCGCCGGTAAAGCGGCCCAAGAAGGCTGTTCCAGCTTCAATGGCACCAGAACCTACTGCCTCTGGGACTTCTTTATCTTTAAAAAGCTGCGCGGAATCAAATAATTGCAATTTCAAATCGCCACCTGATTTCTCTTCAATCAAAGCCTGAAAATCCAGCCAGTTTTGTCCAAGCGAATGTGTTTTTGGCAATTGCAGTGAAACCCGTATAACAGTTTCTGCTTGCACACTCACGGCCGCAAACAAAATTGACCCGGCACACATGGCCCCTAGAAATAAATTGCGCATATTTGTCCTCCTTGATGATAGAGGCTGTTGACGCCTCTTTACCTAGGGGTGCAGTATAGTCTCAAACTTGTCAAGTTACCCATGTAACCAAGTAGGCCAGCGACATAAGGGAAAGACTGAAGAATGGGAGAGGCTTCGCTGGAAAATGAATCGAACAGTTTAAATTCGGGTGAAATGATCTTCGCTGCGATCTATTCTCTCTCACAAAAGATTATGATGCTATATTCAAAAGCTGTTCTTCGAGAAACGGGTTTGAACTGGCAGGATTGGCGCATCCTAAGAGCAGTCGTTTCACTGCAATCTTGTCGTGCGCAAGACATTTGCGAAGAGAGCGGCATCAAAAAATCCCATGTTAGTAATGGGTTGGCACGGCTCGAAGAATGCGGACACATTTCGCGGGTCGAAAACAAAGGCGACAAGCGAAGCCGGATTGTTGTTTCAACCGAGCAGGGCCAAGAATTGGTTGCACGTGCCCAGCCCAAACTACACGAGTTTGAGGCACAGATTTCAAGTCAACCTGATGTCGGAGACCCCGATGCATTGCTCAGTAACTTGCGATCTTACAAAGACGAGCTTGGGCGACAATTGGACAGAAATGAACCGAGCACAACACCGCAAGAAGATTAAGTTTCCTTGACTGCCTAAGTCCGTTTCCTGAGGGCTACAAGGTTCTTACCCTTGACGCGATGTAGGTGACTCTTCTAGCAAAGCAACACTCTGACGCTCTTTTCGTTTTTCCCACCAATAGCCGGCGAACAGACAACTTCGTGGTGTCACACAATGGCCGGACACTCTAATTTGAACTCAGTTGGATTTTAGAGCTTTGAGACGGTGACCAACTTGAACAATCGCATCAAGCGCAGGCAACAGTTCAGCCCCAAGTAGGGTAAGCTCATATTCCGTAGATGGCGGAGACGTTCGGCGGACATGTCGGATTAACACAGCTTTCTTTTCCAACTCACTCAATCGGGTCGATAATACCTTTGCTGAAATCGGGGGGATGTCGGCGCGCAATTCGCTGAATCTGCGCGGACCAGCCCGCAAAGACCAAATGACATTGGGAGCCCAAGCACCAGAAATCACCGCCATGCATTCCGTCAACATGCAGGGTTCAAGTGGTTCTGGGCTCTTATTTTTGCGCATTTTCAAAGGCATTTTCAGTTACCTGGTTTCTCTAAAGTAACCCATTAATGGGAGTAACCATCCGATACCTAATTGCGGTTAGAAACTCAAGGTGCCATCTGACTTCCACAGACATGATACTGTCAGAAAGGACATAAAATGAAACTCTTTTACAAACCTGGGGCTTGTTCATTAGCTAGCCATATTGCTCTGAATGAGATCAATGCGCCGTTCGAACTGGTAGCCGTTGACACAGCTGCGGGCCTCACCAACGGTGGTGGCGACTACTTGAAGATCAACCCGAAAGGATATGTACCTGCGCTGCAACTAGATGATGACAACATCTTGACCGAAGGCCCAGCAATCCTCCAGTTCTTAGCCGATGAGCACCCGTCAGCCCACCTCATTCCCGCCGTTGGAACAATGGACCGAGCGCGGATGCTCGAACAGCTAACCTTTGTCTCCTCCGAGCTTCACAAGGCTTTTGGTCCTCTTTTCCAAGACACATCAAGTGAGGCAGAGCAGGCCAAAGCGCGCGAAGCCGTCGGCCGCAAGTTTGATATCGTGGAGACGGTACTCTCAGATGGACGTCAAACCCTTGTGGATGGCAAGTTTACAATTGCAGACGCTTATCTGTTTGTTGTAGCCAACTGGGCAAATTTTACCGGTATTGACCTTGTGCAGTGGCCGCAACTTGCCGGTTTTGTGGCACGCGTTGCACAGCGGCCCGCAGTTCAAAAAGCTCTAAGTACGGAAGGGTTGTTGTGATGACATCTAACAACTTTGCCGAAGTAACCCAATTGATGCAGGCGTATTTCGACGGCCTTTATCATGCCGACAGCTCAAGTCTGCGCAAAGTCTTCCATCCCAAGCTCGCCTATATTTGCGCAACGGAAGGGGACGAATTGTACCTCGATCTCGACAGTTACATGGAACGCGTGGATAAACGTGAGGCACCTGCCAAGCGAGGCGAACCTCGGCAAGATATCATTCTTGAAATCAACTTTGGCAGCCCGCGGCTGGCCTATGTCAAGGCCCGCATGACCATGATGGAGCGTGATTATCTGGATTGTTTGACCCTCATTTGCCACGAGGGCGCATGGCGGGTTGCAACAAAGGTATTTTCATATGTGCCGAAGGAGATCTGATTCATGCCATATGTAAACATCAAGATCACCAAAGAAGGCGGCCCAGAAGGGACCGGCCCAAGCCCAAAGGAAAAAGCGCTGCTAATTGCTGGCGTAACAGACCTACTCCAAAAGGTTCTGGGGAAGTCACCTGCTACAACATTCGTAGTGATCGACGAGGTCGAATTGGCCGACTGGGGAATTGGCGGGCTACCAGTGGCCGAGTATCGCAAGCTATAATGCCAACGGATACTGGGTCAATTTACAACGTCTGACCTGAAATGTTCCTGTCTCGTCTTAGACATCTAAGACTGAAGGCGAGACAGGTCAAAATAGCGCTACAATAACGCCGCCCTAGGAGCTCAATATTCCAAGTTTCGGTTTGGCTGTCTATTTAGTCAAACGATGTTTGAAGAACGCCAATATTTCATCGCGCGCCAAAATCGTTGGCTGCCCTTCTTCATCAATCAAATGCGTGGTCACGACGCTGTGCGGTGTTGTCACGAAGGTTTCGAAGAACGGTGGAACATCTTTATTTGCCGTTCCATCGGGAAGAACCTTTGCAACGAACCTTTCCCCAAGTGCTTCCTGGTAGGCTGCAAAGCGTTGGGACTGACAAAATTGATCTCCCTCAAAACGGTAGGCGAGCACGGTTAGGTCTTCTTTCTCCAACCGTTTACGCACTTTTTCCGTCTCTTCGCGGGGGCTTTCGATTGCATCCGGGGCATCCATTGGTAGGGATGGTTGCGACAAGATTGGCGCGATGACCGAAGGTTCTAACATCATGGAAAGAGCAAAATTCCCAGTAAAGCACATTCCGATGGCCCCTACGCCGGGACCGCCACACTCTCTGTGAGCAAGGTTTGCAAGTTGTCGTAGCCACTGCGTAACAGGACTAGATGAATTACTCTTAAAGGCACGGAATTCGGCACTCATGCAGGCTCTTTTGAAAACTTTACCGCCCTCCTCCGCAGAAGGAAGCGCACCATCACGCCCGAACAAAGACGGCATGTATACAGTAAAGCCTGCGTCTATGACCCATCGCGCAAAACGAGCGACATGCGGGCTGATCCCGGGCATTTCGGTCATCACGACCACCGCTGGCCCCGTTCCCGCAGTAAGTACATCTTTTGCCACCCCATCCAGCTCAATAGCACGCCTGTTAAAGTCGCTTAACGGGTCATCTTTTTTGACAGAGTTCTGTTCCATGCGCATAAAGTCCTTTCATCTACTCGGAGCCAGTTTGAGTGCAACAGCTGGTGAATTTTCAGTGTTGGAAACGGGCACCCGATTCTAAGTTCACTTTTTGAACTCAGTTTTTATGTGCTAAAGGATACGATATGTCAAATACAGATAAGCCCACTTCGGTCCGACGGCGTGCTCTTGTTTCAAAAGAAGAATGCCCCATGGCTCTTGCTTCTCAAATCTTAGGCGACAAGTGGATGCTGCTTGTGCTGCGAGAAGCGTTTTATGGGGTACAGCGGTATGACGACATGTTACAGGATCTCAAAATTCCACGCGCAACTTTGACACATCGCCTAAATACGCTGGTTGAACAGAACATCATGGTAAAACAACCTTACCAAGACGCTGGGGATCGGACCCGCTTTGGGTACCAATTGACTGCCATGGGGCATGACCTAGCATTGACCTTTTTGGCGTTAACCCAATGGGGCGAAAAGCACTTGATCAACGGAAGGGCTCCGGTTGGCGTTGTCAATCGCACAACCGGCGAGGAGTTGCGTGTCGCACTTGTTTCTACGTCAGATGAGATCACCGACCCAATGTTGGCGCGATTGGTAAAGCAGTCGTAAGATCAATCTCTATCTGGAAAGCCACAACTCAGACTGAGTTTTTGCGGAAACGGTCTAGACGAACTGATGTCTTATCAGCCCGTCTAGATTGAAAGAATGCCCATCCAAAATTGGTTCCACGAGATACATTCCAGCGCATGAAATATCTGTCAGATTGTGAAAAAATCAGTTTCGCTAAGCGTGAATGCTGCATAATCCGCAGCGCAAAACGCTGAAAGATCGACTATTTCCACCCTTCTCTTCCAACCGCCGATTGGCAGTCGCCGCGCCAACTAACTAGCCAAAATTGGATTACGAGACATTTGACCTAAGGAGAGCGGCAATATCAAACTGCCCTGCTTGTTCAGCATGATCTGCAATGGATTTCCCCGATGCGTCAGACATACTAGTGTCAGCCCCTTTGCGTAAAAGATGTCGGGCAACATCCGCGCGGCCATTCATTGCGGCAAACCACAATGGAGTGGCCCAATCTTGTTCGGGCCTGGGCCGTACACGCGAAAATGGAGAGTTCAACCAGCTTCGGTCCTCTTCTATCCGTGCATCGACCTGCCCGATATTGCCCATGGCAGCAGCCAAAAAGATGTCCATCTCGGCAATCATCAGGACATCAATTACAGGCTGGTTCTGCGCATGAAGCGCATGAACCAGTGGAGGTGAAAAATGCGCTGGATCTCTTAGCTTTGGATCAGCGCCAGCCTGTAGTAACGTAGTGATAACGTCTAAATGGCCACTCCATGCTGCAGCATGTAACCCTGTGCGTGTGCCCCAAGGGCTTAGATCAAAACCAAGGTCGATCATTGTTTGAACAGCCTTCAGGTTCCCATTGCCCGCCGCTTCTCTGAGCAGCTCTGCGTCCTTCATTGGCCTTTTTCCAAAATGGGTTATTGCAAGCGCCTTCGCGGCCTCCAGATCACCTGCCATACAAGCCGCTTGAAACTGGTCCGGGCCCGTTAGCGGCGTGCTGTCGCCCCCTTTGGCTTTGATCAATGCTGCAATGTCAGGCAACCCATGCATCAAGGCCACTTGATACGGTGTGAAACTTGCTGGGGGTGCCTGATAGTAATTCGCATCACTTTTATTCAAATCAACGCCGTTTTCGATCAAAAGACGTGCGCGGCCTGCAAAACCAGAACGTAACGCCATAATCAGTTGGAAATGCATCGTACGGTGATCATCAGCCTGTTGGCCGCCCTCCGTCCGCCACCAATCGCTCGTGTCGCCGTCTTTGAGGCCATACTCTAGCATCAGCTCAAGATGGGTATCATCTGCATTGAAGCAGCGGTTGTAGCCCCCTTGGCTCTCATTAGGGTTCGCCCCTTTTTCCAAGACTGCACGCGCAAACCCGACCATCTCGGGATGTTCGGGAAGCCGCATTTTGCCACCTTCACCATCCCCGAATATACCTGTTAAAACGGCAAACCTATACGTACCACCCCACATGTAATGTGCATTTGGGTCGGCACCTGCATCCAACAAAATCTGGCCCGCAGCATACGTCGATACGTCAGGCAACCGTGCGTATGCGGCGTACATCAATGCAGACCATTGAAATGGACCGCCCTTCTGATCAACCGCAAGTGGATCATCAGCCAAGATTAATCGGATCGTGTCTACGTTACCAACTGCTGCGGCTGTATGGAGAGAATGTTGCGAAATTTTTGGATATTCTTGCAGTAATGCTGCAGCTTCCTCAAAGCTGTGTGATCCGCGGCTGTTGTCTGGACCATAATGCAGGCACACCAAATCAAGGAATTTGTTGGCGTGTTGTTCGATCGTTAACGCATCTGACGAACCGGTTTGGACATGATCCTTAAGCTTGGCCCAACTGGAGAATCCGTAATCTCGTGCAATGACAAGCTGAGCCTGTTGCAGGGAAATTTCTGTGGGGTCACCGAAATATGGACCAACTAACCCCAAAGCGTCCGTCTCGCTGGACTTGACGGCTTTATGTAGGCGTTTGGCTTGTTTCTTGAGATGCTCAAGCGAAGGACGTGTAGGAAGAATGGGCATAAAAGCCTCCTTTCATCTGTCCGGTATCCGCGCCCTCGGACCTGAAAGAAGGTCATCTATGGGTTTTCGTCATCGTCTCAGCTGGGCTTGGCCCTTCCCGCGGATCGGTAGCGCCCTGACGCGCCGCTAAATGATAACATCAAAAGATTTGATTGAAAACGCCCGGAACCGACCAACCGCCACAACACTACTCAAAATTAACGGACTTGTCCGGCTTATGAGGCGGCTTCCATGAACGCATTAGCAACTTCACGATTTTGAGCAGACGATCAAGGGCTAACGCCGATACCACTGAACACAGCCCTTCCCCCACCCAATGTGGAGGGCAACCCAAATGCAGGCTGGCCCAGTTGACTAACATCACCCAAAAACATCGGTGCTTTTCGGACGCTTGCCGCTGAAAAAATTTTGTCGATAGAAAGGTTGATACCGGTCATTCAAAACCGTCCATGTGATCAAATTGCCAGTGACGGCAATACACATAGGCACACCAATTTCATCTGCCTTAGCCCACGCCATCAATCAGCACTTGGGCATCCGTAATATCCAGACGTTCAATGGTTTGCATTTAGCCTCCCTGAATTCATCTTGAAGCTTTTGACACCTGATTTTCTTTGTATTGCTCGGAGTTGAATCGCAGACCACGGCGCAGGTGCCTGTCCATCGCTTCCGCTGCCGCTTTAGGATCACTTGCTGCGATTGCTTCAGCGATGGCGGTATGTTCGCTACGCAGGCTGTCTTGGTAAGAAGGACGTTTATCTTGATCCATCTCGCTCATTGCATTTGCAGGGATACTGAAAGGCCCCAGAAATCTAAGAAAATCAACAATATAAGTGTTCTTGGTCGCGGCGGCGACAGCAAGGTGGAATTTGAAGTCTTCGTTTTGGCCAAGCTCACCAGACAAATGCGCCACACGCTGCAATTCAAGGGCCGCACGGATGCTTTCGATGTCAGCATCACTGCGGCGTTCTGCAGCCAGTTCGGCATTCGAGACCTCCATGCACATGCGCAACTCCATCGCCTGCTCAATGTGATCTTTTTCGCTTAGGTTGTTGCTACATAGGCGAAAGGGCTGCTGCGAGATGTCCTCACAAACAAAAACCCCTCGCCCTTGATGCGCTTTCACCAAACCGTCCACACGCAAAGACGAAATCGCCTCACGGATAACGGTACGGCTAACACCAAATTGTTCGACAAGCGCGTTTTCAGTGGGAAGCTGTGCACCCGGCGCAAAATCACCCTTTTGAATGCGTTCGCGCAATTGGTCCGCAACGCGCTCTCCAAGCTTTGGCCGCATGCCTAAGGCTAGGCGATTTTTCTCTACCATAATTTTGACCTTCTAGTGTTATCGCACTTCTCTTTTGTGACCTACACGATCCTTGCAACGCGGTGGGAAAAAATCTTACTTGTTGTTTTTAGTAAATTCATCATACAACATACAACACATGACATCGAAGGGAAACAAGAGATCGGTGTCACGAGACAATTTTGGGAGAGTAAAATGACTTTTAATCAAAAGATAACTTCGGCAGTTATGGCTGCTATGCTTGGCGCTTCGGCGGCCAATGCGGCAGAATATGACCTGACCATTCAGACCCACTTCAGCGCCGAATCGTTAAAAGGAAAGAATGTTCAAAGCCTGGTCGATGACATTGAGCGCATGTCCGGAGGACGTGTAGAAATCGAGATGTTCTATTCAGCGTCACTGGTAAAGGCGACGGAAACCTTTGATGCCGCAGTGAATGGCGTCCTTGACGGAGACATGACTGGAGCGGCCTATCAAACAGGTAAAGATCCGGCATTCCAATTTGTTGGTGACATCCTTGGCGGCTATGATACGCCGTGGGAAATGTACTCGTGGTTCTACTATGGCGGCGGCCTTGAAGCAGCCCAGCCATTGTATAACGAACATGGGATGCATGTTGTTGGCTGGTGGATTTCGGGCCAAGAATCCCTATCCTCAACCAGCCCACTTGCCAGCGTCGAAGATTTCAAAGACTGGAAGTTCCGCTCCCCTCCCGGCATTCAAACTGAGATTTTTGCGGACCTTGGCGCCAGCCCGATTGTGATGGATTTCGGCGAGGTGTTCACCGCGCTTGAGACTAAAATCATCGACGGTGCTGATGCATCAAACATCGCAACAAATAGCGAGATTGGCCTTTATGACATCGCCAAACACGCAACGTACCCTGGCTTCCACTCGATGCCTGCGGACCACCTAGCATTGAACAAAGACGTTTGGGATTCGCTGCCTGACGACATCCAAGCGATCATCGAAGTTGCGATGGAAAAAATGGCATTTCGCGAAACACTCAGCCACCAAGTTGAAATGGGTGCCGCTGCAAAGGCGGCTCAGGCCAATGGCGTGACACTGTATGATTGGAGCGCCGAGCAACGAGAAGCTTTCCGTACGTTCTCCCGCGCGAAGTGGGAAGAATGGGGTGAGAAAACCGATCAGGCCGGTGCCTTGGTCGATAGCCATATCTCCTTCATGAAGAAAATCGGTCTGATCACAAAATAATGAAATTTGGAGCGGCGTCTCCCGTCGCTCCATTTTACATCAGAAAGCCAAATTCATGCCAACACTCAGTTCATCTGGCTACCTTTGGATTGCATCTTTAGGGGCATTTACGCTCATTTGGATGTTATTCGCCGCGCCAAAACTTGTCCCGATATTGATGCGGGGCTTGCACGGTGCATCTAGTCCGCGGCTCACGTTCGTCGATCACATTACATTGCGGATTTCATCACTGTTAATGTTTTTTGTCGCGCTCATCATGGGCATCATGCTCTACGAGGTGATTATGCGCTACGTCTTTGCGCGCCCGACAATTTGGGTCGAAGAACTGTCACGTTGGCTTGGCGGTGTCATCTTCCTCGTTGCAGGTCTCTATGCCATGCAGCAACGCACCCACATCCGCGTGACCATTGTCTATGACGTTGTTGGCCGTAACGCGCAGCGTGTCATGGATGTATTCGCTACATTCTGCATCTGCACCTTTTGTTGGGCCGTATCTTGGGGATATTGGGAAAACGCGATGCGCAAATTCGGTACTTGGGAACTATATGGCTCCGCATGGAACCCGCCAATCCCTGCGATTATGAAACCGCTGATATGCATCACCTGCGTCTGGATGAGCATCCAGGGGATCAACAACCTTATCCTTGATTGGCGCAGAAGCACGCCACTCTCTCCGGCTGAGGACGTATAAATGGGTATCGCAGAAATTTCACTCCTGCTCGTTGTGGGCATTATCGTTTTGTTGGCGATGGGCGTTCCGCTTGGGTTTGCGTCTGGTTTTTTGGGCGTGCTTGTTGCGTATTGGAAACTGGGAGATCGGGGGTTTTATATCCTTGGTCAACGGATGTACGACCTCACCATCGAGCACGCGCTGTTGGCGGTGCCCCTATTCATTTTCATGGCCATGTTGCTGGAGCGAAGTAATATCGCCAAAGACATGTATGACGCCATGAGTGTGTGGATGTCGCGCACCCGTGGCGGCATTGCAATTGTGACTTCCATCATGGCGATTGTCATGGCCGCGATGTCAGGCATCATTGGTGGGGAAATTGTGCTGCTAGGCCTTGTTGCTTTGCCACAAATGTTACGCCTGAATTATGACAAACACCTCGCGTGCGGTACGATCTGCGCCGCGGGTTCGCTGGGCACGATGATCCCACCTTCAATCGTGTTGATCATGTACGGTGTGGTTACCGAAACCTCGATCCATGCTCTGTTCAAAGCCGCCCTGATACCAGGCTTACTCCTTGGGTTTAGCTACATCGTTTACATCGCTATCCGTGCGCATTTGCGTCCTCAAGATGCCCCACTCCCAGTGCTAGAGCAGGAGGTCACCTTCCGCGATAAGATCATTGCGCTCAAAGGGTTGCTTCCTCCGATGATTTTGGTCGGCGCAATCCTTGGCTCAATTTATGGCGGTATAACTGGGATCACAGAGGCTGCAGCAATTGGATGCATAGGTACAATGATTTTGATCACCCTACGTGGTGAAATGTCCCTGTCCTTGTTCATCGAAGCGCTGCAACGGACGATGCGGTCTACTGGTACAATCATGTGGGTTACCTTTGGCGCAACTGCACTCGCAGGTGCTTACTCGCTGGCTGGCGGTCCTACATTCATCGCTGGATTGATCCTCGGCTTGGATGTTCCTCCAATGGGCGTCATCTTGGTTATGATGCTGATCTTCTTGTTCCTTGGCGCACTACTGGACTGGATCGGTATTGTTCTGCTGGTCATGCCTGTTTTCTTGCCTATCGTATCGGCAATGGATCCAGCAGATATTGGCCTGTTGGGCACGCTGTCTCCTTCACATGTGTCCGTTTGGTTCGGAATTCTGTTCTGCATCAACATGCAGGTCAGCTTCCTAAGTCCTCCCTTCGGGCCTGCAGCGTTCTACCTAAAATCAGTAGCACCCCCAGAAATTTCTCTGGCCGATATTTTCAAGGGATTTCTTCCATTCATCGGCATCCAGCTTCTTGTGCTGGCCGTGATGATGGCCTTCCCCGAAATCACAACTTTGCTCCTGCATTAACGTGTTCTCCCTGACGGGGGCTGGGTTCGCTTGGCCCCCGTCTAAATCTATTCCAACCCATCTGGCGAAAGGCCTAAATATGATCAACAACAAACCAGAGGCTGGCGGTCTCCTTCCACAAATGTCCTTCGACAAACTAGGCGGCGGCACGCTTGCAGTCGGCGGAACAAAAGATCGCTACACACTATTTATCGTATATCGCGGCAAACACTGCGGTCGCTGCAAGAAATATCTAAACGGTTTGCAAACACGTGTAGCCGACTGGGAGGCCGCGGGATTTGATGTGGTCGTTGTCTCCGCTGACCCCGAAAGCAAAGCACAACAAGATGTTGCGGAATTCGGTTGGAAGTTTGACCTCGGCTATGGCTTGACCGAGGACCAAATGCAAAAGCTTGGTGTTTACATTTCTGATCCGCTTTCCCCAGATGAGACAGATCGCCGTTTCGCTGAACCTGCTGTTTTCTGCGTGCGTCCAGATGGCGTTAACCAAGTTGTTTGCCTGTCCAATGGCCCCGCCGCGCGACCCGACCTCGACGAATTACTAGACGGGATGAAGTTCAACATTGAACACAAACGCCCAGCTAGAGGCACCGTCTAAGAACCGTCGAAAAAGTATCGGGGCCCGTAAAGAGTGTTTCTTGCCTTGCGGGCCCTTGGTGTCATTTCGACTGCCTGATCAGTTTTTTTGCCTGTGGCGGCGTCAACCACCACAGGCAAGGCACATGGTGCCCCAGACTTGCCGAGCTGTTAACAGCCCCACATCAAATAGCTCTCAATCAGCAACAACACCTTCTTCATCTCTGTCGAGTCGAGCGAATTCGTTGTCGAACGCCATCACGGGGGGGCTAGGTTTTTTGTTGAACATCAGACGGAACACATCAGGACGGGAGTAGTGGCCACACGGGTCTGCCGCGGCCTTACCAATCGCGATCATGTTTAGGTCAATGTCAGCAATGACCAATCCTTCTTCGTCAGGTGCAAGGTTGGTGCCAAGCGGCGATCCATCAGGGCCAAAGATACGCGCGAAACCACCACCTTTTTTCAGCATCGCTTTTTTGGGCTCTGTTGTACTGAGGAATTCAAACATCTCATTCGAAACGGTCGCACAGGCTGCAATAACAAAGCACTGCCCTTCAACCGCGTAAATACGGCTGGCCGAGGTATTTACCTCTGGGCCAAGGGCATAAGCACCGCCTTCATATAAAGAAAAGCTGGGCCAAGCTGCACAGTGGATCTGTTCATTCTGTGAGAACATCGCGTATTTGTTCAAGGGTTGCATATGTTCCCAGCAACACAACGCCCCCACTCTGCCCAATTCCGTAGCGTGCACGGTCATGTCACTACCGTCCCCTTCGCCGTACACGGTGCGTTCGATGTGGGTCGGCTTTAGTTTGCGGCGCCGCGAAATCATCTCACCATTCGCACCATAGTGCCACTGGCCCATATACAGCGTCCCATTGACGTTCCATGACACACCCATAACGACCTGCATCTTGTTGTCTTTGGCCGCCTTGGCCAGCCGCTTGTCCTGCTCGGATCCTTCTACGATTGAATTAGCGCTGTACTGAGGCACGTACTGCATATTCATCGCTGGCGCGTCTAACCAAATGTACCACGGGTAGCCCGGCAAGTAAGTCTCTGGAAACACGATGAGTTTGACATCCTGTTTAGCGGCATCTTCGATGATTTTGATGGCCTTATCAACGCTGGCATCAAGATCGAGGAAAACTGGTGCGGCCTGTACGGCTGCGGCTTTGAATGGTCCTGACATGTGTTTCTCCCATAAATATTTTTTGGTTTTGTTAGAGAGAAGGCTTACACAGCACGGATTCTGCCGCTTTGCATTTTGGGCGGAATATGTTGCCGATCTGGGCATGAACGGGGAAAATATTGGACTGCGCAGGCCAGATATGCTCAATTTGTGCCTGTTATGGCTGTTTTATTATCCACAGATACTGTGCGGCAAAGTGATCGGCTCGACTATTGGCGCGATGCTATTTGTGCATCTTACGTTCCCTTGGAATGCTCGTCGGCAAGTCCAAAGAATTTTGATGGCGCAATAGAAATGCACCGAATGTCAAAGGTTTCAGCCTCTTATGTGACAGGGTCCCAGCAAAATGTCAGGCGTCGTAAACGCGATATTGGCAGGGCCGGCGATGCAAGTTTTTTGATTAGCTTGCAGCTAAACAAGGCAGGTGTATTAGAACAGTCAAATCGCAGTGCTGTATTACAGCCCGGCGATTTTGGCCTCTACAGCAGCATCGATCCCTATGCGCTTACACTGCCTGACGGGTTTCGACAGCTTGTAATTCAGGTACCGCGAGAAGACATGCTGCGCCGGTTGCCTAATGCGGACCGCTTAACGGGGATTTCTGTTTCGGGAACAAGCGAGGTTGGCAGTTTGGTGAATGACGGGGTCACCCGCCTTGTGAGGTCAATTGATACAGCTAATGATCTGATGTTGCAGTGTTTGCAGGATACCATTGTTGATCTCGTGGCCACTGGCCTTGCGTCACTTAGGCAGACAAAATTTGATCTCAGTCGACCAGAACAGCTGGTCCTGATGCGCGCGCGCGCATTTTTGCACGCACATCTGGCAAACCCCGAGTTAAGCCGCAATGTGTTAGCGCAGGAGATGGGTTTGTCGGTGCGACGATTGAGCGAAATCTTCAAAATTGAGGGAACCTCGATTGCAGCAACCATTCGTGAAATGCGTATGCGTCACATCGCGGCAGATTTGGTCGACCCTCGCCATTCCCGCACTTCAATCAGTGAATTGGCCATGAAATGGGGCGTAAACAACTTACAGAGCTTTTCGAGGATGTTCCAAAATCACTTCGGGACCTCCCCGCGCGCGTACCGCGACGGGAACAAATAGCTTCGTTTAAGAAACCTCAGAATTTAGCCTTGTTCTGGCCAAAGTGCTGTCTTTGGGTGGAACTGAGACCACGCAAACCAAAACGCTTCGTGGCTCCCCAGATCGGCTCCATCTGCTCCCACCGCTTTGATGCCCCCCGCGTCAAGCTCTAGGTGGACATCCTCGAACGTGATCTCTTGGCCACGTTGCAAGGCCGCGACAGCTTGGCTGCGCTGAAACGCGACCGGTTTTCCAGATCCGGTTATAATACCCACGATGTCTTCATGAACGGGTAAGCGGGGGTCAACATCGCCCACCGGAAAGATTGGACCGTTTGCATCACGGGTGTTGCGAAAATCGGGTTTTCGACCAAGCGCAAGCGCCTCAACCAGCACGGTGGTTTCAGGGTGAGCGGCTTTCCACGCCCCCCACTCGGTTGTGATGACGGTGGCTTGCTCTAGTTGTAGATCAATTTTGGCAAGCGGCCCCGTGACGGCATGGCCTAGAAACGTGTCGAACACAGAGTATGTCTCAAGATCGTACATCACTTTGTTCGACCGGATAAGTAATCCCGACGTGCGTAAAATCGGACGTTCAACATCAGCAGGAAGCTGATCGGTGAAATACGCCTGCGCGGCACCGCACAACGTACAATAAGGAATGCCCAAATCGCGGCCACCCAATGTATCATTCACCATCTCGCGCACTTCCATGATTTGGCGCGGATAGGCACGGTATTCACCATTTACCTCAACACCAAACACGATGTCATCGTCGCTTAACCAATTAGCTTCATTTGCCTTTATAACCTCTGGATTGTCGGCAGCGGGGATGCAATTACACTCTTCATCCGTAGTGTCATAGGCACGGTCATCTATCAAAACACCCCCCCAAGACACCAACCGCCAGTCGATGTCACCCGCTACGAAAATCCGATCCCATGCAGGTACGACAGAAACGTAAATGGCCCGCTTTGTATCCAGATAATTTGGCGGCGCTGGGATATCCCACGCGATAAGATGATCAGTGATGTCCCCCCAACTGTTCCGAGTTTTCAGATCTTTTCCCAACAGTTCAGATCCGACACCAGCAAGTTCATCGAGCAATTGATAGGAGCTTATGAAACGCATCATATCAGTTACGATCCAGGCCACACGTGGATCGTTTGATGCCGCAATCTCCGCCAAGGCCAAAGTTTGTTCTTCGCCCCAAACGGATTGCGTCATGCTCTCGACAAAGGCAGTCTGTACCGCAGCCTGCAATTCGTCTGACATTAGGCCGGTCGGTATTGTAGGTGGCGTGCCATATTCAGCAAGTATGAAATCCGGTAGTGGTTCTCGATCCTGCGCCTGCACATTGCATGCTAACAGAAAGGACATCGTGATCAACATCGCGCCCATAGCACCGCGAAACCGAATGCGAGATGGTAATGCCATAACCGTGCCTTTCAATTACAAATCAATTTACAGAAGGCACACTCAGCAGAAAGAATACATGCGCACCATCACAAGATGCATAGCGGCTCAACGGACGTAACACCAAATCACAACTGCTTCAGTCAGAAGTGATCCTCTTTGCAATCCAGAATTCAATCACAGGATACACGGCTTCGATCATACTTTGATCCAAGCTGCGTTGCGACCAGAGGATCGCACGCATGCATCAATAAAAATAACCCCTGCTAAACCATCGTGCACTGTAGGCAACATGTGATCCAAAGCTATGCCGTCACGCGCAGCAAGGATAACGTCGGCCGCCTCGTTATAAATATTTGCAAAACCTTCCAAATAACCCTCGGGATGCCCGGGGGGGATACGCGAAACAGTTTGATTGACGTCATATGCCCCTGCGCCATTTCGCGTCAAAAGCCGCTTTGGTTCACCATGCGGGGTGAACCAAAGGTAATTGGGGTCCTCCTGTGACCACTCCAAACCACCCTTTTCGCCGTATACACGCAATTTTAGTGCATTCTCATTGCCCGGTGCCACTTGAGATGACCACAACATGCCCTTTGCGCCCCCTTGATAGCGCAGCATCACGTGGGCGTTGTCATCCAGACGGCGCCCTTCGACAAAACTGGTCAAGTCAGCCGCAAGACTATCAAGCGTCAAACCCGTCACAAAACCCGCCAGATTATAGGCGTGAGTACCAATATCCCCAACACACCCGCCGGCCCCGGAACGAGCCGGATCAGTGCGCCACTCGGCTTGCTTCAACCCTTCGCCCTCGAGCGGGGTGGTGAGCCAATCCTGTGGGTACTCTGCCTGCACAACGCGAATTTTGCCAAGTGCACCCTCGGCCACCATTGCGCGTGCTTGGCGTACCATCGGGTAGCCGGTGTAGTTGTGCGTTAGAATGAAATGCGCGTCCGATTTTTCCGCTGCGGCGGCCAGCTTTTTAGCCTCAGAAAGGGTGGACGTTAGCGGCTTGTCGCAGATTACATGAATGCCACGTTTTAGAAACTCACGAGCGGCAGGATAATGCACGTGGTTGGGCGTCACAATAGCAACCGCCTCAATACCGTTCTTCAACCGCGCTTCGCGCTTGGCCATTTCCACAAAATCGCCATAGCAACGATCCGCATTTAACCCCAACGTCACCCCAGACGCCTTGGATTTATCCGCCGTCGAAGACAACGCGCCAGCAACCAGTTCAAAACGTCCATCAATACGCGATGCGATGCGATGAACACCCCCAATGAAGGCATCATTACCGCCGCCAACCATGCCAAGAAGGATAGGTGCCATTATGAAATCCCCATCATTTTTGCATTCAGGGCCGTGTCAGCACCGCCATCCGCGAAGTCATCAAAGGCGCGTTCCGTCACCCTAATGATGTGGTCTTTGACAAACTGCGCACCCTCTCGCGCGCCGTCTTCGGGATGTTTGATTGCACATTCCCACTCAACAACGGCCCAACCGTCAAAGTCATTAGCCGCCATTTTTGAAAACACAGCGCCGAAATCAACCTGCCCATCACCCAACGACCGGAAACGCCCTGCCCGATCCACCCAAGGCTGATAGCCGCCATAAACACCTTGACGACCCGTCGGATTAAATTCGGCGTCTTTGACATGAAACATTCGAATACGGTCTTTGTAGATGTCGATGTTGTCGAGGTAATCCATACACTGCAACACGTAATGGGAGGGGTCATATAACATGTTAGCGCGGGCATGATTGCCTGTGCGTTCTAAGAACATCTCGTAGGTAATGCCATCATGCAGGTCTTCGCCTGGGTGGATTTCAAAACAAACATCAACACCGCAATCCTCGGCGTGATCCAAAATCGGCAACCACCGTTTCGCCAACTCATCAAAGGCCTGCTCAACAAGGCCAGCTGGGCGTTGCGGCCAAGGATAGACATAGGGCCACGCTAAGGCGCCAGAGAACGTGGCATGTGCGCCTATCCCAAGTTTCATAGAGACGCTAAGGGCCTTCTTAACCTGATCGACGGCCCATTCTTGACGGGCTTTCGGGTTGCCGCGGACTTCCGGTGCAGCAAAACCGTCAAACGCGTCATCATACGCTGGGTGCGCAGCAACAAGCTGGCCTTGCAGATGTGTTGAAAGTTCAGTCACCTCTACGCCATTGGCGCGGGCTTGCCCTGCCCAATCTTCGCAATATCCTTTTGAAACGGCGGCCTGCTCCAGATCAATCAGGCGCGCATCCCAACTGGGAACTTGCACACCTTTGTAGCCACAGTCTGCGGCCCATTTGGTGATGCTGGCCCATGAGTTAAACGGTGCCTCATCACCTGCAAATTGCGCTAGAAACAACGCTGGTCCTTTGATTGATTTCATCAGATTTCTTCCCTATTGGCACACTTTTTGGTTGGCGAAATTTTCCAATTCTCTTTGTCATTTCTTTATTAGAAATGACTTCAAATCACGCGGTCATTGCCCCCGTCGATGGGGATCTGTGCGCCTGTTGTCACGCGTAACATCCCGTTCACCAAGGCAAGCACCCCATTCGCAACATCATGAGAGGTGATCTCGGCTTTTAACAAATTGCGGGCCTTATAGTCGTCGACGCTCATGTCATACCGTTGAGCGGATCGCTCCAATGCGTCCTGAGTCCAGACCCCGGTATCAAAAACAGCATCGGGATGGAGGGCATTGACGGTGATGCCTTTAGGGGCCAACTCCAATGCCAGCACGCGCATCAGTTGGGTCAAACCCGCCTTTGCCACGCTATAGGCGGCCGCCCCAGGCCCCGGTGCAGTCACATTGCGTGACGCCATAAACACAATCGAGGGATCAAACCCGTGCTCAAGAAATGGAATAGCCGTGCGTGCCAGCCGCATGTGTGCATCAAGATTTAGCGCCATAGATTTAGCCCAAACCGCATCATCCATTTTGTCGACATAAAGACCCGATGGAAAAATCCCAGCGTTCGAAACTAAAACATCAAGACCACCGTAGTCCTGTACGATCTCGTCAATCGCTTGGTGCATGCCAGTATCATCCAGCGCGTCAACAACTTTACCTTCAAGGCCCGCTTCATTCAAAATTTGTGGTGTGTCAGGGTTAAGGTCAAAACCCACAACAACAGCGCCGCGCGCATGCAAGCGTTTTGCGGTCGCCAGCCCGATGCCAGAGGCCGCGCCCGTCACCAACGCAATCTTGCCTGTCAACTCTGGGCCCTTCGGCTGTTTCTTGAGTTTGGCTTGTTCAAGCTCCCAATACTCTAACCCGCGCAAATCCTCTTCGCTTAGGCCCTGCCACCCACCTGCAGCATTTGCATACAGCAATGCACGCGCCGTAGTTCGCGCGACATCCGCTGAAATGCTTGCGCGTTTCAGGTTCGGACCGAAACTTCGAATATCGCCACCCTCAAAGACCACCCAGTGGGGATGCAACGGAAGACGCTCAAGTGCGGCATCATCCGCGCGATCAAAATACGCCTGATAGGATTTTGCAAAATCTGCCAATCCATCGGCGGGGTCAGCACCAAGGGCGGCAGGGAACGGCTTATTGTGAATCACATGTTCAGGCGTTACTGTTCCGCGATACGCCATATCAACCAGCGGCTTTGTCATCTCTGCCGGAACCCCGCAGGAAGGGCGCGAAATGACAGGCCCACCCGCCAAAACGCCCACTTGTTTGCGCAGTCCTGCCAAGGTGCGCGCATCATGCACATGCGGCGCAGTTGGTACCAAATCACCAAATGTATCAACGAGATATTGCTGCGCTTTGTGAACCAGATCAATGTGTTGGCCGTAAGCATCTTGTGCGTTTTCTGAAAACGTGAACAAACCGTGGTTTTCCAAAACCAACCCGATACAGTCGTCAAAGCCGCCCTGATCTCGAAAGGCCTTGATCTGGAGCGCCAGATCAAACCCCGGCTTTTCATAAGGCAGCACAGCAATTTTCGGCCCAAACAAATCCACCCAGATACCGTCTGGAAAATCCCCGTTGGACAGGGTCAAAATTGCATCAGCGTGGGAATGGTCAACGAATTTGTGAGGGATCACGGCGTGGACGATGGCTTCAATAGATGCGTTGGCGGCACTTGGTTCAAACTGGGTCCGTTTGACCTCGCGCACCATGTTCGGATCACTGAGCTGCTTCAGATCCGCTAGTTTCAAAAGCGGCTCCAACGCTAGGCCTGTAAACCCTTCGGTCCACATCTTGGCCAGATCGAACCCCGACGCTTTGACATAGATCGCCTGAACCTCTTCTCCAAAAACATCCCGCTGGGTTGTCTTGACCGAGGTGTTCCCGCCTCCGTGCAATACCAACTCCGGATCAACGCCAATCAGTCGGGAAGTATAAGCGCGCAACTCAATATCTTGGGTCGGGGCGTCTGTAGAATTCCAACGGTTTTTCATCTGTGTATCACTTTGCTTGCAGGTAAAGGACATAACCATAGGTCGCTAAAATCGCGAAACCGACGATGGCTACGAAAAAGATCAGAATTGTTATGGCAACCCGACCGACCTGTCTTACGCTCACGCCCGGTTCAAGGGCTGGCATCAGGTTGAAAACCAAAGCAGAAATAAAGGCGAGCATGCAGCCAAGTGCGAACACCGTGATTGAGAACGGTTGGAAGACCATCACCAGCGATCCAATCGACATCGCAAGGATAACCCCTCGCCACCTAGCGGCAGATTTTGACGAAAGAGTAGTCATCACACGTCTCCTTTCAGTTGCAGACGGATACCGTTTTTATCGAAAACATGGATCAACGCTGGGCTGACAAACACAGACTGCATCGCTTCAATCTTGGGTGCATGTTCCTGCGTCAAAACTCGCACAGACTGTCCATCGCATTCGAAATGCAGCAGCTTTTCCGCGCCCATATGTTCACTCAGGACAAACCGACAGCCCGGCAATTCAATTGCTAGGGGATCTAGCGAGGCCGCCCGTGGCCGGAACCCGACAGTGAGGCTGTCACCTGAACGCGGACAGTCGAGGAAATGGCTCGCTGGTATAACCCAACTGGTATTGAGCACTTCAATAACCACCTGATCACCGTCCGCGCGTTGGCATATCGCCTCTAGCAGGCTCATTTGCGGAGTACCGATAAATCCGGCAACAAATGTATTGGCAGGGCGGTCAAAAACGTCTTTTGGAGTACCAACCTGTTCAATCCCGCCGTCGCGCATGACGGCAATACGATCGCCCATCGTCATCGCCTCAAGTTGGTCGTGTGTCACAATAACAGTCGGCCGATTGAGCGTCGCAAGAATGCGCCTAATAGAACCGCGCATGTCCTCACGCAATGCCACATCTAATCGGCTAAGTGGTTCATCAAACAAAAACGCATTGGGCCGTCGAATGATGCAACGCCCTACGGCTACCCGTTGTTTTTCGCCCTCCGACAATTCGTGCGGACGACGGTGCAGGACACCGGACAACTGAAGAGTCTCAGCGATACGATCAAGCCGCTGCTGCATCTCAGCTGTAGATAGGCCTTCGGCAGCTAACGGAAAAATTAGGTTCTCTCCGACCGTTAAATCAGGATAAAGCGCATAAAATTGAAACGCCATTGCAACGTTCCGGTCTTGCGCAGGCAGCGCAGTCACTGCCGTGTCACCAAAACTGATCTCACCGCTGCTGACGCTTTCCAACCCCGCAATCATGCGCAGTGTCGTCGTCTTGCCGCAGCCTGATGGCCCAAGCAAACACAGGACTTCATCCTCAGCGACCGTAAGATCAATCTTATCTACGGCACGAAACGCCCCAAAATTCTTGGTGATACCGCTGACTGTAAGGTTCGACATATTATTTCCTAATCGTTCCGAAGGTGACACCGCGCAACAATTGGTTCTGCAGGGCGAAGGTCACGACAAACACGGGAATAAGGAATAGCGTGATCATCGCCGATAACTTGCCCCAATCCACACCAATCGAGCCGCCAATGGTCGACGCAATAGCAACCGGAACGGTGCGCGTTTCTTGCCCCGTAAGCAGCAAGGCAAAGATAAATTCATTCCATGTCAGGATCAGCGCAAAGACGGATGTGGCTGCCAGACCCGCTGCAACTTGCGGCAACACAATGCGCCCAAAGACTCCCCAATCGCTGGAACCATCCATTTTGGCACTGTCTTCCACCTCGCGGTCGAGATCGTCAAAGAAGCTTTTCATCATCCAAATCGAAAACGGCAGATTGAAGCTGGTATAGAGCAAAATGATCCCGGTGTACGTGCCCGACAGCCCCGTGATACGGAACAACAGAAAGATCGGTATTATCACCACAATGGGAGGCAGCATCCGCGTTGCCAGAATGATAAACAGGTAAGTATCGTTCCCTTTGAGCGGGTAGCGAGAAAAAGCATAAGCCGCGAGCGTGCCGATGATCAGGGCCAGCAACACAGATGATCCTGCAATAAATGCAGAATTCGCGAAATAGACCCACGCACCTGTTGAGGTGACTTCTCCACTGGCAGAAACCTCAATGAACACAGATTTGAAGTTGTCCAAAGTTGGCGTAAAGAACAATTTTGGCGGGATCGCCAGCGCGTCCTGCCGCGTCTTGAACGCCGTCAGGATCATCCAAAACACTGGTGCAAAGTAGATCACAGCAACCGTGCCTGAGATCAGTGTTTGACCCCAGCCACCTTCGTTATGTTTGCGAAATGACATCAGGTTTCCTCCGCGTTGCGTTGGTTCACAAGGTACAAATACAGCGAGGTCAGCACGATCACGACAAAGAGGATCAGATAAGCCAACGCCGACGCTTCCGAGGTGCGGAAATTTTGAAACCCTAGCCTGTAAGCATAAACCGCGATGGTTTCGGTCGCCGATCCCGGTCCACCAGCGGTAATCAGATAAACCAGTTCAAAGGTTTTGAACGTCTCAATCGTCCGAAATAGCAGCGCCAGAAGGATCAGCCCTTTGACATAGGGGAACGTGATAGTCCGAAATCGCCGCCATGGGCTGGCCCGATCAACTTGAGCAGCCTCATAGAGGTATTCTGGCACCGACACGAGGCCCGCCAAAACCAGCAACATCACAAACGGGGACCACATCCACGCGTCCGCAATAACGATGCCCCATATCGCCCCCGCTGGTGTGGCGAGGATGGCAAAGGGTTCACCCGAAAACAGGCCAACAAACCACGAAAGAATGCCCAACGTTGGGTCGTAAAACAGCTTAAAAAAGATCCCGACCGACACAAATGACAGCATCATCGGCGTCAACACCAGCATCAACAGGATACGCCGAAGTGGAAATTTCTTCGCAAACAACATCGCTAGCCCGAAGCCCACCAAAAGTTGCAAACCAACAGACCCAACAACGATCAGACCTGTGGTCACAAACCGTTCCCAAACGCGGTCATCGCTCAGTAAATCTATGTAGTTGTCTAGCCCGTCAAAACGAGGAGCGGTCTGCCGATTGGCCCTGTAATTGAAAAAACTCAGGCCAAAAGACCACAGAAGCGGTAAAATATTGACCAAAAGCAAAGTGAGAACAGCAGGCACGACCAAGAGAGGGCCGCGCCGCTTTGGTGCATTAATCCATTGCAGGACCCCACGTGCAGAACAATCTGCCGTAAATGCGGGTGGGAGTTGCATGTTACTTGCCATGACGTGAAATCCTACTTTGATTATTCCAGACGGCCAGCGTCGCGCAAAAGCTCGTCTTGGAATTCTGCGATGTTGTTCAATGCTTCGGCCGCTGAAATTTGGCCCGTGATCGCACGGTCAAATTCTTCCTGCTGCTGTGTCAACATTTCGAACATTTCTGGAACGTGCCAAAGATCGTTCTGCCATGGCAGGCTTTTGCGGAATTGTTCGTTCCATGGCGCCCAGCTGTCATATTCAGGATTGTTCAGAACCGACATCATCCCCGATTGACCGCCTGCCTTAACGGCTGCAATTTGGGTCTGCTCGGACAGCCACCATTTCACCACTTCAAGCGCTTCAGTGGTCACAAGATCATCGTTCCATGTGGTCAACACAAAAGGCTGCCCACCAAGGTTAGCCGTTCGGTCAAGCGTGCCATTCAGCATGTTACCCGGCATCAAACCAAAGCTGGTTGCGTCCGCAACTGTGCTGCTCGCCGGATCCACAACCGGACCCGCCAAAGCAGCCCAATCAATAATCGCAGCAATTTTGCCCTGCATATAAAGATCTTGGATTTCAAAGATCCCCATCTGCCCTGTCTGGGCAATCGGTGGCGCATAATTCAACAGATCTAGGAAGGTTTCAAAGCCTGCGACATTTTCAACCGAATTCACAACACCCATAACCTGCGCATTGGGTTCGTTGGATTCATCCCAGATACCGCCACCCCATTGCCAGAAAAACGAGTTGATCTGCATCGTCGAAAAATCGAGCGGTTTACCTGCCTGATAGGCGATACCGTAAAAGTCCTCGGTCAAAGCTTCACCAGCCAAGGATTCGCCAGATTTACGGGTGAAAAATTCGCCAAAGTTGCGCCAATCCGCCCATGTTACCGCTTCCCAAGCCGCAGGGGAACAAGGCAGTTCTGAACCGAATTTTGCGGTGAATGCAGCTCCTTCGCCTTCATCACAGAACAGGTCATTGCGGTAGTAGGTGAAGTAATTGTCAGGAAATTGCGGGAAGCCGTAGTAATTGACGTCAGCTGAATATCCGCCAAGTTCCGCAATTTTTGCAGTAGGAACATGTGGATATGTTGCGTACCCGGCCACCAAAGCAGGATGCAAATCCGCAATGATATCTTGCAGGATGGGATCGGCCTCGATGTAGTCGTTCAACCTCAAGAAATGGCCCGCTTCGATGAAGTTCCCCAGCCATTGGCTGTCGGATACGATCATCTGGTATTTTTGCTCACCTGAATTGAGCGAAGCATTCACCCGATCAAAGAAATTCGGCCACGGGATAAAATCGATCTCTAGTGTGACGTTGTTGCCGGACGCCGCATTATAGGTTTCGTTTGCAAAATCTTGCATGAAACGTGTCGGGCCCCAGTCGGGTGCCGCCATGCGAATGACAATGTCTTCAGCCAGCGCTGCAGATCCAATCATAATGGCCGTACAGGCCAAAAGGTACTTTCTCATTATGTAAACTCCTCCAGTTTTCGTATTTATCTTCTACGTGTTCGGGATCGCCCGAATTTGGGAACGGTCGATCCTAAAACCGATTTCGTCCCCGACTTGCACGGCGCGCCCTTCCTCCCCGAAGCAGACGCTGCGCAAAACGTTTCCACCCGTTTCGACATGCAAAACGGTCATGTCACCAAGGCCCTCGATCAAGGTCACATTTGCTGTGAAATCAGCGTCATGCTTCCCAATGCGTATGTGATTTGGGCGGATCGCAAACCGCCCACTGGGCAGGCTGACATCGCTGAGTCGAGCGAAGCCCAACGCCAGTCCTTTTTCCGTCGCGGTGCCGTCTACCAAATTGACGGGCGGCGAGCCTAGCATTCGCGCAACGGTTTCATTCGCGGGGGCATCATACAGGTCTTCCGGTGTACCAGTGGCCACAATTTTACCCCCATCGATCAGGGAAATTTCTTCGGCCATGCTGGTGGCTTCCAGCTGATCGGGTGTGGCGAATAACATCGTGATGCCCAACTCGCGGTGCAGGCGCTTCAACTCAACGCGCATTTCATCGCGCAACTTGGCGTCTAGATTTGTCAGCGGTTCATCCAGCAACAGAATGCGAGGATTGCGGATCAGGGCGCGCCCAATTGCAACGCGTTGACGTTCCCCCCCTGACAGTTGATCCGGCTTCATGCCAAGACGGTGAGAAATCCGCAGCATGTCGCCGGTTTGTTTAACGCGACCCTCAATTTCAGATTTGGAAATTCCCGCAATTTTCAGGGGATATCCCATGTTTTGCGCAACACTCAGATGCGGGTAAAGTGCAAAACTTTGAAACACCATGGCAAGGTTACGCCCTTGAACAGCCACGTCCAAGGCATCTTGACCGTAAAGATGAAACTCGCCGCTATCGGCCCTTTCGAGCCCACCGATCAAGCGCAATGTTGTCGTTTTTCCCGCCGCTGATGGACCTAAAAGAGCAGAAAACGATCCCTCGCGCACTGACAGGTTCAGTCCTGTCAGTGCAGGATGTCGTCCATATGATTTGTGAATATCCGTGAGCTTGATGACCATCACTTCGATCCAATAAGCGTCAGCAGTTCTGCAACCGCCCGATCGACAAACGCCGCATCCTCGGCGGCGGCGTCCACATCAATAACCGGAATGCGCCCATCAAAGTTGGCATGTGCCGCCTCAAACAACGTAGCATCCGCTTGCGCATCCTCCAACGGAGCCCCTTCTACAGAATAGGAACTGACCCCGCGGCGCGGCAATAAGATAGCGCAATTTTGCGCATTCCCCAGTCGTTTGGCCAACTCTGCCATCAAGGCACGGCCCTCTTCGGCGCTGGTACGTGGGACCAAAATGACTGGATTGTGCCAAGCATGTTTGCGACCAACAAAAGCATCGGGAATGGTATTTGGCTCGTTCACCAAAACGCCGATATGATCCGCGCCACCGGGAACAACGACCATAGGCAACCCCAGTGAAGCTGCTATCGTCATGCGCGTATCATCGCCGGCACGAATTCCGCCAAACATCTGGTCCGTCAGCTCACCCAAGGCATAGTCAAACACGGCTGTGATCAGCCCTTCGCGCATCATCGCTTCCATTGCCGCACCGCCAGATCCGACCGCATGAAAAACGATGACCTCGTAGCCTGCCTCGTTTAGTTTTTTGACTGCATACATCGTACCTTGGGTCAGCACGCCAAGGTTGGTCATGCCAATCACGGGACGGTCTGACGTATACGTCACCTTCGCCGCTGCGTCCGCCATACCAACGACAGCACCAGCTCCGTTGTTCAGCACATTGCGCAAGAACGGGTTCAACCCCAAAATATCACTCACTGAAAACATCATGGTGATATCGCGGTTGCCAACGTAGCCCGAGGTATCACCCGAGGCCATGGTAGATATCAAAACCTTGGGCACTCCATAGGGAAGCGCCCGCATGACGGCGGCCGCAACTGCAGTGCCTTGCGTGCCACCCAAGCCGACAACGCCATCAACACCACCTGCACCCAGTTTTTCAATCAGGATCGCGATCATCCCTTGGGTCATCACGGCGCTTGCCTCGTCGCGTTTGGCCGAATTGCGTAATGCTACAAGGGTACCACCACCCTCTTGGGCGACCTTAGACGCCGAAATATCCACCTCAATCGCCGGATCGGTCATGACGCCGAAATCAACGACCTTAGGTATGCCGCCCTGCTCGGTGATGCGATCGCGCAGGAAAGCCGTTTCGTCACCTTTGGTGTCCGCTGTCACGATGATATAGATCGTTGATGCCATCTGTTTGACCTCGCTTAGGTGTTGAACTTGAGTGATTTGAACGCAGATGTGGCCTCGATCACCGCGCGTTCGATGGGCAGGCGTTCGGTTGAAGATCCCGTCCAAAATCCGTCACCAGATGTGTTATCCAGCATAAACTGCGCGTCTTGCGGCGTTTCCATCGCGGCACCATGCCCAACAAGGATGATATCAGGATCAATATTTCGGACCGCTTGGAACACAGCCTCGGTATCGCGGGCGGTCTCGGCGATAGTGGTGCCGGAGTCGTACCCCATGCGGCCCCCTTTGGTCGTGCCGGCATGATAGCAAAACACATGCGGACGCGCCTCGGCAGCGATCCGTAAACTGTCCTCCGGGGTAAAGGCCAGGCCGACCGTGACCAGCCCCATCTCACGGGCTAAAACCAACATATCGATCTCGTTGTCCAGCGTGATGCCCGCGCTGGTCAGCACCTTTTTGATCTCACTGCCTTCATCAATATAGGATACGGACGGGCCGATGTTGCTTACGCTTGTCACCCCCATGCGCAGGCAATCTTCCAGCACCATACGCATGTCTTTCAACGGATCATTGGCATTAAGGCATGCACAAACCGATGCCCTCCCTTTAAGAGCTGGCAAGATGTCCTCGCGGGTGTAGCGCATGGTCTGTTCATTGCTATCGAGGATCGGCCAGAGCATGGACATGGTACCCATCCCGTTCGAACGCAGCCGAGCACCCGAAAACGTATTGATAAAGTCTACGCCCTGTTCCTCGTGAATTTGCGCCACAAGGCCACTACCCGCGCTGGCAATCATAATAGGGTCACGGGACGTCATTTTGCGCCGCAGTGATTTCAAAAAATCTTGAGGGTCAAGACGAGCGGTAATCATACGGCAACTCCTACTTTTTCAGTGATCAATTCAATCAGGGCGGCTTGGTGTTCATCGGGATTCAAGTATCGCGGCGGCAAAATGTGCAGCTCGGCGTTTGGCAGGGCATTTGTCGTCGCCTTGGCAACCGCAATGGGATGGAAACTATCTGCATGTGTTCCGACAACGATGGTTGGTGTCTTTATCGCGCGTATGGCACTGACATTTTCAAACGGCGTGCTGTGGAAAAGAGCCGATAAAACAGGCGCGTGTGCTACAGCATGATCGCGATCAAAAACAGCGCGCACCGAGGCTGCCGACAACGCAACATCGTCGCGCATCTCAATGTAATCAGCGTCGTGTTCCAATGCGCGTATGGCATCGTCCATGCCCATAAACGTTAGCCATTCGGCGCAACGATCAATAAGTGCTAAATGATCTGGTGCAGCTGCGGCCAACCATGCCGGGCGAATGATCATCAGCGAAATGGCCAAATCCGGTCGCATTGCGGCACAGCGCAAAGCAACGGCACCACCCATAGAAATGCCAATAAAGACCGCATGTTCGACGCCCAGATGATCGCACAGCTCAATCACTAGAGAAGTAAAATATGAGAAGTTTTGCTGCGTGTCGGCTTTCGGCGCATTATCCCCGTGACAGGGGAAATCAATCATCAATACAAGGCGGTCGATCGGCAGTTTTTTGGCCACTGCATCAAATTGATGATGGGATGAACCCAACCCGTGCAGGAACACCAACGCGGCACCGCCCGTGCGTGCACCCGTCAACAGATAGCAGATGGTGCCATATTTACAGCTAAACTCGTCCAATTTCCCCCGCGAACCTGAAGCTCGCCCTCCCTTGGCACGTCAATTATCTTCCGCGCTCTGGAGGTAAGGGTGGGGGGTTACTGCCCCGAATTCTTGAACGAACTTAGGGAAAAACTATGCGTAATCAATCATTTTGAAATCTAACGCCAATACAAACGATAGCTGCGCGGCGTTTCGCCAAAGAATTTACCGAACTGTCTGCTAAAATGACTTTGGTCTCCAAACCCGCAATCCAATGCGATCTGCGAGATAGGCCTGTTCGTCTCGGTGAGGAACTTTGCAGCGCGGCGTAGCCGCTGTTGCAGGATAAATTCCTGTGGTGCCAATCCAAAACATTGCTTGAAGCTGCGCCGGAAATGACTTTCTGACAGACCGGCCATAGACGCGAGGTTCGGCACGGTTGGCGTCACCTCGTCAATGGCCTCGATCCGTTGAATAACAGCTCTGAATTTTTCAAACCGCCTTGGGAGTTCGGCGTTTACATCCAACAACTGGGTAAGGCCAACCAAACCAACGATGCCACCTTCAAGATCAACAATGGGCAGTTTTGAAGTTCTCGCCCAAACCAATTGCCCATGCGGATCAGCGACAATTTCAACCCGATCAATGATCCGCTCACCATGTTTTAGAATGCGCAGGTCGTCTTCCCGGATTGCTACTGCAATAGCGTTCGGAAAGAAATCTTCTTCACGAGCCCCGACAATCTCTGCATGTGATTGCCGTCTAAGGAGCTTCAGGGCCGCTTGGTTGCAAGTGACCCACCGCCGGGTGTGATCTTTGACATAAAGAATGACCTTGGGAAGTAAGTTAAAGACCAACTCAAGGTGTGCAAAATCATCCCGTTGCAGCCGCTGATTGACTTTACGGTCGACGACTAAGTTGTCTTCGAAAATTGAATTCGGCATTTGGACCTTACTCTTACACTTTCCGTTGGATCGGGCTTCGTGCCTGCATGCTTCACCCTCTTCTGTTCTGCCTCATAGTCAACTAGCCGCACAACAGTGCCGCCATTCAAATCTCCTGTTCCCAGCCGTTGCTCGTTTCAAATCAAGTTATCGACTTCACAATTTTTTTGGAGATGCTTCACGTCCTACCAAACGAGCGGCATTTGCCGTAATGACCCCCAAAAGGTGTTCTGAAACGATCTTAATCCTGCGGGACGCGGCCAAGTCGCTATGCACAACAAGCCAAATCGCTTGGTCCAGCTCAATGTCTTGAGAAACCAGAACGAGTCCGGCATCTTTTGCAAGGAAGTGCGGCAAAACAGCTAGACCAAGCCCCGCTTTCGCGGCCGAAATCTGCCCCATAAGGGATGACGTCGTGATCGAAGGGGTGCCTTCTTTCAGCATATTATCAACCCATTGCGCTGCGGGCAGCATTTGCTGGCGTTCTGCCCACCCAATAAATCTGTCACCGAATTGTGGGCCAAATGCCTCAGATGAGCGGCCATCCACATATGCCTGCGATCCGTACAGGCCATACCCGAGAGACCCAATCTTGCGAACGTTTAGATTTCCTCGTTCAGGTCGGACCAATCTGACAGCAATGTCCGCATCTTGACGGTGCAGATTAACTGTCGAAATATCCGTTAAAACTTCAACGGTTAACTCAGGATGAGATTTCAGCAACGGACCCAAGCTTGGAATGATCAGATCGTTAGCGAGGTTTTCCGCGGTCGCGATGCGGACATGCCCGACGGCCTCCGCATCGAGAGCTGCATCGATACGAAAGCTCTGCGCAGCGGCCTCAAGCGCCTCTGCGCGCGGCAATAGGGTTTGCCCCTCTTCCGTTAATTTGTAGCCCGTTTGGTGACGCAAAAAGAGGCTCACCCCCAATGCTTGTTCTAACCGTTCTATTTTGCGAGATACGGTAGCAATACCAGTGCCCAGTTGTTTGGCTGCGGCTGTCAATGTCCCTGTGCGTGCGATTGCCAAAAACACAGGTGCGTCATCTAGATTTAGCTTGCTCATAGATATTTCATATCTGGAAAATGGCTTTCTATAAATACCTATTTATCTACCACTTTCGGAAACTGTAATAGTTTGAAAAACATGGAGTGAAATATGCAAACCAAAACTCTTTCAAACACCCTTACCGTCAGTGCGACAGGATTAGGATGCATGGGCATGAGCGAATTTTATGGCCCCCGCAACGATGCTGAATCCCTTGAGGTTTTGCACCGCGCTGTTGATCTTGGGGTTACCTTTTTTGACACTGCGGACATGTACGGGTCTGGCCACAACGAAGAGCTTCTCAGCAAGTTCCTCAATGAAAGCACTTCGGACATCACACTGGCCACAAAATTTGGCATTAGACGCAAACCCGGACAATACGCGCGTTCCCTCGACAATAGCCCTGCATATGCGCGTGCTTCTTGCGAGGCGTCGCTAAAACGGTTGGGCCGTGACCATATCGAATTGTATTATGTTCATCGGCTCGATCCAACTCAACCTGTCGAAGACGTCATGGGCGCACTGTCCCTTCTCGTTGAGGAAGGAAAAATCGGACATATTGGCCTGTGCGAGGTCAACGCAGATACCTTGCGTCGCGCACATGCTGTTCATCCTATTACTGCCCTGCAAACCGAATACTCCCTCTGGAGTCGCGACGTTGAAGCGACGATTTTACCTACCTGCACAGAGCTGGGAATAGGGTTTGTGCCCTACTCGCCGCTTGGAAGGGGCTTTCTGACAGGTACCTTCGATAAGACGACACAGTTTGTCGAAGGTGATTTCCGTGCCCATTTGCCCAGATTTTCGCCTGACAACATTGAACAGAATACAGCTATTGTACGCATCGTGCAAAAACTGGCGGCGGACAAAAACTGCACACCCGCACAGCTTGCACTGGCGTGGGTCATGTCAAAAGGTGACAACATCGTTCCGATCCCGGGCACGCGGCGCATAAAGTACCTAGAGGAAAATGCCGCTGCATCGGACATTATCCTGACCGACGCAGAGGTCCTTCGTTTGGAAAGAGATCTGTGCAACCTCCAAGTCAAGGGACAACGTTACACGGATGAAGGCATGAAAGGGCTAAACGCATGACCCCTCAGCCCCCAATGTTACCGTTTGATCCAATCACCGACAGGGTCATCAAAACGTCAACTGCACCTTCATGGCCTGACTACGATCACCCGCCGTCTGGAAGGCCTGTTGCGCCTGCGCGATGTCGAAACTGTGCGTGATGAGCGGATCAACATTGATCAATCCGCTTTGCATCAATTGAACCGCGGTTAGAAACTCGTCGTGAAAACGGAACGATCCGCGTAAAGTGATTTCTTTGGCTGTCATGGCCTGCATTGGGACGGTCATATCTCCCCCCAAGCCCAACTGAACCAGCGTACCACGTGGGCGCAAACAGGACACGCCAGCCGCCAACGCAGCCGCAGCGCCGGAACATTCCAAATGCACATCAATCTGCCCCTTATCTGCTTGATAAGGGGTAAGCGCATGTGGGGTCATAGCCGTATTCAGCACTTCATCTGCGCCACATGTCGTCGCCATATCGAGGGTGTAATCAGACAGATCAGTTGCAATAATACGTCCCGCCCCTGCCCTGCGAGCAGCAAGAATGCTCAAGCAACCGATAGGACCGCAGCCCGTCACCAGAACGGTTTTGCCCAGTAGATCCCCCGATTGGTGGATGGCATGCAGACATACGGCCAACGGTTCTGCCATTGCAGCTTGGCCTGCGGTCAGCCCATCAGCTGGTACACATTGGCTGGCAAGGGCCGTCAGCTGTTGTTGGAACGCACCTTGGATGTGGGGAAAGGGCATCGCGCTGCCGTAAAATCGCATGTGTAAACAATGGTTCTGTTGGCCCTTCAGGCAATATTTACAGGCTTGGCAAGGCCGCGAGGGCGACACGGCAACAAGCTGCCCCACGTCTAACCCGCTTACGTTTGGGCCCAATGCTGCGATCTTGCCCGCGACTTCATGGCCCAACACCATCGGTTCGCGCAGTTGGATCGGACCAAAGCCACCATGATTAAAATAGTGCAGATCGGAGCCGCAAATACCGCCCGCCTGCATATCAATCAATACTTCATCGACTCCGAGCGCAGGTACATCCCGCGCCTCTACCCGTAGATCACGGGCTGCATGAATAACAATCGCTTGGGTTTGAACTTTCATAGCACACTCTGATATATACAATTGGCTTCAGAATACGGATAGTTACCCACAACCACCAAAGGAATTCCGCCATGACGCTGAAAATGTTTGACCTCACGGGCACGCGCGCTCTGATCACTGGATCATCACAGGGCATCGGCTTTGCTCTTGCGCGCGGACTGGCAGGTGCCGGCGCCGAGATCGTGCTCAATGGGCGTGACACTGCCAAACTCAGCGCTGCCGCCACTGAGTTGGAAAAAGAGGGTGCCGTGGTCCATCAATTGGCTTTTGACGCCACAGACCATGAAGGTGTGCGCGCAGCAGTAGACGGGTTTGAAAACACTCATGGCCCAATTGATATCCTAATCAACAATGCAGGCATGCAGCACCGCACCGAATTGGAGAACTTTCCCGCCGATGCATTTGAGCGGCTGCTGCAAACCAACATCGCCTCAGTGTTTCATGTAGGCCAAGCAGTGGGACGCCATATGATTGCGCGCGGTCGCGGCAAGATCATCAATATCGCTTCTGTTCAAACCTCCCTCGCCCGTCCCGGTATTGCGCCCTATACCGCAACCAAAGGCGCGGTCGGAAATTTAACCAAAGGCATGGCGACCGATTGGGCCAAACACGGGCTAAACTGTAATGCCATCGCGCCCGGCTATTTTGACACGCCGCTAAACGCAGCGCTTGTTGCAGATGATGAGTTTAGCGACTGGCTGGCCAAACGCACCCCTGCAGGACGTTGGGGGAATGTTGATGAATTGGTTGGGGCGGCAGTGTTTCTATCCTCTGCCGCGTCCAGTTTTGTAAACGGTCACACGCTCTATGTTGATGGCGGGATCACCGCCTCGTTGTAATCGTCTAGCGTAGACTGAACAATGCGACCCCAACAACGATCAACATCGATGCCGCCATTGCGATGTTGATCACACGCTGCACACCCCCACTAAGGTTGAGCCCGCCTAACGTGGTACCAAAACCAAGCCATGTTAAATGAACAGGTATCCAAATCGCGTTGACCAACAGTACCTTTATGATGATCTCCCAAACAGGCGCATCGGGCATAAACCCAAACCCCGAAAACAACGTGGTTGCAACCACATAGGCCTTGGGGTTGATAAATTGCAGCAATAAGCCATTGGCAAACCCAAGCGGAGACTTCGCTGGTGAAAATCCAACTTCAGCACCGGCGCTAGCAATACGAAACGCCAGATAAACCAAATACCCGACCGACGCGATCAGCAATACCACCCGCAATGATGGCACAGCTAGAACCACTGCACCTACGCCGGCAATCACCAGCATCATCGTGATAAAACCGCCAATGCACAGCCCCGCGAGAAACGCAAAACCCGCGCGAAATCCAAATGCCGCTCCGATCCCCGCCGTGGTTAACACCCCCGGCCCCGGTGTGATCAGCAAAAAGAATACGGCGATGACAAATTCGATCATGTCATCGCCTTAGGACTAAAGATGCGCACATTCCGGCACAGCAGAAATCACCGTTCCATCCCGTAAATGCTGCAACAGGTTATCGACCGTCAGTGCACCCATGGCTGCTCGCGTCTCAACCGTGGCGCTGCCAACGTGAGGCAACAGAACGGTATTGGGCAGCTCGCGCAGTGCCTCCGGTACATGTGGTTCTCCCTCAAACACATCCAAACCTGCCCAGCCCAGATTACCAGTTTTGAGCGCATCAATCAGCGCGTCCTCATCCACGACAGAGCCCCGGCTGACGTTGATCAGCGTACCTTGTGGACCCAATGCTTCGATCACTTCGGCATTTACGATCTTGTCCGTGGAAGGCCCACCCGGAGTGATGCAAATCAACACATCACAATCATACGCCATCTCGGTCAGGTTATCGTAGTAGGTATAGTCGACATCCTTTTCGCTACGCGAATGATAGACGATCTTGCTGTTCCAAGGTGCCAGCTTATCCGCGATTGCTTGACCGATACGACCAAGCCCAAGGATACCCACGGTCTGTCCATCTGCAGAACGGGTCAGTGGCGCACCCCCTTTTGTCTCCCAATCTCCTGAACGCACATAGGCATCATCGCGCAGGACTTCACGGTAACATGACAACATCAATAGCAACGCAGTGGTCGCGACCTCTTGGTTCAGTACATTCGGCGTGTGGGTCACGATAATACCACGACGTGCGGCCTCATCAGCGTCAACCGCATCATAGCCAACGCCATAGCCGCTAATCACTTTCAGATTTGTCAGCGATGCCATCATTTCCGGTTTCACACCGTCATGACCGTTGGTCACAACATGGGTGATTTCCGCCGCGTTATAACGGTTTGTCTGGTGGATGGTAAATTCCGCTTCTAACCGTTCGCGCATCGTGTCGGTGATGCCCCCGATTTGTAATAATTCAGGCATCTTCATCTACCGTCTGGCGCTGCTGGCCTAATCCCTGAATGGTCAACTCCATCGTATCCCCTTTTTTGAGGTACACTGGCGCGGGTTTCATCCCCATCGCCACACCCGGAGGGGTGCCAGTGGTAATCACGTCACCGGGATGCAGCGTCATCAGGCCACTCAGGTGTTCGATAATTTCGGCAACGGTAAAGATCATCGTGGCAGTACTGCCCGTCTGCATTCGCTTGCCGTTTACGTCCAGCGACATATCGAGGTTTTGCACATCTTCTACCTCGTCACGTGTCACCAACCACGGACCTGTCGGCCCAAAGGTGTCGCAAGATTTACCTTTGGTCCATTGCCCCGTTAGCTGGGTTTGGAAGTGCCGCTCGGACACATCATTAACAATGCAATACCCTGCAACATGATCCAATGCGTCTTCTTTAGAGACATATTTCGCCGTTTTCCCAATTACGACGCCCAGCTCGACCTCCCAATCGGTATGGGTAGATCCGCGCGGCATCACAACATCATCATAGGCCCCAACAATGGCCGAGTTTGCCTTAAAAAACAGAATGGGGTGTTCGGGAATCGCGGCACCAGTTTCTGCAGCGTGATCAGAGTAGTTCAAACCGATGCACAAGAATTTGCCAATGTTGCCGACACAAGTTCCAATGCGCTGTTCACCCTCAACCATGGGCAGAGTCGCTGGATCAATCGCACGCAATTTGGCAAGGCTTTCATCACCCAGCGCATCACCGCTAATGTCGTTCACATGGCCCGACAAATCGCGCAGTTGCCCCTCATCATCCAACAAACCAGGTTTTTCAGCGCCAATCGCGCCATAACGGAGAAGTTTCATTTTGTAGTCCCTATTTACGTCAGCTCAATATCAGTGGCTGTCTCTATTAATGATTGTCGCGCGGTGTGAATTTGCGCGCGATGTCTTGGTACTTATCTGCCCCATGAAGGGTCATTCCGTGATCCAAACGCCCAACTTTTTCACGGAAAAATTCCTGCCACGGAGTCTGGCTGACGGGCATATCGTAGCCGCCATTTGCGGCCAGCTCCCGCGCGCGTTCGGCCAACACATCTAGCGGCACCAGCATGTCAGCGGTTCCTTTACTCAGATCAATACGCACGGTATCGCCTGTCTGCAGCAAGGCCAGTCCGCCACCATCCGCCGCCTCCGGCGAGGCATTCAGGATAGAAGGAGAGCCCGAAGTCCCCGACTGACGCCCGTCACCGATGCACGGCAAGGCATCAACACCCTTTTTAATGAGATAGGATGGGGGACGCATGTTCACGACCTCGGCGGCACCGGGATACCCCTTTGGCCCCGCGCCACGCATGAACAATACACAACTCTGATCGATGTTTTCGGAAGGGTCATCAATCCGGTCATGAAAATCCTCTGGTCCGTCAAACACAATCGCGCGGCCTTCAAATGCCTCTGGATCGTCGGGGTTAGACAGATAGGTTTCCCTGAACGCTGGCGAAATGACTGAGACCTTCATGATCGCACTCTCGAACATATTGCCCGATAGGTTAAGGAACCCCGCCTGTTCTTTCATCGGATCACTGGTAGGTTTGATCACATTGGTATTCTTGGAGCTAAGCCCGTCGCAGTTTGCGCCCATACTTTTACCATTCACAGTCAAAGCATCTGGATGAGGCAACAGACCACCAACCATCAGCTCACCCACAACAGCCGGAATACCGCCCGCCTGTTGGTAATCTTCCCCCAGATATTCGCCTGCGGGCTGCATATTTACCAGCAACGGCACATCAAGCCCGTGCTTTTGCCAATCATCATTATCCAGCGGAACACCCAAATGCCGCGCAATCGCATTGAGGTGAATCGGTGCGTTTGTAGAACCACCAATTGCCGAGTTGATAACAATCGCATTTTCAAACGCTTCACGCGTCATCACGTCTGTCGGCCGCATATCCTCCCAGACCATTTCAACAATGCGTTTGCCTGTCTCATAGCTAATCTGTCCGCGCTCACGATACGGTGCGGGAATAGCAGCAGATCCCGGCAATTGCATCCCCAACGCTTCGGCAAGGGAGTTCATCGTCGTGGCCGTTCCCATCGTGTTACAATACCCGACGGAAGGCGCAGAAGCCGCGGCAATTTCCATAAATTCATTGGTGTCGATATCACCCGCGGCCAATTGCTCACGCGCTTTCCAGATGACAGTCCCCGAACCAGCGCGTTCACCCTTCCACCATCCGTTGAGCATCGGCCCAACGCTGAGTGCGATTGCAGGGATGTTAACCGTAGCCGCCGCCATCAGCAGCGCTGGTGTTGTCTTGTCACAGCCGATGTTCAGCACAACGCCGTCCAATGGATACCCAAAAAGCGTCTCTACCAACGACAAATACGCTAGGTTGCGATCCAGCGATGCCGTCGGGCGCTTGCCTGTTTCCTGAATGGGGTGCACAGGAATTTCAATGCAAGTCCCGCCCGCTGCAATGATCCCGTCACGCACGCGTTTTGTCAGTTCGATATGATGGCGGTTACACGGGCTTAGGTCACTACCTGTTTGGGCAATGCCAATAATCGGCTTGCCCGATTGTAGTTCGTCACGTGTGAGACCGTAGTTCAGATAACGCTCAATATACAGCGCGGTCATTTCCAAATTTTCGGGGTTCATGAACCATTTTCGTGACCGTAGATCTTCTATTCCGATCTTCTTCATTGGCCTGACCAACCTCCATCGATTACATGCGCATGGCCCGTAGTGAACCCGCTCTCATCAGAAGCAAGGTAAACCACCAGCGCCGCGATTTCCTCGGCCGTGGCGACACGGCCCATGGGTTGGCGCGAAACAAATTGCTTCATCGCCTCATCATAGCTCCCTAGTTTTTCACCCAACGCAGTGACACGGTCATGCCAACTGGGCGATTCAACTGTACCCGGACAAATGCAGTTACACCGTATGCCTTTGTCAACAAAATCCACGGCGACAGATTTTGTCATGCCAACAACTGCAGCTTTGGTTGTCCCGTAGATAAACCTATTTGGTGCCCCGATGATGCTCCCTGCGGCAGAAGACATGTTCACAATTGATCCACATCCGCGCTCTAACATACCCGGCAAAACCGCCCGCATTGTACGCACCATTGAACGAACATTTAGATCAAACGCAAAGTCCCATTCGTCGTCCTGCGCCTCAAGGATCGAACCGTGATGCACAAAGCCCGCGCAGTTGAACAAAATGTCCGGATTGGCACGGGCAACACCTGCCGTAACACTATCAGTGTCGAGTGCATTAAGTTCGAAAATTTCAATATTTTCGAGATTCGCCTCCCGAATCGTGTCGAGAAAATCCATGTTCACGTCCGTCGCAAACACCTGCGCACCCTCACGCGCCATCGCAATTGCACTGGCACGACCGATCCCTTGACCTGCTGCCGTTACCAAGGCTCTCTTGCCGCTAAGTCTATTTCCAGTCACGTAAATTCCACCCTTTGCACTACGATCAAACCAAGGCTTACAGCCTCAACTTTCGCATCTCGATACTAATTTTTTCTATGTGGTTCGTCGCATCTTCTGGCGCTTTTGAACCGATGCGTTAGCGTATGACAGAGATTTCGATTTGACCAGAACCCCTCGCTATCTGCTTGCGCATAGGAAACCATCATGCCCCAGACCCGCAAAATAACCCTCATCGGTACCGGCCTAATGGGCGCGCCAATGTCACGCAATTTGATGGCCTCTGGGCATAACCTGACTGTTTGGAACCGCAGCCCCGAACGCGCAGCGCCATTGGTGACGCAAGGGTCCAAAACAGCATCCACAGCAGCGCAGGCAATCGCAGGAGCCGAAGTGATCATCACAATGATGTCGGACGGCTTCGCGACCCAAGCCCTGCTAGACGATGAATCATTTATCAACGCCCTGAACTCGGGAATGATCTGGATCGACATGTCCAGCGCCAAGCCAGAGCACGCCCGCGCGCAATCTGCCCATCTAGCCACTTTGGGCGTGGCTCATCTGGACGCTCCTGTTTCAGGCGGTACCAAAGGTGCAGAAGCGGGCAGCCTTGCCATTATGGCGGGCGGAGACCCCGAAATTTTCAATCAAGTCACCGACATCTTCTCAGCAATGGGTCGCCCTGTTCACGTTGGCCCATCCGGTGCGGGGCAACTGTGCAAACTGGCAAACCAAACAATTGTTGCAGTCACCATCGCAGCCGTAGCCGAGGCGACATTGCTGGCCCAGAAAGGTGGCGCTGATCCCGCGGCCCTGCGCGCCGCGCTAAAGGGTGGATTTGCCGACAGCGTCATCCTGCAGCAACACGGTGAGCGCATGTCAGAGCGTGACTTTGCCCCCGGTGGCCTATCAAAATTTCAACTCAAAGATCTCGACAATACTCTGGCCGAAGCAGACGCGCTTGGCTTGTCTCTCCCCTCAACTCAGGCTGTACGTGACAGGTTTGCAACCTTTGTGAACGAAATGGGCGGCGCTGATCTAGATCACTCAGGTTTGTATCTGGAACTGGAAAAACGGAATGATTTATCATGACTAAAATACTTATTCTTGGTGGCGGTGGGATGATCGGCCAAAAATTGGCCCAGCGTATCCTTGGGCAGGACATTTTTGCCAATGCAAAGGTTACGCTGTTTGACCGGACGTTCTCCTCAAACGATCTAGCCGTAAAAACGAAAACCGGCGATATCTGCGATCCAAATACGGCAAAGGAACTTGCCTCAGCGCGCCCTGACGTGATCTTTCACCTCGCCGCCATTGTCTCAGGCCAGGCCGAGGCCGAGTTTGACCTTGGCTGGGATGTGAACATGATGGCAATGTGGCATTTGCTGGGTGCACTGCGCACCGAACATGACGCGTCTGGCGGAACGTATCGGCCCCGCATGGTGTTTACCTCTTCAATCGCAGTCTTTGGCGGACCGTTCCCTGACAAAATCAGTGACGTATTCCTATCGGCACCCCAAACGAGTTACGGCGCACAAAAAGCTGCCTGTGAACTGCTGGTGACCGATTTCAGCAGAAAGGGCTTCATCGACGGAATATCCCTACGCCTGCCCACCATTTGTGTACGCCCAGGCAAAGCAAATGCGGCCGCTTCATCGTTCTTTTCGGGTATCATCCGCGAACCACTGAACGAAAAAGACGCGATCCTGCCAGTGGCCGACACAGTGCGCCATTGGCATGCCAGTCCGCGCGCTGCCGCAAAATTCCTGACCCATGCCGCAAAACTGGACACCGAGCAGTTGGAAGGGCGCCGCGCGTTAAATCTTCCCGGCCTTAGCTGTACCGTAGCCGAACAAATCGAAGCACTGCGTACTGTCGCAGGTCAGGACGCGGTGAACAGGATCAAACATGTTCCTGACGAAACCATCATTCGTATTGTTGATGGCTGGCCTCGAAATTTTGCACCTGAGCGCGCAATCGAATTTGGGTTCAAAGCCGAACAAACATTCGATGAGATCATCAAGGTTTACATCGAGGATGACCTGCACCCTTAGGCGTCATGCGTATCTCCCTTAAGATGCCGCGCGAGGTGATCGTGTATTTTGGCACGGGTTAGATCCTCATCACCAGAAAGGGCAGCCTCTAAGATGGCAGCATGGTGCTGAATGTTGTCACTGATAAAATTAAACTGACGGTCTGCCACCATCAACTGCTGGCGAAATTGTGCGTAAATACGTCTGTGCATAAGTTTAAGGGTCTCAGACCCACAATCAGAGATCAGCGTTTGATGAAAATCAATTTCCGAGCTGAACCAGATATCAACAAGCCCTGAAGGGTCATCCTGCGCGTGGATACGTTTTTCAATATGGCTAAGTTGGTGGTGAGCCGCCGTTAGCCGCGCTTCCCATGGCACACCACCATTGCGCATCGACATGACGGAGCCTTCGCTTTCCAATAGAACCCGCATGTGCGTCAACTCGGTCAACTTTCTCGCGCTGCGTGGCGGCACCCGAAACCCGCGCTGTTCTTGAAAATTTACCAAGCCAACCGTCGATAGGCGAAACAGAACTTCACGCACTGTACTGGCGGAACACTTGAATTCATCTCGCAATACTTCGGCGCGTAATTTGGCACCATGCTCAAACCCGTTCGAGATGAGCCTGAATTTCAGAGTTTGGTAAATATCTAGTTCTTCGGTCATGATGACATTCAATTTGCTTCAACTGCTTCCACCCTATATCAATTTATTTTGATAATATATCAAAATATCGAAATTAAATTGAATTTCACTTTTTTCTTGTTGCATTTGATTCGTCAGCCTAACCTCACCCCAGCGTTATCCAAGCGAGGCGAAACGACCTTCGGAAAACACACGCTCAACGTCTGGGAGGACAACATGAAATTAATGAAAACAGCGGTTTCGATGGCCGTAGCAGCCACAATGGTTGCAGGAACAGCAATGGCTGACGGCCATGCGACCACAAAACTACGCATCCAAACTCACTTCTCGCCAGAAACCCTGTCGGGTAAAATGGCGACGAAATACGTTGATGACATTCAGACAATGTCTAACGGCGAGATTTCGGTAGAGATGTTTTATTCCTCATCTGTGGTAAAATCAGTCGAGACATTCGACGCGGCTGCGACAGGCATTCTAGATTGCGATATGACGGGCGGTGCCTATCAGACAGGCAAAAACCCAGCGTTCCAATTTGCTGGCGATTTGATGGGCGGCTACGGCAACCCCTACCAGCAAATGGCATGGCTGTTGCACGGCGACGGGCGCGCAGCACTCAACAATTTGTACAACGGCTATGACATGGAATTCATCGGCTGGTGGATCCCGGGCCCTGAATCGCTTGCCTCCACCAAGCCGATCCGCACAGCAGCTGACTTCAAAGACTGGAAGTTCCGCTCCCCTCCTGGCCTTGCGACCAAAGTATTCGCCGAGCTGGGCGCATCGCCGATCGTGATGGATTTCAACGAAATCTTCACCGCGCTTGAAACAGGCATCATCGACGGTGCTGACGCTGCAAACCTGACCAACAACGTCGGCCTTGGTCTGTATGACATCGCCAAGCACACAAACTACCCGGGCTTCCACTCGATGCCAGCTGACCACCTTGCATGCCGCAAGGATGTTTGGGACGGAATGCCTGCGCACCACCGCAAAATCATGGAAGTCGCAATGGACAGCCTCGCGTTGCACAACGCAACAATTAACGAAGTCCAAAACGCACAGACAGCTAAAGACCTGAAAGCCAAAGGCGTGAACCTGTACGAATGGGCCCCAGAAGATCTGGCCGCTTACCGTGCCGCCGTTCAGGCGGGCTGGACCGAGTTTGCGACAACTCCAGAAGCAAAAGAGCTGCTGGCAAGCCACATCGCATTCCTCAAAAACATGGGCGCGATGAAGTAACCTTCCCATGAAGGACTAAATTTACGCGGCAAGGCTGTTTCACGATGGCCTTGCCGTTTTCACCTCTCACCATCGGATATTCATGAAAATCACCCGCATCATAAGCCATGTGCTGCAATACGACATGCCCGAGGTTCTGGGTTATTCTCAGCAGTATTACGCGCAGCGTTCTGCGCATCTGGTTGAGGTACAAACAGATGAGGGCGTTACAGGTTGGGGTGAGTGTTTTGGTCCCGGTAACGTGGCGATTGCCAACAAAGGCATCGTCGAAAAGGTGATTCAACCGTTGATTCTGGGCATGGACCCAATGGACCGCGACGTGATTTGGCACAAGGTCTATAACCTTCTGCGAGACCACGGACAAAAAGGCATGCCAATGCAATCCCTCTCGGGCGTGGACATCGCACTGTGGGATATTGCTGGCAAGGTGGCGGGCCTACCTCTGCACAAAATGATCGGCGGCGCGCATCGAACGGATGTTCCTTGCTACGGCTACGGCATGATGTTGCATGATGAACCAGTTGATAATCTGGCAGCCCGATTTGAGGATGAAGCAGCTGCCATCAAAGACGCAGGATTTGCCGCAACAAAGATGAAAGTCGGCTTTGGTCCCAAGCCAGATGTGAAACTATGTGAAGCTGTGCGGCGTGGCGTAGGCGATGAATTCAAATTCATGGTCGATGCAAACCACTGCTATACAACTTCTGATGCTTTCTATGTTGGCCGTGCGTTAGACGATCTTGATGCCTATTGGTTCGAAGAACCTATCGCCCCCGAAGACCTAGATGGATACCGTGAATTGCGCGCAGGCCTGCGGGTGAACATCTCTGGCGGCGAGGCCGAGTTTAACCGCTGGGGCTGGCGCAACATTCTGGAAAACCGTGGCCTCGACATTGCTCAGCCCGAAGTCTGCGCGCTGGGTGGTGTGTCTGAATACCTGCGCGTACTGGCCCTGTGCCATGCGCATTTCACGCCAGTCATTAACCATGTCTGGGGCAGTGCAATTGCCGTCGCGACAAACCTGCAACTGCTGGCCGCAATGCCACCGCTTCCCGGCGGGTTACATCCGTGGGAACCCATGTTGGAATTTGACACCACCGACAATAAATTCCGCGACAATCTGCTCGCGGAACCGCTCGATATCCAAGGCCAAGTCAAAGCAAACGCAGGCCGCGTCACTATCCCAACAGGCAACGGGATTGGAGTCGAACCGGACATGGACTTTATCAAACACTACGCGATCAGCATATGAAGCAAGGAAACCAATAGATGCAAAGAAGCACAGGACAGATTACCGAATGGCTGCTGCCACTCGCGTTTGTGGGCATCGTGTCATGGCTGGTCTGGCATCTGCCCGCCTTTATGTTGGATTGGATTCCCTACACCTCGGATTCCCTGCGCGCTCAGGTCGAAGCGATCTATTTACGGGCTGATGTTACCCCCAATTTGGGCGGCGTTTTTGGCGGGCATATCGATATAATTGATATCACGGCTCTCATCTTATTACCTGTTACGTTGTTCTTTGGAACACGCAGTGTCCGCGCTGCCGCTATGGAGTTTGAGGGCGTCAGTGCGATTGATCGGGTTGCCCTGTTTATTGGCCGCGTGACCATGATGATGATCGCAGTGATGACAGTTGTAATGCTGTATGAAGTATTCCTGCGGTACGTCATCGAAAAACCCACCGAGTGGGCCAATGAGATGACCCTGTGGTTTGCCAGCTTTACCTTTTTGCTATCGGGTTTTTATGCCATGCAACAGCGCAGCCATATCCGTATCTTCCTGATCTACGACATCGCACCGCGCTGGCTCCAGCGGGTGTTTGACTGCATATCGACGCTGCTAATCGTCACTTTTGCGTTCTTCCTTGTCTACGGCAGCTACAAACAAGTCTTTGTGAACAAGCTCTATAAATGGGAACTGTACGGCTCGGCGTTTAATCCGCCAATCCCCGCAACACTGCAACCGATGGTGCTGATCGTGATCACACTAGTCGCAGCGCAGGCCGTGCTGAACCTATTCCAAGACTGGAACAAGATACCCGAGGTTCACACTGATGAACCTGACCAAGAAGAAATTGACGCGCTGAAACGCGCAGTGGGGCAAGACTAATGGATATCGGAACAATTTCACTGGTGCTAATGCTGGCACTGATTGCCCTTTTGGCCATTGGCATGCCGCTTGGCCTAGCCTCTGCATCCCTTGCTGTCTTGGTACTGGTGATGAAGTTTGAACCTGCGCTGTTGCTTAATCCCTTCACCTTTGGCGACGGCACATTGACCAGCAGACCAGGCACTGGGCCGCTTTATATTCTAGCCCAAAAGATATACGGGCTTTTAACGGACTATGTCCTCATATCGGTGCCGCTGTTTATCTTCATGGCCTCCTTGCTAGAGCGTTCCGGCATCGCAAAGGACATGTATTCATCCCTTAATGTCTGGCTGTCACGCACACGCGGCGGCATCGCAATTGTGACCTCGATCATGGCCGTCATCATGGCTGCAATGTCAGGCATTATTGGTGGCGAGGTTGTGCTACTGGGCCTAATCGCATTGCCGCAAATGTTACGCCTCGGATATAACCAAAACCTCGCGATTGGTGTAATCTGTGCGTCAGGCAGCCTCGGCACAATGATCCCGCCTTCCATCGTTTTGATCATCTATGGCCTCATCACCGAGACCTCAATCAAGGCGCTTTTTACGGCGTCCTTTATTCCTGGTTTCATGCTTGCCTCGATGATCATCACCTACATCATCGTCCGCACACAGCTTCATCCCGAAGACGCCCCCCTGCCCGAACCCGATCCAAATGACCCGCCGCGCACAGAGAAACGCAAACTGTTCGGTGCGTTCATGAGCATCGTTGTTGCGGGGTTTACCACGGCGTTATTCGTTCGCGCAGCATTCTTTGAGCTGTCTGGTTCTAACGCCGCCAGCGAAGGTGACCCCGCCCGCCTTGGCACTGCTGCGCACATGCCGTGGCTTGCCGGAATCATTATTGTTGCTCTTTTGCTGATCTATTTTGTCTTTGGCCGCGAGCGCGCCAAAATCGGTTGGGACATGGGCAAGGGCCTTGTTGCGCCTATGGTTGTGATTGGCGTCGTCATGGGATCGATTTATGGCGGTATCACTGGCATCACCGAGGCCGCTGGTATGGGTGCATTTGCCGTTTTGATTATTGCAATCTTGCGGGGTGAAGGGTCTTTTGCACTTGTCTGGGAAAGCCTGATGCGCACGCTGCGCTCAACCGGTTCCATCATCTGGGTGACAATTGGTGCCGCCTCCCTTGCGGGGGCCTATACCATCGCTGGCGGTCCGCAGTATGTGGCCGATTTAATCGTGGGCAAAGAACTCCCAACTATGGGCGTCATCCTGATGATGATGGTGATCTTACTGTTCATGGGTGCATTTATGGATTGGGTTGGCATCGTGTTACTGATCATCCCTGTGTTTCTACCCATCGTCCTGCGCTTGCCGATTGAAGAAATCGGGTTTATCGGCCAGTTAGAACCACAACATGTCGCGATCTGGTTTGGTGTGGTGTTCTGTATGAACATGCAGGTCAGCTTCTTATCACCGCCGTTTGGACCTGCCGCGTTCTATCTCAAATCGGTTGCGCCGCCGCATATCAGCCTCACAGATATCTTCCGCGGTTTCCTGCCCTTTATCGGCATTCAGATACTAGCGCTTTCTGTTCTTCTGATCTGGCCAAATATCATCAGCCTTTTGCTGTAACAGAGACTTATCATGGATTTTGTACGCCTTGACCGCGCCGATACAGTTGTCACCGCCGCCCGCGCGTTAGAGGTAGGCGTGACCATTGAAGGTATCACCACAAATGCCCTGATCCCGTCGGGTCATAAGGTCGCGACAACGACGATGCGGGCGGGCGATCCTGTGCGCAAATATGCGCAACTGATTGGCTATGCGTCTTGTGACATCGCAGCGGGGGATCACGTACATACCCACAACGTCGAATTTCGCAACACCGACATGGCCTATGAGTACGCAACCGATCTACGGCCAATTGCCCCCGCAACGACCCAAGATACATTTATGGGTTATCGTCGCGAAAACGGCCGCGTGGGCACCCGCAATTACATCGCAATTGTGACATCCGTGAATTGTTCAGCTACCGCCGCTCGAATGATCGCAGATCACTTTACGCCCGACGTACTGGATCAATATCCGAACGTAGATGGTGTTGCCGCTTTTGTGCATGGCACGGGCTGCGGAATGGCAGGCGATGGTGACGGGTTTGAGGCCCTACAACGTGTGATGTGGGGCTATGCTAAACACCCAAACCACGCGGGCGTTTTGATGGTTGGCCTAGGGTGTGAAATGAACCAGATTGATTGGTTGCTTGAAGCTTACGGCCTAAAACAGAGCCCTACCTTCCAAACCATGAACATTCAAAACGTCGCTGGCCTGCGCCGCACCATTGAACTGGGTATCACCAAGATTGAGGCCATGTTGCCCATCGCAAATCAGGCCACCCGCACCCTCTGCCCCGCATCGGAATTAATGGTCGCGCTGCAATGCGGTGGCTCGGATGCTTGGTCTGGCGTCACGGCCAATCCCGCCCTTGGCTATGCCTGCGATCTGCTCACTGCCCAAGGTGCCACAGGTGTATTGGCCGAAACACCTGAAATCTACGGTGCGGAACATCTGCTCACCCGCCGCGCGATTGACCGCAAAACAGGCGACAAACTAATCGGCCTGATTAAGTGGTGGGAAGACTACACCGCCCGCAACAACGGCTCGATGGATAACAACCCATCACCCGGAAATAAAAAGGGGGGGCTGACCACCATTCTTGAGAAATCACTGGGGGCAGCGGCAAAGGGCGGCACAACACCCCTGACAGGTGTCTACAAATACGCCGAACCCGTCACAACCAGCGGCTTCACCTTCATGGATTCGCCAGGTTACGATCCCGCCTCCGTCACCGGACAAATCGCTGGTGGCTGTAATCTTGTGTGTTTCACCACTGGGCGCGGCTCTGCTTTTGGATCCAAACCCGCACCCACTGTGAAGATCGCAACCAATACCGAAATGGCCACCCGCATGAGCGAGGACATGGACGTTGACGCAGGCGAAATCCTGTCCAAAGGCGTCAGCGTTGAGGAAAAGGGCCGCGAAATTTACCAAATGTTCCTGCGCGTTGCTTCGGGTGAACAAACAAAATCCGAAGCACAAGGATTGGGTGATTATGAATTTGTACCGTGGCAAATCGGAGCCGTGATGTGAAACGCATTCTTGTTGTTGGCGGCGGTTTGATTGGCAGTCGGCATGTAGATGCCGTGCTTGCGCATTCTGATTGCGAGTTGGTGGGCCTTGCCGATCCTGACATGAACCTGCGTACAGACGTGACCCGATTTGCAGCCATCGCAGATTTAGAGTGCCACGTTGACGGAGTGATCATCGCCACGCCCACACAGCTACATGCCGATCACGCCATCGAGGCTGCGCAACGTGGTTGGCACATGTTGATTGAAAAACCCGTGACGGAAACAATGGAGCAAGCTGATGCGCTAGTCACCGCTGTGAAACACGCAAATGTGCGCACATTGGTTGGCCATCACCGCCGCTATCATGCCCATGTCGAGAATTTACGCCAGATGATCAAAAGTTGCGACTTGGGCACGCCCATCACCGCCACAGTCATTTGGGCCATGCGCAAACCTGATGCCTACTTTCAAGACAACTGGCGCAGCACTCATGGCAGCCCTGTGATGATTAACCTCGTGCATGATGTTGACCTGCTGCGATACCTATTCGGCGACATCGACGAAATCCACGCCTTGGGGTCGCGCCACATGCGCAACGCCAACCGCCCTGAAAGCGGCGCAATAGCCATCCGTTTCAAAAGCGGGCTCACGGCCGCAATCAGCTTTGCCGACACTGCCCCCAGCCCATGGGGGTTTGAGGCTGGCACAGGCGAAAACCCTAACATCGCCACAACCGGGCAAGACATGATGTGGATCACTTGCGCCAATGGGTCGGTTTCATTCCCGTCCATGACAGTGTGGAGCGGATCAGAGGATTGGTCCCAAACGCCACATTCGCGCCAGCTTCCTCATACCAAAACCGATCCCCTCACAGCGCAGATGGATCATTTTATCGACGTGCTGGATCAAAAAGCAGTGCCTCGCATAGCAGTAGATGACGCCGCACAATCCCTTGCCGCGACCCTTCACATTCAAGAATTACTTACATAGAAAAATAGGAACTATCGCCATGACAAAACCAACAATCGGATTTATCGGCCTCGGATTGATGGGCGGCGCAATGGCAGGTCGCCTACTGGACCAAGGTTATGCGCTGACCGTTCTAGGCAACCGCGACCGCACTTATCTTGACGCTGCAATCGCACGCGGCGCAACTGAGGCCAAAACAGCCAAAGAAGTAGCCGCTGGCAGTGACGTTATTATGCTGTGCATGGGTACTTCAGATCACGTCGAGGGCCGCATGCGCGGTGATGATGGCGTGATCGCGGGGCTGCGCAAAGGTGCAACCGTTGTCGATTTTGGCACGTCACTCCCGGGCAGTAGCCGCACATTGGCCAGTGAAGTCGCAAGCGCAGGTGGCACATTCCTTGATGCGCCACTTGGTCGTACACCCAGCCACGCAAAAGACGGCTTGCTCAACATTATGGCGTCTGGCGACAAAGCAGCATTCGACAAGGTCGAACCAGTGTTAAAAGACTTAGGTGAAAACGTATTCCACTTGGGCGAAGTCGGCTCGGGGCACACGATCAAGCTGATCAACAACTTCTTTGGCATGACCGTCGCCAATGCCATGGCCGAGGCATTTGCCATGGCGGACGTTGCAGGTGTGGAGCGCGAACAGCTTTATGATGTGATGGCCGCTGGGCCTTTACGCTCTGGTATGATGGATTTTGTCAAAGCTTACGGCGTAGACGGCGATGCAACCATGTTGGCCTTTGCAATCAAAAACGCGGCCAAAGATGTCGGCTATTACGCGAAAATGGCCGAGGATGCGGGCATCGATAGCGTCATGTCAAAAGGCACCCTTGCAGCGCTAAACGATGCGCGCGACAATGGCCAAGCAGATGATATGGTCAGCCAGATGGTTGACTATTACGCACAAAAGTTCGCGAAGTAAGCCATGGCTGTCACCGCTGGATCCACTGCAAATCTACCGCGCCTCGGCATCTTGATGATGTTGGGCGCGTGGTTCTTTTTCTCTGTGGTGGATACCAGCGCCAAATGGCTGGCGGTCGCGGGTATCCCCGCGTTTCAGCTGGCATTTATGCGGTACGCCAGCCATTTCGTCATATCCATCGCGGTAATCGGCAAGGGTGGCTTCACGAAGGATCGCTTCCAAACAGATCATTTATGGCCAGTCATCAGCCGCGCCCTTTTACTTGTCTCAGCAACGCTGAGCAATTTTTACGTCCTAAAATTCCTCCCCCTGACAGTGGTTTCCGCCGTCATGTTTTCCAGTCCCGTCATAGTCTGCTTTCTGTCCATCTCATTGTTAAAAGAACAAGTCGGCCCATGGCGTTGGGGCGCAATCCTGTTGGGGTTTCTGGGTGTTTTAATCGTTGTCCGCCCCTTCGGGACAGCCTTTCATCCAGCGATGCTTTTGATCCTCTATAATGCCACCGCGCTTGCGTTTTATTCCATCATGACACGCAAACTGTCTGGCATAGTCGCGGTGGATACGATGCAATTTTACATGGGTCTTGTGGGCACTTTTGCACTTTTGCCCTTTGCAGCTTGGACGTGGGTTCAGCCCGAAGGCGCATGGGCAATGACTGTGCTCATTGGGTTGGGCGTAATGGGTTGGGCTGGGCATCAACTTTTGACAACGGCACACCGTTTCGGCACTGCAAACCAGCTGATGCCGTTCACCTATTCATTTCTTATTTTCGTAGCGATCTGGGGCTACTTCCTGTTTGGCACCGTCCCTGACGGGATGACCATCCTTGGCGCTATTGTGATTATGGGTGCAGGCCTGATCATCTGGAAAAGAGAGCAGCGGTAGTTCAAAAAAAGAACACCCTCAGAACCAGCACATCATATCATCGCCAACCTGTTACATAACAATTTGGTGAGAAATGCCCTTTTCCAAAACCCGTTGAAACGTTTCAGGATAACGTAACCAAAACCTGAAACGAACGGGAGCCTTTCACATCGTCAAAAAAGCGGATGCTGAAAGATGTGCTGCCCCCTGAAAGATCACCACTTACTACCTTCCTTGGAGACTGAGCCAGATGCCAACGAACCTTGAAGACACGATGACCACAAACCTCCATATTTTTACGTCCGCCTTTATCTTCCTGATTGGCATCGGCGTTTTGGCGATTGTCGTGCTTTTCATCATCGACGTGACCCAAACCGGCGATGCTGTGCGTCGTAATTATCCTGTCATTGGCAGGTTCCGGCATGTGTTTTCGACTCTGGGTGAATTTTTC
>JAWSVL010000035.1:0-35218 GCA_033851935.1 Sulfitobacter sp.
GTATAATTAGTATTATGTAAATAAATGACATACAGAAGATGCAGCAAATCATACTATGTTGCTGCCGCATTGTTGATTCAGATCAATACGCCAACATTGCGTTCATGCCAAATTCGCAGCATTGTGTCATCACTCAGCTATCCAGTTCCGAACTGATCTTCGCACCAGCAATCCCAAAGGAGCATTTCCCGACTATGAAAATTCATACCATCATCATTACCAGCATTAGTGCCATTGTTCTGTCAGCGTGTTCTCAGGCCACTACAGAGCACCGCAATGCAGTGAAACGCGGCAAAGTTATTTACTCTAAAGAATGCTCACAATGCCATGGTGGATCCGGTGAAGGTGCTGGTAAAGCATCACTCGGCTTGGGTGTTCCTCCCCCTGATTTGACAGCACTTATGGGCCGCAATGACGGCGAGTTCCCACGTGAGTTTGTTCGACGCTTTGTAATGGGGCTGCTGGAAAAAGATGATCCAGATGCCGCTATGCCCGAATTCAAAACAGTTGGCTTGCGCCACGTTTATCCGAATGGTGGCGCTGACGGCGAGGTTCTTGAACGTGATTTTGAAGATCTGCTGGATTATCTCGAAGAAATTCAGAAATAGATTATTTGCCAGTATGTTAAGTGGCTAAATGCGTCTTGTACGGGTTGGAAAATTGAAGATCTCAACCAAAAACGCGGTAAATAACCCGAACGTAAGAAGCCCATGAGTAGCCGTCATTCCTGCAAGTAATCGAAGCCCCGGTTCAAGCACAACGTCGCCGTACCCGACGGTGGTGAAGGACACGATTGAAAAATACAGCGCAGGTTCGAAGCTGTCGAAAAGCCCCAAAACCATATAAAGCGCCGCCCAAGCCCAGACAGAACAGGTCAACACCAACAAAATCCAAAGCGCTGCAACGCCCAGATCAAAGACAAGCGGAAGCCGGTTGTAACCGAGTCCATTTGTCTCATTTAGCCATCCTAACATACGACCGGCGAGGTCAAATAAAACAATCGAAACGGCCAGAGCGGCGACCATCATCGCCGATCCAACTAACAGCGCATAAAACATTGCGTTTATTTCCAATTTCCTTAGCTAAATCACATTAATGCACTTAGATACCTAACTGATTTTACATGTAGATATACCAATAACGCGATAGACAGGACAAAATCTAAACAAAGCCGTTGTAATGAGGACCACACCAACTGTCATGCTCCCATATGCTAGAATGTCAGACGACCAATTCGGCGGCAAATTCAATAGTGGGGCAAAAAACACCATCAGGCCAAAGATGCCCCTCAGCACGCGATCCGAGTTGCCAATATTTGAAGTCATATCAATACCTTCTCTACTTTAGTTATTCTGGTAACATCACTGTAGAACGATCATTTGTATGTGGTATTGATCAAAATCAACGCAAGATTTTTGGCAAAATTTCCGGTATATCTTCAGCGATCAGGCCTGCGCCAAATGCATCAGCGCATCGTAGATGCAGTTCTGCGGCGAGGCATGCAGCCTGAACCCCGTCAAATCCGCGTGCCAACAATCCAGTTACAAAGCCTGAGAGCACATCCCCTGAACCAGCTGTCGCCAACCAACTTGCGTGTTCAAACCGGTTCGATGAAACCACAACTGGATCATGGTCTGGCGAAGCGATAACAGTGTCTTGCCCTTTGAAGAGCACCACACACCCAACTTTGTTTGCCGCCGTCTGAGCCAACCTCACACGACAATTTGTTTGCTCGAACATCTCCGGAATAATGCGACGAAGCTCTCCTTCGTGTGGCGTCAAAACACTCTGCGCATGGGAGATTTTTGGCAAAAACCCTTTACCGTTCGCTAGTATCGTAATCGCATCAGCATCAATGCACACGGGTCGCCCAAGCGCCAAAACGTCACCCAGCAAAGCCTGGCTAGATGAACCTAACCCCAAATTAGGACCAATACAGATTGCCTGCGGATCAACCTCCGATAAACGCCCCCGAAAACTAATGTCAGGGCCAAAAGGTTTGACCATAATCGCATTCAATTGACATGCATGTTCAACAAGGGCGTCATCCTTACATAAAACACTAACCACCCCTGCCCCAATGCGCAGCGCGCCGCGCGCAGCCAAACGCGCAGCGCCACCGCGCCCTAGAGGCCCTGAAACAATGGCAGCATGGCCATAGCGATACTTGTGCCCAGGTCCAGACTTGCCCAAAGCGTTCCAATGGGCGTCTGTCATTTTAAAAAAATGCGTCTGCATGGGCAATCGTTGCTCCTGTTTGGAGGGATCATTGGTTCGTCCTAGCGCATGCATTTTACCACGATTCAGATTGCCCCAAAACGAATTAGTTCCAAGCCTTCCCAGCAGCCCCAAAGCTGTCAAATGCGCGCGTATTCATCTCAACCAACTTGCCGGTTTCGGCGCGATACTGATCGATGGACCGTTGCAAAAACTGCGCCTGAACCAGCTGAAGATCTGCAATACTTTTACATTGCAGAACATCGTGCTGGGTTTTGACGTCTTCCTTGATTCGATCCGCTACAAACCCAAGCATTTCTGCCCCGATGCCGCTCATCGTTTCAAGCCACCCAGTACTGATCTGCATCACATTACCAAATCCCTGAGTCTGTGCCGTTGCCATTGCATTGATTGAATCTGCACGTTCCGCATTGTTTTTTGCCTGTGGTTTCGATGTATCAGCCATTTCAGATCCTCTGTTTGATGAATTTTCAGAGCAACCGTAGCGGGAATCTGTAACAGTCGTTTGACATAGCTCAATTACTCAGAGCCGAGGAAATTAAGCAGGCAAATTCTCAGACGGGCTGCGTTGATCCAACTTGATGGATGTCAATCTCGCATCCAACGAGCGCGATACGTTGGGGGAAATGCGGAGGAATTCATGTTTTCAAATGCCATAAAATTGTTTTCGGTCAGTGGCTTTGACATCAAAGTCGATCCGAGCTGGCTGGTCATCGCCTCACTTATAACTTGGAGTTTATCCGAGCAATATTTCCCGAAAACCCTTCCTGATGCCAGTCATGCTGCCTATGTGACGATGGGTATTTCCGGAATGTTGGGGCTTTTTGGATCGCTTCTTTTGCATGAATTGGCCCATTGCGTTGTTGCGCGGAGTTTAGGGGTACCGACCAAAAGCATCACGTTGTTCATCTTTGGTGGGATGGCCCACCTCGGAGCGGAGCTATCCTCTGCGCGTGACGAGTTATGGATCGCTATTGCAGGGCCGATTATGTCACTGTCTCTTGCAATCACCCTATGGCTTTTTGCACGCGCTGCCGTCGCCACTGGCATTTCAGGGGCAGCCTTTGAAGTCATTTCATATCTGGCCATGATCAATCTGGTTTTAGCCTTGTTCAACCTGGTGCCTGCCTTTCCTCTGGATGGCGGCAGGATACTGCGAGCTTACCTATGGAGCCGATCTGGCAATGTTCTAAGTGCAACCCAGATCGCTGCACGCTCTGGTACAATCTTTGGCTATTTCTTGATAAGCTTGGGTATCCTCGCTCTGTTTCAGGGTGCCCTTTTGGCGGGACTCTGGCAACTTCTGATTGGAGGATATGTCCTCGTTGCTGCGCGGGCCAGTTATGTGGACCAACTCGCGCGTGCGGTGTTTGAAGGAAAGTCGGTAGCGGATCTAATGACCCGCGATGCAATAACCGTCGGGCCTGAAATGAGACTAACCGAATTTGCCCATGACATCATGTTGGCCCACAATGTCACCTTTGTGCCCGTGATCGAAGTTGATGTTCTACTGGGTCATATTGAACAATCAGTTCTTTCGCGCATCGATCGGGAAAACTGGGAAAATACACGCGTAGGGGACGTATTTGTTGGGTTGGAAACCGATGGCATGGTATCACCGGACCTGTTGGTGACGGACCTTTTGAACATCATCACCAGTTCAGGACGCCGCAAATTTATGGTTGTTGTAGATCATCAACTGCTTGGGGTTATTACGTTATCAGACTTTTCCCAACACCTAACACCAGCCAATCTAAAACGGCTTTAAGAAATGAAAAACTGACCCCAATTGACGTCTGGAAAAAAAAGGCCCTCACCTCACAATGTGAGACAAGGGCAAGTTCAGGGACGTAGTCAGCTCTGCATGTAAGGACGCAAAGCTTAGGCCTAGACAACTGATAAGGTTGCGCATTTGGCCAAATGGTTGATCCGTTGTGTGGTGCTCCCCAGAACAAGGCTGGAAATGCCACTCAATCCGCGGCGACCAGTGATGATCAAATCCGCTTTAATTTCCTCTGCATGTAATAATATTTCCGCCGCGGCATCGCCATGCGGCATATATGTCTTTGCCGAGTTGAATCCTAAATCTGCAGTGATGGCCAGTGCGTCATCCAGAACCTTTTTCCCAGCCTCTTCGATCTCGTCAAAGTTCGGCGTTGTTATTGCTGCATGGTATCCAGATATCGCACCCACGACAAAAGCTGCTGTTTCAGCGTGAGGCACATGCATCAACGTAAGCGACCCCGAATAGTGCTTTGCCAGATCAATCCCGACACGCACAGCATCTTGGGCTTTTAGGGAGCCATCTAAGGCAACAATAATCTGTCTAAACATGAGAAAACATCCTTTCATCCGGTCAATGGGCTGATCGTCATTTATTGCGAAACAATGTGTCAGGGGATTGATGCCCCTGCACTGTGTCGTGCCTTCATATCTCGCATATCCGCTGGAGAACTCGGTTGATGCATGTCAATTGTCGCTTGCCCTCACAGCGAGATATTTGGCAATGTATCCTTCAAATGAGGCATCCCAAATGACCAATCCAGACCAAGACACAGCAGTGCTGCACGCAATCCTTGAGGCGGCAGTGGATGCAGTTGTCGTTTCAGATGAGATAGGCAATATCCAACGGGCCAATGCGGCGGCCGCTAGGCTTTTTGGCTATGAGGTCACTGAAATGATTGGCCAAAATGTTAGTGTTCTGATGCCAAAGGCCCTCGCCGACATTCACGACAGCTTTATGTCTCATCACATTGATACAGGTGAAAAGCGGATTATCGGGATAGGTCGCGATGTGGAAGGCCAGCGTAAGGACAGTTCAATCTTCCCACTGCATTTGTCAGTGGGAGCCACAGAAATCGCAGGCCGACGGATGTTTGTCGGCATTATGCACGATCTGACCAACCGCAAAGCAACCGAAGACGCGCTTGCACGCTCCCAACGCTTGGACGCCATTGGCAAAATGACGGGCGGTATCGCACATGATTTCAATAACCTACTGACCGTAATTATCGGCAATTTAGAGTTATTACAAATGCGCGGCACTGATCCCGCGCAGATTGATTTAATCAATGACGCGCTTGAATCCGCTGAGCTGGGTGCTGAGCTGACATCGCAACTGATGGTGTTCGCACGACGCGGTAACCTAAAGCCAATTCAGGCCGATCTACGCACACTTTGCACAAAAACCCTGCGATTGCTGAAACGTACTTTGGGTGAAAACTACCGCATCACAACGCACTTTGCGGCGGACGTTGATCCTGTGATGGTTGATCCAGTCCAATTGCAATCCGCATTGACCAACCTTGCGCTTAATGCGCGCGACGCGATGGGCGACAGTGGTGAACTCCAGATCTCGATTGAAAATGTGGTGATTGACGATTCCTACATGGCTCAGGAAATTGATATTGAGCCTGGACAATATGTCCGCCTTGCCGTCAGTGATGATGGCGCAGGCATGAGCATCGAGGCGCAGCGCCGCGCCTTTGAGCCGTTTTTCACTACCAAATCCGATACAGGTGGCACCGGTTTAGGACTGGCCATGGTTTACGGTTTTGTCCGTCAATCCGAGGGCCACGTCACTCTGTACAGTGAGCTGGGATTAGGAACCAGTTTCGGCCTCTACTTCCCTGCCCTATCTCAGTCGGTCGCCAAATTGGGCCTTCATTCACAGGCCTCTGGTGCAGGTAAATCGGCACCGCGCGGAAACGGCGAAGTCGTTCTGGTGGTTGAGGACAATCCAAAGGTGCGCAAACTGTCGCTAGAACGCGTCAGGGACCTTGGTTATCAAACCATCGAGGCCGAAAATGGCGATCGAGCCTATCAGATTCTCAAGGACGGCGCACACGTTGATCTGGTATTCTCTGACCTTGTTATGCCCGGCCATTTAAACGGATATGACCTTGCGGCCAAAATCGCGGAAGAGTTCCCAAAATTACGGGTGGTCCTGACATCCGGCTATGCCAGCGATGTCATCTCGGCCACGCTTGCCCATGCCAAAACGTATGAAATTTTGCATAAGCCCTATCGTCAACTGGAGTTGGCACAGAGATTTCAAACTATCTTGAGGAATAGAAAACCAGATTAAATGGCCTGAACATCGTGGGCAAACGTATAGCCTATACCGCGCACAGTTTTGATCAGTTTAGGTTCAGATGGGTCGCGCTCGATCTTTTTGCGCAACCGCGCGATCTGATTGTCGATCGCACGGTCCAACGGATGCCACTCAGTCCCACCAGTGAGGTCCATCAGTTGGTCACGGGAAAGCACCCGCTTGGGCCTAACCAAAAACACGCTAAGCAGTTTGAAATCACCGCTGGTGAGACCGCAGGACACTCCATTCCTGTCCAATAGCTCCAATTGGTCAGGAATAGCAGTCATGCCGTCAAATTTGTACTGCACGCTCTGTGAATCGTCCGCAAGGGCTTGGACCGCAACGGATGCTGCATCCTTTGCTTGTTCAGTAAACTCTGAACGCCGTAATACACTTCGGATACGCGCGATGACTTCGCGAACATGAAATGGCTTTGTAATGTAATCATCAGCGCCAACTTCGAGCCCCACAACGCGGTCTATCACGTCGTCCTTGCCCGTCACCATGATGATAGGGACTTGGGAAATATGCCTGATCTCTCGCGCAACCTCGATCCCGTTTTCTGACCCAAGATGAACATCCAACGTCACCAAACACGGCACCGATTTTGCAATACAATCCATAACTTGCGCAGAGGTCTCTGCTTCAACAACAGAAAACCCCTCCCCTTCGAGCACATTGCGCAAAAGGTTTCTTACTTTTTTGTCGTCATCAACGACAAGGACTGTCTGGTCGCTCATACACCACCTTTACGCCCCAACAGGGTCAATCACCGCATAGTATAAACACTGATACAGAATGAAGTGCACGGTTACAAAATGATACATAAACCTGCAACCGTTCAATAACTCCAGATACATTAGCAGCACAAATTACCTTCAGTTCAATCAGGAGGCACACGATCATGTACGTCACCATCCCGTCCGAAAACCCAAGCGCATTCGCCTTTCTGCCACTTTGCGGCACAAAGCCTCCGCAGTCAGTTCAAACCCACCTGAAACCTGGCGCATATCTCTTTTACGAAGGCGACGAGGTCGAATGGCTTTATCAGGTGACAAGTGGTGTTGTACGTTTAACCCGCCTACTCAGCGATGGGCGCCGTCAGGTCATCGCATTTGGATACCCCGGCGATATCATCGGATTTCCTGCTACCGGCAATCATCACACAGATTGCGAAGCCCTGACTGATACACATCTGCAGCCCTACAAACGTTCTATCCTTGAAGACCGCGAAAGCGATCCCAACCTGCATAGCGCCCTTTTACATGCGGCCCTGAATGAAATCAGCGCTATGCAAGACCACTTCATGATGCTGGGCCGTAAATCAGCGAATGAAAAACTGGCGTCATTCCTGTGTGTATTGGCTGAAAGGGTTGGCACAGATGCTGGTGGATACCGGAGTGTAAAACTCCCGATGAGCCGTTCGGACATTGCCGATTTCCTGGGGTTAACCACCGAAACTGTCAGCCGGACATTTACCCAGCTGCGCAACAGCAAAATCATCACCATCGAGAACATTCACACCGTGATTATCCAGCGCCCAACTGCCTTGCTTGGTCTCTCCCAAGGCGAGCACGACTAACACGCGCCACAGTGTGATTGATGACAGCCACAGGATCCCCTCCTGTGGCTGTTTTTTGTCAGGCCCCTAAATTTCAATCTAATTTGAACGTCAGTCAGATGCCATTGATTGACCCTGATCAATCCACCCCAAAATGAACTTGCTAGCGTTTTGCTCAGAAGAAGTGGAATCAAACAAAGGACATGTCCAATGGGCCCTAAAACAATTCTTGTCTGTCTCACAACGCCAGAGAATGCGGAAACACTTTTGAAAACAGCGGTTCCGCTGGCCCGAAAACACGGAGCGCATTTGATTGGGCTCCATACAATTGAGGCACTTTTGGTTTACCCCGGCATTGCCATGCACATCCCAGAACCTGCCTTTGCCTCCTTTAACACAAGCCAGCGAAAAGAGGCGCAACAGATCAAAGAGGTCTTCGAAAAGCACACGCAATCAGAAGACTTTGCAAGTGAATTCAGATTGGTACGCGCCGAAGCTGTGAGTGCCACTGATCGAATGATTGAATCAGCCCGCGCCGCTGACCTGATTATCATGGCCCATGAAGACAAAGACCATGATCGCTATGATCAACGCCATGCTCAGTCTCGGGTGATCCAGGAAAGTGGCCGTCCTGTTATTGTGGTGCCGTTAGAATATGATGGCCCTGTGATCGGGGCAAACATCTTGCTGGGTTGGAGCGACACGCGTGAGGCCGCGAGGGCTGCACACGACATGCTTGGCCTCGTTAAGGATGGCGCGACCCTTACCGTCTTGCGTGTAGAAAAGTCACCTAAGGATGCGCTGAAAGATGATGACGCAATCGACATTACCGAAATGTTTGCACGCCACGGGTTAAGGGCCACCCTCGAACGCCGCGCACCCGACGGAAACAGCATTGCAGGCACCCTAAACGAAGTTGCATTTGAAAAAGGGGCTGACCTGATCGTCACCGGCGCCTTTGGTCACTCAAAAGCTTATGATTTCGTGCTGGGGGCAACGACCTACGCGCTCCTGAAAGAGCAAAAAATCCCTGTGCTTTTCAGCAAATAAGCCATCACAGAAGCAGGTCCGACCATATTGGTAAGTGGTCTGACGCAACCCGCGCCAAATTGCCCTGCTCAACACCTGCATCATACAGCTGGATATCACATGTCAATGCAAACCGATCAAGCGCCGCAACCGGCCGCCGCGCATGAAACGAGAGCCCGGGACTGTGTGTCTTAAAACGCCCTTCAAAGGGCTCAAAACCTTTGCTGGCGGACCATTCGTTAAAGTCCCCGGCGATGACCACATTTCGATCTTGTGCTGTGGCGAGGTTCAGCGCGGCAAGTTGTGCAAGCCGATCACGCCTGCGCAAACCTAAATGGGTGCCAACAACCGTCAAACCACCGAGAATATCAAAGGACATACGTACTGCACCGCGTGGCTCAAGCCCCGGTAAATATAAACGTTCTATGTGGTTAGGTGCAAAACTCTTACGTACCAAAACAGCATTTCCGTGCCATCCAAGGCTCACGCCGTTGGCGCTGAGTTCGACCAACTCATAGTCGCTGGCCTCCTCAATCAATTCACGCGGCAACGCTGGCTGGCGCTGCCCCAACCGTCTATCGGCCTCTTGCAAGAGGATGATGTCAGCATCCAGCCCGTTAATGATATCCAATATCCGACCGGGCTTGCGCAATTGGTCAAGCCCGCGCGCCTTGCGTATATTATAGCTGGCGATCCGTATTCTATTTCCCTGCATAGCTATGATATAAGTATTCCGAGCAGCTGATTAAATACCAAGGCGGTATTCCCCTATGCGATTGATCAAAGAAAGCAGCCCAACCGTGCTGGCCATTTGGGCCCTTCTATTGGGGGCTGGGGTTATTGCGTTTGGCTTTGGACGTTGGTCATTGGCATTCGTTAGCTTATCCACATTGGCCTTGTCCTTGTTGCCACCCTTACTTGCCGCTCGCTGGGATCTAAAACTACCCCTGCCCTTTTTGCTATTCACGACGCTGTTCTTCTTTGCCTCAATATTTCTAGGCGAGGCATTGGATTTTTACGAGCGACTTTGGTGGTGGGACATTGCGTTGCACGGGTCCTCTGCAGTGGGGTTTGGCCTGACTGGTTTTTTGTTTGTTTTCATGTTGTTTGATGGGGATCGATTTGCGGCACCCCCTTCTGCAATTGCATTTATAACGTTTTGCGTCGCCATGACCGTTGGAGCAATCTGGGAGATTTTCGAATTCACAATGGATGCAAATTTTGGCCTGAACATGCAGAAGTCGGGACTGGGCGACACCATGGGCGATCTTATCGTGGATGCACTGGGCGCATTTATTTCCTGCGTGACAGGGTATTTCTATTTGGTCCACAACTCTGCCGGATGGTTGGGCAAAGGCCTATCGCAATTCATTCGCCTTAACGCGCGCCTGTACAACAAGTACAAACAGCGCCTAAAGAAATGACCGCTTCTAGATAACGTAAAGCCTAACCTACATCACTTCATGTTTGGCCAGTCGTCGCATGATGCTCTCACGTTCCTCAAGCAAATCCAAAACCAACGCGATACCCGCAATGTTAACACCAAGATCATGGTTGAGACGGCGCGCTTTTTTGGCGCGCGATATCCCAACGCCGACAAAACGCCAAGTCTCTACGGTGTGGCCTTGCGGGTCCAAAACGCCGTGTTCAACCAACTCAATCACCCACGCCTCATCTGCCTGACAAAACTGGCAGAGTTCTGACAAAGAAAGCGCATCAACGACATCACTTCTAGATATGGTTTTCTTCATTTCTGGTCACCTCCAAGATGGGCGCGGGGATCAAATGGCATTTCTTTGGCCATCCGTTTGAAAAGCGCGCGCTGATCGTCTGTTTCAACTTTTGGATTAACAATTTTCAGGGTTGCATAGATGTTTCCAGCGGGTTTCCCTGGCAGTCCTTTGCCGTTCAAACGTAATTTTTGGCCTGTGCGGGCGTTGCTTGGGATACTAAGATCAACCCGACCACTCGGTGTTGGCACGACAACTTTTCCACCCAACGCGGCCTCCCACGGGGTGATCGGCAAATCGACATAAAGGTCTTTTCCGGCGAGGTGAAAAACCGGATGCGCCGCAAATGTGATTTCAAGGAACAGATCACCGCCTGAACCACCTTGTCCTGACAAGCGGATGCTCTGGCCTTGCACAACACCTTTTGGGACATGCACCAAGATATTTCTATCCTTCATGCTGATTGTCCCATTCGGATCCATCACAGGTTCCCTCAAGCTTAGCGTACGTTCAGCGCCGTTATAGGATTCCTCAATCGTGATTTCGATACGGCCGTGGCTGTCAGTTGGTGGCGCGTGCCGCCTACTACCTTCACCGCCAGCCCCACGCCGGAAAAGCGTTTCGAAGAAATCACTGAAATGTTCATTCCCGTCAGGCCCTGCACCAGAAAACGAATGCCGTTGATCCCAATCCGGTGGTGGCTGGTAGCGTCCCTGCCCCTGCGCGCCATCTGGAGACGCGTTGCCCAATCGATCATAGGCCGCGCGCCGCTCGGGGTCTTTGAGAACCTCATAGGCCTCGTTCACGTCCTTAAACCGAACCTCGGCATCCTTTTCTTGATTTATGTCAGGATGATATTTGCGTGCAGCCTTGCGAAAGGCCTTCTTTATTTCCTCAGCAGATGCACTGCGCGCGACGCCAAGCACACTGTAGTAGTCTTTATATTCCATTTACCCATCACCTGATCAGTCTAACATTTCTAATCATGTCACAGGACAAACTTGTGGCCATTGACCTTTGTCAGTTCGCATCCTGAACAGTCTGGCATTCTAAGGTCAGCCGCCACCTTTGACAGGTCTAGGCGCACCTACAGAATGGAGAGCAAAATGAACCGCCAGACGATACTTTTTGTGATGAATGCGAAAACGCCAGACGCCCAGATTCACGCGGCTGCCGAAGCAACGGCAGCTGATGGTGATCATCTGATTTGCCTGCTGGTCGATGCAGCCCCCGCGCTGCCAATGTACGCATATGGTGTGCCCCCGTACGGTGGCATGAATATTCCTGACAATTGGGGGGATCTGGTCGCTGAGGCACAAGAAACCCAGCACAAGCGCGTTCAAGAAGTCGAAAAACTACTGGCGAAAAGCAATACATCAGGTGAGGTTCAATCGGCCATGTGCGCAACTGTTGATGTTAAACACATCGTTGCGCGGTCTGCCCGCGTGAGTGATGTAGCGTATTTCGCTCCAAACCTGCGCGAGGCCAACGATGTATTCCGTGAAGCGGCCAGTGGCGTTTTGTTTCACTCTCCGATCAGCCTGCGTCTAAATGGTGCGGTTTCTCGGTCCGGAAATCGCATTTTTGTCGCGTGGGACAGCAGCGAAGCCTCCGCAAGCGCCGTCCATGCCGCACTTCCCTATCTCAAGAAGGCAAAAGAGGTTGTGATCGCTAGCATTGATCCTTTTATGACCCCAGACCGCGACGGTCAGGATCCGGGCGTCGATGTTGCGGCTTGGTTGAGCCATCATGGCTGCAACGTCACTGTGTCGCAGTTCCCAAGTGGTGGACGCGAAACCGCAGAATGCATCCATGACCGCGCAACAGAATTTGGCGCTGATTTGATCGTAATGGGAGCATATGGCCACGCAAGAATGATCCAGAGCGTTCTGGGCGGCACCACCCGTTCAATGATTGAGCAAACAGAACTGCCCGTGCTTTTGGCGCATTGATCTCTAAGACGTGAGGGCGACATTACCGGTTGGATCAAGCCGTCCCGGTTGCCCTCACCGCACTTCGACCACCAAAAATCCACGAGTTTCAAACTAATATGAAACGTTGCAGGAAGATTTCAATTCCCTGCAACGGCGTCATATCAAACAGGGAAGTTGCCATCATCAAAAGGGTCCGGTTCCTCGAACGGCATTTCAGGATCCGAGATTTCGGGGATCACTGCCGAGGTTACCGAATCTTTTTGTTTTGGGGCTTCCGGTTGCACAGGTTCCTCGGATGGCGGCTTGTTTGAGGAGACGTCAACAAAGTTCGGGTTCATTCAGTATCCTTTCGGTGGTTTCCCCTCATCCTAACCCCATGAAATCCTGCTCCATTGATCAACATCAAGGACAAGATCCATTGCCGCGCCGGGCAGCCAGGAACCGCTTGTTTCGTCATTCAATTTCAAATGAACACCGCGCATCACCGCAGGCCCGTAAAGAACACTGCGCTTTACCTACAATAGCTCTGAAAAAAACAATGTAATATGGCCGCGAATATGCGAGTAACGGTTCAAAGGCTAGACAGGGTTAATCTGGACTGGCAGAGTTTTCATTCATAAACCTAATTATCGGAACCCGTTATGTCTTCGGTCCTTGTCTTAAATGGTCCTAACCTCAATCTGCTTGGTCAACGCCAACCGGAAGTGTACGGTAGAACCACACTCGCAGACATTGAGGGTTTGTGTGCAAAACGTGCCTCAACTTTGGGATTGGATGTCGGCTTTTTGCAGTCCAACCATGAAGGGGCCCTGATAGACGCCATTCACGCCGCAAAAGGCAGCCATGGTGGCCTTATCATCAACGCGGGCGCATACACGCACACTTCGATTGCGCTAATGGATGCTGTCGCGTCCGTTGAATTGCCGATGGTCGAAGTGCACCTGAGCAACATCCATGCGCGCGAACCCTTCCGTCAGGTTTCGTACCTGTCAAAAGTTGCCATTGGTCAGATTTGTGGATTTGGTGCACAAGGCTATCTAATGGCATTAGATGCTTTGGCCGAAAGGTTGCTATCCTCATGAGCTTGCGCAGTTATCTACTTGGTGTCGCCGACAGCAAAAGCATTGAAGAGCTCTGGAAAGGGCATTTGGCCAAGATGGCTGAATATGGTTTTGACAAGTTGCTATATGGCTTCACCCACTACCGCACGTCTACGTCTTTAGGTGATCCCAGCGATTTCATCCTGTTGACCAACCACACGCGCGCCTACACCGATGTTTTTCTGGATGAGGGTCACTATTTCCATGCGCCGATGGTACACTGGGCTCTTGAAAATGAAGGTGCCAAAAGCTGGAAACTGCTTGCCGAGATGGAGCAGACCAAAACCCTAAGCGGCCCAGAGCGGCGCGTTTTAGAGTTTAACCGCGACATGGGTGTAACTGCGGGCTACTCGATCAGTTTCAAATCGATCTACGCACGCTCAAAGGGTGCAATTGCTTTGACTGCAAAACAAGGCATGGATCAAGATACTATTGATGCGGTTTGGGAAGAGCACGGCCCTGATATTACGTTGATGAATAATATCGTTCACCTGAAAATTCTCACGCTTCCCTACAACGCCCCTAACCGTTCCCTGACGTCTCGCCAACGCGAAGCACTGGAATGGGTTGGTGATGGCAAAACTACCCAAGACATCGCCATGCTGATGGGGCTAACCCCTGCCACGGTCGAGAAACACCTGCGTTTGGCCCGTGAGGCATTGTCTGTTGAAACGACAGCCCACGCAGTCATGAAGGCAGCATTTGCCAACCAAATGTTTGTCCTTGAGGTCTGACTCCAAAATACCATGACAAGGAAGGTAGGGTATACCTTACTTCCCTAGGGGGAACTTTTGATGCAAATTAACCTTGTCAGATCGTAAAGGCTAAGCTGGTCTGACAGACGACCTAGATAACTTTGGAATTACAAAGCTCTATCAGGTCGCCGGAACCAGTGGGGCTGTTTTAAAGGTCTCACTGGCCGGAGCATAAGAGGACCCTGCTCTCCCCAGAGCCTTAATTATTCAGGGTCTTCTGTACAGCGCGGTTCCTTGTCCCAAGGTGCTGCGCTGTAAGTTGTTCAAGCGTGTTGAAAGCCCGAGATCAGCCAATCCCTTAACGTAGTCATCGCTGGCGTATCTTGTCGCGCCTTTGGCCAAACCAGATAGAAACCGCGCCCTTCTTGCTCAGGGACACTGCGCATCTGTCTCAGCATGCAATCTTCTTCAGGATCAAGGTAACAGCGCGGAACCAATGCAATTCCCTGCCCGCGACGTGCCGCGTCCAAGGCTAACGAAGTTTGATTCACCTTCAGCATCCTCACATCATTCCGGGTCGCCAGCCCCTCCAATGCCGCTGCCCATAATCTGTGGCTGTCTTCTATCAACGGATAAGTTTCGAGCGGCGCATCCGGTGGGTACAGCGCAATTAGGGCGTGCGTAGCCACTGCCACCAAATCATGTGGCCCTAAAAAGCACCAATCGACGTCACCCTGTTGTGGAGCCATTCCCTGCCGCACAGCCATGTCCATTCCATCGCCTTTGAAATCTGACATCTTTTGATCCGCTGTGATTTGCAAATCGATCTCTGGATGCTCGGCCATAAACAAGGGCAGTCGCGGGCCCAGCCATTTGGCCGCAAATGACGGCGTTACAGACAGAGCAACCGTATTAGAGACCGCTGCTACAGCCGTAAGAGCTGCATCAATTTGCTGCAATGCTGTCCCGATCTCTTTCGCCAGAACGTCTCCTTGCGATGTTAGGCTTAGCCCCCGTGCCTTTCGGTGAAACAGTTGAACACCCAGTTCGGCCTCTAACGCGCGAACTTGCTGCGCAACGGCACCCTGCGTTACGTTCAGCATCTCAGCCGCGTGGCCAAAGTTGAGGCACACTGCCGCTTGGCGAAACATGCGCAGACCATTTAAATTACGGTGGCGGATCATTGTACGCATCCATGAGTGTAGTTTTTCTACAGGCTTGCGCGAAAAACCATGGTTGGTCAATCAAAACCCCCACTGCCATTACATACCTAACCCAATCAGGAGGATGTAATGACTCGATTTATAGAAGACAGAGTGACCGCGCTTAAGTGGATCGCATCAGTGATCCAGATCATGGGATATACTGCGACCGCTTATGGTCTCACGCCGTTGAACATCTATCTTTTCCTGATGGGATTGATTGGGTGGTTCGCTGTTGGCTGGATTTGGAAAGACCGCGCAATCATGTTGATCCACGTGGTTGCACTTGGTGCCATGATTGTAGGGTTGATGGGGCGTTAAACGTAAAAAGGCGGAGCAAATGCCCCGCCTTTCTAAAACTTGATCGCCAAAGTAGCTTATGCGCCGCCGACTTTTGCAACTTCTGCTGCAAAGTCTTCTTTGATGACTTCAATGCCTTCGCCAACTTCCAAACGAACAAAACCGGTGATAGTTGCGCCTGCTTCTTTCGCGGCATCAGCCACTGTCAAATCAGGATTGATTACAAACTGTTGGTTCACAAGCGTGACTTCGGACATGTACTTCTTCATACGGCCGACGATCATCTTCTCGATCACAGCTTCCGGCTTGCCGGATTCACGTGCGATGTCGATCTGAACCTGTTTTTCTTTTTCAACAACAGATGCATCAAGATCATCTTCGGACAAGGACGCAGGGTTTACCGCTGCGATGTGCATCGCAACCTGTTTACCGAACGCTTCGTCGCCACCGGTCATTGCAACCAGAACGCCAATGTTACCCATGCCAGGTGCTGCTGCATTGTGTACATATGACACAACAACGTCACCCTCGACGGCGGCCATACGGCGCACAGACATGTTCTCACCGATAACGGCAACCGCATCTGTCACAGTCTGCTCAACGGACTTGCCGTTCATGTCGGCCGCTTTCAGCGCGTCAATGTCTGCTGTTGTCACTGCTACGTCAGCAATGCCTGCAACCATTTTTTGGAAGTCGGCGTTTTTGCCAACAAAATCTGTCTCGGAGTTAACCTCAACCGCAACGCCACGGCCGCCTTCAACTTTAACCGCAACAAGACCCTCTGCCGCTGTACGGCCGGATTTCTTTGCAGCTTTTGCCAGACCTTTGGTACGCAGCCAATCAACGGCCGCTTCCATGTCACCAGCTGTTTCTGTCAACGCTTTTTTGGCGTCCATCATGCCCGCGCCGGTCGAGTCGCGGAGTTCTTTGACCATGGATGCTGTAATTGCCATCGCTCTGGTTCTCCCATCTATTTTGAAAAGTATGGGGCGGCTATACCCGCCCCATGTATCAACAATGCAACAAAGTGCTTAGCTTGCTGCAGGTGTCTCTGCTACGGCTTCTTCAGCGATAGCTTCTTCAACAGGTGCTTCTTCCAGTGCGCCCAGATCAACGCCAGCGGCGCCCAGCTGTGCAGACATACCGTCAAGAGCAGCGCGTGCTGCCAGATCGGTGTAAAGAGCGATAGCACGTGCCGCGTCATCGTTACCTGGGATGATGTAATCGATGCCATCTGGGGAGCAGTTGGTGTCAACCACAGCCACAACTGGAATACCCAGCTTGTTGGCTTCTGCGATTGCCAGCTGCTCTTTGCGAACGTCGATGACGAAGATCAGGTCAGGACGACCGCCCATTTCGCGGATACCGCCAAGGGAAGCCTGAAGTTTGCCTTGGTCACGTTCCATGCCCAGACGTTCTTTTTTGGTCAAACCACCAAAGCCCAGCTCGGATTGCTCGTCGATGTGCTTAAGACGCTGGATTGATTTGGACACGGTCTGCCAGTTGGTCAGTGTGCCACCAAGCCAGCGGTGGTTCATGTAATACTGTGCGCATTTTTCTGCGGCATCTGCGATAGGCTGTGCTGCCTGACGCTTGGTACCAACGAAAAGAATGCTGCCGCCTTTAGCGACTGTATCACGGATGATTTTCAGAGCTTCGTCCAACATAGGAACGGTCTGCGTCAAATCCATGATGTGGATGCCGTTACGCGCGCCGTAGATGTACGGACCCATACGTGGGTTCCAGCGCTGCGTCTGGTGGCCGAAGTGTACGCCTGCTTCAAGCAGTTGGCGCATGGAGAACTCAGGAAGAGCCATGTCGTTATACCTTTCCGGTTTAGCCTCATCGGGGGAATGATCCGCGGAATGCGAACCAACCGGCGGAACCTTTGGGATTTCTCCCCATTGGTCCCATCCCCGACTGCGGGATTAAGTAGGGCGCGATTACCCCAGCTATGGTTTTTCTGCAAGGGTAAAATCACCTACTGCCACCCTTACACGCCATACTGGCTTGATCATTTGGCGAAACTGCGGGTGCGGCCCTTAATTTGCAGGCAATGCCGCTGCATGGGCACTGCGAACCGCAAGCTCACAGGCGGCGGCGAGTGTTTTTCGGTTCTCGAACTCTGATACCTTTAGGGGCGTCCCGTAAACAACCGCAACTGAACCTTGGCGCGCGGGTGCTAACGTCGCTAACAAATGCGTCGCAAACTCCATAGATCCCCACCACCCGTAAAACCGCGAATCCATCCCTGCCGGAGCGTGATAAATCACTGCAACAGGCTGTATCATGATTTCGTCCCGCAACTCATCCGCAAAAAACGACTGAAAAAGCGTTGTCTTGAACGGCAGGACCTGCAAACCGTCTGTGCTGGTGCCTTCCGGAAAAAACAGCAGCTTATGTCCTGCCAGCATCCGCTGCTGGAACAGTTCTGTTTGGGAACGCGCACGCGCAGGGTTGCGTTCGATAAAAACAGTTCCGGTGGCCCGCGCCAGCCAGCCAATCCCAGGCCATGACGCAACTTCGGATTTAGAGACAAAATAAATCCGTTTGGCAGCATTCAATGAAAAGATGTCCAGCCAGCTAGAGTGATTTGCCACAACAGCACCGCGCGCGGTCATCGGCGTACCCGTCACAACAAAGCGCATGCCAAGGATGCGAAACGCATTGCGACACACAATCTGGGTAATGAAAGGCGTAACAGGACGGTGAAGACCGTAAAGCGGGCGTTCAATCAGACGGACCAACAGCAGAACAATCAAACCGCCAAAGACCAATACAATCAGCGCCAGCGCCCGCAGGACAATGCGTAACCAACCGGCCGCTGTGACATTTGGCATATCCGGGTGGCTGCCTTTATCCCAAGTTGTGCTCATGTTGGTTGTCTTCCGTAAATTTTTGCCTGTCTGGCATTCAATTGCGCAGTGTCCATAATCAAACACACGTCTGTTGTATTGAATTTATGGTCCACATAGGCCCCCTCGCCCACACAACCGCCCAACCGAAGATAGGCTTTGATCAGGCTTGGCACCTGAACCATGGCGGCACGGCGATCAAGGGTATCAATGTCGATCATATCCATGCGCTGATAACCGTCATCTTGCGCCCGCACTCTCAGCTGTTGTGGGGCAAGGTGCCGATCATAAAGCAGCGACAGAGGTCCAGCAAGCGTTGCAATGTCTGTGCCATGAAAACTGGCCACACCGAAGAGAATGTCAATTTCATGCACGGCAACGTAATCTGCCAAACCGTTCCAAAGGTAATGCATAGCAACTCCGCCACGATAATCAGGGTGCAAGCACGAACGCCCCAATTCAAGCAGCCGTCGCCCCGACGACTTAAGGCACGACAGGTCATACTCACTTTCAGAATAGAACCCACCCGCGGCCTCAGCCTGAGAGCCGCGTAACAAACGATACACACCGACAACGGCATTATCTTCCTTCGTTGTCACGATCATATGATCAAAGAACGGATCAAAAAGGTCCTGCTCAAGCTGTTGCTCGTGATCGACTAGATCACCGCCGCCGCCCAACTCAGTCACAAAAACATCATAACGTAACCGCTGAGCCGCCCTAAGCTCGGCTTCGGTCTCTACCAGTTTTACTGTGAATTCTGTCCTGCCATGACGTGTCATGACGTTCCCCACCTATTGATGTGCACCGTTGTGTGGCTCAGATACGTGGTCCGATGCATATTAGCAACGCGACTGATGTATATCGCTTACAATCTAGAGTTGTGCGCTACAATGATAGCCAGAGCGACATAACTTGTTAAGCTCTTTTAGCGTACATTAACCATCAAACACAGGGACCAAAGCTATCCGACTGCTATCGATCACTACTTTACCCGCATCTCGGAAGTTAACTGTTAGTTTTCCTCCGATGTTGCTTTGCACCTGTCCAACGCCCCAATCAGGCATACCCGGATGCCGCACCAACATTCCAGGGCTCAGGATCGCATTAAGATCCTCCATCTCATCTTCCTTTTACAATAAGAGGCCATAAAATGCCCCACGACACGAACATCGCCGAGCTGATTGGCAGCCGCATCTGCCATGATTTAATATCCCCCATCGGTGCGATCAACAATGGTCTCGAACTTATCGAAATGAGCATCCCTTCCGGCGGCCCCGAGATGGCGCTTATCTCCCACAGTGTAAGTAACGCCAGTGCGCGCATCCGCTTTTTTCGAATCGCATTTGGGGCGACCGGTAGTCAGCTGGTTGGGCGTCAAGAAGTGGCCTCTATCCTCAAGGATGTGTATTCCGATACGCGGTTGACCGTAAATTGGGGCCCTGTAGATGGCCTCCCTCGTAACATTGTGCGTATGACATTTCTGGCATTGCTATGTCTAGAAACAGGAATGCCTTATGGCGGCCGTATCGAAATTGAACAAGATGGCGAGCAGATCGTCTTATGCGGCCACGCGGACAAGCTAAAAATCGACACGACCCTATGGGATATGATCAAAGGTGATCCGCGCGAAGAGAAACTTCATGCAGCTCAGGTACAATTCTGCCTGTTGCCCCAGATTGCAGCCGATGAATCACACACCATCACGACCGCAATCAAAGAGACCTGCATCACCATCCGTATTTAACTGCGGACAGTTCCGTCACCTGTCACCAGATACTTGAAGCTGGTCAGTTGAGCAGCGCCTACCGGGCCACGGGCATGCATTTTTCCCGTGGCAATGCCGATCTCGGCACCCATGCCAAATTCCCCGCCATCCGCGAACTGCGTTGAGGCGTTGTGAATGATAATTGCGCTGTCCAGCGTGTTCATAAACGTCACGGCAGCCTGTGCGTCTTCGGTAATGATGCAATCGGTGTGGTTAGACCCATATTGCCTTATGTGTGCAATTGCCTGATCCAGATCGTCAACTTCACGGGCTGCAATGATCATATCCAGATACTCACGGCCCCAATCGTCGTCGTCAGCCTGTATCACGCCTTGAATTGACTGAAGACCGCCATCACCGCGCACTTCGACACCTGCATCAATCAATGCGCGGATCACACCCATCCCAATTGTCTTTGAGACGTCTTTGTGGATCAATAAACACTCTGCCGCGCCACAAATCCCTGTGCGCCGCGTCTTTGCGTTCAACACAATTTTCAGCGCCTTTTCAGCATCGGCATCTTTATCGATGTAAATGTGAACGATGCCCTCTAGGTGGGCAAAAACAGGCACTCGTGCTTCGCGTTGCACCAACCCTACCAGACCTTTGCCACCACGCGGTACAATTACGTCAATTGTATCGGTCATGGTTAGCATTTCCTGAACGGCAGCACGGTCGCGGGTGGGCACCAGCTGAATCGCATCTTCGGGCAAGTTAGCATCCCTCAGACCTTCTTGCAGACAGGCGTGCAATGCCCGGCTGCTGTGAAAGCTCTCTGAACCACCGCGCAAAATCACTGCATTGCCTGCTTTCAAACACAGCGCGCCCGCATCCGCAGTCACGTTGGGCCGCGATTCATAAATAACACCGATCACACCCAATGGCGTGCGCACGCGGCGAATGTTCAAGCCACTTGGCTGGTCCCAATCCGCCAAAACCTCACCGACGGGATCGGCTTGATCAGCAATGGCGCGCAAACCGTCGATGATACCTTGCAGGCGGTCTTCATCCAGCTTGAGACGGTCCAGCATTGCAGGGCTTAACCCTTTTTCAGCACCGAATTTCATGTCCTCATCATTCGCCGCATAAATCGCTTCGCGGTTTTTCCAGACCGCGTCAGCGGCAGAAATGAGGGCGGCATGCTTGCGCTCGGCAGTTGCAATCGCAAGGGCTGCAGTGGCGGATTTTGCGCGTGCGCCAATGTCGGCCATGAGGGCGGGAATATCAGATGTCTCGGTCATGTCGCTTGTCCTTACAATGCCATATCGTCGCGGTGAATGAGGGCCGCGCGCCCCGGATACCCTAACAACGCTTCGATCTCAGCGCTGTGGTGTCCCTTGATTTGTGCCGCTTCACCAGCCGCGTAACGCGAAAGCCCGAAACCGATGCCTTCACCGTCCGGTCCCAACAGCGCCACAGCATCCCCGCGCCCAAACGAACCGGCCACCCCTGTAATACCAGCAGGTAATAGACTGCTCCCTCTGCGCACAGCGGCAACAGCACCAGAATCTAGCGTCACTTCGCCCATGGGTTTCATTGCCGCGATCCAGCTTTTGCGCGCTGTTTGAGGATCCGTTTGCGCCGTGAACCACGTGGCATTTGCACCATTGGACAAAGCCATCAGTGGGCGCATGACAAAACCCTCGGAAATCGCCATCGCACAACCAGCAGATACTGCCGTTTTTGCGGCCATCAACTTGGTCTTCATTCCACCTTTGCTAAGGCCCGATCCCGCGTCCCCAGCCATTGCCTCAATCTGAGGCGTGATATGATCAATGACATTATAGCGCGTGGCGCTGGGATCAGTTGACGGATTTGCGCTGTAGAAACCATCGACATCGGACAACAAAATCAACTGATCTGCGCCCACGGTCACAGCGATCTGCGCGGCAAGCCGGTCATTATCGCCAAAGCGGATTTCATCCGTAGCTACGGTATCGTTTTCGTTCACAATGGGCACAGCGCCAAACCCCAGCAACGTACCAAGCGTGGCACGGCTGTTTAGGTAACGGCGTCTGTCTGAACTGTCTTCGAGGGTGACAAGCACTTGTGCGGTCGTGATTTTATGCGGTGCCAATACTTCTTCATACGCGCGCGCAAGCCGGATCTGCCCAACGGCTGCTGCCGCTTGAGATTGCTCTAGCGGCAATGCACCAAGGCCAAGATCCAAAACACCCCGCCCCAAGGCGATCGATCCAGAAGAAACCAACACAACATCAGTGCCATTCTGTTTAAGCCACGCAACATCCTGCGCCAAAGATGCAAGCCAATCAGCCCGTAAATCACCAGTTGTCCGGTCCACCAACAGAGCTGAACCGATCTTTATTACGATGCGTTTGGCGTCAGTTAGGGCTGCCAAGGCGCTTCCTCCTCGGCAGGTTTCTGGCGAATCCGGTCATCATCGATTTCGCCGCGCAGCGCACGCAAGACTTCGACCGTGTTGGTTTTCGCCACGCCAGACATCGGCATAACCACACCACCACAGGCATTTTTCAACTCTTTGTAGGCACTTGCCTGCTCTTCCTCATCCAGCGCATCAACCTTATTCAAGACTGTAATACGCGGCCGGTTGGCCAGTTCACCACCATATGCCTCAAGCTCGGCGATAATGGTGTGATAGTCTTCGACCATGGTTTCAGATGTGCCATCCACCAGATGCAGGAGTACGGCGCAGCGTTCAACATGACCTAAAAAGCGGTGCCCCAGACCACGCCCGTCATGCGCGCCTTCGATCAAACCCGGAATATCTGCGACAACAAATTCTGTGTTATCCACGCCGACCACACCCAAGTTAGGGTGCAATGTGGTAAACGGATAATCTGCGATTTTTGGACGCGCATTGGACGTAGCCGCCAAGAACGTAGATTTCCCCGCGTTCGGCAAACCCAACAGACCCACATCCGCGATCAGTTTCAGACGGAGCCACAGCGTACGTTCAACACCTTCTTGACCCGGATTGGATCTGCGCGGTGCCTGATTGGTTGCGGATTTAAAGTGCAGGTTACCCCAGCCGCCATTACCGCCGCGCGCCAGCTCAACCCGTTGGCCCAACTCGGTCATGTCAGCGATGACCGTTTCCTCGTCTTCATCTAGGATTTCAGTACCTACCGGAACGCGCAACAGGATCGCTTCGCCATCTTTACCAGTGCGCTGCTTGCCCATACCGGGTTGACCATTTTTCGCAAAAAAGTGTGGCTGATACCGGAAATCAATAAGCGTGTTCAGCCCATCCACCGCTTCGGCCCAAACAGAACCGCCGCCGCCGCCATCACCCCCATCTGGGCCACCATATTCGATGTATTTTTCACGGCGAAACGACACACAGCCGCCACCACCACCACCGGAGCGAATGTAAACTTTGGCTAGATCGAGGAACTTCATTTTATATCCTAAAGGTTTACCGCAGCTTGAGGCTGTAGGTCCAGGTTGGCACGGTGGCACCGCGCGCAAGGCAGAATGTTTCGGCATCACCTAGATAGGCAAAACCAGTGTTAATCAGTACTTTGGCAGAGGCTGGATTATCATGAAAGACCGAAGCGAACATCGCATCATTATCTAGCGGATTTCCAGCAACCAGTGCCTGCACAGCATCTGATGCCACATGCGTGTTCCAGAACGGCGGAGCCACCCAATATGAAACTTCAGACTGGTTTCGATCCAACCGCATCAAGCTGATGACACCCATTACTTCGCCACCGTCATGATCCCCGCCGTCCATGACCCAAACATCTTCATCACGCTCCGGCGCTGTTGCTCGCTCGATATAGCCGGCAATCAGACCAGGTGGCAACGGATGCGGAATACGCGGGGTACTATTGGCCAGACGGACATCACTTGCGTAATGTTCAATACGGGTCAGGTCGGAAGTGCGTACAGGTCGCACGGAAAAACGGGACGTATGAAGTGTCGCTTGTTGCGTCAGGGCTACCATTATTCAGGATCCTCCGGCGAATAATACAAACAAGACAGATGCAACGGTCAACGCTGCAAGTGTCCACATCAGATAGGGCTCACTTCGTGTTCCGGCAACACTGCGCGCAATCGTTTCTCCACCCAGTGCCCAGAATGGGTGCATTACCAACTGACAAGCCAACAGGACCGCAGCAACCGTTGCTGTCGCTGTAAAGGTGGAAGTGTCTGGCCCGACAAATGCCGTAAAGCTACCAACAATCATCGTCCACGCCTTTGGGTTAAGCGGATGCACGATAAGGCCAGCAATAAATCCGGGCGCTTGAACATCAATTGTGCCCGGGAGCAACCGTAGGTTTGCAACCTTCCACGCCAGCCAAATGATGTAGGCTGCAGAAATGTACTTTAGGGCCGTAAAGGCAGCAGGTGCTGCCTCGGCCAACTCCATCAAGCCAAATCCGATGGGCCAAATGATCAATTGCTTACCAAGCACAACACCAGCCACAAAAGGCAGCGCCGCGCGAAAACCGAAACGCGCCCCAGTGGCCAAAAGGGCCATGTTCGCAGGACCCGGTGTGCCTATTTGAGAGGCCGCAAAAATAGCGAAAGGAATGATCGCAATGCTCATGATTCCTCTCCACTTGCACAAGTGCTACCGCCCCATTCAAAGGGCGTACCAACATGTGTGCCATTGCAACCATCCGTCAGGGCATGACGTCGCTGATGTATTTGCATGCGCGCGCTCCTTTCCGGTGCTGGTGCATAAAACTAAAAAAGGGACCGGCGTTTCCGCCGATCCCTGATTTTCTATCATCTTACGGGTACGGCTTATTCAGCAGCTTCCGCCACCGGTACGATTGAGATGAATGTGCGGTTTTTCAGGCCCTTGTGGAACTGAACGTTACCTTCAACAGTAGCGAAGAGCGTGTGGTCTTTGCCCATGCCCATGTTGTCACCAGGCCAGAATTTTGTGCCGCGCTGACGCACAACAATGTTACCTGGAATGACAAGTTCGCCACCGTATTTTTTCACGCCAAGACGACGACCAGCTGAGTCGCGTCCGTTACGGGATGAACCGCCTGCTTTTTTATGTGCCATTTGGTCTCTCCTTAACCTTTTGCCAGCTCAACAGCCTGTGCGATCCAGTCTTCACGACCCACACGACCTTTGAACGACAGTTTCTCTTCAATAGCTTCCACGTCTGCATCTGTCCATGCCGCGATCTGTGCGAATGTTGTGATGCCTTCAGCGTGCAGCTTGCCTACGATAACCGGGCCAACACCAGAGATGGTGGACAGATCGTCGCCGTCAGTTGCAGCAGCTTTTTTCGCTTTAGCAGGCTTTTCAGCTTTCTCTGCTTTTGGCGCGTCGGCTTTTGCTACTTTAGCTTTTTTGGCTTTCTTCGCAGGTGCTGCATCTGCGGATGCGCCTGTGATGGCTGCAACGGCGGCTGCGGAAACGGAACCTGTTCCGATTGCTGCTGCAACGCCAGATTTATCAGCGCCAGAGGCCAAGATCTCGGTGATCTTTACCAAGGTCAGTTTTTGACGGTGACCTTTTGTACGCTTGGAAGAGTGCTTCCGGCGACGTTTGACGAAGTGGATTACTTTTTCGCCTTTGATCTGGTCGACAACTTCGGCTTGAACGCCGGCGTCTTCGATCATCGGAGCACCAACCTGTGGGTTGTCGCCGCCAAGCATCAGCACTTCGTTAAATTGAACAGTCTCACCGGCGGATGCCGCAATACGTTCTACGCGGAGCATATCGCCCGCTTGAACTTTATATTGCTTACCGCCTGTTTTCAGGACCGCAAACATAGGTCTTCCTTCGCTTTTGCCGCGTTCTTTGGCCCCCATTTACGGGTGTTTAGGATCAGGTCGTAGCCGTGATCCACCTGGAACAGCGCGCCCTTGGGGCGTCATTAAAAATAGTCCCGAACACAGGATGACCTGTCGGGATGGCGGCTTATCGGGCGATTGCCCCTGTAAGTCAAGCGCGTTCAGGGGCATTTGCGCAGGAATTCAACGGATCACCCCCAATTCCGATCACGCAAAGAGATTACAACTGACGCCCCCATACCAAGCGTGATCGCTCAGGCGGACAGGCACACCGTCAAGCATCTCTCTTATAGCTCTTCTGCAGCCATATTCAGCGCCATCGCGCGGCCCAAAGCGTATGAGATATCCTCATAAAGCACATCAAAACCGGCAAACAATCCAGCATTTAGTGCTTTACCTGCAGGTGTTGTTGAAAACTCGGCATAGAGCGTGAGGTCTTCGATGCTCAATGGACTATATGCCAACATCAGGAAAGCTCCCAACCAGCTAGAGGTATCCTGTACGATATCATCTCGTTCTGACAGAACATCCTCAAGGATTTCTTCATCGCTCATGACATAGACGTCACCATCTACCAACGCCCGCAAGAATTGGTAGTTGGAGTTAAGCGCAGAAGTGACGTTGCGATTAATCAGATCACCCACTGTGATCATCCGGTTTACCTGCGTCAGATGCGCATCGTTCGAACCCTGTATCTCCGCAAATTTAACACGCGCTTGCTCTTCGACCAACGGATCAGCCATCGCACGGCGCGCTGAATTTTCTAAAGTGATAATGCGACGGCCAAGATCGGAGGCGAAAAACGTGATGGCATCTTCTAACGCTTCGCCCTCTAGCGCAGGTTCCAATCCGGCACGAATTCCTTCGCTGATCCGCTCTGCATCATAGATCCGCGTGACCTGTTGGGACCATGCCGGACCACCCTGCTCCTCCAACCATTCGCGGTTTAACGTCGCCCCAAATTCAACGCCCTCTTCATGCAGAATGCCACTTAGCTCTCTGATCTTAAGAACATCCATCAACACTGTGTGACGTGCATCTGCCCATAACGGCAATGACGTCATCAAGATTAGAAATGTTGCAAGCAGGCTGCGCATTTACAAATCCTGGCTTGGCTGCATAACGCGCAAGCGGTCAGCGACCGCCTCAAATCGGTTTGCCATGATTTCATACTGCACCGCATTCATCAGGCCATAGACCTTAACCATTTTTGGATTCTCCAACGCCTCGGCATAGGCGACCATTTCGGCATCCGAAAACGCCTGATAAGTATAGGCTGCGCCCTCTAGCGCGCTTTGACGCAGGTTCTGCCGCAGTTCTGGCTCTTGGGATTTCATAGCTTCGCGCAGATCGGGCTCATCCATTTGCAATTCAATGACACCAGCGCCAGCTGCCGCGAGCAGAAACCGGATTTGCACCTCTTGGATCGACCGCAACGAGGTATCTTCACTGCCGCTGGCATCATTTAGCCGCTCAAGGATCGCCACACGCGGGGAACCGATGCCTTTGAGGCCAGCAATGATCTGCCCGCCGCTTTCTTCCTTTAGCCCGTCCTCTTCAACCATATGCGAGCTGTTTTCGACAACAACCAGCCTCTGCCCCAAGTCAGACGCATAAAAATCGGCAGCATGGGTTAGCAAATCATCCGATAGGGTTTTTCCAAGGATATCGATTGCCATGTCATGCATTAGATCGGTTTCGAACACTTCTGACACCAGTCGCTTCCATTCAGACCCAAAATCCTCTGCCTGAAGACCCAACATCTGGGGGGCCGCGTCAGCTGACAAACGAATGCTCTCTAACGCAACATCAAAACCTGTGACCTCAAGAAAAGCCTCCAGATCTTCCTTTTCCGGCGTTTCAGCGGATGCGGCAAGTGCAGAGGCACCCAACATCACAACAGCAACGGGGATCATCAAAATTTGCCGGATCAAATGCATGCGCTTTCCTTTGCAACGTTTAACATCAAAATAGCTGTTCTATAGAGCGCTGCAATGAAAAATCCGTAAAGCGGCAAAGTTGCGCAAACACACCCTTACCGCCTGAATCAACCCATTTTAGACGGCCGCCAGACGACCCCAGCGAGGAGAGGTGCCGGAGTGGTCGAACGGGACGGTTTCGAAAACCGTTGAGGGTGTAAGCCTTCCCAAGGTTCGAATCCCTGTCTCTCCGCCAATCGCCCCTGAAACCAGTATCTCTTTCAGAGACCGGTGTTCATCAGCGCTCTGATGTCGCTCTCAGACGTTCCAGCGACGATGCGACCTAGTTCGTTGTTGCCGCGCAAAACCAACAACGTCGAGCGGCGAGGCACCTTGCGTGAAGTCGTGACTGCGTGGCGGCCAAAATCATCCCAGTCGACTTTAACAAATGTCATGGCCTCGTCATAGCTTGAGTTTTCTGCCCTCAAGCCGTCAATCACACGTTCTTGGCGTTTGCATGTGCTGCACCACGTTGCGGAATAATCCACAAACACTGTCTTGCCGTCCGCAAGCGCTTTTTCAATAACCCCGGGCGTATAGGTTACGTAATCAGCGGCGGAAGCAGCGGCAGGTATAATGCCCATTGCGGCGGCAGTTGCAACAAAAGTACGTCGGTTCATAGTCATAGTGTGTCTCCTGAAATTAAAGTGCGACAGATAAATCTTGCAGCCAGATTGGCATAACATCGAGGGCCCATGCCTCAATGTAGTGGTTCAGTTTGAAATAGAGCATCAGGCCCACAGCGATGAAGGTCACACCCAAGATCGGCTTAGAGCGTGCAGCAAGGCTGCGGAGCATTTGCGCTCGCGTTCGGATCGCCTCACGTGCGCCAAAACCAAGTACAATGATGAGGGTTGAAACCCCCAACGCAAAGAACGCCATGATCATAGTGGTATAGACAAGGTTGCTCCCTTGGGACGCCAAAGCAATTGCGCCGCCCAGCGTTGGGCCAATACAAGGTGACCACACTGCGCCCAGCAAAACGCCGCCCATGAACTGCCCGCGCAATCCACCGTCGTCCACCTGCCCTATCGTGGTATCAGCACGTGCAGCCATGCCCGCGGTAGCGGCCTCAAACCGGTTTGCAAACATTGGTACGATTAGGATCACGCCAAACACGATCATAAAAACCGCGCCGATTTGCGCTAAGCGATCTTGGGTCAGACCAATAGACGCGCCAAAGGCTGTGACTAGAACACCAAACACCACAAAAGACGCACTCATCCCTGCGGCAAGCGCCAGAGGACCATAGCGATTTGCATTTAGCGCACTCACCAAAACAATCGGCAAAACCGGCAAAACACAGGGGTTAATCAGGGTCAGTAGACCCGCAAGGTAAGCAAATACAAATTCCATTTGCTAGATGTGAAGGGTTGCACAAAAACTAGCAAGTCAAACTCAGCCAACGCGTTATCACAAACACGTCAGACGAATTTCGCACTGCGTAACTTAGGCGTCCCCTACTCAACATCCTCAGGAACATCGGCTTTAAAACCACGCGCAACAACGAACTTTTCTGAACTATCCGCACGGCTTGAAGGAGGTTTAAAGTTGAAAACTTTAGTAAACCGCATCTTTAGCATCTTCTGCAGCTCACCTTCGGCCCCCCCCGCTAAGGTCTTGGCAATGAACGTGCCGCCGTCCTCAAGTACGTCAAAGGCGAAATAGGCCGCAGCTTCACATAACGCGATAATCTTTAGGTGATCGGTTTGTTTGTGACCTGACGATGACGCCGCCATGTCAGACATCACAACATCGGCCTTACCGCCCAGCCATTCCTTAACTTTCAGGTCCGCGTCGTCTTCCATGAAATCAAGCTGGTGGATTTCGCAGCCAGCAATAGCTTCCATTTCCTGCAAATCAATTGCAAGAATGGTGCCCACGGCTTTGCCGCCCTTTTCACCCAGAATGTTAGATCGCTTGACGGCAACCTGACACCAACCGCCAGGGGCGGCCCCCAAATCAACAATCCGAGCGCCCGGAACAAGAAAACGGAATTTGTCATCCAGCTCCATTATCTTGAACGCCGCGCGTCCGCGATAGCCTTCGGCCTTTGCACGTTTCACGTAGGGATCGTTCAACTGACGCTGCAACCAACGGGTTGAGCTAAGCTTGCGACCACGTGCCGATTTGACCTTTACCTTCAGCTCGCGTTGTCCGCGGCCTGATGTGTTTTTACCTGTTGGCGTCTTGCCCATTAGAACGTTCCTTCTTCGAGCACACCATCGGCGCTCATTTGTGCATATAGCAGACCTTCGCGCAAACCGCGATCCGCCACACTCAGGCGATCGGTCGGCCAGCAGCGCATCAAAGCCTGCAAAATCGCGGCGCCGGACATTATTAATGCTGCGCGGTCGTGCCCGATGCACGGATCCACACGGCGCCCTTCAGGACCCATCGAAAGATAATGATGGATCACAGTATCAATCTGTTGGCTGCTCATACTCAGCCCGTCTACTTTTGTCCGGTCATAACGGCGCAAGCCCAAATGGCTCGCTGCAACTGTTGTTACAGTGCCAGATGTACCAACAATCTGGAACCGCTCTTGCGGTTGTGCAGATTGATAAGGCGTAAAATCGGTCAAGTTTTCCTCAAAGAACCAACTCATCAAGGCAAACCGCGCAGCATCATCTTCGACATCCGAAAATTGATCCCGTAGGGTCGCCACACCAAGTGGTACACTGATCCAGTCTACAACACGCGCCTCTGGCACTTCGGTCTTGGCCTGATGGAATCCGTTATGCAAACGCATGATCGATTGCGCCCGGTCCTTTTCTGGAACTTTACTGATATCGATCCAAACCAGCTCGGTTGAGCCGCCGCCAATATCCACCACCAACAGGTTTTCTGTCTTGGGGCTCACGAGCGGCGCACATGAGATCACAGCCAGCTGCGCCTCTTGTTCTGGTGCGATGATCTCGAGTTTGAGCCCCGTCTCGCGTGTGACGCGGCGCATGAACTCATCACCGTTCAGCGCCCGACGACAGGCTTCGGTTGCGACAAGACGCATCCGTTTTACTTTGTTCCGCCGTAGTTTTTGCTGACAGATACGCAGTGCCTGTACGGTGCGCGCCATCGATCCGCGCGACAATCGCCCGGTCTTCTCTAGTCCCGCACCCAATTGGACGGATTTCGAGAAACTATCCACCACATGAAAACCGCCGCCTTTCGGCTGGGCGATTAACATGCGACAGCTATTTGTGCCCAGATCCAGGGCCGCATATAGGTCGTTCGATCTGGACGAAGCTGGCGCGGGGCTCAGAGCCGTCAATTTATTACGTTCGAGCGCGCCCGCACCTTTGGAGCGCTTTGGCGCCATGGTTTGCGCCTTTCATTTACGTGTTGCCCTGATGATACGCTTTGCACTGGTATGGTGCAAGGACCCGCAGGCACTCCGGGACGCTCTTTTTAACGAACCTCAAGATGTTCATGCTAATAATGATCCTTAGGCACTGGTGCGATCAGACAAGGCTTCGTGTACTCAAAGGTCGCGGACGGTACCGTTTTTGTCGAAAACGACATTCGTGTGCTGCGGACCATCAGTTAGAGAGGTCTAAATACCAGTGAGAGTGGGAGGAATCGTACATGGCAAATGTTGTGATAGTTTACTGGAGGGATATCCCCGCTCAGGTTATAGTGGGCAAAGGCCGCCGTGGTGAAAAACGCATTCTACCTGAACGTTTTGAACAGGCCATTGACCGTGCAGCAATGAAAGTTGGCGCTGAGGACACTGACGCGTATCTCGCTGAATGGCGCAAGGCTGATCCAGTCTCTGTAGAGGGTGAAGACGCTGCTGTTGCTGACGCGGAAGTAGCACGCATTGACGCTGAGTATGATCGCGAGCGCATCAAAGCGCTGATTGCAAATGATGGCTGGGCATAACCCCACCTCTCTTTTAGACCCGAGGGAGCCGTAGAATGGCACTGTTAAACTTCCGCAAAAAAGAAGACATCCGCACAGAGGTTAACCCGCAGATCGAGAATTTCTTACAGGATTTCTCGATTGAGGTAATGCCGCGCACCGCCGAAAAAGTTGACGACTTTCGCGCCTTACTGCCTGCAGGCACCCGCGTCTACATCGCCCACATTGAGGGCACTCCGATTGAGGAAATGGTCGCCACTGCCAAACGCCTAAAGGCTGACGGCTTTCAGGTTATGCCACACTTCCCTGCCCGTATCATAAAAGACAGCACTACATTGGCCGACTGGATTGCACGCTATCAAGGCGAAGCAGACGTAAAGCAGGCCTTGTTGTTGGCGGGCGGCGTTGCCAAACCCCATGGCGATTTCAGCGACAGCATGCAGCTGATGGAAACAGGTCTGTTTGATAAAGCCGGCTTCACCAACCTACATGTTGCTGGCCACCCAGAGGGCAACCGCGACATTGATGCCAAAGGCACTGAAGGCGTGGATGCGGCCCTGCGTTGGAAGAACGACTTCCAAACCCGCACAGATGCAAAAATGGCCATCGCCACACAATTTGCGTTTGAAGCCAAGCCAATCATCACATGGGCAGACAGCCTTGCCGATGCGGGCATCACCATCCCCGTACACATCGGCATTGCCGGTCCTGCAAAGCTGCAAACCTTGATCAAATTCGCAATCGCTTGCGGCGTTGGCCCCTCCCTCAAAGTGCTGCAAAAACGCGCGATGGATGTGACCAAACTGCTGCTGCCATATGAGCCAACAGATGTTGTTGCTGAACTGGCCGCGCACAAAGCCGCCAATCCCGATTTTAACATTTCCCACGTGCATTTTTTCCCGCTTGGTGGGATCAAAACAAACGCCACATGGGCACAAAATAACGGCGGCAAATCTGCCGTATCTGCCAACGCCTCCTGAAGGACTGACTAACATGACAAGAACGATCGTCGAATCCAAAACGAAAACCGCCATCATCGGCTTTGACCAGCCGTTCAGTGTCATCGGCGAGCGGATCAACCCGACAGGCCGTAAAATTCTGGCTGAAGAGCTGGAGCGTGGCGATTTTTCCCGCGTTGAGGCAGATGCCATCGCGCAAGTTGCCGCTGGTGCAACCATCCTCGATGTGAACTCTGGCGCTGTTTTCTCAAACAAAATGGCCGAAGATCCGCGTTATGCGGACAACAACTTTGTCGAGCCGATGCTAATGCCCGAAATGATCCGGCGCGTTCAGGCGGTTACAGATTGCCCGATCTGTATCGACAGCTCCGTTCCCGGCGCGTTGGAAAATGGTCTTGAGGCCTGTGAAGGTCGCCCGCTGCTCAACTCGGTCACAGGCGAAGAAGACCGCATGGAACTAGTTTTGCCACTCGTCAAAAAATACAACGTCCCCGTTGTCGCGATCTCAAACGATGACACTGGTATTTCCGAAGACCCTGACGTGCGGTTTGAAGTGGCCAAAAAAATTGTTCAGCGCGCGGCTGACTTTGGCATTCCAGCGCATGACATCGTTGTTGACCCGTTGGTGATGCCAATCGGCGCAATGGCCACCGCAGGCCATCAGGTGTTCACGCTGGTACGTCGTTTGCGCGACGAATTGGGCGTAAACACAACTTGTGGCGCATCCAACATCAGCTTTGGCCTTCCAAACCGTCACGGCATCAACAACGCCTTCCTACCGATGGCAATGGGCGCGGGCATGACCTCAGCGATCATGAACCCCGTCGCTCTGCCGATAAACGCCAAGAAGATCGCGGAAAAGAAAGCCGAGCTGGCCGCGCTAGGTTTGGTCCTACCCGAAGGCATGGACGACGAGGCATTTGTCCAGTTGTTCGGCATGGGCTCAACCCTACCCAAGCCCGGCAAAGAGATGGAAGCCATCCGTGCTGCGAACTTCCTGTTTGACCGTGACCCACACGGCGGTGATTGGATAAAGTTCAACAAAGTTGCCCCAAAAGCGGGCCAAGAAGGTCGCGGTCGCGCGGGCCGCACTGGCGGTCGTCGCCGCGGCTAACATTGCTCCCATTACAGTCTTGAAGAGCGGCGCATTGCGTCGCTCTTTTTCGTTGGCCCCAAGAGGTACACGCCATTTCCGAGGCCGCCCATAGTCTCGCAATAGTATACTGAACAACACCTAAACCCGCCTAAGATATCGCCTTAGCTGGTCTCCAAAATACCGATCTCATGAACTGGCAACGCGATGCCTATTGCTTATAGACGTTTATAAACAACATCGGAAAGGAAGAGTGATTTCATATACCTGTCTTCGCGCCAAAAGTGGATATCCGGAGATATCCGCGAGTGCAGCTCGGCATCGCCCAGTGAAATCTTGTCGGAAAGCCTCCGGAACACTCCCAAAAGGGTAATGCAGAACGTAACGGCCAATCCGAGAAGCCATTTTAGATCAGCATCCATCAACTTACACACCCCGCGTTCAACTTTTCGCATAGCTCAAAAAGACAACGCGGTGCACACCGATTTCGCGTTTCGTTTGAGCGGTATCCTCGCTCGATGCAGTGGGCAGGGTTTCCCTGAGTTCTTCAAACACAGCCTTAGTTGTCTCTGAGGCCGTTAGTGCGCCGGAACAGGCTGTCAGCGTCAACATCAGCGCCAATCCCGTCCAATGTGTCTTTGGCTGTATCATGGACTATCTCTGCCCCTTCTTTATCTTTGAGTTGATTTGTAGCGCGGTTTTCGCGACCGCCTGCCCAGTAGATCCCCGCAGCAATGGCGCACATCGCGGAAATACCAATAATGGTGGTGCGCGTCATGCAGGCAATCCGATCATGCACAAGCGGGTTTCGTCCGCGCGTCGATTAACCAGACCACGCACAATCCTCTTGCCGGATCGGTTCCACCTGCCGAACCCCGCACATCCGCCTGCAATATCCCCGGCGTTCAAAAGCCGCACTGCTGTAGATTTGCCCGCGCCCGAAATTCCCACATTGTAGGCCAGCGACACATAGGCGGCATCCCTCTCTGGCGTCAGGCGCTTGGCTTTTATCTCCGCTGAGAAATGAGTGTGAAGCCCGTCGCGGTATGTCGGCAACGCCTTGCCCAGCATTGA
>JAWSVL010000036.1:0-21477 GCA_033851935.1 Sulfitobacter sp.
CCAAACAACTGATGGCGATTCAGTCTTTGGTTCGCCGAATGCCTGTGGGCGATTCGGTGGTGGATGCGATTTTGGGGCTTGTTCGATCCGCCCGCCCTGAGGGCGAAGAGGCAAACTCGGCCACCAAACACATTTCTTGGGGACCAGGGCCTCGTGCCAGTCAGGCTCTGATGCTTACGGTTCGTGCGAAAGCATTGCTGGACGGTCGCTTAGCGCCTTCTGTGGACGATGTGCTGGCGCTCGCGGAACCTGTCTTACAGCACCGTATGGCATTGAATTTTTCTGCGCGGGCCGAAGGGATGACGGTTCGCTCAGTTATTTCGCAACTCAAACAAAACTGGATGTGAGGTCAGGAACTTGGTTTCCACTGTCGGCACGCTTGCACCAACCACATCTGCCAATGACGCCTTGGCACGCGCACGCTTGCGGGCAGCTTTGGTGCCGGACTTACTGATCGACGCGCAACGCATTTCAAACACAGTAACTGCTGGTGGACATGGCCGCCGAAGACGCGGCATTGGTGATACCTTTTGGCAATTCCGCCCCTATGACGCAGGTGAATCACTGAGCCGTATTGATTGGCGACGTTCTGCTCGCGACGGTGCGGTGACTGTTCGCGATGAGGAGTGGGAAGCGGCCCATACGGTTTGGGTTTGGGCAGATAACAGCCCGTCTATGCATTTTCTATCTTCGCTTAGTGAAGTTTCTAAACAATCGCGGGCTTTGGTTTTGGCATTAGCCCTTGCAGATCTATTGGCACGCAGCGGTGAGCGCGTTGGCTGGCCCGGGTTGACGCGGGCGCTCTCAAGTCGAAATTCGGCAGAGCGTATTGCTGCAGAACTTTTGGCAAGTGACGGTAAATCTGAAACGTCCTTTGCTCCAACAGAACACATCGCCACCCGCAGCGAGTTGATAATAATCAGCGATTTTCTTGACCCAATTGAGAAGATTGAACGCCAAATTCTGCAAGCCGCTCAACGTGGTATTCAAGGCACACTTATCCAGATCATTGACCCTGCCGAAATTGAGTTTCCCTATACAGGGCGCACGGAATTTTCGGACCCAGAAAGCGGCCGAAAATTCACATCAGGGCGCGCGGAACATTTACGCTCGGATTACCAAACGATGTTTGCTGCAAGAGGCCGTTTTCTGGCTGACCATTGCAAGCGTCTTGGCTGGCACCATGTTTCTCATCGAACAGATCAATTAGCGTCTACGTGTTTGGTGGCAACACACACCCGACTTGCTGGGCAGATTGGGTTCGCCGCATGACACTGCTGGGCCTAACCTTTACCAGTCCATTGATCTTGTTGGGCCTGCTTACCTTACCGATCATCTGGTATTTGCTGCGCCTCACACCGCCACGCCCTGCGCAGGAAATTTTTCCGCCAATTAGAATTTTGGAACAGATTGCAAAGCCGGAGGAAACTCCCGCACAAAGCCCTTGGTGGCTGACGTTATTGCGATTGTTATTGGCTGCACTTGTGATTTTTGCACTGGCCGAACCGGTGAAAAATGCGCTCACAAAAACCCTCACCGGCGAAGGGCCCGTTTTGATCGTTCTCGACAATGGCTGGACAAGCGGGGCCAACTGGAACGCACGAAAAACCAATGCTGAAGCGCTCATTCGGGAGGCGGCTAAAAACTCAAGAACCGTGACACTGGCGGTGCCAAACGGTGCATCCACTCCAGTTCCCCAATCGGCAGATGATGCTTTGCGCAGTTTGGCTGCGGTTGAACCAATGCCTCTTGTTTCTGATTTCGGAGCCATAGCAAATTGGTTGAGCAAATCCAAATCCGGTTTCGGTTCTGCTATTTGGCTCAATGGTGATGCGAAACAAAATGGCGAAACCAATTTGATCTCCGCTTTGTCGAAAGCAAAAGCACCGCAAATCCAACTGGTCGTGCCAAAAACCAAAACCAGCATGGCGCTAATGTCGGTAAACAATCAACCAGATGCGCTCATGGTGGAATTAGGTAGAACCAATTCAACGACGGCCCTCAATGGAAAATTGACGGCCTATGATTTGAAAGGGCGCGCGCTTTCCACCACCAAATTCGCGTTTGCATCCAATCAAACTTCGATCAACGCACGCATTGTTTTGCCGGTAGAGTTGCGAAATGAGGTTACTCGAATAGAAATTGAAAACTCAAAAACCGCGGGTGGCGTGCAATTACTGGACGACAGTTTTCAGCGGCGCAAAGTCGGGCTGATCACGGGGGAAAATGCGGACCGCGCTCAACCGCTTCTTTCTCCTCTCTATTACATTTCCCGAGCACTTTCTCCCTTTAGCGAAATTCGTGAACCGACCGACAGAGATGTTGCCAAAGCTGTGAAACAATTGATCGACGAACGGATCAACACATTGGTTCTGGCCGATATCGGCAAGGTTCCAGATGACGCAGCGTTGAAAATACAAAACTGGGTGGAAACAGGCGGCATGTTGATCCGCTTTGCTGGGCCTCGACTGGCCGCGGCGCAGGACGACCTTTTGGTCCCCGTAATTTTGCGGCGCGGCGGACGCAACCTAGGGGGAACATTAACTTGGGGAACGCCACAACCATTGGCTGCATTTAGTGAGACAAGCCCTTTTGCAGGAATGGACGTGCCGAAAGATGTGGTCATAACCCGGCAGGTTTTAGCCGAACCTAGCGTTGAACTTGCCGGATATACTTGGGCCAGTTTGGCAGATGGAACACCGCTGGTTACCGCCGCACAACACAAAAAAGGCTGGATAGTTTTGTTCCATGTCACCGCCGATGCCAGTTGGTCAAACCTACCTTTGTCGGGCGCCTTTGTAGATATGTTGCGTAAAATCGTGGCGGTATCATCACGTCGTAATTCGGCAACAAACGCAGAGCCAACCAATATTGATGGCAACACCTCAACGTTAAAGAGTGAAATAACGACTTTACCGCCGCTGAAATCAATCAATGGTTTCGGACGCCTTGGGCCTGCAGCACCGCTGATCCAACCCATCAAAATTGCAAAAGGAAAACGTCTTGTTGCTACGGACGAAAATCACCCAGGACTTTATGGCACGGCCGATTCGTTTGTAGCTCTGAATCTGTTTTCCCAAAGCGATAAAATTGCACCCTTTGACCGCAGCGCCCTTCCGGCCAACACTCGATATTCGAGCTATCAAACGGAGGCTGCATTCGAATATAAGCCATACCTTTTGGCGATTGCCGTGTTGCTTTTAACACTCGATTGCATCGCCGTACTTTGGATGGCGGGGGCGTTTAAATCAAAACGCCAATCAACCTCCGTTGCTCTGAGTTTCACGGTTGCTCTTCTCATTGGATTAACGCCAACCGATGTCAGGGCGCAGAACAGTTCAATAGATTTTTCCAACGCTCTGAAAACACGCCTCGCTTACGTGATCACTGGAATCGATGAGTTGGATGAGATTAGCCGCAAAGGCCTGTCTGGACTGACTTCCTATGTATCTTCACGAACGTCTCTAGAGCCTGGGAAACCCGTGGGGGTGGATATATCGAGCGACGAGTTAGCCTTTTTCCCCTTGCTTTATTGGCCCTTGTCTTCGACATCACCGATCCCAAATGCTGCCACAATGGCGCGTGTAGAAAACTTTATGAAACGCGGCGGCAGTGTAATTTTTGACACGCGTGATCAATTAACGGGTGGATTTGGCGGCACCAGCGTCAGCCCCGCGACGCGAAAATTACGCCAAATTTTGACGAATCTAGACATTCCTCCATTGGAGCCCGTACCAAATAACCACGTCCTGACGCGTGCCTTTTATTTGCTCGACATATTTCCAGGTCGTTATCTCGATGGTCGGCTGTGGGTGGAATCATCGGAAGACAATACCGGGAACAATCGGCCAACACGACAAGGTGACGGAGTCTCTTCGATTATGATTACATCAAACGATCTCGCAGGGGCCTGGGCTATTGAAGCTGATGGTGCTCCCAGTCTGCCAACTGTTCCACCAAATCCGACGCAGCGCACCTATGCCTATCGCACCGGCGTGAACATTCTCATGTATACGCTGACGGGAAACTACAAATCCGATCAGGTTCATATTCCCGCGCTGTTGGAAAGACTTGGCCAATGAGTAATCTTTCCCTCACATTTGCGCCTTGGTTTTCGTGGCAGATTATCGCCGCAATCCTGACGTTGGCGGGACTGCTTTGTGTCTACGGATTATATCGTCGATTGCGTGGCAGCATCTTGCGTTTGCTTGCCGTCTCATCACTTGGCCTTGCTCTCGCAAACCCGTCAATTTTGCAGGAAGAACGTGCGCCACTAAAAACTGTAATCGCTCTGGTCGTAGATCAAACTGACAGTCAAAAATTGGATGGCCGCAAGGAACAAACGGATCAAGCTCACGAGCAAATAAAACAACTCATCAAACGGTTCGACAATTTTGAATTGCGCGAGGTTGTTACGAAAAACAACAATGTTGACGAAACTTCCACTGCCCTTTTTTCGGCGCTAAAATCGGCCCTGCAAGATGTTCCACCCGAACAGGTTGGTGGTGCTGTTATGATAACGGATGGGCAAATCCATGACGTGCCAAAAACTTTGGAACAATTGGGAATTACCGCTCCCCTACATGGATTGATTACCGGAAAATCGGACGACAAAGACCGACGTATCATTATTCATCAAGCTCCACGTTTTGGCATTGTCGGAGAATCTCAGGAGATCATTTTTTCGGTCGAAGACACCAATATTTCTGCCGGAGAATATGTCGATGTAACCATCTCAATCGACGGCGTTGCTTTTTCCGTTGAACAAGTGATCGCAGGTGAACAATCGTCTTTTATTTTTGATGTCCCCCATGGTGGGAAACTGGTGATCGAATTGCAAGCAGCGATTGTCGATGGCGAAATTACAGACGTGAACAATCACGTCTTTTCAGTGTTGGAAGGTATTCGCGAAAATCTACGAGTGTTGCTGGTTTCAGGAGAACCCCATGCTGGGGAACGAACATGGCGCAATTTATTGAAATCGGATGCGTCAGTTGATTTGGTGCATTTTACGATTTTGCGCCCGCCGGAGAAACAAGACGGAACGCCAATCAATCAGTTGTCGCTCATTGCCTTTCCAACCCGCGAACTGTTCATTGAGAAAATCGATGAATTTGATCTCATTATTTTCGACCGCTATCAAACGCGGCGCGTTTTACCCATTTTGTATTTTGACAACATTGCTCGCTATCTCACCGATGGTGGTGCCATTCTTATCGCGGCGGGGCCTGAACACGCGGCACGCGCCAGCATTCACAACACGCCTTTGTCTGCGGTTTTGCCCATAACACCCACCGGAAACGTCATTGAAAAACCATTCACGCCGCGCGTTTCCGATGTGGGTCGCCGCCATCCGGTGACACGCGGACTAAAAGGGTTGAGTGAAAACAACAGTGACGAATTGCCGAAATGGAGCCGTTGGTTTCGCGTCATAGAAGGAACCGAACCGCAAGGACATACCCTTATGGAGGGTCCAGATAAAACGCCCTTATTGATTTTGAACCGCCCTGGAGAAGGCCGTATTGCCATGCTAATGTCCGACCATGTGTGGCTATGGGCACGCGATTTTGAAGGTGGCGGCCCCCACAGTCAATTGTTACGCCGCTTGGGCCATTGGCTCATGAAGCAACCAGACTTGGACGAAGAAGCGTTGCGCGCACATGCAAAAGGAAACAAGCTTGTGGTCGAACGTCAAACCATGGGGGATGATCCTGGACTTGTGGAAATTGTTTCACCAGATGGGAAAAAACAAGAATTACAACTCGCTGATAAAGGAAATGGGCTTTGGTCAGGAGAAATTACAACAAAATCACTTGGCCTCTATCGACTGGAAAATGGTGAGTTGTCGGCACTTACAAATGTGGGCCCAAGCAACCCGAAGGAATATGCGCAGGTGATTTCAACAGGTGAAAAAATACGGTCACTTGTTGAGCAAAGCCAAGGTTCCATTCATCGCATTGACGACGGCGATAACGGAACTATTCTGCCTCGCATTGTTCCCACACGGGGCGCGGGTTCGACTGCTGGCGATGGCTGGATCGGGTTGCGCGCCACACAGGCCAGCAGGCTAATAGGAGTTAAACAACTGCCATTAATGGCGGGCTTTCTCGGCCTTGCATTGTTGTTGCTCACCCTATCAGGCATGTGGGCTCGCGAGGGACGCTAGGTCCTATTTCCATTTGCTGGCAGCACCGGAAAATTGATTTTTGCTTCCATCTTGCAGGTTACAAATCAGTATTCTTGACGGATCTGCAGGTCGAGGAAGCGTGATATTTCCCATGGGTACAGTCCTAAACCCAAAAGCTTTGTAATAAGAAATATCACCAACCAGAAGCACAGCGGAAAATCCTTGAGAAAGATAATTTTCGCGCGCTGATGTCAGTGTCGCATTCATCAATGCAGTACCGACGCCCTTTCCGTTCACATGATCCGACACGCCCAAAGGGCCAAGCATTAATACAGGTTCGGATCCCACGCGGATTTTGGTTTGACGTACCACACCTATTAACTCAGCCTCGGATTCGGCGACAAAATTAAGGTCCCGTTCGGAGTTTACTCCCTCTCTCAACGCAAAGGCAGCACGGGCATACATGGCTGGGCCAAATATCGTTTGAATAAGTTTGTTGACGGCAAATTCATCGGCACTCGTCTCAGGACGAATAGTAAAATCAGACATGGTATTTCCGGAAATTAGGGGAACAGAACAAACGCAAATGCGCGCACGACTTGGTTGATCGAAAATTCGATCTAGCTCAATCGTCGTCGCAAAGTTCTGATATTGGCCATGTGGCTCCCTCTTCTGCATGAGCCGATAGCATGGTCAAGAAGCAAGGTCTAGCAATTTTGTGACTTGTTTTGGAACGACGTCGAACCTAACTTCTGCTCACAAATACAGTTTTAGGAGGTGACTAGATGGGTTTTTTGGCCGATGGCAAGTGGGTGGATCAGTGGTATTCAACCAAAAAAACGGACGGAAAATTTGTCCGTGATGATGCTGGATTCCGCAATTGGATCACGGCTGATGGTTCGGCAGGCCCTACTGGGGAAGGTGGATTTAAAGCTGAATCAGGTCGATATCACCTTTATATATCCCACGCATGCCCATGGGCAAACCGCTCTGTGATCGTTCGTAATATTAAGGGTTTGGAATCCGCTATCGATACGTCTGTCGTGCACCACTACATGGCGGAAAATGGCTGGACTTTTAAAACTGATGAGACGGCATTTGGAGATCAACTCCACGATTTCCCTCTCATGCACAATGTCTATACCGCCGCAAAACCAGATTATTCTGGGCGCGTCACTGTGCCGGTCCTTTGGGATAAAGAACGCAAAACTATAGTCTCCAATGAATCAAGCGAGATCATTCGCATGCTCAATTCTGCTTTCGTGGGCATTGGGGATGACAGTGTTGATTTGTATCCTGAACACTTGCGCACGCGCATCGATGAGGTCAATGAACGTGTTTATCACACACTCAATAACGGTGTTTACAAATGCGGTTTTGCCACCACACAACAAGCATATGAAGAGGCCTTCCATCCACTTTTTGATACATTGGATTGGCTAGAAGACATATTGGCAGACAGCAGGTATTTGACGGGTGATCAGATTACAGAAGCAGATTGGCGTTTATTCACCACGTTAGTACGCTTCGATCCTGTTTATCACGGGCATTTTAAGTGCAACAAAAAACGGATATCTGACTATCCCAATTTGTGGAATTATACGCTGGAACTTTACCAACAGCCGCATGTGGCAAAGACCATAGATATGCATCATATCAAGTACCACTATTACGGCAGTCACGAAACGGTCAATCCAACCCGCGTTGTCCCAGTTGGGCCTGATATTGACTACCTCGCGCCACACAATCGCGGCTAAATTTTAGATTACCAGTGGTCGCGCACAGGTTGGGAATTTGAATATTCCAAAAGGCGCGCCACCGTTGGTTCTGTTGTTTCAGTGGGGAGGTCTGATAACGGGAAAAATCCAGTTTCGGCAATTTCAAAGTTTGCTTCGCGGGCTCCCTCACCGCTCCAATCGTCGACTACGAATACTGCCACATGATCAAAACGACTGGTCAAGATATTCCGATAAATTGCAAAAAGGCGCGGCTCACCCAAGACTTGCACATTGGCTTCTTCACGCAACTCTTTTTGCATTGCGTCACGCATAGTCTCTCCGCGTTCCACGCCACCACCAGGCAGGTGCCATCCCTCGACATATGTATGACGCACGAGCAGCACTTCACCATTATTGTTGAACACAATCCCCCGCACTCCCAACGTCATGGAGCGCGTTACGAGAGCCCAAATTACGAATAACTTCTTACGTAATGCTTTGAGCATTTTATTGAGCAATACTAACAATTCGATATCTCCTCTTGGTCCTGCTCTGGCGTACCGTGGCATCCTGCATTACGGTCAAACGAGACAGATACCCTTGCATTGCATTTGAACATTGCCATTTAAACTCGCCCATATTTCCGATCCCCATCTTGGGCCTTTGCCCAATATAAAACGCCGTGAACTCATTTCAAAGCGGATTACCGGATATATCAATTGGCAACGCAATCGCGGCAAACATCTGGAATCCACATGCCTTCAGGATTTGCTGCAACATCTCAATAGCATTCACACTGACCATCTCGCTGTTACCGGAGACTTGGTCAACCTAGCTTTGGACGAAGAAATCTCGACGGCACGAACATGGCTAAACCTATTAGGTGATTCAAATGATGTATCCGTCGTCCCCGGCAATCACGATACATATGTGCCAGGTGCTTTGCGAAAAATTAAACAAGCTTGGGGCGACTACATGCGTGGGGACGACGATTCCCTATGCGAGTTTCCTTATATTAGACAACGCAAAAACATCGCCCTAATTGGTGTGAATAGCGGTCGGGCCAGCATGCCATTTATGGCTACGGGTGCGTTTACCAGCCATCAGGCACGTCAATTACAAACACGTCTACGAGAGGCTGAATCGAAAAACCTGTTTCGCGTTGTGATGATCCATCATCCTCCCTTTGCTCGCGCAACCCATGTGCACAAACGTCTTTTGGGCGCCGCACGTTTTCGCAACGTGATAAAAAAATGGGGTGCCGATCTTATTTTGCACGGCCATACGCACATCATCAGCCGCCAACTAATCGACGGTCGTGACCATGACGTACCCGTAATTGGCGTCCCCTCTGCCAGCCAACGGCCACTCTCCAGTGACGCATTTTCAGGACGACGCAAAGAAGCAGGGAGATACAATTTGTTTTCAATTTCCGGAACACCGGGAAACTGGAATTGTCATATGGAAGAATTTGGTTTTGAAGCTGGGGAAGTCAAATTGCTGTCGAACCGCATGTTGATCCGTGACGGCGCAGTCCAAAAATTTAACTAAAAGACTTTTGGACCGAAGAAAAATGCAGCGGCAACAAGTGCTGCAATGGTGATTCCACTGCCCAGCACAACCGCCAGTAATAATTGGCCAAACCCATTATCCGACGATTGCACCGTAGCAAGCGCTGCTTTTTCATCTTCCTCATCATCGTCAGTTTCGAAATCAATTTCTGTTGCATCGTTTTTTAACGAAATCCATTCGCCTTCGATGGCGCGTTCGCGTTCCAGAACTTTCTCCGCCACATACTCAGCGACAGAACCCGCCATAGATTGCATGTCACCGCTTTCTGCCAACACGACGCGCCCCATGCGAGTATCTTTGACAAACCGATAGACACGCCGGTCATGTCCCATAAAAACAAAACTCGTAATATCTATCCAAAGACGTGGCCTGTCTCCCTGACTAAGAGCGAACTCGAAACGTTCATCATTAGGGTCTACCTCATCCATCAACGGGCTAAGCTCATCGGCCAATATCTCAAGGCGCGCTTCTTCCGCTGCAAGCATGTCCACGACAACGTCGTCGCGGTCAGCTTGACGATTCTTGACCACATAAAGCGCTTCTTTCAAAGAAGGCTTGTTGCGTTTGGTTTTTTGCCCATTGTTATCAGATGCTTGGGTCATTTCACGATTCCTGAAGGGCCACGGATAGAACGGCCATGATTATATACCTACCAGATTATCGATCAAAAATCACTGCTAAATAGCCACCCCTGCTAGGGCTGCTGTTCTGAATGGTAAATTATAAACCTGTTTATCCATCAAATTTTATGTCGATGGCCATCTACTTAACCTGATCCAGTAGAATATTTTTGACAACTTCATAACTTTCTTCTGCGGGCGAATGACCGACACCATTCAAGATGTGAAGGTCCACTTTATCTTTCAATGGCAAAGCCTGAGAAACCGGAATAATTGCATCGCTATCGCCCCAGATTAGAGACGTCGGAATGTTTTTTGCTAGTATGTCATCAACCGGCAACTGCCCCTGCTCACCATTGGTTGTCATGTTATCAGCAATGCCAATGAGGGCTTGATTAGCGCCTTCCACCTGACGGGCCTTTGTATGAAGTTCAACATAGGCATCCGGCAATCGATAATCGGCCGCGAAAAAATTAGGAATTACATCACGCAATTCGGCTTCGCTTTGTGCGCTCGCCCATTTTTTTAGAACATCGATATTAATCTGCGGGCCAAACCCTCCCGGAGCTAACAAAGTGAGGCTTGCCACTAGGTCAGGATTAAAAAGCGCGGTCAACCCGGCAATCGCGCCCCCCATCGAATGTCCAACAAAATGAGCCTGCGCAATGCCGCGCTGACTTAGGTCCGCAATAATCGCTTTGGCCGCGACTTTGGGCGGACCAGCGTTTGGGAAATTTAGCGAACCGCTATGCCCTGGGAGATCATAGGCGAGAGTTGCAACATGTTTGGATACGTCTGTTTGCAGCTCATTCCATTGTGCCGCCATGCCACCAAACCCATGAAGAAAAACCACGGGCTTGGTATTGGTGTTTTGTGTCGTCGATAACTCAATGCAGCTCAAGCGATCTGACATCAGACATCATTCTCGACAGCGCGGTTGGCGGCTGAAACCAGAGCCTCGAGCGAAGCTGCTACAATATTTGAATTGATACCTGCTCCAAACCACGAACGGTTATCGGCGTCTTTCACTTCCATATAACAGATAGCGGTCGCGTCACTGCCCTGTTGAAGAGAGTGTTCGGAATAATCGGCTACCGACATCGTCAGGCCAAGATGGCCATTAATCGCGGCGACAAAACCATCAACCGGGCCTGTGCCTTTGCCCCTGATCTCGATTTCTTTATCGCCGTCGAGAATTTTGACTTCGATAATCCGTCCACCATCTACATCCGGATCGGTGAATGTAGCGTGATCAATATAACGAATTTTCCCGTTCGGTTGTTCCACATATCGTTCCATGAAACGCGCGTGTATGGCCGAAGATTGTAGTTCCTTGCCATCCTCGTCAGTGATCCGTTGCACGTCATTTCGCATTTCGATCTGCAAGTTTCGGGGCAGTTTTAGCCCGTAATCCGCTTCCATCACATAGGCAACACCGCCCTTGCCGGATTGGGAGTTAATGCGAATAATCGCCTCGTAACTCCGCCCTACATCCATTGGGTCGATGGGTAAATATGGAACTTCCCACTTATTGTGATTGGATTTTTCAAGCGCTTTCATTCCCTTGTTGATCGCATCCTGATGGGAACCTGAGAATGCCGTGTAAACCAATTCTCCCACATAGGGGTGACGCTCAGGAATGCGCAATTGATTTGAATACTCGTAAACACCCTTGATGCGTTCGATATCCCGCACATCCATTTCCGGATCAACGCCTTGCGTCATCATGTTCAAAGCGAGGGTAACCACATCAACATTGCCCGTGCGCTCTCCGTTGCCAAACAATGTTCCCTCGACACGGTCTGCGCCAGCCATCAACCCCAATTCGGTGGCGGCGATACCTGTGCCCCTGTCATTGTGGGGATGCAATGAGATGATAACGCTATCGCGGCGGTCGATATTTCGGCACATCCATTCGATCTGGTCCGCATAAATATTGGGCGTGGACATTTCCACCGTTGCCGGCAAGTTCAGTATGAGTTTGTTATCCGGGGTTGGCTGTATGGTTTCGATTACCGCGTTACTGATCTCGAGCGCGAACTCCAATTCCGTTCCGGTAAAACTTTCCGGTGAATATTGAAACCTGTAACCGCCGCCCGCTTTTGCGGCCATATCAGAAATCATCTTGGCGGCATCAACAGCTATCTGTTGAATGCCTTTCCGGTCCGCACCAAAAACAACACGGCGCTGCAATTCAGAAGTTGAATTGTAAAAATGAACGATGGGCGTATTGGCTCCCTCAAGAGCCTCAAAGGTACGGGTTATCAATTCCGGGCGACACTGGACAAGAACTTGCAGGTCCACGTCATCGGAGACATTACCTTCCTCGATGCACCAACGGGCGAAGTCAAAATCTGTTTGGGAAGCGGATGGAAAACCGATTTCAATCTCTTTAAATGCCATATCCAGCAACAGTGCGAACATGCGGGCTTTGCGCTCGTGCCCCATGGGGTCGATCAGCGCCTGATTGCCATCGCGAAGGTCAACGGAGCACCAGATTGGGGCTTTTTCAATTCTGTTTCCGGGCCAAGTCCGGTCGTTCAAACCGACTTGCGGATAAGGGGAATATTTTTTTGCAGCGTCCATTTTCATGGGCTCCTTCATAAATGCGCGCGTGTCAGCACTGATAGCTGAACGCATAAAATCTGAATTGGTAAGAAGGGGGCTGGTGCATTTGTGCGGGAATATTATCGACCGCCAGATGCCCCCTTAAAGACACACACCCTGACGGCCGCTAATAAGCAGCAGGTCTCGTAGTAGGGATGTGCGAAGCATTTTCATGACTCTATGATTAAGGGCATTTGAAATTTTATGCAACAGGTTTGGCGTGAGATTGATTTAAGTGTTCCGTTGTCACGAATGATTAAACCAGCAGCTGACAAACAAAAACCCGCTCCAGTTTCCTGAAACGGGTTTTGTAATCAAAGTCCGATTAGGATTTGCGACTGGTTTTGATCTGGCCACGTTCAACACGTTTGGCATGATCCGTCGTGCCACCAGCACCAAGAATTTTGGATTCACCAACCCAATTTTCCCGTTCTGGACGACCAGGGAAACCAACGGCATTGCCAAGCCAAGTCAGCTCAGCTTTGCTCATCTTCGCAACTTGATTGAAATGGAAGATGCCCAATTTGAACATTTTCTTCTCAATCGCGTTTCCAACACCGTCAATCAAAGTCAGATTGTCAGGTTTTCCGCCGCGAGCAGTTTTCAGTGTCGCTGGTTTTTTGCCCATATCACCTGCGCTGGCTTTACCCAAACTGCTTTCTACCGCTCCGGATTTCACGCGCTTAGCAAAGTCTGTGGCACCACCACGCGCCAATACTTTGGCTTGCTTGACCCATTCTTCGCGTTCAATTCGACCCGGAAAGGCAAGGACTTCACCAAAGTGAGCTTGGTCTTTTTTCTTCCATTCGGCGATTTGCGAGAATGAACGAATACCCAACTCATTTAGGCGTCCCTCATTTTGTGGGCCAATACCTTTGATAAGTTTCAAGTTGTCTTTCTTGGAGACAGGCTTGGAACGCTTTTTAGGTGCCGCGCGGCGCGGTTTTGGAGCCGCTGGAACCGGAGGTTTTGGCACAATTGGAACATCAGGAGCAGCAGCACGCTTGGCCGCAAGACCCATAGCGGCCGTTGCGCCAACTGCAGCAACTGGTGCTTCGATCTCGGCAGTACCGAACAATCGACGCAAAAGACACCCCAGAACACACCCCAGAATGAAGGCGATGGCCAACAATAAAATTGTTTGAATAATCAGCACAGGCATAGGTTTTTTCCCTTTGAATCAATCAACTGGCTTTGATTTTGCGAACTTCGGACGTCCACCATCCCACCAAAAGGCCGATGATGAATGCTGCCAGAAGGAACCAGAAATATTGTTCGATCAAATACCACATAATGTGTTCCCTTGTAATTCACTAATTGCGAACACCAAGTGTTCGCGTTGGGCCATGCCGGATGTTTTTTTACACCGGCACGGCACTATTTTATTGTGCAAGCACCGAGAAGTCGATGCGGCGGTTTTGGGCGCGTCCCTCAACGGTATCGTTGGTGGCAATCGGGCGAATCTCACCATAACCCACGGGGATTAGGTTTTCCGCAGCCACCCCGGTGCGCGACAAGTAGGCCGCCACGGCACGAGCCCGTGCCTCACTGAGTTGTTGGTTATAAGTTGCCCGACCACGTGAATCTGTGTGACCCGAAATCTCAAACCGTGCATTTGGACACGTGTTTGCGGAAGTCGCTACCCGATCCAGCAAGGAATAAGACGTTGGCTTAATCACAGCGCGATCAGTAGCGAAATGGATCTTTTCGCCTGCAAACAAGGCCACAAAGTCGATATCACATTTTACAGCTTTAACCATTGGCTTAGGCAACGGGTATGAAATTTGACTACGCACTTTGAAGTTCGGTGGCATTGAAGCCGCGATTTCTTCGCTAATGCGATCCGCATGTGCCTGTGTCAACGCCCTGCCCTGAACAAACATGTTGGTGTTTGTGATCGAAGCACGACTGATATCCAGTTTTTTCACCGCTGATATGGCGGCGGCAACAGCATTACCGAAGTTCTTCGGTGCACCAGCAGCAACGCGCTGCTTGTTGTCAATTTTCTTGCCGAGCATCTTCGCCGCATTTCCGGCAAAAGTATCCCCCAAGCCACGGCTTGGTACGAAACCAGATTGAACCGCCATTTTGGTTCCTTTGTCCAAGGACCATGTATATGGCGTCATGAGCACAGGTTTAATATCCCGTACATCCCATTTGTATCCGTTTCTGAGTTTACCCGAAGTTTCACGTTGGGCAGCAGCGTAATTGTTGACGCTGGATGCCTGACCGCGAATGCTCATCCGTTGATTTGAGATACTGGCTTTACCCGTTTTCAAACGATCAAGCAGGCCAATGGCACGGTTGGCATTTGAAATGAAGCCTGTCGGCGCATTCGTGCGTGGCACAATGCGATTGACCACTGTGGCTCCAGGATAAAGGCTCTGAGCCCGCAAAGCCATGCTGTCGCGAGCTTCTTTCGTTGGCGCACTACCCGCAAGAATGATGGCATTGCCTTTTCGCTCAGCTGACCAGACATAATCTCCGGTAATCGGCGCAGGCGTAATATCGACCTTTGCTTCAGTAAATCCATCGGCATAACGGCGCGATTTGGACTTGGAACCACGGAAGTCAGTTTCGGTTTTGGCTGTTCCAATAACAGTTCGGGCTGTATCAGACAAAGACACAAGACCTGTCGAGAAATGCGGCAATATCGCTATTGCTTCCCGAGCCGCAACATTGAAGTTTGCCGGAGCACCCATCGCAATTTTCATATTATCAACGACGCTTGCACCGCTAAGGCTGGAACGGGTTGCAGCCAATACAGAAGAACGAATGTCTTCGTTGGGTACATACCCTGAAAGTGTCACATCCGTGCCATTATAATCAGCAGACCACGCATAAGGTGATGCTGTTGGCGCTGTTATGCGTTCACTTGCAAGGCTCAAACCGTAAGGCAACGAACCACTTACCGCGCGTTTTGCTGCACCATAAGCATCAAAACTATTTGCAGCTCCTGCAACAGAAAAGCGTGAGTCGTTTAAGCTTACAGTGCCAGAAACAAAGCGTGGAAGCTGGGCCAAAGCAAAAGACGCAGCGTTTTCAAACTTCACCGGCGCACCTGCAGCAATCTGCATGTTATCAACGATCGTAGCGTTGGCTTGATTACCTTTAGCGTTTGCCACAATCGCGGCGCGTACAGCAGCGCTTGGAACATAACCACTAAGAGCAGTTGTTTTGCCATTGTAGGTTGCGGCCCATGTGTAAGGAGTAACCGTTGACGGCACAATTTTCTCAGCCGCCAAGGTCAAACCATTTGGTAAAGAACCGGAAACCGCGGCTTTCGCTTGGGTAAATCCAGAGGCGTTGCTCGCAACACCCGATACGCTCAATTCCGTATTGTTCAACCCAACTTTACCATTTGAAAAACGAGCCAGTTGGCTAATGGCAAACGCACTGTGCGCAGCAAAACCGCTTGGGGCACCACTGGCAATTGTTTGTTTGTCCATCAATGTCGCTAGCGGCAGTGCAGATTTGGCGTTCGCCATATTTGCAGCAGCGGCTTCACTGGAAGGTACATAACCCGACAAGACCACTTGCTCGCCGTTATAGTCAGCAGACCATGTATAAGGGGAAACGGCTGGAGCACTCACGCCATTCATGGCCAAAGTCGCACCTGCAGGCAAAGAGCCGCCCAACACAGTGTTAATTGAATTGTAGGAACTGAAATTGGCGGCAGAACCTTTGACTGACAAATTCGTATCACTCAATGACATTTCACCATCGGTCAGCCCGCTAAGTTGGGAAAGACCAAATCCAGCAATCGCAGCAAGACCTGCTGGCGCACCGCGTGCCAATGTCATTTTATCCATGATGTTGAGGCTTGGAAGCGCTTCTTTTGCGGAAGCGACAATCTTTGCGCGAATGTCAGCATCAGGTACAAAACCTGTCAGTTCAAGGCTCCCACCTGAACGCTTAGCGCTCAATACGTAAGGGCTTTGAGCTACAATAAGGCCGGTCTGGTTATCCACCACACGAACATCATAGGCCTCATCAGTCAAAAACTCAGCAATTTCCTGAGAATCTTCACCAGGAGCAGAACCGGTCAGGGTCGCATCGCGCCCATCCATTTCTACTTTTGCCCAAGATTGCCCCTGCTCAGAAAGTGCGCTGGTGGCACGGGCGTGTAATTCTTGTTCAATGGAATCTGTTTTCCACCATAGGGCCAAAACGGAAAGCAACGCTACAGTCAATAAACCGGGCCAAAACCACTTTTTCCAGTGACACATTCGGGGATCCTCACATAACTCAATCAAACTTGTCGCAACAAGAATTTGCGCGACGCTTAGGTCTCTCAGATTAGAAAGCTGTGGAAATGAATCAGAGCAACCCAGCGCAAAGCTGTGGTTGTAACCTCCTCCATAGTCAGTGGGTCGCTGTTCTCTTATGCGCCCTCACCAACACAAGCCATCCCCTAGGCTTCCGTCTTCGATAAACAGGATTGCATACTTGCCCAAAGGTCAGCAAAGATCAAGAGAGGTTAACAAAAGGTTTCCGAGTATAACCCACTGCGTTCACCGCGATAAAGCGCTGAAACATCTACTCAAATTTCCAAATTTTAGGATTTTTTTAGATCAGGCCAAAATTCTTTTTTGAACCACGAAGACTATATCCGCGTGAAGGCGAATTTCAATTCGCTAAACAACTCAAAAATGAGGTCGATCAACACCGAAACATTGTAATTATGCAGGCGGCATTAAGGTCTATTTCTACACAGACAGGGCGTTTTTAACAGCAAGCCAAAACGCAAAAAGCCCGACAGTTACCTGCCGGGCTTTTCGTTAGATTATCGGATAACCGATTACCAAGAACGGACTACGCGCAGACGGAACTGAGAGTAATCGTATGTTGTGTTAGCAACTTCTGACTCGCCGAAAACAGCTTCTGGGCGGAAAGAAAGACCTGGAATTGGGTTCCAGATAGCGCCAACGCCGATGCGGTGACCTTCAAGATCATCACCGATTGCTACTGGGCGAGCAGTACTTGTGCCAGTGGCAACTGCTGTACCTTCGTATGCAGTGTAACCAACCCAAAGGTTTACAGTGTCAGTAACTTGATAGTTAACGTCAACACCCCATTCGGATTCAACACCACTATCAAGATAAGCAGTTACGAAATGAGTTTTGCCATCGTCGTTTGCATACCAACCATTGATGCCGAGGTTTTCGATAACAGAGATGTTAGCCGAAATTTTCCAAGCAAGATCATCAGTAATACCATCGCTAGCTACAGAACCTGCAACACGACCCCAGCTACCAGCATAAGCTAGACCAGCGTAAAGATCAGGATTTTCTGCACCAGCAGTTGTACCAAGCTCGTCTTGGATACCAACAGTCGCTGAGAAACCATTTGCAGCATATGTGTAGTCAAGCATTACAGCTTGGTCAAAATCGTAATAACCATCGTTAGCAGCTTTCTGCCAGCCGTAACCATGATGAGTTGTAACGAACTGATCAGAATAACCGAAACGCAGACCACCAACGCTAACCAATGCGCGGTCGATACCTACAGGCGCATCAGCACCACCATTGCCGTCGCCTTGGAAACGAAGCTGTGAGCGCAAAGTGCCCCAATCTGTTTCGTTACGAGCGTCAACGTTCAAACGACCACGATAAACCCAGCTACCAGCACTGTCGTTAGTGGTAGCATCGTTATCTTCATAGTCAGTGTAAGTGTATTCAACACGAACATAACCGCTGAGTTTCAGGCAAGTTTCTGTGCCTGGGATGTAGAAGAAGCCAGCGCCATACATGTCGCAAACGCGAACGTATTCAACTGGTTCTGGGTCAGCAACAACTGCGTCAGCAGCACGGGCACCAGTAACAGCGATAAGCGCTGCAGCGGAACCCAAAAGAAGGGATTTAAGTTTCATTGGTTTGATCTCCAGTAAAGAACCAAGTTTTGAGATAGGGCGAAAGCCCAACCTTATTTTAGGACCGAAGCCCTATTGGGTCAGACGCTTGCGCCCTATCCCTGATTGGAAACTACTCGCCGCGGCTGGGAACGCAATGGTGTAAAAGCGCAAAACTGGGGTCATTGCCCCTTTCCACCTCTTGTTGTTGCACAAATGACACGATTTTCATCACGAACCGCCGTCACACTGTTAATAAACGGTAAAATTCCGTGATCGCATTGTGGATATCGCACAATCAAATCCATCTCAAACTGGAATCAACCCATGATTACCCCACAAAACAGCGGTTTTGTGACGGTTACCGATTCCTTTTGCTATTTCCGCAAATTATCAACACATCCAGCGTTCTTATTCGCCCGCGCTGTTCATCTGATGGTTTTAAACGCCGGAATGCGCGCAATATCGCTTTATGTGCGCCAATTTAGGAGTTTTCGCTCGGCAAGACTTATGAGTGCGCTCAAACAAACACCCAGAATCGATAAAATGACCACGCCAGCAAAAAGGCGTTCCAAATCATAAAGCGCCCCTGCTTCGAGAATATAAGCACCAATCCCATATTCAGCGCCGAGCATTTCTGCTGCAACCAATAATATGATGGCAATCGCCAAACTGATGCGAAGACCAGACAATATACCGGGCATGGCACCGGGCAAGACGATTTTGCGGACAATCGACATCCATGAGAGGCCAAAACTCTGGCCCATGCGAATGAGCGTGCGGTCCACATTGTCCACGGCGCCATAGGTTGCAACAACTGTGGGAGTGAATGTGCCAAATGCGATCAACGCATATTTGGAACCTTCATCAATGCCGAACCAAATGACGAAAAGCGGCAATAGGGCGATTTTTGGAATTGGGAAGATTGCAGCCACTAATGGAACGAGCCCTGCCCTTATATAAGAGAACAGGCCGATCAAGACGCCTACCATAATGCCAATGGACGCGCCCAACACTCCGCCGACCAACAATCTGGAGAGCGAGACGCTCAAATGCTTCCACAACAGGCCGGAGGAATAGAGCTCTCCGAAGGTGGCAAGTACGTCTGAGGGTTTTGGCAAAGTGAGCGAAGCGATCAGACCGCTGCGGGTGCCAATTTCTGCGACCAGCAATAAAGCAACAAAGACCGCCAACCCGATCCAACGGTTTGAGGATGGGGCGAACCCACCGCCACGAAAATCAACAGCACGCGGTTTTGTCTTAGTGGGAATATTGGTTTCGTTCTCAGACATGCAGCAATTCCGCATCTGCCGCCCGCGCTTCATCGCGCATCAATTGCCAAAGATGTTTTTGATGCTTTTCTAACTCAATATTGCCAAATTCTCGTTCTGGCAGCGGAATATCGATATTGACGATCTCCCGAATTTTGCCCGGGCGGCGCGACAACACCACGATAGAATGACCAAGGCGCACGGCCTCCGCCAAATTGTGGGTCACATATACAGCGGTAAATGGCGTGCGCGCCCAAAGGGACACCAAATCGTCCATCAACAATTCACGGGTTTGGCTGTCGAGAGCAGATAAAGGTTCATCCATCAACATGACGGCTGGATTGACCGCCAGCGCACGGGCAATAGCCACGCGCTGTTTCATCCCGCCGGATAATTGTTTGGGCAAAGCCGAGGCAAAGTCCGTCAGTTTAGTCCGCGCCAGCACATCATCGATAATGGCATTTGCCTGTGCGCCGCGAATGCCATGATCTTCCAGCACCAGACTCACATTGCCCTTTACAGTGCGCCACGGAAGAAGGGCAAAATCCTGAAATATATATGTAAGGGGATTTAGGCTATCGTGAGGAGCCTCGCCGATCTGTAGGATTTCACCGGTGTCTGGGCGTTCCAAACCGCCGATCAAGCGTAGCAAGGTGGATTTGCCGCAACCAGATGGGCCGACAATACAAACGATCTTTCCAGCAGGAATGTCTAAGGAGATATCGCTCAATACGTTCAAACCGCCATAGGAGTGATTGACCGAGCAAAGCTGGATATCCATTCTAGCGCTCCGTTGGCGTGTTGGCTGTCAGTTTAAAGAATAAAGGCTGATCGCAACCGTGTATCACGATCAGCCCAATATATATGTGTTATTTGGTTTTCACATAAGATGCGTCAACCAGAGTTTCCATGCTTACACCGGCTTTCACCAATCCTTCCGACTTAAACCAAGCCAATTGGTTTTCGATCGACGCCACATTAAGTGCCGCACCTTCGTTCAACCGCATGGAGCCATTGATAATGGACGGGGCGGCTTTTTCGCGCGGACGGGAAACATAAACATACTTATGTATGAGATCGACCATCGCCGCCTGCGCATCGTCGCCTTGGGTCTTGTCGACCATGGCGGCATTGTAATCCGCGACACCTTTTGAAAAACCGGCAATGAAGTTTCGCGTCATCTGCTTTTCTTCGGCTGCATTTTTCGCAGACGTGAACACCGTGGTCACCTGATAGTCTGGGATGTAATCCGAGATGTTGCCAATGATATGAACTTTGCCGGATTTGGCCAAAGGTTTTGCAATATGGGGAACAATTGACCAGGCATCGATTTGACCCGATTTAAGCGCACCAATAATGACACCAACTTTTTGCAACGGCTTGAATTTAACACTCACCCCTTCTTTGGCAGCAACTTGCGATCCCATATAATGGAAGGATGAGCCTGCAGTCGACATACCATAAGAACGTCCGTCCAAATTGGCAGGCGATGTTAGACCAGCTTTGAAAGCCGCATCTGAGGCCAGAATTTTTTGACCTTCAATGCCAGCTTCTTCAGACAGTGCGCCACCAATGACTTTAATTGCACCTTTATCGGCCAGAGAGATAAGTCCACCTGACACGGCAGTCACGGCATAATCGATATCACCAGAGGCAATTGCAACGGCCATAGGCTGAGCAGCTTGGAAGAATTTTAGCTCTACATCCAGCC
>JAWSVL010000037.1:0-31847 GCA_033851935.1 Sulfitobacter sp.
CCTACAAGGCCTAAATGTCATCTGCAAATTCATGGGAGGAAGGCCGATCATCGAAATCGTTCAATCCAAAAATCTTAACAACTTCGTCGAACAGCATCACAGGTTTATCAAACGCAATCCACGGCTTCAAAGCGTTCCAATTTGCGGCTGCAACATTGCTGGGATCAAAGCCGGCATATGATCCGCATGGGTCAATTAGCCAATACAGGTATCCCAACGTTCAGGCAGTTTGCCGTGCTCGCAGCATAATTGCTTACCCAGAAGACCGTGCTTTTACAGGAATCGCAAAAGTGGTACCAACGACACAGCCAATGTGCTTCGTCACAGGCGTTGTCGATGCGTTGCGCGAGTTGAGCACAAAATTGGTCGTGGGCTACCCTATCTAGACGAGATCAATTTGGCCGCGGCAGTTTCTTATAGAGAAAGGCTTCGACATCCTTGATATTCAGGGTCTCAGTCTGAATACGGGCCTGGAGTTTGGTCAGGGCACCCCCGCCTATTAGAAAAAGTTCGCGCATGAGATTGATCACCCCAATGCCGACGCCATATTCCTATCTTGTAGTGGCATTCGTTCGCTTGATGTCATCGAAAATGATTGAACAAATCACGGTCAATTCTGGAGTTGTTTGCGCCGCGCCGGTATCACCGATCAACTGACCGGCTTTGGTCAGATATTCGCGCACACCGGCACCTCGTTGCTACCTTAATATCCTGCTGGTTTATTCCCCAAAAACCATGGTGATGTCTTCGCTGACGTCCCAAGTCACCCGAGAGCCATCGCGCACAAACAGGCTGTAACCGGGACCAAGATCACGGGTCAGGCCTGTGTCCTGTTGGATAAGTTTGCAGTGACCAGACAGCAACGTCATCAGTTCGTCGCCCTGCTCAATACAGTCAAACGCGCCAGTCGTGCAGCGCCAAATGCCAAAGCGCGTTGTTTAACCGGGGCCGCCAACTTCAATCCGCCCGTAGGCCTTTGGATCACCCTTGGTGACACTATATTCGGATGCCGGCGCATCAAAGGGCCAGTATTCGAGCGGCCCTACATCGTCACCGGGTTTGTATTGGTCCAACACATCGCTCCTGTTCAGATTACCGGTAGTTCAGGTGCAGCCCGCGTGGTCAACAGCCGCGCGCCATCCGCGCCAACAACAATGTCTTCCTCATGCACCATCATCAGGCCATCACCGTAGGACAGAGATGGTTCTAACGTCAGCACCATATTCTCCGTCAGGACAGTCGTATCAAAAGAAGCGTGTGAAGGCTGTTCGGTCAATTGCATGCCGAGGCCATGACCCAGACGTCCGATATCGCCGCCGCTGTCGTCAATCTCGGCTATCACGGTAGACATGGCGTTGAACAAATCACGGCAGGTGTTACCGGGTCGCGCGGCAGCAATGCCCGCTTCGGTCGCCCGCCACAGCACATCATAGGCACGGCGCGCGACATCATCCGCGTAACCGACGGCCCAATTACGATCAAAGTCACAGAAATACCCATCCCATGTTAGGCCAGTATCCAGCATCAGGACATCACCATCCTGTAATGGGCGGCGTGAGGGCGGCGAAATAACGTCAACATAACCACCCTGATCGGCGGCACCGACAACATAAGGCGCATCATCTGCACCATGCCCCAATGCTTCGCGTCGAAATGTGCGAAAGACATCTTCCAGTGCCATGCCCTGCGACATCACGTCGGGCACCCGCGCAAAAGTAGCCGATCCAATAGCGCAGATGTGGGACAATTTCTCAATCTCCGCCGTGGATTTCACCATGCGAAGACCCTGAACCAATCCGGTGACATCTGCAATTTCCAACCCGGGCAATGCAGCGGTCAGACGTTCCCAATCTCCCAAAGGCATCCGGAGCAATGTCTCATGCCCCTTCATGACGCCGATTCGAGCATTGGATTTGGCCAAAGGCGAAAGGAGATCTATCAACAGGCTGATCCCGTCATCATCTGGTGCGGGCGCACTCCAGGTCCGAATATCATCAAGCCAGGATTGCCGCATCAAGGCGGCCCCGATCTCGGGGATCACGGCGATTGGCTTGCCTTGAACGGGCACGAACAGGAACCATGGGCGCGTAGGACTTTGCCAAAAAAGCGTTTGGAAACCGCTGAAATACCGGACATCGGGCTCGCTCATCAGCAACATGCCCCCGAGACCTTGTTGAGCCATGAGCCTCTGCGCCTTTTGCGTCCGGACCTCAAATTCAGCGTCAACAAATCCGCGCATCAGTGTCTTAGGCTGCATCACGCCCCTCCATGATCATGTTGAAGATGGCTCTGTCTGTTACACCTTCGGAGCCGATGAGAAAAATCCGCGAATTCGCGCCCAATCCTAACTTGCCGGACAACGCACTATCCGAACGTGCTGCAATTAGTGCCGCTAGACCAGCAATGGCGCTCTCTCCGGCTTCGATCATCGGGTCGCCGTCCAAAGGCGCGGCCAGCAATCTCACACTCGGAGCTACCAACCTTTCCGGAATTGTGAGGAAGTCGCTCACCTCTTCTTCCAGAATTTCCCACGCCAATGCCGATGGCTCTCCGCAAGACAGGCCGGCCATCAAGGTCTCTTCGTCAATCTTCACATTCGTAGCATTGCCCGACTTGCCACTCTCAAACAAACACGCTGCAAGGTCTGGCTCGACAATAACAACGCGCGGCGACACGTCACCCCAGAACTGGCGCAAGCCCGCTGCGACGCCTGCGGTCAACCCACCAACACCCCCTTGTAAAAATACATGGGTTGGTGCCTGTTCCATTGCGTCACAGATTTCCTGCGTCATCACGCCGTAACCTGCCATCACATCGCCGGGCGGCAGCGAATAGCCGGGCCATGATGTGTCAGACACCACGAACCAGCCGTTGTCTTCGGCCTCGCGTTTGGTCAAGGCGACCGACGCGTCATAATCGCCGTCAATCCGGATGACGTCAGCACCAAGGTCCTGCATTGCAACTGCACGCCCCTCGCTGACTTCGGCATGGATGTAGATCCGGCACGGAACTCCGAACCGCTTACAGCCCCATGCAAGCGAGTGGTCGTGATTTCCGTCTGTGGCAGACACCAGTGTAATCGCCGCGCATTGGGCCGGATATTTGCCGTCACGTAAATCCGCCAATGACACGTCTTGACCTAGCCGCTCGGAAATTACGCGCTGGAGCACCCGCAACGCTGCATATGAGCCGCCCAACGCTTTAAAACTTCCCAAGCCAAACCGGGGACCTTCGTCCGTATAGAGAACTTCGCCTACGCCAATGGCCGCAGCGAGTGCGGCCAGCGAAACGAGTGGCGTTGCTGCATAACCTTCCCATGCTGTGATCTCGGTGCAGGCTGTCGCAAATTCGCTTTCGGTGAGGACCCGAAAAGCCGCATCGCCGATTTTGCGGTCAGCGGACACATGGTCCAGATCAGTGGAAGGAAGAAGATTGTTCATAGCAATCTCTCTCTAATTGGTAGGCGGTCGCGTACCAGTTCGGCCCAAAAGGCTGTTCCGATAGGCAATAGCGCGTCGTTAAAATCATAATCCGCTGCATGCAGCGGTTGGCCATGCGGGCCAGTTTCCCCATTGCCGAGCAAAAGAAAACAACCCGGAACGGTCGCGCAAAAGTGGGCGAAATCTTCGGAAAAGCTCATCGCTTCGCGATCGCCGATGGCCTCCAGCCCCATAGCCTGCGCCGCCCGCACAACAGCGTCAACCGGGTCTTTGGCATTGATGGTTTCTATGAATTCGGTCACAAATTGCACCTTGGCTGTGACCCCATGCGCCGTGGCGATACCGCCCACGATTTGGCCCATGAACCGTTCAACTTCCAAACGATCCTTTGGTAGGCGCGCACGCACGTCGCCCTTAAGTGTCGCCTGCCCCGGCAGCACATTGCGTTGCCCGTTGGCCAGAAACTCTGTGACCGACACAACTGCACCTGCACCGGGGGCGAGTTTTCGCGATACAATTGTTTGCAGTGCCTGCACCATCTCGGTGCCCACTGTAATCGCGTCGACGCCGACATGTGGCATTGAGGCATGGCCGCCTTGACCGGCAATTTCGATTTCAAACAGGCTTTCGCTTGCGCAGATCTGTCCTACCCGCGTTGACACCTGCCCGACAGGTGCGCCTGGCAGGTTGTGAATCGCATAAACCTCATCAATCGGAAACGCCTCAAGGACGCCTTCGTCAATCATTGCACGTGCGCCCAGCCCATGTTCTTCGTTCGGTTGAAAAATGAAGACAACCGTACCGTCAAAATCGGGGTCTTTCGCCAGCGTTTCAGCCGCACCTAACAACATCGTCATGTGGCCATCATGGCCGCAGGCATGCATCACGCCGGGATTGCCCGACACATATTCATGGGTGCTGATTTCTGTCATTGGAAGCGCGTCCATATCTGCGCGTAGCCCGATTGCCCGATTGCCACGCCCCGCGCGCAATACGCCGACGACGCCAGCACCCACATGCACTTCGAGCCCCAATGTGCGCAATCGATCCGCCACCGCTGCCTTGGTTCGCAGCTCTAGAAAGCCAAGCTCGGGGTCGCGGTGAAAGGCATGCCGCATTGCCGTCAACTTTTGGTGAAACTTACTCATATCCAAGCCTTGTACCAATTTTGATTAATCTACGAGTGTCCGTCGATATTACAGATTACAAACACCTCCCATTGCGATGAACTTCCGCAAATTTTACCCATTCAGGAGGTTACTCAGAAAATGTCGCCAGTGTAACATTCTTTTCCGAATGGCTCAGCTTTCGGGCTTCACCATTGTACGGGCCGAAAATTCGGCCAATTCCCCGCGCCATATCTGATGGCCAATACAAAACGGAGCACCCGCAGTATCGCGGATGACCTGCTCAAGCTCAATACCGGCCGTGTTCGCAGAAAGCCCTAGCAGCTTTGCCTCGATTGCGGATACGCCGCGCATTCGAATGGTCACATCTCCCGTATGCGCAAGGGTATTATAGTGCTGACTTAAGAGCAGCGTTGTCGATTGTCGTAGGTCATAGCGCAACAAGTCGGGAAATCGCGCGGCGATCACAAATTCGGTTTCAATGAAGATTGCATGACCACCAATCTTGAATAGCCGAGTAAATGCATGCAGATGTTCCCCGATTTGCACAGACAATTCACGGGCCAATTTTGCATCTGCCGTCTGCGGCCCCGCATCGATCATTTCGATCTGCAAATTTATACCTCTGGCCTTTGCATCTGCTGCAAAGCTGACCATTTGGCTGATGTCATATGTCAATCGACGCGGTGATACGAATCTCCCTTTGCGCCCCTCGCGATACGCCAACCCTTCAGTTTCCAGCGCCTCGAGAGCACGACGCGCTGTCATCCGGCTGACTCCGTACTCTTCTGCAACCCCCCTTTCGGATGGCAGCACTGCGTGTTCCACTAGATTGCCGTTGGTGATTTCACGCCGCAGGGCATCGAATATCAGCCTGAACCGAGGCGGGTCTTCCGTGGGAGTTGCTGAATCGTCAGGCATATTTGAACTGCTCCCGAATTTTTCCTTTGAGCAACATTGTCCACTGGTATATACCAACATATTTCATTGCTATACACTAGTGGAATTCTGTGAAGGAGACGATTATGGTTCTGACGTCCGATCCCAAAGTGATTGAACACGAAATGGCGACACTGCTGCACGCAGACGGCGTAACCCTCTAACATCTCCGATACGCCGCGCCAAATGCAGCGTGACCTTCCCAAGGCAGCAGCCCTTTTGCCTGCGCAACTTAGCTTTGACGCGATTGGTTATTGCTGCACTTCGGGAGCCACGATGATAGGTGAGGACAACGTGATGGAGGTGCTCTGGCTTGCAATGGTGTCATTTCACCGGGCGTTCAATCGGGCCCGGGAGCAGGTAAAGCGCTGGCCGATTGGCTCATGAAAGGTCATGCGCTAATTGATCTGTCTGAAATGGAGCCAATAACGCTGTGAGGAGTTTCAAGCGCGCGACATTTATCTGCACGAACGCTACCCTGAAATGCTAGTCCCCACCTACGCGATGCACTGGCCGAGCTGTCAACTTGATATCGCCCATACGGGCCGACATTGTTTTCCCTGCACCACACAATTGGAACGCCACGATTTGATGATCACGTCGGCGGATCCCTAAATCGTCGCTATGGAAGCTGTTGTTGCACCACATGCCGACGCACGAGACGATTATGCCATCCTGACTGGCTTGGCGTCGAGCTTGCATTACTGACGGTCGCAGTTCTGATGAATGGCTGAGTTGGATTTACAATAAGAGCTGCAAAAAGGCTGCACCTCTTGGTATTTAATTTTTAGGTTACTCCGAGTTTTCTGCGAAGAGATAGCATCCTGTCCCGCCAAGTGTGTTTGACTCTGGGGCATTAGCTACTTTCCGAAAAGCAGCCAAATCGGCGTCTCTAAAGACGCAATCGGGACGGTTCAAGATCTGCACAGACCATATTGCCGCCTTTCGTAACCGTGATCTTCTGCCCCATCCCGCTTGGTATCCTAGAACAGAGTGGCTCGGAAATGCCGCACGACGGCATCTTTTTCAGCTAATTTTGCGGCACCCCGCCGACCAGCTCCATTCTCAACTGGACCGCGACCCCGAAAGCCATGCTGCCAATGTCAATATTAGGACCGTCGCCGACCTTAATCCCGCGGTTGCGCAATCCCTAGTAATCGAAAACGGTGATTTGCTTCGTGTGTTCAACAACTGGGGCGCTTGTCTGGTGTCTGCGAGACTTCTTTCTGGGCTGATGCAAAGGTACATTTCAATATGCACAGCCGCATGCTTGAACCCCAAACGTTGCCCTGACGGCACCATATTGTGTCGCAACGGCAGCCCCAGTCCCCTTACGCAAGGCAAAGGGACATCCAAATTGGAGCAGGCCCTACAACAACTCGGAGTGAGCAGTTCCGCTGGATGTGACATCCAAGCGATCCTCCTAAATCACGAATTATCGAAGGTTGTGACTCTCAGCCCGCCCGCCCCTGCTCGGGTAATCTCTGGGTCGCCCTCCAGCTTAAATGGACAAAGCTCTGTGGCATCGATTGCCCAAGCCCGCCCATCATCTGGAAAATCAAGTATTCCCTCCGCTGCGGCGCGAGCGACTTGGGGGGCCGCGACACTTGTTCCGTTCATACGAACCCATGATCCACTTCTAGAGCCCGCGCTGATGACTCCGTGAAGTATTGGACTGTCGTCACCTTTTGCCGTCAAGTCTGGGCCAAGGCGAGGTGATCCGGATGGGTTTTCTGAAGGATTAAGCAGCCCGGCTGAAGAATACGACGATAGTAGCGCAGTTTGCTCCGTATAAGCTGCGACCACAATTGGCGAGACACCACAAGCAAACCCGCTGATCGTCCCAGAGCGGCGAATGGGGCTTTTGCTGTCAGGTGGATCGACTGCAAGCGGTTCACCGTATGGGCCGAAGCGTTTGTAATCAGGGTTGTCGAAATATGCTTGTCGCCCACCAGGTCGGAAGCCCGGAAGCGTTTCATCTCGGCGAATCCAAATATGAATTGGTTCGCGTGAGACACCTTCCGTCCGACAAATTTCAACAGTCCACTGCCCTGCCGAAGATAAGTCAGATGATTGGATCCGATTGGCTGTCGGATTGATCGACAATGTCACCAAGCCCCTTTGCGTATTTCCTCCAACATATTGATAAGAAAGACAAGCCACCTCCATGCCTTCATTATTCACCAACTCTGTGTGTTGACCGGGCTGCGTGCGGATGCTGCCCTTACAAATTTCAAAGGGGGCGGAAACTTTGATTGTTGCAAAATCTGGCTGCTTGTCGATCACGCTGTTAGGCATCCAGATATCAACCTGCGTTGTCGTATGATCATCCGGCAACACGTCCAAATCTAATGTCACATTTGTATGCGGAGCCTTCGGATCATCAAGCGCATGAACTCTTGCCAAGTTACTATTACCAGCAGGTAACGTTAGCCAAGCCTTTTGCAATTCGTTGTTGCATGGCTTTGCGTTTGATCCAAAATAGTAGTCGAACAACGATGAATATAGGCCCGTACCATCGTGTGGGCCGCTCGTATCCCCGTAGGAAAAATTAAAGACGACGGGCGCCAGTTTTCTAGTTGTTCTTGTTCGAAAACGGCGGGCCTGCTTTACTAAAATGTGGAACGCTAGGTATAAGGTCGGCAATAAATCATGCCCTGTCGTGTCCGCGACCATTCGTGAAGGCAGCGTTGCGCAAATTATCGGCCGTTTTACGCAATGCTCGGTCGATGAATGACCCGCCGCCAATGCAGTAACATGGGTCCCATGAGATTTTCGCAACGCAACAGTTGAAAAAACTTCATTGGCAAGGTCAATTTGCCCCGATTTTTTGTAAAACAAATCTTCGTCTAATAAGCCACCAAAGGTACATTCGCGAAGGAGTTCATTAATCTCGTTTTGCTCGAGGTTGCGGCCAACACTGCTCTTTGAAAATTTCTTGCGTGGTTCGGCCTCGAAAATTTTAGCAAATTGGATGCGGCTGGATGTTCCACTGGTCCGAAACAGGTCATGAGCGATCGCAATGCCATCATCAATCACAGCCTGAACAACTGTTTCATCATCCACCAAAATTTCAGGTAAGGGTGATTGTACTGCGTCATGATCCAAAAACCGATCAGGAGTGACCGCTCCAAGCCGGACAGAGGTAACGTGATAAGGATTGTCAGACTTGTTCAACCGCTCGATCAACGGCTGTCGCGCGTAAATCACCAATGGTTGGGTTGCAAGAACTCGCTTCCGATCCTGACAGTCATAGGCGACAGGAATCAAAAGGTCTTGCGCGTAATTTGCCGTTGCGATGGCGAACTGATCAATGCTCGTATCCTCGAGTTCGATCAGAACGGACCACCAAATTACCTCTAATTTCGCCGAGTAGTGATGAGATTCGCGCGAGAGGCGGAATTTGGTCACATGGTCAATGATACGGGCGGGAGAAGGGTCATGGTTGGATATCCAAGTCAACATTATCCTCTCCTATTTGCCTTCGCCATATTCGAGATCTTTCCACTCGCCCAAGGCTTTGTTCCATAGCCATGCAAGGGTTGTTGAGGGAACATCTCCATCATCAGAATGCTTTTTCGATTTAAACCAAACGCCCCTATCGGAACTGGCCTCCAGTTTCAGCCTATCTCCCTCTGCCGAATAAAATCTGTGCCAATCAAAATCGTCGGCCGGATCAAATTTGGGCGCGTTAAATCGCGCGAACGACCAATCACCACCACAGCTCATTTGGTAAACATGATCCGCCAGGGTTAGGCCAAGTAAGCCACCTGCAACGCTATCAATTGGAAAATGTACACCTGCTACAGTTCGGTTAGTGGCTATCCGTGCAGCTTGACGCATTAACATTTCGCCCCAGTAGGCGTGATCATTGTATTGAGGTACGTTGCTATGAATCAGCAGTTTCCAAAGCATCCGCGCCATGAGAAAGGATTCTGTCGCATGTCCGCTGGGTAATGATCCATGCGTTGGTGTCGGAATCATCGGCTGGACTTGTGGTGAAAATTCGATTGGGCGCTTAACGGCCAACGTATATTTCATGCGTTGAATGACGGGGAATGAGAATTGTAGAGCAGCGTTCAATAATTCTATGGTGTACGGTGTGCGAGCTGCGTCCATAAATCCAATGGAGGCGAAAAACGACGTTGGAATACTTGTCTGAGAAAGAATTTCAGCTCCGCGATCTGGCCGAATTTGCGCATATCCGGCCACATGTTTAAGTTGGACGGTCAATTGCTCAATTGTGGGGCCCGTCATCTGAACCATTTTGTCTAAGGCAACGCTGTGGCGTTTGTTCTTTTCTTTGGTCTGTCGCCAGAGCGTGGCGACCGGCTGGCCATCGTGGGTTTCGAACGTTACATCAACAGAAGGCGCAAGTTCTGATTGGAAGATAGCAGCACGCTCGTTAGAGGAAAGGCGCGCCAGATTTTTAGGACTATTACTTAGGCCAGGCGCGACAGCAACGATATGATCGATACGGGTGCCGACAATGCCATCTCTGTTTGTGATTAAAGCTTCGGCTTGAGCGGGGCTCTCACTCCCAAGCGCATTTAAAGCGTTATTTCCACTTAATGCGTTCAAAGCATTAAGTGCATTAAGAGCGTTCTCAGGACCAATACTCATTTTAATCTCTTTCTTTGCGTAAATAATTTAATCGGGAATCCCGATGCTGCGCAATTTTTCCGCTGCTGAGCGCGCCATCTTATAATGGCCACCCGGCGAGTTTTTGAGCCACCGACTAACACGCAAATCTGGTTGCAAGTGAAGCAATTGGGCAGCCGTTTTCACAGCGTCTTCTTGATCACCGGCTCCGACCTGCGCCACTGCTAAGGTGCGCAATGTTGAAATATGTGTCCGGTTTAGACGCAGCGATTCCTTGGCTAAAGTCACGGCACGTGGGTAATCTTCGGCACCAATGTTAGCCCCTGCCGCCAAAGCGAGAAACATAAATCGATGTGGATCAATCGGTGTCAAATGTAGGGCCCGCTCCGCGTCACGTTTACCTTCTGTCCCACGGTCCCGAAAAGACACAAGCATACCACGCAATGCGCGACCCTGTGCGTCGTTTGGGTTTGTTATGAGGGCCGCGTCATAACGATCCTCTGCCTCATCCAATCTATGCGCGAGGTTCGCTAACACTTGGCCTTCGCAAATCAAAGCCAAAGTGTGGTCCGGATCAATGTCGAGGGCACGGGCAGTAAGGTCCAGAGCTTCGCGCGCATCTTGATTGACGTCATCGGCCCAACCTTGGACCGTCCTTAGGACATGCCAACGTGCCAACCAAGCGAGTGGCGCTGGATGGTTCGGCGCTTTTGATATCACATAATTCAGGTAGCTTCGTGCGAGCAGAAACTCTTTTAGCGACAACCGGTGCATCAGGCCGACTGCTCCATGCAACACACTAAAGAGCTTTAGATCGTGTAACGGCTTTGAGCGCACCCGCCGGACCTCGTTTAGCATGATTGCTTTTCGGATCTGGGCAACGATCTGGTCCACGCCTTCAGTTTGTTGCAACGAGGGATCGATGGTCAACTCCAACCGGTCAGACCAAAGTACAATCTGGGTATCTGTCTCGGCGAATTCGATAACGCCAATTACCTTGTTCCCTTTTTGGTACAAGGTTCCTGACAAGACAAAATCAGCGTTCAATAATCGTCCGATATTTCGAAGATCGTCCACGTGTTTGTCAATAGTACCGGCAGATAACCGCGAGATGACATTGACGTCCTCTGACCGTCCCACCGCAGCCGTGATCTCATCGGCCAAGAAAGTACCCAGCATTGTGTCAGATGTGTCGGACTGGACGCGAAAAGGAAGAATTACGAGCGTTGGCAATACGTCCCTTGCATCAAGCTGGGCTAAAACCGAGTGCTGTGCATCGCGTCTACTGACCCGAAACGGGCGTAATTTTCCGATTTCATTCTGAGTTTCCACTTCCCCCAAGTCACTGAAATAAAATTCAGCGCCAAGAGACACCGTCGCAGACATGTCCGGCGATGTTAAAATTTCGCCTTTTTTGGCAACCTGTAACAAATTTTCGGCTTCACTGCCGTCACCTTGCGTATAATCAACTGCGACGACCAACTGGTTTGTCTTAGCTATATGGTGCGCAGCATGCAAAGTTGGTGCCGGTTCTTGGAATATAAGGATAAAGGTGTTGTCGTTGCGAACTTGGGTCGATTCAGGTCGAAAGTTAGAGGGAAGATCGTTGATGACGGTTTGCACCGTTTCGGAGTCCCCACAAACCGCCAGCGCCGTTTTCTTCTTTGTGACATGCTGCAACCCAACTTCAGCGAAATGAAGTGGGACTGAGGCGGCTTTTGTTGTTTCAAAATCAGCTTTTGTTATTTCGAAACGTTCCCCGTGCAGAATATATCCACGTTTTGGAACCGTCTTTAAGATTGTGCGCTTTTGGTCATCCAATGCCTTTCGAATGTCCGAGATACATTGGGTTAGGCTGTCATCTGTGACTGCAATATCTGGCCAAACTTTTGCGATCAGTTCGTCACGTGTAACCAGCGCGTCAAGGTTTGTCGCGAGAACTTGCAAAACGATAGACGACTGGGCGCGCAAAAATATCTCACCACCCGTTGCGGTGATGAGACGCTCCGTTTCGATATGATACACTGCTTCGCCAAGTCGTATTTGGTTCAAAGCTGTATTCTCGATCCACTCAATAGACGTCACCCCAGTTTCGACCTCAACCGCCGACCTTACTCGCAGCGGTTTCTTCACATATACAGGCTTTCCAACAGCAGGCAGACGGCAACCTGGTAGTTCCTGAACTACTTCATTGAGATTTTTTAACATCTGTTGCTGGGCCTGAATTTGCCCATGATAACAACCATTGGTAGTGGGGGATAGAGGCCGCATCATTTTTCCTGCGGATAGAATAGAGCTAGGTTTGTCGTACTGACAGAATATAAAACACCTAAGCTGGTCGATCGGAGTGTGCCCATAGTTTTTGTAAGAATCTGTATGTTGTCAAAGACCTTAGGAAACGCTGATGGCAAATTAGCACTCTCTATTAGAATGCCAATCATTGATGAGAAACTTAGGCGCGTTAGGGCAAGCCGATCGTCATTAGCAGTCTGAGCCTGCGCAATGCCCACTGGCAGCGACGATGATGGTTCAATCCCACCCAATTTGTTGTTTTTTTTCAACCGGCACACATGTGACCCAGTTGTTTCATCCGCGTAGAGAATGCTGTGAGGCGGTGCCCAATCCTGACTGATAGAATAATTCAACGCGGGCCCAGCCGACTTGCACAAAGACTTGTGCATATTAATAGCTTTTACGTTATTCCATGCGGTCATGCTGGTATAGCTTTCAACTTAATGAATATCATGCGCCAGCAAAACTAAGTGCTGGCACATGATAGGTTTGGTCGACTAATTGCTCCGTTACATGCCGAAGAACGCCGCTATGGACACTGAAACAACTTCAATAGAAGTGCTCAGGTCATAGGAAAAATTAGATATTTCATTGACCCGAGCTTCAGGAGTTTTGTTCATCGATAATGCCTGACTGTACTCAGGACACCCCATTCATTTGGTTTAATATGTGCATTTCAATTCGGTAACTCTGCTGTCTTCAGTTTGGGAATGCCCGAAATATTTACGAAATATTTACGAAATCCTCCAGTTACATGCCGGCTGGGATATGGGGCTGTCTTCACAGTTTTCATCATGAAGTTTGGCACCGTGACCTTGGCAAGCGATGCAAATTTACTCTTTCAAGGGGTTGAGTTTAGAGCCACCCCAATCATCAATGGCACCTATTTCGAATGTAGAGATGTAGGCGATAGGAAAATGACTTTCAGCCATTCCTTACGGCGGCACTCTGTATAACCTACCGAACACATCTCTCGATGCTTTTTGAATTCTCTCTGAAGATTTTGATCAATATAGGCTTCAGGGATTTCTCAAAATTTTCGGACGAGTTTCGTGGAGCTTTCAGGACGCCATCAAACTTTTTGGCAATCATGAAAGCGTGAACAGTTGATGCTGGGCACATCCAAATCAGTAGAAATCACACTGATCATGCCAATCTGAGGGAGAAATAAGATGGCTGATAATACATTTCACGAATTCGACGACAAAAAAATCCACGCCGCACTAGAAGCTGCTCGGAACCACTATGCAGAACGCCTTGATGCAAGTGTAATAGACCCTTCCGACGATGGACATCTTTCGCTTGCCGGAGGTTGTATCTCAGTAACGGTCGAAAATGGCAAAGTTTGCCTCAATTTACCTCTGGGCATTGGCAAGTACTGCTTCCCAATCCCAAGCATCATTCCAGACGGTACAGCGGCCGAAGCTTGCCTAAGCATTTGCACAACCTTTGGTTTCCCAACGGGTGTCAAAGCGACGATCAGCGTTGCGGGCAAAGTCATTATCCAAAAATCTTTTGGCAAGTGCTAGCGAAACCAATTTCAACTCATCTTGCGCGGATACGCACAGGGTGAGGATGCGAACTTCCCTGCTCATGTGGCCACTGGTTTCACGGTTTGGGAAGTTTAACTGAATATCAGAGAGGAAATAAAATGTCAGTAATCCAACCAAGCAATTGTTCAGTGTTCGTCCAAATTTGGGTCGACACGGACGCACTAACTAACGGTCAAACAACCGGTGTCTACCTCGTCGATAACAACCTCAATCATAGCAGCTCCAATGAAGGTACTGTAAATCTGAGCACGGATGTACCCGTCGGGACAAATATCTGTTGGTCGCTTTTGAATGTTGACCCAACTTCCAGCACGATCCTTCAAATTCAGAACTTTGGCAACGCAGGTGTCTTTGGCGCAAGTGGCACACCACAACTCGTGAATGCCAACACTTGGACCGGAACGGTGCAGGCTGTGGGCAATGACAGCTACTCAATAAATTTCTCAGCGCAAAATTCGGGGGGGTCCGGCATCACCACCACTGTCACCCCATCCCTTAGCGTGCACTAAGCCGCCGCTAAGAATTATCTTTGAAAGGAATTAAAATGTCAGAGTCAAAAGCTATTGCGCATGTGTCACAAGCAGCTAAAGCGTCACTACAACCGCAAACTAGTATCACAATCGCTGTCGACACCGCTTATGTAGCCGCCCAACAAGGGCGGAACATTTCCCAAGGGATCTACATGATGGATAACCGTGTGCGAAATGGGTCAACCGGCGAAGGCACTCTAGAGTTGAGTGACGTTTGCAACAACGGTGACCTGATTGGATTTAACGCGGTCCCTATCAACATCCTAGGGTCGTCCGGCGACAAGGTTGTGATCACTGGGTTCACTGTTTCTCAGGGTAGTGTCTTTACCGCAGCTGGAACTCCACGCCAACAACCCGCTTTGCCAGGTGAACCTGATGGTGCTTATTGGATTGGACAGGCGTTGGCCCAAGGTCAGCAAACTTATCAAATCCAAATCGCAGTCACAATCGGAGTTCTGCAGCCGGTGACTTACTTCATCAATTGGGATCCGTTCATTACTTCCAAGTAAGCTGGGCGAGCGTTTAGGGCGGGAGTAGTTTGAATGTCTGGTTATGTGTCCCTACCAGCAACAGCTGTAACCGGCCTAAAGCCTGCTGTCTCAATAGTAATCGCGGTTGATACAACCGCGATTGCTGCTGTTGGAGAGGGCCCGATCACCAGCGGCCTCTTTATGATGGACAATATGGTTCGAAATGGTTCGACCAATGAAGGGCAAATCAATCTACATACTAAATGCAATGTTGGCGCACTGATTGGATACCAGATTTTGCCGATAGATGCTGCGGGCAGTAACAACGACAGTACAGTTCTGACCGCCTTTGTTAAGCAAAGTGGGGATGACGTTTTTACAGGTGCCGGTCACCCAATAGAAATTGCTGACCCACCTGTGGGATTGAGCAAAGGAAGTTATTGGATTGGACAGGCCATGACTGCTGGCACAGAAACGTACCAAATTCAAATTGAGGTAACGGTTGGAGCATTGCAGCCCACGGCTTTTTACGTATCATGGAACGCCGAGATTACGGCAAGCTAACCCAAAATCATTGAGCAATTATTATAAAATCAAACAGTTATTTTATTAGATAACGCCAATTTTGAGAACACTGCATTCAATAGATCAACGCCCAGCCAGCTCTAATTTATATGCACAAATGCCAAAATGCGACCACGGCCTGCAATGTAAATTTCTGTCATCCCGCCACGTAAGAACGTCAAACTGTGGAAACCTGGCAAACTCGACCTGTGTAAGAAACGAAGCCGCCCGCTCCTCAAAACGTTGATAACCTTTAGCTCTTGCTATTCAGTGTAGGAAATACTGTGATAGCAGGGGTAGCGCGTGCATAGGATTGTCAGAATATGTTTGGAAAACCGGATTTTCAATCAATTGAAAACGTGAAAGCATTCATTTTGAACGGTCCTATTCACGCCTTTCACCCAGATAGTCGAGAACACGTTGCAGTGGTTGATTACGACCCAAGCGGAATCTGCAGCTTGGAATTTTCTAACGGTCGGTCTGATGCGGGGAATTGGGGATTTACGGATAACGGTTACTGGACGAGTTATCGCAACTTCCGAGACGGCGAGCGACATGAGTTCTGCCTTCAGTTAGTTACTCCACAGGTCATGCAAGCATTCCACTCCAATGGGACACGTGCATTTTTGCAGAGTACTTCTAGCGAGTTGCCGGGGAAACTCGATGAAAAATAAATTGAAGCCCAAAGCTGGCAAAAGTACTTCCCACGCCACACTTCAGGCTGCCGATTTGACAGATGTAAGAGATGCAATCCGCAAAGGTGCGTATACGGGTCATACTGCCGGACTGGCGGGTGGGTATTTACAGGCCAATCTGGCGATAATGCAGTCTGAGTACGCGCTAGACTTCTTTAGGTTTTGTCAGCGCAACCCAACACCCTGCCCTTTGGTTGGAGTTACCGACGCTGGCAGCAGGTTTATGACCACACTCGGCCTCGATCTTGCGATCGATACAGACGCGCCTGCATATTGTGTTTACCGCGATGGTGTTTTGATCGAAACGCCTACCAACATTAGCAATCTGTGGCAAAGTGACATGGTGGCCTTTGCGTTAGGGTGCAGTTTTACATTTGAAAATGCATTGATGAATGCTGGAATATCGATGCGCCACATTGAGAAAAATGTTACCGTCCCGATGTACCGTACAACAATAGAACTTGTTCCAGCGGGGCCATTTTCGGGTGGCATGGTCGTTTCGATGCGCCCTATCCGAGAGACTGACCTAGACCAAATAACCAAAATTACCGCTCAGTTCCCCCATGCTCACGGCGCTCCGGTACATATCGGGGATCCAGCAGCGATTGGAATTACTGATGTGTCAAAACCGGATTGGGGAAACGGTGTAGATATCCGTGAGGGTGAAGTGCCAGTGTTTTGGGCGTGTGGCGTTACTCCACAAAATGCGGCCATCGCCGCCAAGTTGCCCTTGTTTATCTCACATCGTCCGGGCGCGATGTTGATTACTGATGTGGACGAGCGGGCAAACCCGCCCGTCCTAAACTAGGCTTACTTGATTTCAAAACCCATAGCAGCACCGATGGTACCGTTCCAGACCGCTGCACAATCGTCGCCACAACGCTCTTTGTAGGCAGGCAAGACGGCCATGTTTGCAGCCTCAATCATCAATGCCATGTCAGCATCTGTTGCAGGTACCAGAGTCATATCGGCCGCGTCACCGTATTTGCACTCACCTCCAGTGTTACAGGCAAGCCCATCTGCGGTTTCTGTTGATGCAAGATCAAACATTTTGCCTTCTAGATCCAGAAGACCTGCCTCGATAACGGCCTGTGCGGCTGGATCAACCGAATTCCACCAGTCCATATTTGCAATGTGGGCAATCACACCGTGGTTGATTGGGACGGCAGAAATATAGTCCGCAGGTTCATGCCACTTGGCCAGAAATCCAGACAAGGCACCTGTAATCGCACAGTCAATGGTCCCGTTAGCAAGGGCTGTCGGGACTTCACCAAATGACATGCCAATCGGGGATGCACCAATGTATTCAAGAAATGCCTGTTGTGAAGCACCCGACGCGCGGACCTTGCGCCCAGCGATATCAGCCACGGATGAGAATGCCTCGCGACAGTAAATTACCTGACTTTGATACGTGCCATAACCCAGCAGCTTGATGTTGTGGTCTTTGGCCAAAAACGCGGAGTGTGTGTCGCGGAAAGAATTAGCCGCTTCATAAACGGCCTCTACATCAGCAACAACGCCTACGATATCAGTAGCTTCGTTCATCGGGACCGAGCCAGAAGTATAGGCCAGAACCTGATGCGCCATCTGCACTGTGCCGTTGGATACAAGCGAAAATAACTCACCACCTTTGAACCCCAGTTCATTGAACGGCTTAAGGTTGGCTTTGACGGCGCCGCCTGAGCTTTCGACGATTGTTTCGCTCCAAAACGGCAATTCCATATCTTTGTACATCGACAACACGCCGATGGAACCTACGACATTCAGCTCCGTCGAGGGTATGTCTTGTGCCAATGTCGGCAGGCCGACGATGCTTGCTGCAAGTGCAGTTAGAGTGATTTTTAATTTCATTAGAATTCTCCTTGTTGATGTATCGGCGACTAAAGTGTCGCTCTATTTGGGATTAATAATTTCGGGCAACCAAAGGGCGAGTCCGGGGAACAATATCAAGAGTGCAACCATAACCAACATTGCCACGAGAAAGGGGACCGCGCCGACAAATAAATCGCTGATAGAACCCGTTTTTCGGACGGCTTGAACGATATACAGGTTTAGCCCAACTGGTGGCGTGATCAATGCGGCTTCGATCAGGATCACAAACACGATTCCCCACCATACTGGATCATATCCAAGGCCGACGATTACAGGAACGATAATTGGTGTGGTCGCGATCATCATGGAAATTGTCTCCATGAAGCAGCCCAACACCAGATAAAAAGCAATTATGGCCAGCAGCATTGCAATTGGTGACCACCCCAAGCCGAGGATGCCATTGGTTATTGCTTCGACCAACCCGACCGAAACCATCACAAGGTTCAAAAAGAAGGCGGCCAATACGATCAAAAGCACCATACAGGTGGTCCGCACAGTACCCTCAAAGGCGCTGAGCAGTACTGGCACTGAAAGCTTGCCATTGATTGCCACCAAACCAAGCGTTGCCATTAATCCAAGAGCCGCCGCTTCAGTTGGGGTGGCAAGACCAACATAGATTGAGCCCACAACAACAAGGAACAGGCCCAGTGGCGGTACCAGATGCGGCAATCCGCGCAGGCGTGCCTGCCAAAGAGAGCCTGTCGGCGGATCACCACTCACCAAAGACGGCTTCAACAATACAGCAATAAGAACGATACCGGAAAATAGCATGGCTAGTAGAAAGCCCGGAAGAATACCGGCGGCATAAAGGTCCACAACGGATGTATGTGACAGGACTGAATAGACAATCATATTTATGGATGGGGGGATCAGGATGCCCAGAGTACCACCTGCCGCGATGGACCCCAAAAACAGCGGACGATTGTATCCACCTTCATCCATATTTGGCACGGCAACGGTGCCAATTGTGGCTGCCGTTGCCAAAGACGATCCTGATGTAGCTGCAAAAACCGCACTGGCCGCAATATTGGTGTGAATGAGCTGCCCTGGCACATTCGAGAACCATGGCTTGAGCGCCCCAAACAAGCGTTCGGATACGCCAGAGCGGTGCATCAGCTCACCCATCATGATGAACATTGGCGCAGCGATCAGGATGAAATCTGTCGAGTGGCTCCATGTTAGGGTGCCCGCGGCTCCGGTCATCGGGAAAAAGGCAAAGCTCTCTGATAGGATGTATCCTGTGATGGCTAGCACGGCTGCGACTGGCAAGCTGAGCCCAAGTGCCACAAGAAGTACGATAACGGCTGTCTGGATCATGATGCCGGCCCTTGAACATCAAACCCGATCTCTTGCATTTCGTCCGAGAGGTCAGGGTTTGAAATCAATGCTTCCGCGCCTTTAACATCGCGCGAGACTAACCGCACAAGAGCAAACACAGGTGCTAGGCAGGCCACTGTCGCAAACCAGACAAAACCGACCCACCAAATAGTTTGAGGAATAATAAGAGGGATTTGCAACGTCGACTGCGAGCGTGCACCCAGTTTGATGCTCTCTTGGAGTACGTCAAATGTATAGTATGCAAACGCAACTGCTGTCACCGCTAACGATATGGATGCCAGAAAATCAAAGGGTATTCTCAATTTTTGGGGCAACCGCGTGATCAGGATATCAACCCTAATATTCGCTTTACTGGTAACGGTATATCCCATCCCCAGCCCGATGCAGGCGGCAAATGCATATCCCGAAATCTCAAAGCTCTCGACAACGGTGCGTCCAATGACTGCGCGTGTGATGACGTCGATACATATCGGCAGAGCGCACCCAAAAAGAATGATGGCACCGGCAACCCATGCCAACCACTGCGAAATGCGCTGGGTGAATTCATGAACGTGCTGCATCAATTACCTCGTTGATAAACTTTATGCCGTCTTGCAGGGCCGCAACTTGGATATATTCGTTATGAATATGACCTTGTGCCATATCGCCTGGCCCGCATACTACCACAGAATGTCCCGCGCTGTGATAAACGCCAGCTTCAGTAGCAAAATTCAAATTAATTGCGGGGCGCGTAGCAAATACTTCACCGACCCTACCAGACATCAAAGAAGAGGCATCCGACTGAAAAAGCGGAACATCGCAGACAGTAGCAAGCGAAACTCCGGCTTGAGGGGCCACTGCTTTAAGCTGCTCGTCCAGCAGCCGGCTCATTTCAAATACCTTTTGTTCGACGTTTTGCGCATCACCTGCATTGGCGGCACGAAAAAGCCAGGTCAGCTCACAATTTGCTGGAACAATATTCACCGCGCCACCACCACTAATGCCCGTCACAACCAACGATGAAGGAAAGCTATTACGATTGTCAGATAGGTCATGCCCAAGCTTGATAAGCTGCGTGAGAATGGTCTGACTGTATTCGATAGCACTTAATCCCAAAGACGGCGTGCCCGAATGGGCCGGAACCCCTGTGACGGCTAGCGTCTGAACGCGCGCGCCCTTGTGGCGGGTGCCGCGGTGCAAGGTTGTCGGCTCTCCAACAATGACATGTTGACCCGTTGGCATTGCGTGGGCAAGGGATTGTGCCCCGAAACACCCCACTTCTTCGTCATAAGAAAATGCCAATGTGATGGGGAACCCAAGAGGCTGCTCGAGCATCGCAGGGACTGCAGCCAAAACAATGCTGAGAAATCCTTTCATATCGGTGGTGCCGCGTCCGTAAATGCGCCCCTCATCTTGTCGCAAATTGAAGGGATCAGAACTCCAGTTTGAGCCATCAGCAGGGACCACATCAGTGTGACCGCTCAGGACAATTCCCGGCACTGACGCATCTCCGATTGTGGCAAGCAGATTGAATTTATTACCTGTGATGTCCGGGAGCAGCGTACTGGTAACGCCCAATGAATCTAGATAATCCCTCACCCAGAAAATCAGATCAGAATTACTTTTGTGGCTGGTGGTGTCAAAGCCAACAAGCCGATCCAGTATCGCCAAGCATGATGTGGTTTCAAATGTCATGACTAACGCTAAGGCATTGCTACTCATACGCACAACGCATATTATGGCAAGCATGTATACAGTTTCAGCATAATCATGCGCATCCGCCAGCTAGAGGCATTTCGTGCGACGGTGATCAGCGGCACAATTTCGGCTGCGGCACAAAGCATGCGAACATCCCAACCGACGGTTAGCCGCTTGCTCATTCAGCTGGAAGAAGAGTTATCCATCGGACTCTTTCGTCGTGAAAAAGGCAGACTTCATCTTACAAATGAAGGAATGCAGTTTTACCGGCGCGTTGATAAAGTTTTCACCGCCTTCACAAGCCTAAGTTCTGCGGCAGAGGATTTGCGAGACGCTGCATTCCGGGAAGTGCGTATTCTAGCGACTCCCGCAATTTCAATGACCATCGTACCAGAACTAGTTTCACGTCTTGTATCAGCGCACCCAAAGATCAAAACCAAATTGTTGACGTTAGATAACAACAGCTATTTTGATGCCGTGTGTGAAACCACACAAGACATCATCATCGGCCCACGTGTCGGTTATGAAGCTAAATTCGAGCAAATATCGCTTGGTCATGTGAATTTCGTTTGTGTCATGCCCCACGACCATCCCCTTGCGGCAAAGGAATATGTCACGGCTGCTGACCTCGATGGCCAATCGATGATTTCGTTGATCGATGATGAACACCGCGTATTCTTGAAGCACGAAAGCGTGTTTCAAAACGATGATGTTTCGGTTCAAAGAAACATTCACTGCCATAGTTCTGCGGCCGCTTATGCCATGGTTCAGAGGGGGCTCGGCCTTGCACTAATGGAGCCGTTCAGTGCGCCGCTATGGGTAAGCTTTGGTGTTGTGACCCGTCCTTTCAGGCCCGCATTGACTTACGAATTTGTTGCGGGACTGAAACCAGGCGCGTTGCAGTCAGCTGCTATGGGCGAAATTGTTGAAATCTCCCAGGATATCTTTGGATCATTTGCGTAGTCGAATGGCTTCGCATTCGCCACATTTCGGAATTTTCTTCCCATGCAGCGAGAAACGGGCAATTCCTGTATGAATTTTGAGACTTTGTGGTGTAACTGACCACCCGCCGCCTTTATGCTGCTTTATGAAGCCGCACTGTTTACCCGTCAGAAAGCTCTTGCCCAAACGCCAAGTATTCTTGATCTAACTTGGCCTCTCAATATCAAAAGATTGTGCGGTATCTCTAGGCCATCAGGCCGTTGGCAGGGCAAAGAAAGTATTCAGGGCCGCCGCGTTTTGCACGTAGAGCGCTTTTATCCCGGCTCTCGATACGAGAGCCATGATTTCAATTCAAAATGAAATGCTATCAACTCGACAAACAAAGAAAACCACCAAAAATATTGCCTCGCTTCGTCATGCGTGTAGACTGTGAATACATATTAACACACCATCCGGTTCTACTGGGCAACTTAAGGCCAAAGTAAGCAGTCACGCCTACGGTAACGTACCTAATTTAGGGTGCCGGTTCCTGAGAACCAGCACCCCAAAAAGTAGCTGCGACTATGCGATCAACAGATCTGTCACACCCCAAGCGAAGGCATCGTCGAGAGCCTGCTCAAAGGTGATGACATTCTCACCGGAAACCTGATCCGCTGCGGCAATATCGATCTCGTATGACTGGAGGCCATTATTTACACCTGCATCAAGGAACCCGATTGAATCGCCATTCAGAAACAGTTCGACCTCATTGTTAGTGTCGATATCGAAGCCCTGAAAGGTGAGCTCTAAATCTGATCCGGTGCCTTCAAAACCGGCAGTAATAAGGCCGTCCGCATCAGTCTGGCCGTTGAATTTGTTACCAAAATCATCCGTCTCCGTCACGCCCACTTGCAGCACGGTATCCAGCAACGTCTGATTTGCCGTAACAGTGCCATCCGTGAACGCGAGCAGCTCAACGCTGGCCAGAAGGCTAGCACCGCCCGCAGCATCCGTGACGGACAGGCGGCCATCGGCTTCAAGGGCAAATTGAAACGAATCCCGATCCCCGTCAAAGACCGCGGTGTCGGTGCCTAAGCCGCCAAAGAGCTGGTTCGTGCCTGTGCCACCAATCAACAAATCGTCGCCATTGCCGCCCACCAGAATGTCCGCGCCCTCCCCGCCGTCAAGACTGTCATTGCCGTTGCCGCCGTTCAGAGTGTCTGCGCCTTCAAGACCAATAATTGTATCATTGCCGCCAAACCCGAGGATCTGATCCGCGACTTGTGTGCCAGTGAGAAGATCGTCACCAGCCGATGGCACCCGAGAGGCCAAGGCCTGGTCGACAGTGAGCGTACGATCAGCGAACACCAGCTCCTCAACACTGGCCAGAAGGTTTACGTCGCCGTTTGCGCTTGTGACGGACAGGCGGCCATCGGCTTCGAGGGCAAATGCAAACGTGTCCTCGTCAGCGTCAAAGAACGCCGTGTCAGTGCCCAAACCACCAAAGAGCTGATTCGCGCCTGTGCCACCGATCAACAAATCCTCGCCATTGCCGCCCACTAGAATGTCCGCGCCCTCTCCGCCGTCGAGGCTATCGTTGCCATTCCCACCATTGAGCGTGTCAGCACCGCCAAGTCCGTTAAGTACGTCGTCAGCGGTAGTTCCGGTGAGGCGATCGTCACCAGCCGTTGGCGTCGTGGAGAGCAAAGCATCTGCGAGTGTGAACGTACCATTGGTAAACTCAAGAAACTCAACGCTGGCCAGAAGTGTGACATCGTCATTTGCGTCCGTAACGGAAAGCCGGCCATCAGCTTCGAGCGCAAGAGAAAATTCGCTGCGATCCCCGATAAAGCGCGCAGTATCGGTGCCAAGGCCGCCGAACAGTTGGTTGTCACCGGTGCCACCGACTAGCAGGTCGTCGCCATTACCACCCACCAGAATGTCCGCACCTTCCGCACCATCAAGGACGTCATTGCCGTTGCCACCATTCAGGAGGTTATCCTTTACGTTGCCAGTGATGCGGTCGTTGAACGCCGTCCCGATGACATTCTCGATTGAAACAAGCACGTCGCCTTGGGCAAAGCCACCTACGCCGAAGCCGAAAACCGTCGCGGAGGTATCAAGTTCCACATCAATGCTGGCAGCAGATGCGGCATAAGTCACCGTGTCAGTGCCAGTCCCGCCGTTGATGCTATCCGCCCCGAAACCTGCGATGATGAGGTCGTTGCCGTTGTCGCCATTGACGACATCGTCGCCATCGCCACCGATCAGGGTATCTTGATCATCGTCGCCTCTAAGGGTGTCATTCCCCGCGCCGCCATCAACAAGATCGCGACCAGCGCCGCCTCTGACAAAGTCATCGCCATCGTCCCCGTTGACGGTGTCATTGCCATTGTCTCCGAAAACCTGATCGTCGTCAGCCCCACCGAAAAGCAAGTCGCGACCAGTGCTACCCGAAAGGGAGTCCTCGCCGTCCCCACCTGACAACGTGTCATCACCAGCACCCCCGCGCAATTCGTCAATGCCAGCACCGCCGTCAAGTTCATCGTTCCCATCATCGCCAGCAAGGGTGTCGTCGCCCTCACCACCGATCACAGTGTCGTCGCCCTCTCCTCCGAATACTTCATCACTTCCAACGCCACCGTCAAGCGTATCACTGCCGCTATCGCCGTCCAGTGAATCATCTCCCTCATTGCCAAACAAGGCGTCATCGCCCGTGTCGCCTGAGAGAGTGTCTGCGCCCAGACCGCCGGTTAGGCTGTCGTTGTCCTCGCCACCACGGACACTGTCATCGCCATCACCGCCGTCGATGGTGTCAGCCCCACTGCCACTGTGGGTAGAGCTGTTCCCAACATCGCCAAGGATAGTGTCATTGCCCGCGCCGCCCTCAATAAAGTCATCGCCTTCGCCACCAACTATACTGTCGTTACCCGCATCGCCGAACAGTTGGTCCTCACCGTTGCCGCCGAAGATGTTGTCATTGCCTTCGCCGCCTAGGATGGTGTCGTCATTGTCGAGGTGGACGCTGAATTCATCGCCATCATCGCCGCTCAGGACGTCATCGCCGTCGCCACCGTCGATGGAGTCGTTGCCCGCATCACCGTTAATTGTATCGTCGCCACTTAGGCCTAGCAAAATATCTTCGCCGGTCCCGCCATGAATTGTGTCTTCGCCGCCATTGCCGATAACAGTGTCATCGCCGGCATCACCGCTCATCAGATCTCCATCAGACCCGCTAAAATCGGCAAAAGCAAAGACAGTGAAGTTGTTATTAACGGATACATTTTGAGAAAAAATGAGGTCATCGCCGTCGCCACCGCTGGTTGTATCGGTACCAACGCCACCCACCACAGTGTCGTCGCCAGCGCCACCACTGATATCGTCTGCGCCGTCGCCACCGAGTATTACGTCATTACCGTCGTCGCCATTGACGTTGTCACTGCCATTACCACCCTCAAGCGTGTCATCGCCGTCGCGACCATCGATAAAGTCGTCGCCGTCGTTGCCGTCCAATCTGTTCGCAATTTCATCGCCGAGAATTTCATCATCTTCGGTAGACCCGATGATGTTTTCAATACCGTCGATTGTGCCACCGGACATCGAAGCGCTCGTACCCATCTCACCAGATTCCAAGTCTATTCGAAGGTCATCTCCAATGAGGCTTGTACCTACTGTGGTGAAATCAGCCGTGTCGATCCCATCGCCGCCGTCCAATACAAGGGCTGGTGCGCCCGCCTCATTCAAAAAACCGCCATCCAGATCGACAACAAGCGTATCGTCGCCCACGCCACCCGAAAGGGTAGCGTTGGTTGAAACGGTGGTCAGCACATCATCGCCGATGCCGCCGTCTACGTTCTGATTTGAACCTATGGTCAATGTGTCGTTGAAGTCCGAACCAATGGCGACTTCGAAATTGCTGTATTCGTCGCCAGTAGCCTCGCCAGCCGTTCCAACACCTGCATCAAGGTCGGCATTTACAGCTTCCAGCGCGTCTTCAAACGAAAGCGTGTCGCGCCCTGCGCCACCGTCCAAGGTGTCGGCACCCGCACCGCCGATGATGAAATCATCCCCCGCGCCTGCATTAATATCGTCATCGCCGCCCGCAGCGTCAATCGTGTCATTCTCGGATGTGGCGGTGATCGTTTCATCCGCGTCCGTCAGCACAATATCCAGCGCTTGTGTTGCGATGATGGCGAGTTGGATCGCCCCCCCTTTGACATAGGATATGGCGACCAAACCGTCATCAAGCAATGTGGCCACGGGGCTTGTAACATCAGCGCCGACATCCAAGGTCAGGACTAGGGAAAATGAACTAGGGTTGTTTGGATCGACGGCCGTAGGTTCGCCGTCCGCGTCAAAACGACGGACGATCATAGCGCCACTATCGTTGTCACGGTCAAAGATGACAAGGAAACCACCGTCTTCCAGCGGAACGAGTTCGGGATCGTTGTGTTCATCAGCGCCGTTGTTAAAAGCACCACGCACTTCGGACATGACTGGCGTGCCATCCGCCTCAAAGACCTGATATTCCAGATCAGTGTCGGCATCAAGCGTCCGCATCGCGACGACAAAGCGGCCCCCAACCAATGCTGTAATCTGGGGTTGCGCGACTGTGTCGTTAACACCCGAGTTTGTCAGGACTGTGGCAACTTCGCTGCCATCCGGCGCCATGATGTGAATTGTAAGCTCAGTATCGGAAGATGTCCCTTGACCATCTGTATCAAGAACAACGACACGGTTGCCGTTTTCCAACAAGGTCGCTTCTTGCAAAGCGGTACCTCCAAAATTTGTGGAAATCTGATTGAACTGGGGTGTTACTGTGTCCAGCGCGGTAAAAGTCACAAGTTCGCGCACGCCACCCGAAGCGGTCAAAGTTGCATGAACAGCAACATCGGCGAGTGAGGACCCACTGAGCGCGAGCCCGCGGTTACCAGTCTCCAGACCGGGAGCGGTCAAATCATGAAAGATGTCTGTGGTCGTTGCCCCGACACCATTGATGATGGAATAGGATTGTACCTGAATGCCTTCTGATGCCGTGCGGTAGGCGAGGACCAGTTGGTTGTTTTCCACGGCCAGAATTTCTACCCCCGGAGCCGCTCCGATATTGGGCGTGACCAGCGTTCCCTCGGTCCCGATGGTGTTGCCGAACTGGTCATATTGCTGGAAATGCACCACGCCTGACACCTGATACACAATCACAAACGTGCCGTCCGACAGGGTCTGGATCACTTGGTTGTTGTTGTCGATGCCTGTGGATGTGTTAACTTGTTGTGTGTCGTTGAAAATCTGTGGGACTTCGATGGTCATGATGTTTCTCCGGGTTCAATAAAGCTGGCTATTTTTCTGTGTCTTCCCCCATTAGTCGGCGATACTTGACCAAAGGTTCAAAAAAATATCAGTATTTTTTAAAGGGCTTGAAAATGAAGAAAGCCAAGCGTGGATAAAACGCTTGGCTCTTTGATCGTGGTTTCAATGGGACAGGCTACGCCACCGTGATGCTGCCCTTCATCGCCGGATGCAGGGCGCAGAAATAGTCAAATTTTCCGGTCTTCTCGAACGTTACAGCGGCCTGTTGGCCTTTCTTCAAGTTGCCTGTGTTAAATGATCTGTTGTCAGCAGTCGCCGTGTGCGCCGCGCCGTCTGCATTTACAAAGACAACCTTATCGCCCGCTTTGATCGCCAGTTTTGCGGGCGAGAACTTGAAGCCTTTGATCGTAACCGTGTGGCTTGCGACGTGACCATCAGCCACTGCAGTAGCGGCCATAGTCGGAACGGCAAGTGCGGCAAGAGTAAAGCGTAGCGCCTGACGGCGGTTGATTATGGACATAGCGTCTCTCCTTTGTGGGTCTATGCCGCTTAGACGTGCGTATTCTTTGATAAGTTCATTCTTTTTGCCGCCCGCAAAAGAAACTTAGAGATTTATCTTGCGTGAACAGGTATCTGGTGACACTGAACTAGTCGCTGAGCGATGAAGCCTGACGGAAGTGTAAATGGCACAAACTGATGAAGATCAGACGCTGATAGACCTTGTCTCATCCGGTGACCGTGAGGCGATGCGACAGCTATATGAACGTCACTATGGCGGGTTATTCGCCTTTCTGCGCGGTCGGGGCGCTGACACCAGCCTCGCAAACGACACCGCACAAGAAGCAATGCTTCAGGTTTGGCGCACAGCTGATAAATTCGGCGGTAAGTCGTCAGTGAAGACTTGGATATATACAATCGGCCGCAACAAGCTGATTGATAGGCAACGCAAAAACACGCGCCTCAGCTTTGTCGATAATGTGCCGGACGCCGCTGATCCCGCACCCAACCCTGAAGCATTGCTAATCGCCGCAAACGAGGCAGGTCGGGTCCGCGCATGCCTAGATAAATTAAAGCCCACCCACCGCAACGCCCTTCGCTTAGCGTTTTACGAAGACCTCAATTACGAAGAGATTTCCAGTCTGGAAGACATTCCGGTTGGCACGGTCAAAACACGAATCTTTCATGCAAAGCGACTGCTAATGGGATGTCTGGGGCGCACGTAGCAAGCTATTGCGCAGCTGCAAATTCGAAGAGTTCGCCATTGGTCTTAGCTGCCTTCAATGCAATCTCAAGCTGCTCTGGACCAGCAAACCGCAAGCGATAGACGCCAACCGCGCCGGGGCCATCAGATATCGAGCCCTCAAACTTGGTAAGGAATGTCGCTGTTTGGGCAAAGGTGGCATCAGGGCGAAAAATAACCTGCATTATGTAGCCGTCGTTTTCTTCTGATACGGTTTCAAAGGTGCTCGGGTCTTTGACAAATTGCGGAACAGCAATAAAGTGCCATGCCATCACAGCAAACACCGAAACTGCAGCTACTTGTAAAAGCCCCAACCGTATTGGCCGATTGTCATTTGCTATTGTTGTCTGTTCAGCATCCATGCGCCCTTCAAGTTCGGCCCAACCGGCACCGAGATCAGACGCGCCTTTGTTGTTATTCGCGAAGTCGTTGCGCGCCGCCTTCAGTACGGCCAACTCAGCCCTCAAATGTTCATCTGTAGCCAAGCGTTCTTCAAACGCCTTCCTGTCCTGCTCAGAGAGCCGGTTTTGTATATAAAATAGAAGTTCGTCGTCGAGTTCCATCCACGCTCCAATCAAGCTTGATCAGCTTGCTGCACATTTTTGTTAACTCCCGCAAGCGGGCGCTGCAATGACTATGTCAAACAACACAATCATACCTCTTTGACGTGATGTACCCTCAAAGGGTTCAAAAATTTGTCCAACAAGAAAAAATGAACCTTTCGCGTTGAAGAACGTCTATATCTTGGCGTTAAAAATCTATCGTCCGCAAACATATATCAAAAACGAGGTTATTAGGCATGTTGTTCAAGAATTTGACTGTGGTTAGCGCGGTTATTCTCATTCTGTCACTTTCAGCATGTAGTGATGACAACAACCAAGTTAGCGACCGGCCGCAGACTTCCCAAGGGGCATTTGTGGATAAAAGCGAGATTGTGGCTCTGATCCCAGATACTAACGCTCAAGACCAAATGAAGATGTTCGCTTTGGCGAACGGGTATAAATTGCGAGAAGCGACAATACTTAGATCACTAGGTCTGTTCATGCTTTCTTTCGAAATGCCCAATGGTACAACCGGAAAACAAGCAATTGCGGAACTTGAGAGGGCCATTCCTAGCTCTACAGTTGGTGTAAACCACGCTTACCGTGAGCAGGCCCTAGATACACGACCATCATCGCAATTTTATGCAAACGGCTTGCTTGATTGGCCTAAATCCGGATGCAAGGTATCGGTGCCAATCGGGTTAATCGACACCAAAGTTGATCCGAATGTTGCAAACCTTTCAAACAAGCAGTTGATCCAACGGAGCTTTACCACGAGGTCCACTGGTTCCAATCGGCACGGCACCGAGATCGCCGGTGTTCTCACTGACCCAACTCGCCTGAACAACGCGGTATTGTATAGTGCTGCGGTTGTGGAAGAAACTGTTGATGGTGGGCGCGCGGCCGGTACTGACACGATTGTCAAAGCACTCAATTGGCTCATCGAGGAAGACATAAAAATCGTCAATATTTCGCTGGCGGGACCGTACAACAAATTGCTGGATCTCGCGGTAAAAAGGGCAGCTAAAAGAGGCATGATAATGGTCGCAGCAGTGGGCAACGCCGGTCCAAAAGCCGCTGTTCAATACCCAGCAGCATTTGCCTCAGTCATAGCAGTTACTGCGGTAGATGCCGAAGGTAAGATCTATCGCAAAGCAGTCCAAGGGCCACACGTCGACATCGCCGCACCCGGAGTTGACGTCCTAGGAAGCACCTCGCTAGGCACGCGATTTATGACCGGAACATCTATTGCAGCTCCCTTTGTAACGGCACGAATTGCGGCTGAACCCAAAATGTTAGCCTACGCAGACGTCACCCAAATACGTCAACGTCTTATCGCCAATAGTAGAGACCTTGGCCGGACCGGGCCGGATAGCACCTATGGTTATGGTTTGATGCAAGCCACCGACATCTGCAGCCCTTAATCAGCGGAAGCCGAACGGCCTTAGCTCCCTTCATGAGCTACAGTACCCTTTTTGTGGAAAGCGACAAACGCTCTGCGTAATCCAATTCGGAAAATTGTCCCTAGGCGAGATTTGGTAACAGCGATGAAAGAGGTTATTGGCAGTAGTGCACCCTAAGCACATTTGCGTCCCGCATTGCGGTCTTTGGTGTGCATCGTAACGAACGACTGGAACGAGCCCTCTTTGACCGATGCTCCAATGGTCACGAATGACAGCTTACTTTGCGTAAGTGTCGGCTTCCTGCGGACGCCCGGCACCGCTGTAGATTGCCAAACTTATTGCGCCTATCGTCAAACCTGCCGCAATCACAAAAGTCATTGAAAACGCATACGCTACATCATCGGTGGTTGCCACAGACACATCCCCTGTTCCGAAGAACGTGACAAATACTGTGGGCATAGCCGCCAATCGCCCCAAGCAACAGGCCGCAAAGCGCGGGACCGAGTGCAGTGCCAAAGGCGGACACCGTTCCGAAAATCCCCATTGCCACACCAAGGCGTTCGGGTGGCACAAGATCGCGTGCCATTGACATAGGAAGCGCGATTAGGATCGCAGCACCAATTCCCTGCAGCGCGCGCCCGGCGACCAAGAGTTTGAGATCCGGAGCCGCTGCGCAAAACACCGACGCTGCTACAAAGATGAAGAGGCCGGACAGTGGATCATGAGGATCCTGAAGCAAGCAGAGGGCGGCGTGCTTGTTTCTGAACTATGCCTTGAGCACGGGATGAGCAGCGCGAGTTTCTGCAAATGGCGCGCCAAGTCTGGCGGTATGCCCTCTCGGCAGATTGCTGCGCAATCGCCTGCCGGGTAATAGATGCGTCTTTGATTTCTGAGATGAAGGACAAGGCGGACGAGAGCCGACGCCTGAAGCGCATGTATGCTGAGATGAGCATGCGGAATGATCTTCTGAAGGAAGCTTTTGGAAAAAAGCGTTGAGGCCGCCTCAAGGGCGAGAGGTGGCCATGAACGTGGTCGCATATCATGGGGTCAGCATAGCACTTGCATGCCGGGCATTTGAGATCAGTGAGACCTGCTATCGTCACAGCCCTGTGTTAGGCGACGAGAACGAGGAAATAGCGGACTGGCTGGAACGTCTGACAGCGAGCAAGCGTAACTGGGGCTTCGGGTTGTGCTTTCTGTATCTGCGCAACGTGCTGGGTTACGGCTGGAACCACAAACGCGTCTACCGGATCTACTGCGATCTGGAGCTGAACCTGCGGATCAAGCCCAAGAAACGCCTAAAACGGGACAAACCAGAACAACTGGCCGCGCCTG
>JAWSVL010000038.1:0-2747 GCA_033851935.1 Sulfitobacter sp.
AATTTTAGCTCTACATCCAGCCCAGCTTCTTTGAAATAGTTTCTCTCGACTGCAATGAAACTGCCTGAATGGCTGGTAAAGCGCAGGGCACCCACGCGGATTTTCTTATTCATGGCGATGGCAGGCATTGGCAGGCCAGCAACGAGCGTTGCGCCACCCACGAGTCCCAGTGCCTGACGGCGATCAATATTTTTCATAGTTTCTCTCCCAGTAAATTTGGCCTCAATAAGGACCGGCTTCTAAATCTGAATTGATATCCTGACGCAATGCTGACAACGCACCATCGCAATCGCGAGCGAGTACGGATTTCAAGAGTTTGTCTTGCCATGCGGCGCGTTGGGTAAAATCCAGCCTACCCTCTCGCATCATGGTCAGGCGGAAACGGCGCGACTGGTCAAAAAATTTCTTTTGCAAATCGATCAGACGACGCGACCCTGACGCTTCAATTATTGTAGCGGAAAATATGCGGCACGCCTCGTCCCATTGCAGCGCGGTTAAATCATCAGGAATACGCTCGACCGCTTCTTCTGCTTTTCGCAATCCGTGATGGGCGGCGACCAAACGAGCTTCCCAATCCACATTGCCGAGTTCAATCGCCAGCTTCAGGCCAGCCTCTTCTATATGCAGGCGCACAAATACAATGTCTTGCAGGTCTTCTTGCGTAGCTGAGGTGACACGAAACCCGCGCTGCGCCGTGGCTTCCACCAGACCTTCGGCAGACAAAAGCCTCAACGTCTCGCGCATGGAATGGTTTGATCCGCCATAGCGCTGGCGAAGGTCGGCAATTTTCAATTTTTGATCGGGCAAAAGCGCACCAAACGAGATGTCGCGCCGAAGGGCCGAGGCCAATATAGCCACGAGGGTTTCATCTTCTTGGGAACTCTTACCAAACAACATATTTCGTACCAATAACGGAGACACAATGTAATCTCTCAAAATGTTGGATATTTTTTAGATTACCCAATCTTATAGGTCAATAAGGAGCATTGCGTGGAATATCCCCGTCAACACTCTTCCACAAAATCCCACTCGCCTTGACCTGCCCCGAAGCGCACGCCTAAAAAGCTTGAGTTCAATTGGCTAGAAGATAGGGGCACTTATGGGCAAACTTGCATTGATCGGCGGACTGATCACCACGAAACTTCCGGAGCCATTGGCAAAACTGTTTTACTGGGGAAGACGTGAAACCGTTGGAAACCGTGTCATTGATGCCAAGGCACAGGCAGTCGGTCGTTTTGCCAATTCAATTCGTGTGGCGGGAGTTTTCCCACCGATTGAAGAAAGCCGTGAGCAGATGCTTAAAACGGTGCAGATTTTTGATGACCCCTGCCCTTCATTAGCTCGACGCGAAGATATGGAAATCCCCGGCGCTAACGGCAACATTCGTGCGCGACTATATAGTGACCATCCAGTGAGTGACGAGCTTCTACCGATTTTGGTGTTTTATCATGGTGGCGGTTGGGTACAGGGCGACCTGGATTCCCATGACGGACTTTGCGGAAAAATCGCCAAATGGTCAAAATGCATTGTGCTATCAGTTGACTACAGGCTCGCACCGGAAAACGCCTTTCCAGCGGGTGTGGACGATTGTTTGGCCGCATATCTTTGGGTGCGCGAAAACGCTCGAAAACTAGGAGGCGACCCTCGAAACGTCGGCGTCGCGGGCGACAGCGCGGGCGGCAATTTGGCTGCGGTCGTCTGTCAGCAGTCGAGCCTAAAAGGAAATATTCCTCCAAGCCTGCAGGTTCTCATCTACCCGGCATTGGATGGCCTTATGAACTCACAGTCATTTGCTGACCTTGAACACGCATACATTATTCCCAAGGCGCGTTGCGCTTATTATCGCGGACTTTATCTTGACGACATTACCGAATTTACCGACCCTCGCTTTTCTCCAACCCATCACAGCGACCTAACCAACCAACCCAAGGCGATGGTCATCACTGCGGGGTTTGATCCGCTCTATGACGAAGGCAATGACTATGCCCTAAAATTGCAGGATGCTGGCATCGCAACCAATCTGGTAAAATTCGACGGTCAAATTCACGGCTTCGTCAATCTTTGCAAAGTCATTCCGCAGGGCAATATTTGCATAAAACAGATTTCAGAATGGCTCGATAACAATTGGTAAGTCCGCGTAACTTGCATTGAATGAATACGTCGAATTTTGTCTAATTACACAAACAAATCGGAGTGCAACTTTCGTTGGGATGCAAATTGAGGCGTTTTAGTTTAGAATTGATCTAACAACGCGGCAAAAAACACTAGGTGACACAAATGGCACGTACAGTTGGATCATCAGGGGAAAGAACCCACGCAGAAATCCGCCGTGTGGCGCGCAAGCTTATTCGCCAACAGGGTTTTGATGCCATGAGTGTGCGGCAGCTTGCCGATGAAGTGGGCATACAGTCTGGCGCGTTGTACCGCTACATCGGTTCAAAGCAAGCTTTGCTGGGCGATGTGATGGTCACCCACATTCAAGGCTTGCTCGATGAATGGCTTGGGGACGCTGACAATTCGCCCAAAGATCCGATATGCGCACTTAGATATTTTGCGAAATTTCACATTCGCTTTCATGCGGCGCGGGTAGACGACACGTTTTTGTTTTATCGCGAAGTGCGCAGCATGGCCCCCAAAGATGCCGGAACAGTTCGCGACATTCGCCATCGCTACGAAATGGGTCTGACGGAAATCATCCAATCAGGAATCGAACAAGGTGTATTCCCAGCGCAGGACATTAAGCTCAC
>JAWSVL010000009.1:0-181652 GCA_033851935.1 Sulfitobacter sp.
ATATAGTTATCGGCGCTGTCTCCACGCAGACTGTCGTTGTGGCCGGAGCCAAATAAATTCTCGATTAGGAAAAATTGATCCCCCGCCGCATCGCCTACATTGATGCTTTGGTCATCAAGGTCGACTAGCACCGCAAATTCCGCTCCGCTATATTGCGCGCGATCAGTCCCCTCGCCACCATGAATGGTGTCTGCGCCAACTCCGCCGTTCAAAATATCATTTCCGGCACCACCAAAGAGTCCATCACTCCCTGCTCCGCCGAACAATGTGTCGATGCCATCCTCCCCCCACAGGGTATCAGCGCCGTTTTCACCATGTAGTTCATCATTGCCAAAGCCGCCAAGAACACTGTCACTCCCGCCCTCAGCATGCACAACATCGTTACCATTAAACCCTGTGATCTTATTGTTTAGATCGTCACCTCTCAAACTATCGTTGTGAACTGAGCCAAACAAATTCTCAATCGAGTAGTATTGGTCACCAGCTGCATCACCACTATTGTTGTCTTGATTTGTCAAATCAGCCGAAACCGCACTGTCCGCCAGAATATATCGCGCAGAGTCAGTCCCCTCTCCGCCGTTAAGGCTGTCAGCGCCATCTCCGCCTCGCAAAATATCGTCTCCTGCACCGCCATAAAGCGAGTCATTACCCGCGTCTCCAGCGAGAATGTCATTGCCTTCGTCACCATGAAGGGCATCGTGCCCCTCGCCTCCAAACAAAACATCATTTCCAACCTGACCCCGAAGGGTGTCATTTCCCGCTCGGCCGTAAATAACGTCGTTACCGAAATAACCCCAAATATCGTTATCGCCTCCATCACCCCGCAAGGTGTCATTGTGGCTGGAGCCAAACAGGTTTTCGATCGAGTTATATTGATCCCCTGCCGCGTCGCCTTGATTAGCGCCTTGGTTTTCCAAATCAACCAAAACACCCGCATGCGCCGTATGATATTGCGCACGGTCGATCCCATCGCCACCATCAATGATATCCGCGCCCGATCCGCCCAGCAGAATATCATTTCCAGAACCACCATAAAGCCGATCATTACCACCATTCCCGAATAAATTGTCGTTTCCGACATCTCCATAGAGACGATCATTGTTATCTTCACCAAACAGAGTATCAGCACCGTCGCCGCCATAGCCAACATCATTGCCTGATCCGAGCTCGATCCTATCATTACCACCGTTTGCTCGGACAGTGTCTTTCCCACCATGTGTCGAGACAACATCGTTATGATTTGTCAGCGTTAGATCATCTTCGACATCATTAAACATGTCCGTATCTAGATTAAGCCCGTGCCCTGTCACCACGTTGATTTCGACGAATTCATAAGACTCAAGGGTAATATCGACATCACTTGTCAGGTTCGTGATCACCTCAATTGAGGCTTTCGCGTTAGCATTTATCAGATTGGCCGCCAGAATATCATCAGCCGAGTCAGAGTTACTCAGGGCAGTAGTCCCTTCGTTGCGAATAACGGTCGCGTAAACATAACTACCTGCTGACATTAAGCTTGATATATCCAAGTCTAGGGCAAGTTGGTCATAGATGCCGCTCGCATAGACAACATGATAGTCATTGTTCTTGGCACCTGTCCCCTGAAACGTATGCGAGTACCCTGCAAAATCGCCATTTCCATCAAGGAAAGCGGCGTCGTACCCATGATTGGACACCAATTCTGTGTCGATCAATGTTGTGGCCATGAGTTGGTACCAATAGCCAGTCGGAAGAATAAGGGACCCATAATCTGTCGGAAGAGTATCTCCGGCTTGTTTAGCGAGGGTTGCTCGTCCACCGCGACCACCTGCAATTGTTGACCAAATCATAGCCGTATCGACGTCATACCCGATAATATCACCAAAGCCTCGTGTCAGCGCTGCTAGGCGGGCAAAGCCGTAAACAGCACTTTTTCCAGTATATATGAAAGTACCATCGGGCTGCTCTCTGGCATCTTCGCTCACATTCCACTCAGTGACAACTGTATCAAGATTATAATCGCCCCAGACCGCTTCTAATATATCCGTGCGATCTTTCACCCCTCCGATTCGGCTCAAATCTTGTCCTGTAGCACCATAATAAAGGTGCGTAATGATACCATCCACATCACTCAGATCCGGATCTGAGTTTTCACTGGGCTTGAATGCATCAAGAAATGTTTCATTTGTTGCCTGGTTTCGAGCTGCTTGTATATAGACATCCACTGCCGCGTTACTCTCGTCAATTGCGTCACTCACCCATTCGGAAAACTGCGCCTGGAGTTCTGCAAATTCAGCGTCCGTCCAATCAAACTGATAAAATTCATTACCGATTTCAAACCCTTGAATGGTCACTCCTTTAGCTGCGGCTTCAGTCAATACAAAATCAACAAAGGTCTGAATGTCAGACTCAGCCACGGAGCTGATGGGACTCGTATTCGCATCAGTGCCGTCCACAAAGAACCTATATGTCGGCAATACGATCATCGCGTTTTGCCCGTTGCTGGCACAAAAATCCAAAAACTGAGTGAGGACAGCCAGATCAGCTGTACTTTTTATGTCAAAATCATTTTCGGTCACTGTTCCACCAGGGAATCGCAATGTTTGAGCATTAACCGCATCATTGACGACGTCATAGAAGCTCCCCTCAGTCGGATCGTCCTTCCCAAAAAGGAAATTGGAACCGAAGTGGTTCACTGTGACAGACACAGGTTGGTTAGGTGCATTTAACAGAGTTGGCAAAGAAGTAACGACGGGCATAGTTTTATTCCTTGGTTGGACTAACGTTCCGCTTTGCTACTGTCGCGTGGGAGCATCAAAATAATTCATCTACCTTTAGTTGAATTTAATTTCAAAAATACCCAAATCGATCAACTGCCACCGAATTCATCAAGAAATAGAGCTGCTGAATAATTCACGTTTTCTACATTTGGATGCACAGAAATACCTTGCTCAAAACCAGCCCATACGAGACCTTCGATTAACCTCTCTGCGCCAACGAAGCTGGTACAGGATGCTACAAATGAAAAATCGCGCGCGGAACAGGTCTTTTTGCGCCCTTGGCTGTCGTCCACATAGGAAAAATCCCCTTGGCATTTATAAATCTATGTGGCCTTGGGATTGAAACCTCTGCCATCGACCGTATCATCTTGGATGGGTACAACTGTTGGCCAAAACGCAGACGACAATCCAACTGAAATGACATCAAAAACCAGTTTAGGTTTTCTAGAAATCGAGAAAACTGGATGCACTAAGGTAAGAAATATAATGTCAGATAACGACTTTGACTTAATCGTTGTGGGTGCGGGTATCGTCGGCATGTCGACGGCTCTTTGGGCCCAGAAGGAAGGTTTAAAGACCTTAATCTGCGACCCAAATCCGGCCGGTTCAGGCACCACATACGGCTCGGCCTGCACCATAGCAACTTACGCATGTGTACCAGTAAATCACCCCTCAATATTTAGGTCGCTTCCCAATCTCCTGACCAGCCCGGAAAGCCCGCTGAGCTTTAACATTGGGCATGGCCTGCGCAACCCACGCTGGATGCTTTCGTTTCTAAACAACTGCCGTCCACAGCATGTAAAACATATCAGTGAGGCGCTAGGTCGGTTCTTGCTCCACTCCGACGACGGCCTGAACCCATTGATAAAGGAAGCCGGAGCTGAAGATTTAATTGTTAGCAACGACTGCCTTTATGTTTGGTCGACCCAAACTGGTTATGAAAGTGCGAAAGACAGCAATGCGATGCGCGCGTCACAGGGCGTACCCTTTGATGAACTTACTGCGCAAGATGTCTGCGAGTTGGAGCCTAATCTACAGCAACCGATCCACCGTGGCTTACGCTTTAAAGGTGCGCGCCATATTCGCAGTCCACAAGAGTTAGTCAGCCGTATGCAAACGCGGTTTGAGACGTTGGGTGGTACGTACCTTCCCCATGACGTCACACGCTGTGAACCTGATGGCAGTGGTGTAACTGCCATTCTAAGTGACGGAAATCAGATGCGTGGCGGGCATCTTGCCTTAACTGCAGGTGCCCGTTCGCGCCAAATCACGGGAACGGGCGCTGAAGACCTGCCTCTGGGCACAGAGCGCGGCTACCACGTGCTCTATCGAGATTTCGGCAGCCTAGTTTCGCGTCCCGTTGGCTGGGCCGAAGCCGGATTTTACGCAACACCAATGGCGGATGGCTTGCGCGTTGCCGGAACGGTTGAAATCAACGCTATAGATGCGCCATTTAACACAGAACGCACTGACTATCTGCACCGCAAATCTCAGGAAATGTTTGGGCCCTTGGATATGCCAGACGACACGTGGCTGGGGCATCGCCCTACAATGCCAGATTCACTCCCTGTGATTGGCTCTTCAAAAACATCCGACCGCGTCATTTTGGCATTTGGCCATCAACACATCGGTTTGACCTTGGGGGGGATGACAGGAAAGGTTGTGGTGGACCTCGCACAAGGGCGCGCGCCTTCTGTGGATGTTCAGGATTTTTCACCCCAGCGGTTTTAGTAAACGCGACACAGTATTGGAGCGGCCTTACTTAACCCGCTTCAATGTCGTTATGATTTCTTTTTCAGAGGTACCGTTATGTACCAACCGAAAAACCAAATCCAGTCCGCCTTCCACCAATGTGCGGTGGAATTCCTGCAATTCATATTCGCCGTGTGCATTGATGAACAATGAAAACAACGAAAGTGTGTCCCCTTCAAACCGCGCCCAAACAAACGGCTCTCCCTGAAGCGGATCCAAAGGCGTCGCCTTACCAAAAACGTTTGTCTTCATCGCTGATTTGTAGATGTTATCGCGATTGCTGGGGATGAATTCTACGGTGTAGGTTTTCGCTTTTGTCCGGCCATCACCCTTGTAGGTGACCGATGTCCAACTGAGTTCAAATCCCTTCTTGGTCGCCGTAATTGTAGTGCTCATGTCGCGCTTTTTAGTTTCACCATCAAAAACGAATTGCGCCTCGCCTTCATAGGTTCCTACAAATTGCTCGATATCTGCCGCGAAAACAGCAACCGGACACAGAATATACAGCGCAAAAAGCACCTGGCGAATTTTAAACATGAGACTATTCATAATAGTGACCCTAACTGATCAAACTGCTTTAGCTACGAAATTAGCAAAAAACCTAAGGTAACACGGCAGCAAAGACTCAAAAAAGAGCACGAAATTACTGCCGCCTTAGAAACCGTCAATTGGGAAAAGCTATCCGTCCCCCAGAACTTCGGCGACTGCCGCCGTGGTCACACCTACAACCTCGTCTGCCTGCTCGCGCGTGAGCGAGAAAGGTGGCGCAAAACCAATAATGTCGCCCTGTGGCATAGCACGTGCAATCACCCCTCGATCAAGCATCGCTGCAACAATGCGCGGGCCAACTTTATCAGCTGGATCAAAGAAAACGTGGCTGTCGCGGTCTTTCATCAGCTCGACTGCACACAACATTCCTTCGCCGCGGATGTCACCAACATTTGCATGTTCGCCCAGCGCCTGCGTCATGGCAGTATTCAGGTATCCACCGACTGAGCCAGCATTGTTCACCAAATCAAGGCTATCCAAAAGTTTAAGGTTCGCGACACCGGCCGCCGCCCCGATGGGATGCGCCGAGTAGGTCCAGCCATGGCCAATTGGGCCAAACTCGTCTGTTCCCTGCTCCAACACTGCCCACATTTTATCCGAAACAATCGACCCCGACAAAGGCGCATAAGCTGATGTCAGGCCTTTTGCGATCGTAATCAGATCCGGCTTCATGCCATAATGCTCCGACCCCATCATAGTGCCTAAACGGCCAAATCCTGTGACAACTTCATCCGCGATAAGAAGGATATCATGCTTATCCAGAACCGCTTGAATAGCGGCCCAGTAGCCTTCGGGTGGCGGCACGATCCCACCGGTCCCCAGCACAGGTTCACCGATGAAGGCTGCAATGGTATCGGCCCCTTCACGTTCAATGAGCTCTTCCAGCTTTGCGACACAATCAGCGGAAAACTCTGCTTCGCTCATATTCCGGTCTTCGCGACGGAAATAGTATGGCGCTTCGGTGTGAACAACATGATCCAGCGGCAGGTCAAATTTTTTGTGAAACAGCTCTAGCCCTGTCAGCGATCCCGTCACCAAACCAGAACCGTGATACCCACGCCAGCGCGATATGATCTTTTTCTTCTTGGGGCGTCCAAGGACGTTATTGTAATACCAGACTAGTTTGATGTTGGTCTCATTCGCGTCTGATCCACTCATCCCGTAATAGACGTGGTTCATCCCATCAGGGGCGCGCTCAGCAATCATGCGCGACAAGGTGATAGATGCTTCGGTGCCGTGTCCAACATAGGAATGATAATAGGCCAGCTCGTGCGCTTGCGCTGCAATCGCATCTGCTATTTCGGTACGGCCATATCCGACGTTCACACAATACAGCCCCGCAAAAGCATCGAGCGAGCTACGGCCTTCGCGGTCAGTAATGTGGACACCACTCGCCGTTTGGATGATCCGGTTCCCCATTTCACGTCGGGCAAACTGACCCAGATGCGTAGAGGGGTGGAAAAAGTGGTCATGGTCCCATTGGGACAGCACATCATTTGTCTGCGACTTGGTCATTGGGTTTTCCTTATTCCAAACGGCTACTTACTCTTCCGAATATGGCTAGGGGTTTTTATGCACTGCGTCTATCACGATGTTCGAAAACTAAATCCTTGCGTGAACATCAAAAACAAAGGACCGTTTTGACAGAGATTTCACAAATCACAGGCCAGCACATGTCAACATACGACTCCAATTTCACGACCGTTGAATATCTTGAGCGCATAGCCAAAACGCGCATCGCAATGGAGGCTGCAGGGTTACAGGCAATCTTTGTCACTGATCCATCGAATATGTCCTGGCTCACGGGGTATGATGGCTGGTCGTTTTATGTGCACCAAGGTGTTATCCTAACCCTGACAGGCGAACCAATTTGGTGGGGCCGCGAAATGGATGCACAAGGCGCACGCCGCACGGTCTTCATGGAAAGCTCAGATAGCATTCGGGGGTATAATGACACCTTCGTTCAAAACCCCGAGAAACACCCGATGAGTGAGCTGGCTGGCCTGCTGGTTGAGCACGGGTTGGAACAGGCCACCATCGGTGTGGAGATGGACAATTACTATTACACTGCCGCGGCCCATGCCGCGCTCACGGCGGCGCTGCCCCACACTGCACTGCGCGATGCGACAGGTTTGGTGAACTGGCAGCGCGCGGTTAAATCGCCACAAGAGATCGAGTACATGCGCCGCGCCGCGCGAATTGTTGAGGCTATGCACGCGCGGATTCTTGAAGTCGCAGAACCTGGACTGCGCAAGAATGATCTAATTGCAGAAATTTACGCCACAGGCATAAAAGGTGCGGATGGGCATTGGGGCGATTATCCTGCGATTGTCCCTATGGCACCCTCAGGCTTAGATGCGACTGCGCCGCACCTCACGTGGGACGACCGTCCGATGAAAGAGGGGGAAGCAACGTTTTTCGAAATCGCTGGCGCGCACAAACGCTATCAATGCCCGCAATCGCGCACCTTATTCCTAGGTAAAGTTCCTCAGAAGTTTAGAGATGCTGAGGCTGCTGTGCTTGATGCGATCGCCGCAGGGTTGGAGCAAGCAAAACCTGGCAATCAGGCGCAAGATATAGCCAATGCGTTTAACGCCACTCTGAACAAGGCCGGCTTTGAAAAGGACAGTCGTTGCGGCTATGCCATTGGCATCAGCTATCCACCCGATTGGGGCGAGCGGACGATCTCGTTCCGCCGTGGGGATACTACGATTCTGCAGCCTGGCATGACGTTCCACTTTATGCCCGCGCTTTGGCTGGATGATGGAGGTTTAGAAATCACCGAACCAATCCTGATAACAGATAGCGGATACGAGTGTCTTTGCGGTACGCCGCGTGAACTGTCGGTGAAGGCATGACCATCACGCCCACGATACCTCTTGATGCCGATGGTGTTCACCACGGTTTCCTCAAGCTACCCCATAGTCGTGATGATAGCGCATGGGGATCTGTCATGGTTCCCATCACCGTCATATCAAACGGCGACGGTCCTACAGCCTTGATGACTGGCGCAAATCACGGCGATGAGTATGAGGGGCCTATTGCGCTGCAAGAGCTGGCAATCACACTCAAACCCGAAAACATCAAAGGCCGCGTGATTATCTTACCTATGATGAACATGCCTGCCTTTGCCGCTGGGAAAAGATGTTCCCCTATCGACGGGGCAAACATGAACCGTAGCTTTCCGGGTCGACCTGACGGTACGATTACTCAAAAGCTGTGCCATTTCATCGCCACCCAACTGGTGCCAAAAGCCGACATCGTGCTTGATTTCCATTCAGGCGGCAGCACTCTGGATTTTCTGCCATTTGCGGCTGCCCACATCCTTGAGGACAAATCACAAGAGGCCGCTTGCATGGCCGCAATGCAGGCGTTTAACGCACCCTTTTCTGTCCGGATGTTAGAAATCGACAACATTGGCATGTTCGACACCGAAGTCGAACGACAAGGGAAGGTTTTTGTCACAACCGAATTGGGTGGTGCAGGAACATCTACTGCCCGCACCATTGAAATTGCCCGCAGAGGCATTCGCAATCTGCTGATCCATGCGGGAATTCTTGACGGTGAGGCAGCAATGGCCTCCACCATTCAGCTCGATATGCCGGATGAAGACTGCTTCTTGTTTTCCCAATTGGCAGGCCTGATCGAATATCTAGTCGAACTTGGTGATCTAGTAGAAGTTGGCCAACCCATCGCCCGCATCTGGCCCGCTGATCAGACCGGAATTGCACCCGTAGAATGCTGCGCCCTACGTGCTGGTGTTCTTACCGCACGCCATGTTCCCGGACTGGTAAAGATTGGCGATTTTGTCAGCCTCATCGCTGAAGAAGTGTCTTAAACAAGGTGGCGTTGTTGTGGCGGCTTAATGGACCTATATTGGTAATAGATATGCCCTAACGGATCATCACATGACGCCTGAAACCTATCAGCAAACCAAAACTGCGTTGCTTGCGCTGGGCGGGCAGCGGGTATGGTCGTTAATGGTGACCATCTTCGGCGATCTTGCGCAACCAGAAGGCAGCACAATCGACGGTCCCGTTTTATCTGCTATAATGGCTGAGGTTGATGTCCGGCCCGAAGCCGTACGTGTTGCGCTACACCGCTTACGTAATGACGGTTGGATTGCTTCACAAAAACAAGGACGCACACGCCGTCATGCGCTAACGCTCACGAGTCGTGAAGAAACCTTGCAAGCCAGCGCGCGGATCTATGCCAGCCCAACGGACCGTGAAGCCAACTGGCAACTTATATTGCTTGAAGACAGCAGCACGCTAACCCGCGATGAAATGGCACTCAGAGGTTTTACTCCAGTATTGCCTCGCGTGTATTTGGGCGGACCAAATGCATGTGCCCCGACCTCCGCCTTAACGGTAAATGGCAACGCGGCCCCAAGCTGGCTGCGCCAGCAAATGGCCCCCCAAATGTTGGAGGACGAATACAGCGCCCTCATCCCTGTGTTGCAAAACGTCGAACGTGCCCTGTCCCACAACAGGCCAAACCATTTACAAACCGCAGTGCTTCGCTGCCTGATCGTTCATAACTGGCGACGGATCGTGCTGCGCCACCCCGCACTTCCGCTCACTTTGTTGCCGGAAAACTGGGCCGGTCAAAGATGCCATGTCTTGGTGGATAAGCTTCTCAGAGATCTACCCAGACCTCCATTATCCCATATCCTGCCGAGCTGAATGTCCCGCGCTTTCCCCTTTGTCCTTACCCTAGTATAGAACGCACCATGACAAACAAAGTATATCAGAACGACCTTCCAGACGGGCTAGACCTTGGGCCAATGGTGGCAATTGACTGCGAAACCATGGGGCTGCATCCCCACCGTGACCGGTTGTGTCTTGTCCAGCTTTCTAACGGAAATGGGCATGCGCATCTGGTACAAATTGCACGCGGCCAAACCGAAGCCCCCAATTTGTGCAAGCTGCTCGAAGATTCTGATGTGCTAAAACTTTTTCACTATGGGCGGTTTGATATTGCGGCAATGCTGAACACTTTTGGTGCAGTTACCGCGCCTGTCTACTGCACTAAAATCGCCAGTCGCCTGATACGTACTTACACCGACCGCCATGGACTGGCCAAATTGCTTCAGGAATTGTTGTCAGTCGACATTTCCAAACAACAACAATCCAGCGATTGGGGTGCTGCAAAATTGACTAAGGCACAGATAGATTACGCTGCTTCCGATGTTCTATACCTTCACCGTCTCCGCGACGCCTTGAATGTTATGCTGGAGCGTGAAGACAGAATGGAAATGGCACAAGCCTGTTTTGACTTCCTGCCAATGCGCGCCAAACTTGATCTAGATGGTTGGCCCGATTCGGACATCTTTGCACACTCATGATATTGCGGGACCGCCATTCACGTACCATCGCATTACTAAAGGTGGCATTCCCACTTTCAGCGCTTGCGCTGTTATCAACTTTGTTTCTCCTCTCGCGAGCGATGGAGACAGAAACAGCGATTCCATTTGCCGATAAAGAAATTCAGGATCGATTGCGCGATCAACAAATAACCGGACCATTCTTTTCCGGCTCCACACCTGATGGTGATCAGATTTCATTTACCGCACAGAAACTGATCACCTTAAGTGGCCAGATCGGCATCAACCGCGCCGAAGACGCAACTGCCTCGCTAGAAACCGCACGAGGCGCAAAATTCGAACTAGAGGCTAACGTTGTCGAGCTAGACATTGCAGGTGATACCGCCGCACTGACAGGCGAAGTTTCAATGGTTACTTCATCTGGTTACCACATCATTACAGATCAAATTAACGCATTAGTATCCACGCTAGACATCACATCCCCACAAGAAGTGCAGGTTGATGGCCCTCTAGGCGCTCTTACAGCTGGGAAAATGCGGGTGTTTTCATCAAATCAGGGTGATTCAACGCAAATGGTTTTCAGTGACGGCGTGAAACTGGTATACACCCCTAAATGAGTAAGAGAGTGTTTTAAATTATGGGTCTTCGATTGTTGTTGATCGCGCTGTTTGTAGCGCTCTTTTCCTCATCTGCTATAGCCCAAGGTGCTAGTGTTGCCTTTGGCACCATAGCGCAGGATACTAACCTTCCTGTTGAAGTTAGCTCAGATGAGTTGTCAGTTGATCAGGATACTGGCACCGCAATATTTACTGGAAATGTTGTTATAGGTCAGGGCGAAATGCGCTTATCTGCCCAACGTGTGTTGGTTGTTTACCGTGAAACAGCAGACGGAATTGCCAAAATGGAAGCGACGGGTGGTGTAACGCTGGTATCTGGCCCAGATGCCGCCGAAGCGCAGCGCGCAGACTATAGCATTGATGAAGGCACCATCGTTATGAGCGGCAATGTTCTGCTTGCGCAGGGTGCAAGTGCCCTAAGCGCAGACACCATGACCATTCGGTTACGTGACGGAACCGCCCGCATGTCGGGCAACGTAAAAACGCGATTGCAAACGGGTAGCAAAAACTAATGGCAAAACCCGTTCTAAAGGTCGCCGAAGGTAACGCGGGCCTTCGTATTTCGCACCTGCGCAAATCCTATCGCAAAAAAGTCGTCCTGCGGGACTTCTCGATGGAATTGATGCGCGGCGAAGTCGTGGCCTTGCTCGGTCCAAACGGATCGGGAAAAACAACCACATTCTATTCCGTTGCCGGATTGGTAACACCAGAAAGTGGCAGCGTCACGATTGACGGCAGGGACGTTACGACCCTGCCCATGTATCGTCGCGCACAACTGGGGATCGGGTATCTGCCGCAAGAAATGAGCATTTTTCGCGGCATGTCAGTTCAGGAAAACATTCTGGCGATCCTCGACATAGTTGAAAAAAATCGCCGTAAAAAGCAAGAACGCCTAGAAGAATTGCTCAGCGAGTTCTCAATCGAACATCTACGTCGCGCACCTGCCCTGGCCTTGTCCGGTGGTGAGCGCAGACGCGTCGAGATCGCACGCAGTTTAGCAGCAAACCCAAAATATCTGTTGCTTGATGAACCTTTTGCTGGCGTTGATCCCATTTCAGTAGGGGATATCCGGCATTTAGTTGCAGATCTGAAAAAACGTGGCATCGGTGTACTAATCACAGATCATAACGTTCGAGAAACATTAGAAATTATTGATCGCGCCTATATCTTGCACGAAGGGCGCGTTCTCATGTCCGGAACGCCTGACGAAGTCGTTAAGGACGGTGATGTACGTCGGGTCTACCTTGGTGACAATTTTAAGATTTCTTGAGCCATTTGCCGCGCGCAAGTCCACTAACTTCACCAAATTTGATTGACTTTGACATCTGATTTGCCGTCTAATTAGGTATGGCAAACTGGCTATGCATGTATGAAACGACCTTGCCACCTTCGGGTGGAATGGCTCCGAACAACCTGCTGCTTGCTGCCATTTCCCGCATCTGAATCCACAATCAGCAGCCCGAATAGGGCGCGCCTTTTGGGATCAGGTCACACATTGAAGGAGACACTATGCGTTACCAAATCAGCGGAAAACAAATCGACATCGGCGAAGCACTACAGACCCACGTGAAAACAGAACTTAATGTGGCTGTTCAAAAATACGCCGAACGACCGACTGATGCGCAAGTTGTCTTTTCCAAATCTGGCCATGAGTATGTGTGCGAATGCACCGTACACCTCTCCACGGGCCTTACTGCGTCTGCCAAAGCACATGCTAACGAGATTTATGCAGCCTTTGACGGATGCGCTGAGAAAATGGAAAAGCAACTGAGGCGTTACAAGCGTAGATTGAAGGACCACCATCGCGAACGAGCAGAACCAGTTGAACTTTTTGGAGCTTCCTCGTATATCCTTGCATCAGAAAAGGATACCGAAGGAGACGAGCCGGAAACTCTCCAGCCTATGATCATCGCCGAAATGGAGACAAAAATTGCAACCTTGTCTGTCGGTGAAGCAGTGATGCAAATGGAGCTGTCTGGCGCGCCTGCACTGGTGTTCAAAAAACAAGGCCAAGATGGGGTCAACGTAGTGTACCGCCGGGAAGACGGAAACATCGGCTGGATTGACCCTGCCTAGAGACTGAGCTACGGCACACTCCACGTGCCTACAGGGAATGAAGATACATGAACTTCGCGAAACTTCTAACGCCTCAGGCGGTAAAGGTATTGTCATCCACAACCAGCAAGAAACGGCTCCTTACGGAACTGGGTGAGCTGGCCGAGGGTGCTTATGGCCTGAACACGCAAAGAGTAGTCGAAGCCCTGATCGCCCGCGAAGCGCTGGGGCCCACAGGTGTGGGCCACGGCGTGGCATTACCTCACGCCCGCCTTCCTGGCGTTGAAGAGGTTACAGGCTTGTTTGTATTGCTAGAAAAGCCTGTCGACTTCGGTTCGGTTGACCGACAGCCCGTAGATATTGCATTTGCTCTTTTTGCTCCGGAAAACGCTGGCGTTGAGCACCTTAAGGCTCTGGCCTTGGTGTCTCGTACCCTGCGCGATAGTGGAATCTGCAGCAAACTACGCGCAAACCCAAGCGCAAACACTCTGTATACGATCTTGACCGAAGCTGAGGCCGTAAAAGCCGCCTAGATCACTATCGCCAACGACCAAACCCGAACATCATATAGTCGCGCTGATAAACATCTTGAGCCAATGCCTCAACTTCGTCGTCATAAAATTCGTCCAGCGCAAATGACCCATGGAAAGATGGAGCTTCGATGCGGGCCGCATCTGAATAACCAACACTAGCAGCCAGTGTCACAAGATCATTTCCCAGCGAATCTTCTCGCAGAATCACATCTGGCAAGGTGAATTCACCAAACCCTTGGATGAGCTGGGCCTGAGTTGCCCACGCGTTATCAACCCGAACAGCCGTTTGGCCGGCAAGGTTCCCTTTTAGGAATGTCAAAAACGCCATAAATGCGGTGCGGTGCCCAGCCAAATCGATACCACCTTCTTGCCCTTCTTCGGGCAGTGGCATTTTATAACGACGCACAAGCGTGCGCCGTAGCTGCAAAAAGCTCCCTTGCCCCGAATTCAATATCCGATGACAGAAAACTTCATGCGCACGCAAAAGCGGATGGCGTAGCACCGTAAAACTTCTGTGGCCTTCAGTGTTGCGCTTCCATTGGCGTAGCTCCTTTTGGTTCATCTTCATACCTAGGGCATTCTGTTTTTGGCCATCCAGTCCGGCAAGCCAACGGCGTACTTCTTGCTGGGGACCACCCGCAATCGGCATAAACAACAGTGGAGCGTTTACGCCAGCCACGTAACCAGGCACATTCGGACCGGTCCGGGGTTCAAAATTGGGCGTTCTTGTCAGATCGAAACGGTCTAACCGTCCCAGCGCTTGCTCCATCTGCGCAAAGTTGCTTACTTTTTCAGATAGCGGACTTGGGTTTTGCTTTTTAAGATTCTTATCCAGTTCATCCAACGTCTCTGGCACGCCCAAATAAGCTGCCATTCCGTTCATAACGTCCACGCTTTGCAGATCTTCATACGCAACATAGAACGCCGTTTGGCCACTGGCCTGCATCCTGTTCATCAACAGCAATTGGAACTGTTGCAAAGCTTCAAGGTGGGTTTCAAATTCAGTCGCGTCAAAAGTAACCTTCGCACCCTTTCGCGCCTTAACATCAGTCAGTTTCCACTGGCCAGTTTCCTGCGCAATCTTCCAGCTGATGTAACTTTCTACTGGGTTCCGAGTGAGAATAATCTTGGCGCATTTCGGGTCATCAAGAACAAGGTCAAGAACGCGCGGATCGTGATCATGGAAATACCGGAAGCCCCCCATCACGCCATGATCATGACGTATCGCACGCAGCAGCACTGCTGGTTCCATATCTCGAGCGGCCTGATCAACGCCTAGTATGTTTGTGGTGTTTGGGTAGCCAATAAAATGCGGATTAAATGCCTCTCCGTGACAGGTGATCCCAGCAAACGCATTTAGGTTTGCCTCCAAAAAGTTAGATCCAGTTCGCATTTCTGCGAACACAACAAAGCTGCTAAATCGTTCTGTCATTCTATTTCACCAGATAGGGTTTACGCGGCACATCAGTGCTAGAAACCGGACCACGTTCTACAGGGAAGTCACCCATCAAATATGGGTGCATGCCCTGATTTTTAAGGTTTTGAAGGAATTGCCCAAAACCGTGCAAATCAACCATCTTTGGAGCTTCGGATAGGCGTCTAATCCGCGCTTGTCCGATCTCGTCTAGAATTCCTTGCAATGGCTCCATGGGGGCTTCAATGAATTCCGCCATGGACCAAATACGAACACGCGATTTCGTATAAGGAGACCGGAGAACATCCATGTGCTCGCTCTCGATTTTTTGCAAGGTAGCAGCAATGCGGCGAATGTCCGTAAAATCCATGTTTGATCTGAACAACGGAACGGCCCATGCGCCGGTAATCACTGAAATTTGCGCATTCGGATCTTTGGCAATACGCCAGTTAATTTCCTGAGTGTCGTGAGGGCCGAATTGAAAGCACTGCCTCTCCCCGCGGGTATTCCAGATCAGGTTTGTCAAAAAGGTTTCAGGGTTATAATCGCGTTGAATAGCATTATCGCTGAGCGCACCATTCAAGGTCGTTTGCCCTTCAGCAAAATGGACACGGTCTGGCGCAAAGAGGTGACCATGTACCCGTGCGCCTGTTGCGTTATGCAGCCAAGGTTCAAAATTCTCGAACAACTCCGAAAACCCCTGGAACATCGAGTATTCAGCCGCCGTCACGCCGTTCTCCCAATCTTCATTGGGGAATCGGCTTTGCATATATAGGCCTGAACGACCCCTTGTCCGCCGCTCAACGGCTTTAGCAAAAATACGGTCAATCTTACCAGGGTTTGGTTCAGTCTTTTTCATCGCCCCAGCTGCGTCTGTAAGAAACGCCTCGTACAAGCGATCCGCATAGGGCCAAATCTTACGCGCAACAAAGCAATCGGATCGACGCAACAACTGTAGATGATCGTCATAGAAAATATGTGGCTTACCCTGAAAGTCAAATTTTGACAGAGTCAGGGAACGGCTTTCAACATTTGTCGAATAGAGCCTCGAAAGGGTTTGAAAGTAGCTCTCGTCAGGAATCCAGACGTGCCGGAAATAGCGGTCATATTTAGGGCGTTCAGGATCCTGCAGAACAGCAGAAAGGGTCTGCCGTGTTAGGCACCACCACTGCGATCCCATATGTGGCACCAAACCATGCGGCATCCGCCGTTTGAGTTTTATTGATCTTTGGATACTGACGGTTTTATCGAACAAGTACCGGTGGCGCTTCCATGAAAACGGGAAGTGCATCGTGAACCGCTCTTCGTCTAATCCACCAACCGTCCACGGAACATCTGCAGTTGTCGCGCTTTCGATAAAATCGGTGCGCGGACGTTCGGCCAAGTAATCGATCAGTTCATGGACTGGCCGCAATGGCAAACAGGATCCCGATGCAAGGTAAACATGGCGCACGTCAGGAAAGCTTGCCAACATGAGTTCTGAAGTTGCTTGAGATGCCGCAACAATGCCCCATGTACCCCATTCGCAACGATATCGTTTGCTGAAAAGGACATTGGGCACGTCCGCCAAAGCAGCAACAAAGCCATCGTAGGTTTTCTTGGGAACGTTACGGTCAACGTGAATTACCACTGGTACATCAGCTGCCGCCCAATGCCGGGCAACCTGTTCGGCACGACCTAGCGCCGTGTGCACCAGCATCGCAACCCCCATAGAGGCGGTCACGCCCAGTTCCCCTTTGACATCAAGCCGAGAATTTCTAGCTGACGCCAATTGATATATTTCTCACTCCACTTACACCAAAGTTGCGGGTTATCCTTAACCTGCTCGGCATATGCTTTGTATTCGACCGATCCAGCATAGTGCTGACCTCGTTCCAATTCTTCGGCGGCTTTTGCCCCGAAAGTGTCCAGAAACTTTGCATGCAGCAACACGCCGCTGGCCTTCTCCCCGCCCCACTCATCGTAGACTTGATTCAAGCCGCGCGGCAGCAGCATATGTGTAGAGCTGACATAAACATATTTGCGGTCCCATTTCACCAATGGCACCTTATTCAATGCCGGTGCTTTTGCTGGCTCACCTTCAAAGAATACGCGCGCACGTGGACCACCCTGAATCCATAGATTTGTGAACGCGTGATTGCGCGCCATCGTATAGTTGCCACTGTCAAACCATGAGGCAATCTCAATCGGATCTTCACCGGAATGATAGGGCTGCTCATCTAACCGCCCTTTTGGGTACATATCCAATAGCATCGCCGAAAACGATTTAATCGATGATGCATCCAACCAATCGGTCAACGCGCGCAATGGGCGGGTATCGCAAAATGGATAAACCAAAAACTCGTCCGGATCGACGGTCAGTGTCCAGTGACCATGTGCATACTTACGCTGCAGCCAGTTCAACCAGTCCACACCAAAACGCGAACGCCGATAGCTAGAACGTGTAGACCACAGCGACACATCAGGCTGATTACGCAGATAATCCAACGCACCATCGTCACTGTCATTGTCCACAAAAAAGAAATGATTCACGCCTTGCTTACGATAGTAATCAAGGAAGTAGGAGAGGCGGATTTTTTCGTTTCGTTGCGTACAGAACAACAGAATATCGTCGGCCCGAATTTGATCGGTCCGGTCCACAACGCATTTTAATTCGCGCCGCTTTCTAAATGCCCTGGCACGCCAACGTTGCCGTTGCAGCCTCAGCCGATATGATTGGATCGCACCCAAACACTGCCCTCATACTTTTGGTCCGTCAGCTTTCTAGAACGCCTATCAGGTAAAACTTAATGCGATCTTGAAATGCTCCGCCCACGTAGGCGCTTCAAAACCATCTACCCTCAACGTTTCACGAGCCTGTTTGGACCAGTTCACTATGCCTTCTTCCCACAACCTTTGGTCTGAATCATCTAGATAAACCGCGTTATTTGCAAGGATTTCTCTGAATGTCGCCTTATTGCTGCACAAAACGGGAGTCCCAAGTTGTAACGCTTCAACAGCAGGTAAGCCAAACCCTTCCGCATGACTGGGAAACAACATGCCATGCGCCCCCTCAATGAGCGCCATCAATGCGCCGTCAGTTAGGCCGGACAGCTCCTTCACCCGAGTGTTTTTCCCCAGCGCATCCAACCGCAAAAACACATCATCGTTGTTCCATCCGCGCCCACCACAAATCAGTAACATGGGGGCCTGCGGGCCCAACCGCTCCCATACATCCAGCAGCAAAGAGTGGTTTTTTCGAGGCTCGATCGTGCCCACGGTTATAAAATACGGTGTTTCAGGCAGCGCACCTTGAGGGATCTCTGATGCATCAGGCGCAGGAGTTACTGTCCCCAAATGGGCAACAATGCCTTTCGGAACATCCCCCCATGGGATCATTACAGCCTCGGTGCGTTCCTTTGTATCAACCGAATTATAGATGATCAGATCAGCATGTTTCTGAACTTGCAGCATCTTTTTCTCGAACAGTTCAACGGTTCCTTCTCGTTGATATTGTGGAAACTCCAGCGGTATAACATCATGTATAAAGACCGATATTTGAGAATGGGGCACGCTACGCACTGATGTCAAAACCCGGTTTGTCAGGTTGCTATGTCCAGTATTCAGGTAGGCTACTCCCGCTGGCAGCATACAACGCAAAAGCTTGGCCAGTCCGCGCGGCAAACAACGGCCGATAGCAAACCTGCGGGCGTCAGTCTGCGCACCACGTGAGGTCGTCTTTGTTCTGAACTGCAAACGAGACAACACATCAGGTGTAGAAAACGCGGTGTCGCCAGTCAGGCGGCGGTATATCTCTGTCAGACCCGCCTCGTCCAACAAAACATACCCAAAGGGCGTCCGTGCCAAGCCCCATACAGGCAACGTGTCCGCGATCAGCGCCTCCATATAGGCCAGCTCAACACGATCCACACCTGTCCAAACACGCCCAGCACGGCGTAAAAGACGGGTAAAGTCGAGCAAACGAGCAGACGGCGTGCTAGTCGGTCTCATATTCAACGATACGCACCCTTTCCGCCCACGTCGGGCTTACGTCAGAGTTGGAGCAATATCTTTGATGTACGCAGCAAGGTCACCACGAAGCTCTGGACGAGCCAAGCCATAAGCAACAGTTGCCTGCAAAAAGCCCGACTTAGAGCCGCAATCAAATCGTTGTCCAGAAAATCGGTAGCCATAAACTTTACGCTTTTGCTCTAGCTCCGCAGCGATTGCGTCTGTCAGCTGGATCTCACCACCTGCGCCTTGCTTCATCTCGTCGAGGTTTTTTAGAACTGTCGGAGATAAAATATATCGGCCAATCACAGCTAGGTTTGATGGAGAATCTTCAGCTTTGGGTTTTTCTACCATGCCTTTAATGTCGAGCAGGTTCCCATCCTCTTTCACTACATCCAACACACCATAAGACGACGTCTTTTCCGGCGGCACCTCCATTGCTGCAACCATGTTACCGCCAGTCTCTGCGTAGGCTTCTACCATCTGTTGCAAACAGGGCTTCTCTGCCGAGATCACATCGTCTGGCAGGATAACCGCAAAGGGCTGATCGCCGATCAAACGGCGCGCGCACCACACAGCGTGGCCAAGGCCCAGCGCTTTGTGCTGACGAACATATGCAATTGCACCACTGTCCATGTTAGTTTCTTCGAGCACGCTCAAAAGTTCATTCTTACCCTTGCGGCGCAACTCTTCTTCAAGATTCGGCGCGAGATCAAAATAGTCCTCTAGCGCTCCCTTCCCGCGTGAAGTCACGAAAATAAATTCTGTAATGCCTGCAGCACGGGCCTCATCAATAGCGTATTGGATCAAAGGACGATCAACCAAAGTCATAATTTCTTTTGGCACGGACTTTGTCGCTGGAAGGAATCGTGTCCCCATGCCTGCAACTGGAAATACTGCTGTTGTGACTTTATTTGTCATATCTTTTCGTAGACCTCACATAATTACTTTTTGCTCTACCTAGAGAGACCACACTCTACACATTTAGATAATTGGCCCAGAAGACATCACAATTAAAACATAGCAATTCTATTGGTGCGCAACCAAGGCGCAAATATGACCAAACTGCTTAAATGTACGGGGAAAATCTAATTCATCTTAACTTTTACCCTTTGTGGAGACCCCGAACAAGAGCAACACGATCACGCTCTTGGCAACATCGGCGAGAAATTGTCTTTAGCCTAAACAGGCTGTCTGTACGTTCGGAACGGCCGAACAACCCGCCCCGCTGCACCCAAACTCCCTGAGAATTGAACGAAACGCGGTGATACAGAGCCGTGCGCGATAAAATCAAAACCGTTTCGATGCTTCCCGATGCAACACGGGTCGCTGCATCCTTTAGATTTGTTACTCCTCGCAATCCGCGAACTACCGTAAAGTTTGCAGTCCTGTGTGGAACGTTTAAGGGGCGGAAGGGCAAAACTGAATGCCTTGCTAAAGGTGCGTTACCAAAATTACGCTGCTGTCCGTCAGCATATCCGGCAATCAACCGTTTCATTAACCTCCGCACATCACGTGGCTCTAATCCACCCGCAACCATATGGCCTAGAAGCCTTTTTCTCTCAGACGCGCATTGTTCTTGCCAGTGCGGTGCACGGTCTTCTTTGGGAAGATGCTTGCGTTGAAAAACACCCCAACTGGCTCCAATCTCGTACAAGTCACGCGGGACGCGGTCATTTCGCCGGGTCGCGCTTGCTGCAAATCCATGATGTACTTGCGCCAAGGGAACCAGTGCGGTGGCATGGCCTGCCCGCGCAATCCTCATATTCACATCTGTCTCGTCCAAGTAAAACCGGAAGGCCGGATCAAAGCCGCCGATGGCAACCAACACGTCACGCCTAAAGGCCATATTAGTGCCTTCGGTTTTTATCGCCTTTCCCTTTGGCGGAATCAAAACCGTCGCTTGAAGAGGGTCGATACTTATATCCTGCGGCGTGCCTTGGGCATCAAGTATTCTCGATTTGTATTGAAAGGTGATCCCGTTGCGCCCACGCACAAATCCTCCCATCGCCGCAACATCACTCCGCGCGGCAGGGGCTACTAAGTGGCGCAACCACTGGGGTTCGGGAACTGAATCGTCATCGATAAACGCTACGATCTCACCCGCAGCATGGATCAAGCCAATATTGCGGGCTGCCGAGATATTAGGCTCATCAAACGCGATGCACTTAATATCCGACAAAACGTCAGGTTCTTCGGTCACTGCAATCCCGGCAGGACATGCGACAACCACAACCTCGAACGCACTATATTGCAACTGTGCAACAGCGATCAGACATCGACGTAATGCATCAGGCCGCTCACGGCTGACGATAATTACGCTGACAGTCTGATCACTCATGGTCAATTTGACCTTATCTCAGGCTTTTTTCAGATCAACACCTGGTGCGTAGGCAATGAAAAATGGGTTTGCATAGTCAGCCTTACCATACACAAGCGGACTGTGATCATCATAGCGGATCACATCACCACCAGCGCCCTTAAGAACGGCATGACCGGCAGCTGTATCCCACTCCATGGTGCGGCCAACACGGGGATAAATGTCTGCTTCCCCTGTGGCAATCAAACAGAACTTGAGGGACGAACCAGCGCTCTTCATGTCCTTCACAGCGTATTTTCCGATGTAATCGTCCGTAGCCTGATCACGGTGTGATTTACTTGCCACGACCATCAATGCGGAATTGTCAGGATTAGAGACTGATATGGCCTTCATCGGTCCAACCGTTCTCTTGTCGAAATCACCTGTTTCCTCAACAGACTGGCCATCAGCACCAGTAAAGAACATCCGATCTTTTGCGGGGGCATAAACAACACCGCGTGTGGGGACACCACCTTCAACCAACGCAATGTTTACTGTGAAATCGCCACGACGATGAATGAACTCTTTGGTTCCATCCAGCGGATCGACGATCAGAAATGTGTCGCCAGTAATGCTATGCGTCGCAGATTGCTCTTCAGTGACCAAAAGAACATCAGGGAATTCCGCGCGCAGACCGTCAGAAATGATTTTGTCCGCCGCCTCATCTGCCGCCGTTACCGGGCTATCGTCTGACTTTGATTTTACATCAAAATCGTCCTGACTGTAAATTTCCATGATCCTGTCACCGGCTTCCAATGCCAACTTACGCATTACCCGCGTCAATTTTTCGTAATCCATGCCCAACTCTCGCCATCCTTCGTTGATATAAAGTTTGGATACCTTATGATGCTCTTGCAACGGATCAGCAAGAATTCCGTGCAATAGTGGTCATATCCGCAAGGCAGTAGTCAGATGTTCCAACCAGTTCGCAAACACAGATCTACATTGCACGTCGTTTTAACGATGTGGGAATTGATTTATCACTCCATCGTTAGGTCCGTGCGAAAAAGCCATAACAACGCGTTCTTGGCGATCGCGACGAATATTTTGCAGTCGGTGATTTTTGTCGGTGCCTTCTATGTGATGTTCTCAATCTTGGGCCTGCGGGGTGCTGCGCTACGCGGTGATTTCCTGATCTACATCATGTCAGGAATTTTTCTTTACATGACACATTCCAAGGCGTTAGGTGCCGTTGTCGGATCAGAAGGCCCCGCGAGTCCGATGATGCAGCACGCGCCCATGAACACAATAATCTCGATCTGTTCAGCCGCGCTTGGCGCACTCTACATTCAAGTTCTGTCGCTTGCCGTGATCCTGTTTGTCTATCACGTGGCATTTACCCCGTTAGAGGTCGAACAACCGATGGCTGCTATTGCCATGTTGATCCTTGCCTGGTTTACGGGCGCAGCTCTGGGGCTGGTCCTGCTGGCGATCAAACCGTGGTTCCCCACAGCAGTCGGAATTTTTTCAACCATCTATCAGCGCGCTAATATGATCGCATCAGGCAAGATGTTCGTTGCAAATACCCTGCCCGGTTTCATGTTAGCGATGTTTGATTGGAACCCGCTGTTCCACACCATTGATCAGGCGCGCGGCTTTGCCTTCCTCAACTACAACCCTCGTTATAGCGATCCCATGTACGCCTTATGGGTCGGCTTGGTGTTGGTAATGGTCGGTCTGATGGGCGAGTTTTATACGCGCAAACATGCGTCCCTATCTTGGAGCGCACGACGCTAGACCGCTGTTCTCTGTCCTGCGTGCTCTGTAGGATCAGGGCAACCCTCTAAATACTAACGGCAATAATCCTGTAGACGACGCAAGAAAGATCGGACAATTATTTTGTGCGCCGGAGCTACAGGCAACATGTAGAGACGCCCAAATGTGTTGTGGATTTTAACTGAAGATGTGATCGTCAGTTCGTTCCCCACTACTGATATACACGTTAAAACATCTAGGTGACTGTCCCGTTCGGATAGCGAAAGAACATCCTCCGAGACATGTTCAACCAAGAAAAAGTCGAGCATGTCTCCCACCTCCACCGTTTTGGGGAATGACGTCGAGAACCCTCCGATTCGTTTCACGTTAAACATAGACGAAATCGCATCTCTTATGCGGAACGCCACATTTAAAACAGGTGAAGGGCGCGACATGATCGATCCCCACGCCTCCAGCGGGCCTACTGGCTTTGCGAGCAGAACCGACTGCCTATCGAAAAAATCCAACTCGGCAATCGGGGCCAACGTCTGAATATTTGAATCTGGAAGCGTAACGAGTTCATGTTTTTCCAAAGCAAATCTCCAGCATTGCACTGCCACGCTAACGCTCAAGGAACGCCATCACAACGCGACATATTGGGCGTCAGCCTTCCATTTCACCTCAATCCACAACTCGAAGTGTCAGGTTTAGTCGCCCTCCCTTTGGCAACAGCTTGGACGATCCAGCCCTGATGCGATCCACTCCGTGATAGGCCAACCGTGCATCCCCACCCATTACAACCACATCTCCGGATCGCAACCACATGCTTTCAGTCTTGCCGCCTCGCGTCACGTTGCCCATGCGAAATAATCCCTCATCCCCCAAGGAAATGGAAACTACAGGCCACCCCATATCTGCTTCATCACGATCCTGATGCAGCCCCATCTTGGCTTCCGCGCCATAGTAATTGATCAGGCAACACTCAGGTTGCCGTTTCAAACTTGTCACTTGTTGCCATATCTTGAGCACCTCTGGAGGTATCTCTGGCCATAGCTGGCCAGACGGATGCGCTCTAACATATCGGTACCCATTTTTGTCAGAGTACCATCCGTATTGCCCCGCCGCGGTCATCCTGACGGACATCGTTTTTCCATGTGGCGTCTCTGGACGGAACAACGGAGCCTTTGCAACAACGCTTCGCACAGCATCTAAAACTGAACGTTGCGCTGCGATATCCAGCAAACCAGAGTGGATATCAAAGCCCTTCACCGAAAACTTCACGGCAATACCCTCTTTTTTCGCTCAAATTTCACGATTAATTCCTGAATCATCACATCTTGGTGTCAGCCATGGTTGCAGCAACCGCACCCCCTCCTTATATACCCTCCGAACCGTTGGAGACGAGCCGTTTCCAGCGTTAACCAGATCGAAGCAGTGGTGCCACAATGGGCCGACGCTTCGTGTAATCGCCTTGAGCTAAAAGAGGGATCGAACACATGGCCAAAGTAATTGGTATTGACCTTGGAACTACAAACTCCTGTATCGCCATCATGGACGGCAGCCAGCCCCGCGTAATTGAAAACGCGGAAGGTGCACGCACGACGCCATCCATCGTGGCCTTCACCGAAGACGAGCGCCTAGTAGGCCAGCCGGCAAAACGCCAGGCCGTCACAAACCCTGAAAACACAATCTTTGGTGTTAAGCGCCTTGTTGGCCGTCGCAACGACGATGCTGATCTTGCCAAAGACAAAAAGAACCTGCCTTTTCAAGTCATCGATGGCGGCAACGGCGACGCATGGGTTCAGGCCCGCGGTGAAAAATATTCACCTTCGCAAATCTCTGCCTTCATTCTGGGCAAGATGAAAGAAACAGCTGAATCGTACTTGGGCGAAGACGTAACCCAAGCCGTTATCACGGTTCCTGCTTACTTTAACGACGCCCAGCGTCAGGCAACAAAGGACGCAGGCAAAATTGCCGGTCTCGAAGTGCTGCGCATCATCAACGAACCAACAGCAGCTGCGTTGGCATATGGCCTCGACAAAGAAGAAACACAGACTATCGCGGTTTATGACCTTGGTGGCGGCACATTCGACGTAACCATCCTTGAGATCGACGACGGCCTGTTCGAAGTAAAATCCACCAACGGCGACACGTTCCTTGGTGGTGAAGACTTTGACATGCGCATCGTCAACTACCTTGCGGATGAGTTCAAAAAAGAGAACTCCGTTGATCTGAAGCAAGACAAGATGGCTCTTCAGCGTCTGAAAGAAGCCGCAGAAAAAGCAAAAATCGAACTATCCTCTGCGACTCAGACCGAGATCAACCAGCCGTTTATCTCCATGGGTGCCACAGGCCAGCCATTGCACATGGTCATGAAATTGACCCGCGCAAAACTGGAAAGCCTTGTTGGCGACCTGATCAAAGCGTCCATGAAACCTTGTGCCGCAGCGCTTAAGGATGCGGGCCTGTCCGCTTCTGACATCGACGAGGTTGTACTTGTTGGTGGTATGACACGCATGCCGCGCGTCATTGAAGAAGTGACCAAATTCTTTGGCAAAGAGCCACACAAAGGTGTGAACCCAGACGAAGTTGTGGCACTAGGTGCCGCGATCCAAGCCGGTGTTCTGCAAGGTGACGTAAAAGACGTTGTTTTGCTCGACGTAACGCCTTTGTCCTTGGGCATTGAAACTCTTGGTGGTGTGTTCACACGTTTGATCGACCGCAACACAACGATCCCTACCAAGAAAAGCCAGATCTTCTCGACTGCGGAAGACAACCAGAACGCTGTGACCATCCGCTGCTTCCAGGGTGAACGTGAAATGGCCGCCGACAACAAGATCCTCGGTGCCTTCAACCTTGAAAGCATTCCGCCCGCCCCACGTGGCATGCCACAGATCGAAGTGACTTTTGATATTGATGCCAACGGCATCGTTTCTGTAGGCGCTTTGGACAAAGGGACAGGCAAAGAGCAGAAGATCACGATCCAAGCTTCTGGCGGCCTGTCGGATGCGGACATTGAACAGATGGTTCAGGATGCGGAAGACAACGCAGATGCGGATAAAGAACGCCGTTCCTTGATCGAAGCGAAAAACCAAGCCGAGAGCCTTATCCACTCCACCGAACGGTCCGTGGAAGAGCACTCAGACAAGGTTGATCCAACAACTGTCGAAGCCATCGAACTGGCCATTGCAGCGTTGAAAGACGAGATGGAGACCGAGGACGCCGAGAAGATCAAATCCGGTATCCAAAACGTCACCGAAGCAGCGATGAAACTCGGCGAAGCGATCTACAAGAACGCTAATGATGCTAACGAAGATGACATGGCCGCAGCTGCCGACGAGGCTCCTGAAGCTGGTGCAAACGATGATATCGTTGATGCCGACTTTGAAGACCTCGACGGCGACAAGCGCTCTTAAATCCGCCCAGCGGAACCAATGATTGGGCCGGTCCGAATAGACGGGCCGGCCCTTCATGTTCCTGTAAAGGATACTATTGATGTCAAAACGTGATTACTACGAGGTCCTCGGCGTCGCCAAAGGTGCGTCGCCTGAAGAGATCAAGAAGGGCTATCGCAAGAAAGCAAAAGAACTTCATCCCGACCGCAACACGGGCAAGCCCGAAGCCGAAGGCCAGTTTAAAGAGGCTAACGAAGCCTACGAAGTTCTTAAAGACGGTGACAAAAAGGCGGCCTATGATCGCTATGGTCACGCGGCATTTGAAGGCGGCATGGGTGGCGGTGGACGTCCAGGTGGCGGTTTCGGCGGCGGTGGACAAGGCGACTTCTCCTCAGCATTTTCCGATGTCTTCGATGATCTGTTCGGTGACTTCATGGGTGGGCGCGGACAGCAAGGCGGCGGCGGTCGCCGTGCCGCGCGCGGCTCGGACCTCCGGTTCAATCTTGGGATTTCTCTCGAAGATGCATTCTCGGGTCTGCAAAAATCCATCAATGTTCCTACCGCTGTAGGTTGTGGATCGTGTAATGGCTCTGGCGCAGAAGGCGGTGCAGAACCCACGACCTGCCCAACCTGTTCAGGCATGGGTAAAGTCCGCGCGCAGCAGGGCTTTTTCACGGTAGAGCGGACATGCCCAACATGTTCCGGCCTTGGCCAAATCATCAAGAACCCGTGTAATTCCTGTCGCGGCGCGGGTCGCGTCGAAAAGGATCGCTCACTATCAGTGAACATCCCTGCAGGCGTTGAAACCGGAACTCGTATTCGCCTCGCTGGTGAGGGTGAAGCTGGCATGCGCGGCGGCCCATCCGGCGATCTATACATCTTTATCGAAGTAGAAGAGCACGAACTGTTTGAACGTGACGGCCCGAACCTGTTCTGCCGTGTGCCCGTAACAATGGGCAGTGCGGCTTTGGGTGGCAGTATCGAAGTGCCCACGATCGATGGCGGCCGCGGCCGCGTGCAAGTACCTGCTGGAAGCCAATCGGGCCGACAGATGCGTTTGCGCAGCAAAGGCATGCCACATCTTCGCGGTGGTGCAACTGGCGACATGATTATCGAACTGGCCGTGGAAACACCTGTGAACTTAACGGCTCGTCAAAAAGAAATCTTGCGCGAATTTGAGGAACTCTCCGAAGAGAACAACCCTGAAGGCAGCAGCTTCTTTTCTTCTGTAAAATCCTTTTGGGATTCTATGAAGGGCTAACACTTTTCAGCAGGCGCAGAATGATCATGATGCGCCTGCTGAACAATAACTATCTCAACGTTTCACAGATAGATCTAGCATTTCGAACTATCCTGAAGCGTATCGCATGCTGTCAAAGCTGCAAAAATTTCACATCTCGCATTAACGTTTCCCTAACCATACCTGCAGCATCCTGCTTTGTATGAACCGTTTTGATGAACAGCCCCTACCGTTCCTCATGGATGAGGCCATTTCAGCTGCCCCTGTAGGTAGTAAACAACCCTCCTATATCGCAGATCACCGCAAGCGTTTGCGGGCGCGTTTCATGACTGGTGGTGCAACAGCGATGCCTGATTACGAACTACTGGAGCTCGTCCTGTTCCGTGCGATCCCGCGCCGTGATGTCAAACCATTGGCTAACGCCCTCATGGAGAGATTTGGCGATTTCAACCGCGTCATAACCGCATCCCAAGCCCGCCTGCGTGACATTTCTGGCATTGGGGACGCTGTAATTACCGAATTGAAAATTGTTGAGGCTGCGGCACACAGGATGGCACGGTCCAAAATCATGCAAACCCAAGTTTTATCTAGCTGGGATGCCCTGTTAGATTATTGCCACACAACAATGGCCCACCGTGAGATCGAGCAATTTCGCATTCTGTACCTAGACCGGAAAAATGTGCTGATTGGAGATGAGGAGCAGGCAAAGGGAACCGTGGATCATGTCCCTGTTTATCCTCGTGAAGTGGCAAAACGTGCGCTGGAACTCAACGCATCCGCCGTGATCCTGGTCCACAATCATCCTTCCGGTGACCCTACGCCATCACCGGCTGACATTGACATGACACAGCGGGTCAATAAGGCCTGTGAGGCATTAGAGATCTCCCTGCATGACCATTTGATTATCGGTAAATCTCAGGAGCTTAGCTTTCGCGCTACCGGGTATCTTTAGCGCACCCAAACCTCGACGCGTCGATTTGCCCGACGCCCCCAAGAGCTATCATCACAGGCCATTGGCATTGCTTCGCCAAACGCATCCACACCCAACTCAACCCTACCCAAATTAGCCGCTACAGCCGCTTCGCTGACCGCACGGCGTACAGCATCAGCGCGTCTAAGTGCGATATCTCGGTTAGCTCCTGCGGGGCCTTCACCGTCACTAAAACCAACGAAAAGCAGGCGACGGGCATCATATTGCCCCACCTCCAGCGCTCGCGCTAGCTGTTGAACATTTGATCGCGATTGCGCATCCAGACGAATGGATCCAGTTTCAAATCTAAACGATGTACTTAACCGCGCCATTGGTGTGAGCGTCGCAGCCATACGCTGTAACTCACCCAATGTAATCTCGGCTCCTGCTTTTGCAATCGCATTGGCAAATCGATTACCTTGCTGTTCCACAACTATTTCTTCTGGTGTCTGGTCCACAAAACCAGACCGCCGAATCACAATTTGGGCAGCCGGCCCCCGTGTGAACGCCAAAAACTCGCGCGCCAGACGCGGAAGGCGACGGGCAGGGAAATACAAAAACATAGGTGCCGTAAGTGGGTAATCTTCTGTTTTGATGGTTCTGCGTGAGGCTTGCATCGAAAAGCCGCAGCTCCCTATTAACATCAATGGCTGCGTGTCACCTCGATCCGCATAGCTGGTAAGACCTAACGCAAATGTGTCGGCCGCAACAGCCTGCGCTAAATCCCACGGTGTTGAGTGGCGCGTGGCCTCTGCAGATAATCCTTTAAGGTCTGCAGGATGTAGAAGTTGATCCACAATGGCCTGCCCCAACCCCGAACCATCATCAGGCAAATGCAGGTCAATTGGCACATCAGGTCCGCCTAACGATTCCCAATTGGTGATTTTTCCTGCCAATACCTGCGCCAGTTTTGATGGCGAAATTCCTTGGATAGGATTACTGCCAGAAACAACTGGTACAATCGCATCCAGAGCCAACACACGACTACGATTAACACCAGTCATATCGCCCAGACCGGCCTCTCGTGCGCGGGTACGTTCGTCTGACCGAATTTCACGGAGAGACATGACGATATCCGCTTCATCGGCCAGCAAATCGGCGAAACCCTCGTCAGTATTGGACACACGGAAAAAGAACCGCGCAGCTAGTTTTTGATCAATAGATCGACGGATCAAGTAGGTGAAGTTACCCGCTATCTCGCCCTCTTCACGTTCCGTCACATAGTTATTTTTTTGTGCAAATGCTTCGATCAAGGCCGGCATTACAACAGCGCCCAAAGTAGGCGCGCCGGAGATTTGCAGCTCAGCAACGAAATCTTGCAAATTGGGACAGCCCGGCCCGGTACAAAGAACACCTGAACCGTCGATCGTTAACTCACCGTATTCAGTTTGGAGGCGATAGAATTCACCATCAAAGCCAAGCAGAGTTCCACTCAACTCAACCGTGCTATCACGTGAGGTAAGTGTAACGTCCTGTGCAATGGCAGACACGGAACTAGAAAATAAGAAAAGTGCGGCGAAAAACGCCGCACATATCGCTTTAGTCATGTGACCTCAGGTTTACGTTAGTTTGACGCAACCTTCAGGTCTTCGAACAAATTATTCAACACTAGAAAGTTACCAGCGGCGTCACAGTCCGGAACAGACACCGTCAAATCCCTTGATGTGATATCGTTGCCACTTCTCGTCTGCAAAGTTTGCGCTTCGATTTCGAGACCGCAATTGTTTTTGGCCACTTCCGCTTCGACGCTTAACAAAACATCTCCGCTGCCTTGTGTGGACGCGATCGGGAAGGTGTACACCTCAGCCATCAGGCCATCAGCCAAATCACCAAGCATTGAGACAAAGCCCCCCTGACCAGTCACAGCAAATGACAAATCGCGGGATGCACCGGACCAAACATGACCATCTGAACCATAATCCGCACCAAACTCGCGGGCATGCAGCTCAAAACCTGTATCTCCCTTCCATTGCAAAGCGACCCGATCATAGTCAGCCAGCTCATCTACAATTGCTTGAGCGACTGCGCCTTCACCATTGCTGAACGCGACAACAAACGTGGCATCTTTGGTCATGGCTGGCACGGTAATATCGAACGCACCGTTTGCATCCGTGGTTTGACTAAATATCAGCCCTTTATGGTGTACTGTAACCCGTTCATTTGGCAGGCACTTGGCATCCAAAGTCAGGTTCACCATTGCCGCAGCAATAGGGCGTGCATTTGCGGTAATTTCGCAGGTGGACAGAAAAGTTTCTTCACTTTGAAGCACGTCTTCCTCAAGGGTCACAGAACCAACGACCTCAGGTGTCTCATGCTCCTCCTTCACAGGCATCATATCCTCTGTCATGGGAGAAACATGGTCCTCCACAAAATCAGCGGACGTCAGAATGATTTCTTCCACCTCAAGAATAGAGGCATCCGCATTTATCAACGCGGCACCCTGATAATCTGCAGAAGGCGTCACATCAGACGCAGACTGCTGCATGAAGAAACCGATGCCAGCAGCACAAGCAAGCGTTCCGGCAGCCATAATGATTTCTTTGCGGTAGAGCATATTCTCGGTCCCTTGTTACGGTTTGGGTCGAGAATAGTTTTCATCTAGAAACGGGGCTGCAATGGGGCAGCCCCGCGCCATTCTTGTGATTTTTCTTGAAAATTGATCAGGAAAGCTGACCGTGGCAATGTTTGAATTTCTTTCCTGAACCGCACGGGCAAGTATCATTTCGACCTGGGTTTCCCCATGTAGTAGGGTCGTCTTCAACGAACCCGTCAATAGCATCTGCTGCAGCTTCGGCTTGATCCGCGGCCATTTCCACGGCCGCCGCTGCAGCCTGTTGTTGCGCCAACATCTGCTGCATAACCCGTTGCTGCTCTTCTTCACTTGCCGGTTCAATACGCGAGAGGCGCTCTGTAACGTCAGAACGTAGGCTGTCCAACATACCCTCAAACAACTGGAAAGACTCGTTCTTATATTCGTTCAACGGGTCACGTTGCGCGTACCCACGGAAACCAACAACAGACCGGAGATGTTCCAACATCAGCAAGTGGTCACGCCATTTTGCGTCAATCGTCTGCAACAAAAAGTGCTTTTCGATGTTGCGCATGTTTTCAGGACCAAACCGCTCAGCCTTATCCGCCATTAATGCATCTGTTGCTTCTATCAAGCGTTCACGAACAACATCATCATCAACGCCGTCTTCTTCGCACCACGCGATGACAGGCACATCAACGCCAAGCTGTTCAATCACAGCCGCGTAAAAGCCCTGAGTATCCCACTGATCAGCATATGTGTTACTTGGCATATATTGATCCACCAGATCGTCGATCATCTGGTGGCGCATGTCTTCGGTAATTTCGTGCAAGTCTTGCGATTCCATAATGTCGCGACGCTGGCCAAAGATAACCTTGCGCTGCTCGTTCATGACGTCATCGAATTTCAAAAGCTGCTTACGAATGTCAAAATTGCGGCCTTCGACCTTTGCCTGAGCGCGCTCAAGTGACTTGTTCACCCAAGGGTGGATAATCGCTTCGCCTTCTTTCAGGCCCAGCGATGTCAAAACTTTTTCCAAACGCTCAGATCCAAAGATACGCATCAGATCATCTTCGAGGGACAAGAAGAATGATGAACGACCCGGATCACCCTGACGACCGGAACGTCCACGCAACTGGTTATCAATCCGGCGGCTCTCATGACGCTCGGACGCCAGAACAAAAAGACCACCAGATTCCAGTACCTTTTTCTTCTCGTCTGCGTGCTCTCCTTCAATCTTGGTGCGGGTTGCAACCGGATCAGCCTCTTGATCAGTGGTAAGCGCCTCAAGAACCTTCAGCTCAACGTTACCGCCCAGCTGAATATCAGTTCCACGGCCCGCCATGTTGGTGGCAATCGTAACTGCATTCAGTTTGCCAGCATCGCCAACGATCTGCGCTTCTTGTTCGTGCTGACGTGCGTTGAGAACGTTATGTTTGATCCCCTCACTGTCCAACATCTTGCTAAGCATCTCAGATTTTTCGATCGATGTCGTACCAACAAGGCAAGGCTGACCTTTTGCATGAGCTTCTTTAACCCGCTCGATCATAGCCGCGTATTTTTCCGCAGCAGTGCGGTAAACCGCGTCATCTTCATCTACACGCGAAACAGGAACGTTTGTTGGCACTTCAACAACGCCAAGGCCGTAGATTTCCATGAATTCATCTGCTTCGGTCAAAGCTGTACCAGTCATACCAGCCAACTTGTCGTACAGGCGGAAATAGTTCTGGAACGTCACAGACGCGAGCGTGATGTTCTCGGGTTTGATATCCACGCCTTCTTTGGCCTCAATCGCCTGATGCAATCCGTCACCCAAACGACGACCTGCCATCATACGGCCCGTGAATTCATCAATCAGGACAATTTCACCGTCACGCACGATATAATCTTTGTCTTTCTCAAACAGTTTATGCGCGCGCAAACCTTGGTTTACGTGGTGCACAATTGACGTGCTTTCTGGATCGTAGAGGGTAAAGCCCTCTTCGAGGAGTTCACGGGCGCGCAATTGCTCTTCGAGGAACTCAATACCGTCGTCCGTGAATGTCACATTGCGTGTCTTCTCGTCTAACTCAAAATGTTCTGCCAATAGGGACGGGATCACGCCGTCAATCGTCTGGTACATGTCAGAGCGGTCATCAGACGGGCCAGAGATGATTAGCGGCGTACGCGCCTCATCGATCAGGATACTGTCGACTTCATCTACAATGGCAAAGTTATGCTCTTTCTGGAAAATCTCGCTTAGTTCGGCTTTCATGTTATCCCGCAGGTAATCAAAGCCCAGCTCGTTGTTGGTCGTATAGGTAATATCACAGCCATAGGCGGCACGCTTGAGGTCATCAGGCATGTTTGGCGCGATGTAGCCAGTTGTTAGACCAAGGGATGCAAACACTTTGCCCATCCATTCGGCGTCACGTTTCACCAAATATTCGTTCACTGTAACAATGTGCACGCCTTTGTGTGTCAGCGCATTTAGGTAGGCGGCAAACGTCGCAGTCAGGGTTTTACCTTCACCTGTCTTTTGCTCGGCCACGTTCCCTTGGTGCAGAAATATCCCACCCATCAATTGCGTATCAAATGCCCGCAAGCCCAACGTCCGGCGCGCTGCCTCACGACAGTTTGCAAACGCTTCAGGCAGCAATGCATCAAGACTTTCGCCCTTCAGAGCGCGCGTCGCTAGCTCCTCGGTTTTATCTTTGATGGCTTCGTCGCTGAGTTTTTCAAACTCAGGCTCCAGCGCGTTGACCTTTTCAATAAGTGGGCGGATGGCCTTGATCTTACGATCATTTGGCGTACCAAAAACTTTTTTGGTGATTTTTCCGAGTCCCAGCATGCGATCTCCAGCCGAAGTTATAAGTGTTCTGCGCGATCTGCTTGCCCCGCAAACACCCAGTCCATAAATAGGAGGTGAGAATGGTGGCTCAATGCCGCGCCCATCAGGGATGTAAGGGCCACCATGTAGCGTGTCAATGTAACCGACCCAATCGCACCGGAATGATAGGACGATCAATGCAAAAACCCCTCACTATTCTCGCCTCTTTGGCATTTACTGCCGCTCTGGCCCTTCCACTAACCGCTCAGGAAGCCATAACAGCTGATCCTACGAAGGTTGTAGCGACTGTTGGCGGCACCGAAATCACAGTTGGTCACATGATTGTGGCATGGGCCGGTTTGCCCGAACAGTATCAAGGATTGCCTGACGATGTTCTGTTCCAAGGCATCCTGGATCAGCTGGTCCAACAAACGGCATTGCAGCAGCAGTTTGACGGCAAGCTTCCAAAACGCGTTGCACTGCAGCTAGAAAACGAACGCCGTTCACTAACAGCTGGCGAGGCAATCAACGATATCATGCAGTCCCCACTGGACGAAGCGGATGTGCAAGCTGCCTATGACAAGGACTATGCAAGCATTGACCATGAGCAAGAGTTCAACGCGTCCCACATTCTGGTCGAAACCGAAGAAGAAGCGATTGCTGTACAACAGGAACTGGCTGGCGGTGCCGAATTTGCTACTGTTGCACGCGACAAATCTACAGGCCCTTCCGGTCCAAACGGTGGGCAGCTTGGCTGGTTTGGCAAAGGTGCAATGGTTCCTGAATTTGAGGCCGCCGTCATCGAACTGGACATCGAAGCAATCTCTGAACCTGTGAAAACCCAATTCGGCTGGCACGTGATCAAACTCAATGAAAAGCGCATTCAAGATGTTCCGACTTTGGAAGATGTTCGTGAAGAAGTAGAATTGCAAATTCGCCAAATCCGCGCTCAAGAAAAAATCGAAGCGGTTACAGCTGCTGCTGAAGTTGATCGCAGCGGTGCAGAGGGCGTTGCCCCATCTGTGATCAAACAAGTCAACGTGCTGGAGTAAGCGAACCATGGCAAAGATCACCGCTGTTTCACCTTTGGCACCTGCCGAATTTCCTTCACTGCCTGCTATTGCAGGCGTTCAGTTCGCCACAGTTGCGGCGGGTGTAAAGTATCAGGGGCGTACTGACGTTATGCTTGCCACATTGGCACCTGGTACCGTTGTGGCGGGGGCGTTTACCCGCTCGTCTACACGCGCTGCGCCTGTTTTGGACTGTCAGGAAAAACTCGGGCGTGCTTCGGATGAAGGGGCCGCGATCCTTGTCAATTCTGGGAATGCGAATGCGTTCACAGGTAAAAGCGGGACAGCATCAGTGAATGCAATCACTGATGCTGTTGCGCAGGCCTGCAACATCCCACAAGGTCGGGTATTCACCTCCTCAACAGGCGTCATTGGTGAGCCTCTGCCACACGACCGCATTACAGCTTGCCTTGATACGCTCTCCAAAACCACTTCGGCGGATGGGATTGCAGAGGCCGCTAAAGCAATCATGACAACCGACACCTTCCCAAAAGGTGCGCAGGGGCAGGTGGAGATTGACGGTAAAACGGTCTCTATTGTGGGTATTGCCAAGGGTTCTGGCATGATTGCGCCTGATATGGCGACGATGTTGGTCTACATATTCACCGATGCTCAGATTGAACAAGAGGCGCTACAAGCCTTGGTATCTGCTGCCAACGAAGAAACGTTCAACAGCATCACTGTGGACAGTGACACCTCTACTTCGGATAGCTTGATTGTCGCTGCAACAGGCACCAGCGGCGTTTCCGTCGATGACCATGAAGGCTTTGCCTATGCATTGTTGGACGTTATGAAAAATCTCGCGCATCAAGTCGTTCGCGACGGCGAAGGTGCAACAAAATTTGTCGAGATAACCGTTACTGGTGCTGCTTCTGACGCAGATGCAAAAATCCATGGTCTTGCGATTGCGAACTCGCCTTTGGTCAAAACTGCTGTTGCAGGTGAGGACCCCAACTGGGGCCGGATCGTGATGGCCGTCGGGAAATCAGGCGCAGCAGCTGATCGTGATCTACTCAGCATTAGATTTGGTGAAGTAGAAGTAGCCAAAGATGGTTGGCGTAGCGAAAACTACTCAGAAGAGGCTGCAGCTGCCCATATGAAAAATCAGGACATCGTGATCGGGGTCGATATTGGCATCGGGTTGGGGATGGCAACGGTTTGGACATGCGATCTGACACACGGCTACATCACCATCAATGCCGACTACCGCTCATGAAGATGGTTCTTGTCTCGGCTGTCGCACTGATTGACGTTGATGGCCGTGTATTGCTGGCACAGCGCCCTGAGGGAAAGTCTATGGCCGGCCTGTGGGAATTTCCCGGCGGCAAAGTCGAGGTGGGTGAAACACCGGAAGCGGCCCTTATTCGTGAATTGACCGAAGAACTTGGAATAGATACGTGGGCCTCCTGCTTAGCCCCTCTTACATTTGCTAGTCATTCCTACGATGATTTTCACCTGATGATGCCCTTGTTCGCCTGCCGCAAGTGGAATGGCACACCCCAACCGCGGGAAGGACAAACCCTGAAATGGGTCAAACCAACAGAAATGAAGAACTACCCAATGCCAGCAGCGGATATCCCACTGATCGCTGTTTTACGGGATTGGCTGTAACGTCAGTTTACGAATATTCCCCCAATAAGCGAAAAATATTACTTTTGTTTCCAGATTGGACTGGAAACGTCGAAAAGTCTTTGTAAAGTGGGTATAGTAAAATTCTGGGGAGGATTGGCATGCTACGTACTATCACAATTGGAAGCTGTGTTTCTGTGCAAGGGACCTTTGTAGGCTCAATGCCAGATGGTCGCATCTCGGTGCAGGTAGATAATACGATCTATTCTGGTGTGCCTGTCACAAAGAAATAGAGCATTTTAGCTTCTAAAACGGGAAAAGGGGACGGTGTTTTGCACCGCCCCTTTTTTTGATTTATCACACCAGATTAACTCAGTGTGCGAGTAACTTCTTCGCGTGTGAAGATCTCGATAACATCGTTTGGACGAATGTCTTCGTAGTTCTCGAACGCCATACCACATTCCTGACCGGACTGAACTTCTGGCACTTCATCTTTGAAGCGCTTGAGCGTCTTGAGAGTGCCTTCGTGGATAACCACGTTGTCGCGCAGCAAACGAACACCAGCAGAGCGGCGAGCCACCCCTTCGGTAACCAGACAGCCTGCAACTTTGCCGATACCTGTGACCTTGAAGACTTCTTTGATGTTGGCATAGCCAATGAAGTTTTCTTTGATCTCGTTGCTCAACAGGCCAGATGCAGCCGCTTTAACATCATCAACCAGATCGTAAATGACCGAGTAGTAGCGGATCTCGACACCCTTCTGGTTTGCTGTGTTACGTGCGGATGCGTTTGCACGGACGTTAAAGCCCATGATTGGCGCACCGGATGCTTCGGCAAGACCAACATCGGTCTCGGTGATTGCACCCACACCAGAGTGGAGAACGCGCACGCGGACTTCATCGTTGCCGATTTTTTCCATTGCTTGAACAATCGCTTCAGCAGAACCCTGCACGTCAGCTTTGACCAAGATAGGCAGCTCGGACACATCTTCATCAGCTTTGGCATTCGCCATCAGCTGTTCCAACGTTGTCGCAGCACCGGCAGCAGCGCGTTTATCTTTGGCGGCGTTCGCACGGTATTCCGCGATCTCACGTGCCTGCGCTTCGGTGTCTGTCACGTTCAGAACATCGCCCGCTTCGGGTGTCCCGTTCAGGCCAAGAACCTCAACAGGAACCGAAGGACCGGCTTCCTTGATGCGGTTGCCTTGATCATCGATCAGCGCACGAACCTTACCGTACTGCTCACCTACAACAAAGATATCACCCTGATGCAGAGTACCATTCTGAACCAAAACTGTCGCTACAGGCCCACGGCCAACGTCCAGTTTTGCTTCAATCACGGCACCAACAGCGGCACGTGATGGGTTTGCTTTCAGTTCAAGAATCTCTGCCTGAAGTGCAATCGCTTCGAGCAGTTGATCAAGACCTTGGCCAGTGATGGCCGAAACCTCAACATCCTGAACTTCACCAGACATCTTTTCAACAATGACTTCGTGCTGCAGCAAGGCTGCGCGCACTCTATCGGGGTCTGCTGATGGCTTATCAACTTTGTTGATCGCAACAATCATAGGCACTTTAGCGGCCTTTGCGTGCGCAATCGCTTCGATGGTCTGAGGCATCACAGCATCGTCCGCCGCAACAACCAGAACCACGATATCTGTGACCTGAGCACCACGAGAACGCATTGACGTAAACGCTGCGTGCCCCGGAGTATCGAGGAATGACAGAACCTGACCGCCTTCGGTTGTGACCTGATAGGCACCGATGTGCTGAGTGATGCCCCCGGCCTCGCCCGCAACAACTTTTGCTTTACGGATCGCATCCAGCAGGGATGTTTTACCGTGGTCAACGTGGCCCATGATCGTGATTACAGGAGGACGCCCAACCAGATCGGTTGCATCGTCTTCTTCAAGTTTGATCACGTCTTCAACGTCAGCGTCTGAAACGCGAACAACCTTGTGGCCAAACTCTTCGATGATCAGCTCTGCGGTGTCTGCATCAATCGTTTCGTTCTGACCGATCATCAAACCGCTGTTCATCAATGCTTTGACAACAGCGCCTGTTTTCTCGGCCATACGTGCGGCCAATTCGGAGACAACAATCGCTGGAGGCAACTGTACGTCACGAATGATCTTTTCGCGCTCGACGTTGCCGCCCATCGCTTTCGCACGCGCACGATCTTGCTTACGCTTCATTTGCGCCATGGAGCGCTGACGGCCACCTTCGCCACCACGCATCGCTTGGTTCACTGTCAGCTTACCAGAACGACGATCGTCAGCTTGACGATTTTTCTTGTTGGTTTCTTCGCGGTCACGCTCGGTCTTGCGAGGCGTCGACGCAGGAAGTGCCTTGTTTGGCGTAGCGCGCGGTTGCGCAGCAGCCGCAGCAGGCGCTGGCGCTGCAGCAGCAGCTTGTGCCGCCGCTTCTGCTTCGCGTTTGGCGCGCTCTTCTTCTTCAGCTTTCGCTTTCAGGCTCTCTTCGCGTTCACGATCGGCTGCCTCTTTAGCGTCAATCTCGGCGCGACGACGCTCACGATCTTCTGCGCGCGCCTTCTCATCCGCTGCACGCGCGGCTGCCTCTTCGACTTCACGCGCTTTGGCTGCTTGCACAGCCTTCAGGCGGCGTTCCATCTCTGAATCTGTGATTCCTGCGGGACGCCGTGAAGGGTCACCGACCGGACCAGCACCAGGGCCAGTTTGCTTTTGGCCGCCAGGCTTTGGCACCACAACGCGTTTGCGCTTGGTTTCGACCACAACGTTCTTCGTCCGCCCGTGGCTAAAGCTCTGCTTTACGTTACTGGGACGCGAGCCACCAAGGCCCAATGTTTTTCTGCCGTCACTATCGCTCATCTAGCTCGTCTATCCTTTCGGCTGGTCGATACCAGCCTCGTTTTTGCGCACGCCGTTCAATCTATGAGCTTCCTCTACAACACGTAGAGTGAGTCCACCAGAGGCGAGCGCCCCATGTATCACAGTTTGACGTCCGAATGCCAAACCCAATTCATCCGCAGTAAGACACCCAATGTAGTGTCCGTAGTGCGGCGTGCTCAGTTTTGATTTGCCACGTCCTGATCCATCTACAGCTTGGATCAGCACCAGCGCCTCTTCAGTTTGCAGCCAACCTTTGACCTTTTCATACCCAGCAACGGCTTTACCCGCTTTGCGTTGCATCGAAATCAGGTCCACCACACGGCGGGCCATCTGCTTTTCAACTTCGTCCACCAAATCGTCCGGTGTTTTAACAGGCTGCTTCGCACTGCGTGAAAACAACCCCTTTTTTACCGCGGTTTCCAGGGCGGCGCGATCTGCCGTCACCCACATTCCACGCGCGGGCAACTTACCCATGATATCCGGCACAACTTGTCCATCCGGTCCTACGACAAAACGGATAAGCTTATACTTTGGCTGCACCTCACCTGTGGCAAGGCACTTGCGTTCTGCACCGCTTTCACGGTCTTTAGATGCGCCACCGCGTCCCATGCTGGATCTCCCCGAAGCCTACGATCAGGCCTCGGCCTCCTCATCTGTTTCACCATCGTCTTCGGCGTCAGCTTCTAGTTCTGTTGGATCAACCCAACCCAACAAAACACGAGCTGTCATAATCATCTTCTGGGCATCTTCGAGGCTCATCTCGAAGGGCTCCAACACACCGTCATCTTTAACGCGTTCGCCGTTTTCGGTGGTCCAACCACCAGCAAGCTCCCAATCCGCACAAGTTGCGAAATCTTCGAGTGTCTTAACATCGTCTTTCGCCAGCGCTTCAATCATCTGGGGTGTAAGACCCTCAAATTCAATAAGGCTGTCTTCAGCGCCCAGCGCGCGGGCTGCATCGAGTGCCGCCTTGTTCTGCGCCTCCAAGACGTCACGCGCACGTGCCTGAAGCTCGCCCGCTGTTGCTTCATCGACACCGTCGATAACAAGCAGCTCGCCTACTTCTACGTATGCAACCTCTTCGAGGTTCGTAAAGCCCTCGGAAACCAAAAGCTGAGCAAAGAATTCATCCAGATCAAGGTTGTCCATGAACAACTTGGTGCGCAGCTCAAATTCTGCCTGACGGCGTGAGCTTTCCTGCTCTTCTGTCATGATGTCAATGTCTAGGCCCGTCAACTGGCTGGCCAGACGCACGTTTTGGCCGCGACGGCCAATTGCAAGCGACAATTGCTCTTCAGGAACTACAACTTCGATTTTACCAGCTTCTTCGTCCAAAACAACCTTGGATACTTCAGCAGGCTGCAACGCGTTCACAAGGAACGTTGGCTGGTCGTCATTCCAAGGTATGATATCGATCTTTTCACCCTGAAGTTCATTCACAACAGCCTGAACACGAGAGCCACGCATACCAACACAAGCACCAACAGGGTCGATGGAATTATCAAATGAAATCACAGCGATCTTGGCACGGGAACCGGGGTCACGCGCAACCGCCTTGATCTGGATAATACCGTCATAGATTTCCGGAACTTCCATCTTGAACAGCTCGGCCATGAATTCCGGCGCTGTACGGCTTAAGAAAATCTGAGGGCCGCGTTGCTCGCGACGAACGTCTTTGATGTAAACGCGGATGCGGTCGTTCGGGCGATATGATTCGCGGCCGATTTTCTCGTTGCGGCGCAGAATTGCTTCGCCAGCACCCACATCGACAATAACGTTGCCATACTCTTCGCGTTTGACCAAACCGTTGACGATTGTGCCTGCGCGGTCTTTGAATTCCTCGAACTGGCGGTCACGCTCAGCTTCGCGAACCTTCTGCAGGATAACCTGCTTGGCGGATTGCGCAGCAATACGACCCATTTCAACAGGTGGAACTTCTTCGATAAATTCCTGACCGATTTCGGGATTGGCCATATATTGCTTGGCTTGTACCACCGTGAACTCGGCCTGGTAGTTTTCCAGCTCTTCGTCCGCAACAACGGTACGCACGCGCGTAAATGTTGCGCGGCCTGTTTTGCGGTCGATCTCAACACGAATGTCCATTTCCGCGCCGTAACGGGACTTGGCCGCCCGTGCGAGCGATTCTTCCATCGCTTCGATCACCAGAACCGGATCGATCATCTTTTCACGCGCAACGGCTTCAGCGGTTTGCAAAAGCTCTAGCTGGTTTGCGGATGTAATGGCCATTAGGTCTCTCCCTCATCAGACTCGTCGGTCTGCAGTTCATCGAATTGGGTTTCGTCAATCACGCCGCTTGATTTGCGCTGGCGTAGCATTTCTTTAATCAGCTCATCTGTCAGGACCAGCTTGGCGTCTGACAACCATTCGAATTGCAGGCCTACAGTGCCTTCTTCGATGTTAATCAGTACTTCATTGCCCTCGACGCCAGCCAACGGCCCCTTAAAGCGGCGACGGCCATCGATCAAATCATCGGTTTCGATTTTAGCTTCGTAGCCTTCAAAATTCGCGAAATCTTTGAGTCGAGTCAAGGGACGGTCAATGCCCGGACTGGACACTTCCAGCGCGTACTCATCAATAATTGGGTCTTCGACATCCAGCACTGCACCAACAGCAGTGCTGATCAAGGCGCAGTCATCCACTTCGATACCGCCATCAGGTTTATCAGCCATAATCTGCAGCGTAGATGTTTTACCAGACATCAGACGCACACGTACCAACTCATAGCCCATGTCTTCGATGACAGGAGTTATTATTTCGGCCAATCGGCGGTCCATCGCGGCTTTTGCTATTAGATCGTTGTTCATAGGTCTCTTGCCTTTAGGCACAAAAAAACGGGCGCGCGGCCCGTATCAGAGGTTCGGTGGGCGCTTGGTTTGGACCCGAGCGCGCCGCTGTTAAACGATCATATACGCGCGGAACCCCAGAACATCAAGCCCCCCACCAGCGCTGCGGCGCGCGCATGTCGTCAAACACGCCACGCCCCAATACGGAAGGCATCGCAACACTGCGCGATACGGCCTGCCCGTCAAACACAGCAATATCATCGAAACCCGTCAGGGCACCGGCATCTTCAACATCTGCACCGTCCACGAGATATTCAGCAACTGCCTGCGCGCGCACCGGAGAGGAAGGGATCGAGACTAGCTCAACACTATCAAACCAGCCCGCCTGACCGTCTTTCCAATGCGTCTCGACACGTTCGGCCAAAAGTTGCTGACCTGCAGAAAAATGGCGCACACGGTAAATTCCGGTCCCCACACCGTCATTCGGCGAATGAACGGCACGAATTACGTGGCTCACCTTGCTGAGCTTAAACGGTAGAGACGGATCAGGCTCTGCAAGGGTTATTCGCACTTGATCAGCCCCCACGGCCTCAAGCTTGCCCAGCGCCGCGAGGCTGTGGACTACATCCGCGGCAGAAAATGAAACACCATCATGGAAGCGCACGTTTTGGCGCAAATCAAATGTCCAAACCCGCGCATCCTGCGTGCTGGACCAGTCAGTTGACAATTCGCCGCGCAGCGTGCCGTCAGCGGCGACTTCGGTCAGCGTTTCAAACACCAAACCTTGCCGCGCGACCTGCATGAACAATCCATTACCCAGCACCCAATCATCACCGCGCGTGGCACCAGACAATGCTAGCCGCAACTTTCCGCCTCGTTGCGGTAATGGCCCAGCGCTGACGCCCGCTGCAGCCAACAAGGCTGCTGCAGCACCGCTTGAAAATAATGCGCGTCTATCAAGTGCCCTGCGGGTCATGTCAGTGCGATCCGATCCATTGCTCGGACCAGCTCTGCGCTAATGCCCGGTTCGCTCAGAGCGTGGCCCGCGTTACGCACCATTTTCAGCTCGGATTTGGGCCATGCTTTTGCAATCGAATAGGCACTTTCTGGCGGGCAGATCATATCGTACCGGCCCTGCACGATAACACCCGGAATATGGGCAATCCGGTCCATCTGAGCAAGGATTTGGCCATCATACTCAAGAAAACCTGCATTGATAAAATAATGATTCTCAAGCCGAGCAAAGGCGCGCGCATATTCACCCGGACCTTCAACCATATGGCCAGCTGACTGGATCGAGGCCAGCGCGTTCTCCCATCCAGACCACGCACGGGCATAGCGAGTTTGCGTCAGCATATCGTCACCGAACAACCGCCGATGATATGCCTTTATCAAATCGCCCTGTTCTTCTTCGGGAACCAACGCAGTGAATTTATCCCAAACTTCGGGCCAGAACTTCCCGGCACCACCGCCGTAGAACCAATCAAGCTCAACTTGTGTCATCAGGAACACGCCACGCAAAACTAAATTGCGCACTGCCGCCGGATGCGTCTGGGCATAAATCAGCGAAAGTGTCGCACCCCAGCTGCCGCCAAATACAACCCACTGCGCAATACCCAGCGTTTCGCGAATCAGTTCGATGTCTGCAACCAGATGCCAAGTTGTATTATCTACAACCGAGGCATGCGGGATAGAACGCCCACACCCACGTTGATCAAAAAGAATCACACGGAATTTTTCCGGATCAAAATAGCGACGCATCGACGGGCTACATCCCCCACCAGGGCCACCGTGTAGCACTACAACTGGAATACCATCAGGATTGCCGCATTGTTCGACATAAATCTCATGGCCTTGCCCCACAGAAAGCATACGGCGATCGAACGGATCGATCGGCGGATATAAATACTGCACTGCGCGCTTTTGATCAGGGGTCTTATCCATTACCAGCCTATATATAGTAAGAGAGACGACATTGAATACAGGAGCGTCAAAATGCAAGTGCATCAAAGCACAGTTGACCCAAATGAGGTTGCAAAATTTGAGGCCATGGCGGCTGAGTGGTGGGATACAGAGGGCAAATTCAAGCCGTTGCACATGCTCAACCCTTGTCGACTCGATTACATCACAAACCAGATAGCAGGCGAATTTGACCGCGACCTGGCCGAACCGAAACCATTCAAGGGCCTGCGCATTTTGGACATTGGGTGTGGTGGCGGACTTTTGTCAGAACCCATGGCACGCCTTGGCGCGACAGTAGTTGGTGCAGATGCGGCTGCTGGTAACATTCCTGTAGCACAAATTCACGCCGATCAGTCAGATTTGGAAATCGACTATCGCCACACCACCGCCGAAGCCATGGCAGAAGCCGGTGAGCAATTTGACGTCGTTCTAAACATGGAAGTGGTCGAACACGTGGCCTCGCCGATCAGCTATCTCACGGCATGCCGTCAGTTGCTAAAACCAGGCGGGTTGCACATTTGCTCAACCATCAACCGCAATCCAAAGTCTTATGTTGTGGCAATCATCGGTGCGGAGCATGTGATGCGTTGGCTGCCTAAAGGCACCCATGAATGGGCTAAATTCATTACGCCAAAAGAACTATACAGCCTGCTGGAAGACGCCGGATTGGAACCTGTTGATCGTAAAGGGTTTGTTTTCAATCCCGTTCTTTGGAGCTGGAGCCTATCTGCGCGCGATTTAAGCGTGAACTACGTCACTGCCAGCCTGAAGCCAAAAGCTTAACCCAGCTGTTTGCGCAATTCCCGTAAAATGGGTAATGCGGCGCGGGCTTTGTCCTCGCCCAGTTGCTCAACAACTTGGGTAATCATTGGTGCGATAGAACTTAGCGCAGTTTCGCGGGCCTGACGGCCTGCGGGGCTGATCGTAATCATCTTACGTCTAGCATCGTCCCAATCGGGGCGAATATGCACATAACCTGCCCACTCCAACTTGGCCAATGTGTTGGTCATGGCGCCGCGTGTAACGTGAAATGTTTCGGCCAATTGAGCAGGCGTACGTTCCGTATCGCGCCACGACAGGTGATTCAGAACCGAGAAATGCGAAATTTCCATACCTTTAGGCAGCACCTTGCTGAGGCGACTGCGCAAAATCTGATCTGTGCCCAGAATTTCACTGAACAGCATAATCGCAAGGGTATTGGAATCGTCGCTCATTCTGGTCCGTTAAAAGGGCGCTTGTGACTCATGCTGGGTACTTTGGCGCGCGCCGCATCTGTTTGCGCCAAATCCAATTCAAAAATAGATACCCCAGCCTCAGTGCCAGCGTCCACGATAACCTCTCCCCATGGGGAGACTACCAGCGAATGACCATAAGTATCGCGCGTTTTATGCGCAGCACTTGCATGGGTTCCAGTTTGTGCCGGAGCAATAACAAAGCAGCCTGTTTCGATCGCTCTAGTACGCAGCAATGTATGCCAGTGCGCCGCCCCTGTGACGGGTGAAAATGCTGCAGGAATTGTCAAAATCTGCGCGCCCGCCTCAGATAACGATTGAAAGAGTTCGGGGAAACGGACGTCATAACAGACCGCCATTCCGACATTTGCAAACGGTGTCCGCGCAAGTACTGCCTGTGCACCTGGCCGGTAGGCTGATGATTCTTTCCATGTTTCTGTAGGTGTGACTTGCACGTCAAACATATGGATTTTGTCATAGCGCGCGACGATCTCACCATCTGGATCAATCAGGAAGGAACGGTTGGCAAAACGCCCATCCGGATCATCCGTCTTGAGACCAAGAGAGCCAATCAACAGCCAGACGCCATGTTCCTTTGCATCAGCGCGTAATGACGCCAATGTTGGATCATCGCCTTCATGGTGCAAGACTTCCTGCTGGTGATCACGGCTGGTTGAGATGCAATTTGTCACCTCAGGCGTGAGAATAAATTCAGCACCTTGCTCAACCGCATCAGCCAGCATTCCACGGGTAACATCCAAGTTCGCTAACGGATCGTCCGTAACATTCAGCTGAAGGATGGCGGCTTTCATGCGGCCAGCAATGCATCAAGCTTACCTGCGCGCTCAAGTGCGTACAGATCGTCACAGCCGCCGACATGAATATCGCCCACAAAAATCTGCGGAACAGTACGACCGCCTTCAGCGCGCTTAATCATTTCGGGCTTACGGTCTGGATTCGCCAATACGTCCACTTCGGAAAAGCTGATGCCCTTTTGGTTTAACAAACGCTTTGCCGCATGGCAAAAACCGCACAACGGGGAGGTATAGATTTCAACAGAGCTCATGATTTGATCCTTTTCAACAGAGGTTGAACATGGATTTAGGCGTCTTTGACCGCTCTTGCTAGTGTCAGGATGCGAACAGGCCCCGAACCAGCCTCAAGACACACATCCGCGCAGGCCCTCAAAGTCGCACCAGAGGTCATCACATCGTCAATCAAAAGGATGGGCTTCCCTTTCAGTTGCGCGCCCCTTTTTGGATGCGGATGAATTGCATTTTCGAGCGTTTCAAAGCGCGCCTCACGGCTCAATCCCTCCAACGAAGTTGTTCGACGAACACGCACCAGTGCATCCGGGCACCACGACAATTCAAGTTTTTTTGCCACTGAATGAGCCAAAAGGGCTGATTGGTTGTATCTTCGCTTCAATAATCGTGACCAATGCAATGGGACTGGTACGATCAACGTTCCCGCAGACACTAACGGGCGCATCATGTTCGCCATCCAAAGACCAGCAGGCCGCGCCATTTCCTGACGGTCACCATGTTTAAGCGCCAGCACCATCTTTCGCCCTGTGTCCCGGTAGATTAGCGCCGCGCGCCCTTGCACCCACGGCGGGGGGGCTCGCATGCAATCATCACAATGATGTGTATCCCCCTGTCCACCCGACGTCAGAGGGGTCCCACACCCATCGCAGATCACGCCACCAAGAAACGAAGTGTCTCGCCAGCACGGGCCACACAGACCAAAGTCACTTTCCACCATATCGCCGCATGTAATGCAGCGTGGCGGATAGATCATCGATACGGCTGTTTGAAGTTGGGCCAGCACCAGCCTATGTACCTCCTATGACAACACCTATGACAGACACTGCCGCCCTGATCAGACGCCGCGCCCGCGCCACACCCGATGGATTGTTTCTGCACTCTGCGGCCGCAGATGAGCTTCAGGATCGGCTGGATATGGTTAACAAGTCGTTTACGGCTCCGGCAGTCGTAACCGGTTTTCCAGATTATTGGGCCGCCCAGCACCCGACGGCCAAGGTTATAAAAGACACTGAAACTCTTGATCTGACGCCCCAGTCGCATGATCTGGTCGTTCATACGATGAGTTTGCACTGGGCGAACGACCCCGTTGGACAACTCATTCAATGTCGCCGCGCACTACGACCTGATGGCCTGTTCATCGCAATCAGTTTTGGCGGTGATACATTGCAAGAGTTGCGCCGCGCCTTAGGTGAAGCTGAAATATCGGTAAGCGGCGGCCTATCGCCCCGCATTGCACCCCTCCCAGAACTACGGGATTTGGGTGGCCTGCTTCACCGTGCAGGATTTGCATTACCCGTTGCTGACACCGCTACGCTCAATGTGGAATATCGTGACATCTGGCACCTTATGCATGATCTGCGTGCAATGGGTGAAACAAATGTTTTGACCGCACGCCTACGTCGCCCAACACGGCGAGCCGTCTTCCAAGAAGCACAAAACCTCTACGCACAACATTTCTCTGCTCCATCCGGCAGGCTAAACGCCAGTTTTGAACTCCAAGTTCTTACCGGATGGTCGCCAGACGCCTCACAGCCAAAACCCCTTCGCCCTGGATCAGCACAACAGCGTCTTGCGGACGCATTGGGAACACCAGAAAACCCGCTGCATGATTGACCCCAAGCAGATTCCAACTATGTCAAAGTCAACATCACGTAGGATAGCCCGATGACAGCAACATGCCCCGCTCATGCCAACGCAGATCACCCGAAAGTTCAAAAACCCAAAATTGGCATACTCCTAGCCAATTTGGGCACACCTGATAACCACGATTACTGGTCCATGCGCCGCTACTTAAGTGAGTTTTTGTCTGATCGGCGTGTCGTAGATTACTCTCCTTGGCTTTGGCAGCCATTGCTCCAGTTGGTTATCTTGACGAAACGCCCGTTCGCATCAGGTGCTGCATATAAATCCATCTGGAACGAAGTCGACAACGAAAGCCCCTTGTTGACAATCACCAGAGCGCAAACTGTCAAAATTTCCGCTGAGATGGAGAAAACCTATGGCGATGATGTCATGGTTGATTTCTGCATGCGTTACGGAAATCCGTCCACTCAAAGCAAAGTAGAAAAGATGGTTGCGGCGGGATGTCAAAAAATTCTCTTCTTTCCCCTTTATCCACATTACGCTGGGGCCACCTCAGCTACCGCTTGTGACAAGTTCTTTGAAGCCTTGGGAAAAGAAAAATGGCAACCAGCCAGCCGGACGGTACAGCCTTACTTTGAAAGAACTGACTATATTGATGCATTGGCCAAGTCTGTTGAGGCAAAATACGCCGGACTAGAAACACGCCCTGATATTTTGCTCTGTTCCTATCACGGCCTACCCCAACGCTATTTGATGGAGGGCGACCCCTACCATTGCCAATGCCAAAAAACGACGCGCTTGCTGAAAGAGCGCTTGGGCTGGGAAGACACAGAGATCAAAACAACCTTCCAGTCCAAGTTTGGGCCTGAAGAATGGTTGCAGCCCTACACTGTGCAAGAAGTTGCACGTTTGGCTGAGCAAGGTAAGAAGAACATTGCCGTTTGCGCGCCTGCGTTCTCGGCTGACTGCATCGAAACGCTAGAAGAGATCAACGAAGAGATTTTTGAAAGCTTCGAGGAAGCCGGTGGTGAGAAATTCACCTACATTCCATGCCTCAACGACGATGACGCCCACATTGCAGCGCTATCCAACGTGATCCGTGAAAATCTATTGGGATGGATTTAGTGCCCAGTTGGCCGAAAATTAGGTTCATCCTCGTTAAACGTAAAAAAGGCGGTGCATTGCACCGCCTTTTTGCATTCAGTCAAAGACCGAAAATTTAGTCAGCTACAGCTGCTGCAACCAGAACCAGCAAAAGCAGTGGAACCAGGATACCAGCGGAGGAGCTTGTCGCTTCTTCGATGATCACAGGTGCTTCGATGATTGGGTCTGCAAGTGAACCAGCAGATACAGAAGAAGCAGCGGCTGTCAGAGCGGCTGCGAGTACGAGTTTTTTCATAGTAAATAACCTCCAGAAGATGGTGCGCCACGATTCTCATTATGAAACGCACCTAAAACTTAACCAAGTGATGTTTCGTAAATAGCATCTATTCCTCGAATGGAACAAACATTCAGCAAAACATTAAGACTATCGCCCATTTGTCGTCAAATTAGCAACACCTGTGTCCCAACTTTGGCCTTACCGAACAATTCTGCAATGTGCTCATTATACAGACCGATACAACCGTTGGACGAACGACGCCCGATTTTCCGTGTGTCGTGGGTGCCGTGGATTCTATAGTACGTCCACGAAAGATATAGAGCATGTGTTCCCAAGGGATTTTCAGGTCCCGGCCCAATGAACTTGGGCCACTCTGGATTTCGTTCAAGCATTGATGGCGTCGGGCGCCAACTTGGCCCGTCAACCTTGCGTGTTACAACTGTCCTTCCGCGGCGCGTTAACTCTTGGGTTAAGGGAACGCTGGAGGGATATAATTTGTACATCGTCTGATCTTCGGACCAGTAGTGAACCGCGCGGCTGTCGATATCGACAAGGATCGCACCGTTCTTCGTATTTTCAAAATACGGCTGCCAGTCTAGGGTCCGGAAGCTAGAAATATTGCGCCGGACAACTTCGTTGATATCACGCTCATTTTCAGTCGTTGCTTGGCTGTTCACGTTTGCACCTGTGGTTTGTGCAATTGCGGGCGCAGCCAGCAATGCAGCGCTCCCTGCAAGGAACCCACGACGGGTATTTATCTTAAAACTATGGTCTGACATTTCATGTCTCCCGCTAAAAAAACTCGTATTGTTCATATATTGCGCTAAAGACACGTTTTCAAATCAAACCCGCGTCAGATAGGCGGTTCACCGCGAAGTGTATTTGAACTGTTGCACCTCAGCATGTATGGCAAAACTATCAATTTGGGCTTGGAGCACCGTAATGATCCGTCTTTTTACACTATTTTTGCTTTCTGTCGTGGCTTTGTCTGCGTGCCAACCAGCTGCTACGCCAATTGGTGCAGATGGCCAGCCAGTGCCAACAGCCTATAAGATTACTCAGCGCGATGCGGCAAAAATACCGTTTCGAATGCTTGATTCTGTAAACTCTCTGCGTGGGGCATCTGCTTTGGGACCTGTCGCACTTGATTCACAATTAACTGCCGCCGCCGCTACACACTCTAGAGATATGCAAATCCAAAACCGTCCTTGGCACTTTGGATCGGATGGCTCCTCGCCGCTTGATCGTGTTGGACGTGTTGGTTATTCTGGTAATCTCGTCGGCGAAGTGATCTCTGAAACTTATGAATCCGAGCTAGAAACACTGGGCGCTTGGATGTCTCAGCCTGATACACGACGCATCATCATGTCGGCTGACGCGAACAAGATGGGCTTTTCCTGGTTCCAAGAGAAAAATGGTAAGATCTGGTGGACGCTAGTAATGGGGAACTGATCCAGCGGATCAGCTCCATTTTTTATGGGTTGATTGAAATCGGCGTGCCGTCTTTAACCATCGCATAGAGCTTTTCAATCTCTGCGTTACTCACAGCGATACACCCCCACGTCCAATCACCTTTATCCAGTCGCATCGGGTGTCTCTGGCCGTGAATGAAGATTTCACCCCCAGGTGATTTACCCATAGCTCTGGCAACACGCACATCTTCTGCATTTGGGTAGGAGATACCAAGCGACAGATGGAAACGGCTATTCGGGTTTCTACGGTTAATCCTGTAGATACCTTCAGGCGTTCTACCATCACCTTCAATCTGTTTATGCCCTTCGGGTGCGAACCCGAGGAAGATGTCATAATTCATCAATACGCGATCTTTGTGCAGAATATACATCTTCCGCTCGCCCTTATTGACGACTATCCCCGTTATCTCGAGACCATTGTATCGCTGGAATTTTCCGGGGGAACACGCCCCAAGTGTCGCAACTGCTGCGCCACCTAAAATTAGATGTCTACGTTTCATATACCTGCTGCCTCATCCGTTGTCGGATTATTATTGACTACACCATATCAAAAAACTGGCAGTTCACAAATACGTCAATTTCCAAAATAGCACCTAAATCTTCAAATCAGCGTGAATCATACGCGCGAAAGTTGTGCCGCAAGTTCCACGTGGGACGACCAACGGAACTGATCGACGGGTTGAACCCAATCTAATGTAAAACCGCCAGCTACCATCTGCGCAACGTCACGCGCAAAGGTCACAGGATTGCAGGAAACATATGCAACGCGCTTTATGTCAGAACGCAAAATCTCAGCGGTTTGTGCTTCTGCACCAGCGCGCGGAGGATCCATGACAACGGCATCAAATTTCTTGAATTCATCAGGCAGCAGCGGACGACGGTAAAGATCGCGTGCAGAATGGGTAACGGTCTTTAGGCCTCTTGCCATACGCCACCCTTTATCCATCGCTTCAAGCATCAATGCTTCACCTTCTACGGCAAAAACTTCGGCGTTCTCTGCCAACGGCAAAGTAAACGTGCCACATCCGGCAAATAGGTCAATTACCCGTTTGGCACCTTGCACAATTTCTTGCACCGCAGCCAAAAGCTGTGCTTCGCCGTGGGCTGTCGCCTGTAAAAACGCGCCCGGAGGAGGACAAACATCCCCCGCGCCAAACCTCTGAACGGGCGGTGCACGCTGCGCGATAACTTCATCTTCCCACGTTAGACGTGCAAAGCCACGGGTTTCACACAGGCCAGCCAGCGTGATTCTCAAGGGGCCATCAATTGGCTTGCCGCCACTTACCTGCACATCCAATCCCCGCGGTGAGGTTGTTACAGTAACTGCAAGCGTCGCCTTCCGGCTCCCCCCCAACACGGCCAATGCTTCGGCAATTTCGCGGGCGGCTAGCAGTTCTGGTTCAACCAGCTTACAATCTGGTATCTCGACTACGGTACCAGATGCCCGCCCGTGAAAGCCGGACATTGTCCCTTTTTTGGTGCGCCGCGCCGCAAATGTTGCACGTCGGCGTGACTGTTCAGGTGATGTGACAATCGGGCGGATCTCCGTACGAAGACCCTGCGCCGCAAGTGCCTGCGCAATTACATCTGTTTTCCAGTCAGCAACCAAATCATCTGACGCATGCTGAAGCTGGCAACCGCCGCACGCTTTAAAATGACGACAACAGGGCGCAACGCGCTCGTCCGAAGGCGTGATGATTTTCACATCAGTCAGGGTCGCCCCCTCAAGCGTTCCGGTAACTACTTCACCGGGAAGTGTCATAGGGGCAAAGACTGGGCCTTCGGCAATACCATCACCGTAAATGCCAAGGCGTATAATTTTATGTTCTGTCATAACCCCGCCATAGCGATGCTAACGCGCGGCGGCTAGTCCCTATTGCGCTGCCTTGATATCCAAAAACCCGCCAGACTGCCGCTCCCAATATCCTGAATAGAGGCCGCCCAGTGCCAATAGCTCATCATGCGTGCCCGCCTCAGCGATCCGTCCTTTGTCTAACACGACGATTCGATCCATCTCCCGTAGGGTGGAAAGACGGTGTGCTATCGCCATAACCGTCTTGCCTTCCATCACGTGTTCCAATGCTGTTTGGATCGCCGCTTCGACCTCACTATCCAGCGCACTTGTCGCCTCATCCAGAACCAAGATTGGGGCGTCTTTGATGATTGCGCGGGCCAATGCGATCCGTTGCCGCTGCCCGCCAGACAACTTCACACCACGCTCGCCCAGATGCGCATCATATCCAGTACGTCCTTTGTGATCTTCCAGCTCCAAGATAAATTCATGCGCTTCCGCTTGATTGGCTGCTGCAATCATTTCGTCATCAGATGCGTCGGGGCGGCCGTATAGAATATTGTCACGTGCAGAACGATTAAACATCGCTGTCTCCTGTGTGACCATAGCGATTGAGCGGCGCAGGCTTTCCTGCGTTACCTTGCGGATATCCTGATCGTCGATTGAAATACGGCCCGACTCAGCGTCATAGAGCCTCAACATCAATGAAACCAAGGTAGATTTCCCTGCCCCCGACGCGCCCACAACGCCTAATTTCTCACCAGCACCAATCGTCAGATCGATCTTTTCAATCCCGCCGGTTGCGCGGCCATATGCAAATCCGACACCCTCGAAACGCACCTCACCGGAACTCGCCTTGAGGGTCTTAGCATGATCACCGTCCTCCAACCTCGTGCGAGGTGTGAGCGTGCGCATCCCATCTTCGATCTCACCAACATTGGAATAGATCGCCATCATTGTGAAACTGACCCATCCTGTCATCTGAGCAATCCGGATCGAAATCGCGCCTGCAGCGGCGATATCACCAGCACTTGCCATATCACGCTGCCACAACATGACAGTTGCGCCAATCAGAAGGACTGGCAATATTCCGGCGAGGCTCATTAAGGAGAAACGAAACCCTGCAGCCAGATATCCGAACTCTAACGCGCGCTTGCGAAAACTCTGCATGGCATCCAGCGCAGCGCGATCTTCATGATCATCGTGGGCAAATAGCTTGACCGTTTTGATGTTGGTGATCGTATCAACGACCTGTCCTGACACCATCGAACGCGCGCCAGCGCGCCCAGCAGATCGCATTCGAATGCGCGGCATGAACCACCGGATCAGAGCAAAATAGAAACAAAGCCAAACCGCAAGCCCTACAGCCACCCAGCCGTTAATCGCTGTTAGCAGCAAAACCGACCCAAATAACGACGCCAGCGCAAAGGCGACTACGTTGATCATTTCGGATGCAACATCAGTCACGGCCCGCGCTGTTTGCATTTGTTTCTGTGCAATCCGACCCGCAAAATCATCATCGAAAAAGGTTACATTCTGCCCCAATGACCAACGGTGCAACCGCGACAACACCAATGGATTCACATTGGGCTGAACAATAATCGCGTTTGCGCCAGCAGATAAGCCAAAGAACAGCGGCCGGGCGATTAGGAAAAAGCCAATAGAAATTGCGATCATCGCAATGTTGCGCCCATCAAAGAACGCTTCCGGACCGCTTGTGACCGTAGCATCGATGACCCAACCAAGGATCAGCGCGGTACCTGCCTCAAGTGCGCCAGCAGCAGCCGACAACGCCGCCGCAAGCCAAAGTGCTGGCCATGCTCCCGACAAGCACCACCGCATAAACGCGCCAAGCGTTTGCGGAGGTGGGCCATTTGCAGGGCGAAATGCATCTATCCAATTTCCGAAATTCACGTGTCTTCTTCTTCCGTTTTCAAGAATCCGCCTGATTGACGTGCCCAGAACTGTGCATATAGCCCGCCTGACGCCAAAAGCGTGTTGTGATCGCCATCTTCTACAATTCGGCCTTCATCCAGCACCAAAATGCGATCCATCCGCGCGATGGTGGATAGGCGGTGTGCGATTGCAATCACTGTCTTTCCTTCCATCATGCCATATAGAGTTTTCTGGATCGCGGCTTCGACTTCACTGTCCAGCGCGCTTGTTGCCTCGTCCAACAACAAGATCGGCGCGTCCTTTAAGATGACACGGGCCAGCGTGATCCGTTGGCGTTGTCCGCCTGATAGTTTTACACCGCGTTCACCCACACGCGAGGCATACCCACTACGCCCTTCTGGATCTTGTAAATCTAGAATAAACTCATGTGCTTCCGCCTGTTGTGCTGCCTTAATCGCATCATCCTCGCTTGCGTCAGGGCGACCGTAACGAATGTTCTCCAGAACGGAGCGATGCAGCAGCGCGCTATCTTGTTGGACCATGCCAATCTGGCGGCGCAAACTGTCCTGCGTGACACCGGTAATATCCTGACCATCTATCTTGATCAAACCGGCCTCAGCATCATAAAACCGCAAAAGAAGCTTGAGTAGTGTCGATTTTCCGGCACCAGAACGGCCAATTAGGCCAACCTTCTGACCCGATTCAATAGTTAGATCAATTGCATTCAAACCACCCGATGTTCGGCCATAATGATGTGTCAAATCTGTCATTTCGATCCGGCCATTCGTGAGCGAAAGCGGCTTTGCATTCTGCCCATCAACAAGCGTAATTGGCTGGGCAATTGTCTCCATTCCCTCAGCGACAACACCAAGCTGACGGAAAAATGCAGATAGCGCCCACATGATCCACGCGGTCATCGAATTCAGACGAAGCGTCAGCGTCGCCGCCGCTGCTACAGTTCCTACGCTAGCATCCCCTTGGATCCAAAGTGCCAGCGCCCAACCCACGATCCCAACAATCAGCAAGCCATTGAGCATCACCAAAGAGAAATCCATCGTTGTAAAGATCCGCTGTTCTACTTGGAATGTTTGGCGGGATTCCTCAATTGCTTCCTTGGCGTATATTTCTTCGCGGTCATGATGCGCGAACATTTTGACCGAGTGTATATTCGTATAGGCATCAACCACACGGCCGGTAACCGCAGAACGCGCGTTTGACGTGGCTTTGGATGCCGGTCCAATTCGGCGGATCGCCCAGCGCGACAACATCACATAAATTCCAAACCAAATTACCAGAGGTAATAACAATCTAGGATCAGCTGTACTCAGTAAAATTGCGGCACCAATTAAGTAGGCCAACGAAAATGACAACGCGTCAAATGCCTGAAAGACAACTTCTCCTGCTGCAGGAGGTGTCTGCATGATCCTGTTCGCAATGCGGCCGGCAAAATCATTCTCAAACCAACCTACCGACTGACGCAACACCTGTCGGTGTGCCCGCCAGCGTACAAGCGCCCCAAAATTGGGCAAAATCGCATTATTGATGAGCGCAACGTCAAGTGCCTGTAGTACTGGCCTAACAAAAACAATGAGCAGCGCAACGATGATCAGTTCAGTACCATGACGGGCCCACATCATTTCCGAGCCCTGATCAAGCACATCAACGATGCGGCCCATGTAGTAAATCAGCCCCACTTCAATCGCAGCAACCAAAATCGACATGAACGCAGTGAGCGCAAATACCTTTTTGAATGGTTTGCCGTAGACAAGGAAAAACGACCACAGATCCCGCGCCGGGCGATCCTCGTTGGGGTAGTCCACATAGGGGTCCACAAGATTTTCAAAAAATCGAAACATGCGCTGTGCCTTTGCTTGTGTTGTGGAAACTGTATCCCCTAGTCGCAGCGAAAGACCATCACAGACTTAGGCGTCGGGCAGCATGAGCAGTTCTTTTCCGCTCAATTTGAATTCCGACGCGATCCACGCCTGTTTTAACAACGACAATCGCGCACCAAGTGCGGCACCTTGATAGGTTGGCATTAAATCATTTGCAGCAATGGGAAAAACCTGTGCGGCCGCCTTTTTCAAATTTTCGATAAAGGATGCATCAGGCAAATTCTCAGCGATGGCACAACGTATCAGATATGCCTGCGAGGCGACTTCCGCTCCATGGAAAAAAGCAGTCTCTATTAAGGGATTTCCTTCAAACGCTGCCTCACCAATAAAGCCGTATTTTCGCTGCTGAGCTTTACTGAGACGCAACAGCTCCGGCACCGATTGCCCTCCTAAGGATACAAGGCGACCCAGCCAATCAGGTGCTATATTACAGCACTCCGATCCGTGGATCATAAGAAGAGTGAAGCTAATGTCTGTTCCAGGCAAAACAGTACCTAATACACCCGTTTGGGCCATCCCAGCTAATGCAGTGGATGGATCGGGAGCATTCAGTAGTTTATGAATTTCTGCTCCTATACGCTCTGGGGAAAGTGTCTCTAATCCGGGTAAATTGGATGCTATTGCAGCTACAGCATCTTCATCCATTCCTTCAGAGGTATCTCCATACCACGCATGAAAACGAAAATAGCGAAGTGTTCTGAGATAATCTTCGCGGATACGGTCACCTGCATTTTCGATAAATCGAACCCGTCGCGCGCGCAGGTCATCGATCCCGTTCAGAGGATCAATGACCCGCCCGTCGCTATCGGCATAGAGCGCATTTATCGTGAAATCGCGACGGCGAGCATCGTCAAAAATGTCGGTCGAAAAGGCAACAACGGCCCGACGGCCATCCGTTTCGACATCACGCCTAAACGTTGTCACCTCATAACCAGCACCACCCGACACAACAGTAATAGTGCCATGATCAATTCCTGTTGGCACAGCCTTTAATCCGGCGGCCTCAACCAATGAAATCACCTGATCCGGTGTCGCGCTAGTCGCCATATCAACATCACTAATGGGCGCACCCAAAAGAGCATTACGCACACAGCCGCCAACATATAAAATTTGATGGCCGCCAGCGGCAATCGAATCACACACCGCACGCGCCGATCGCGTTGTTAGCCACGGCGCGTCTTTCGGTGCTATTTTTGAATAATTTCTGTCCATGCACGCAGCATACGCGCAGTTGCGCCCCAGATGTAGTAGGGCCCGTAAGGCACCACAAAATAGTGGCGCATCTGCCCGCGCCACCGACGCGACTGAATCAGATAATTATCGGGATTGAGCACATGATCCAATGGCACAGAAAATACTTCGTCCACCTCACCAGGCTCGGGCCTTAACGTGAATGCAGATTTCACAAACCCGATTACGGGCGTCACATGAAAACTTGTCACCGTTTCATGGGGCGGCAAACTGCCCAACACCTCTACACATTCGGGAGGCAGCCCAATCTCTTCATGTGCTTCGCGCAAGGCAGCGGCAACAACATCCACATCCGCCTCGTCCTGCTTCCCACCCGGAAACGCAATTTGTCCGGGATGGTGCTTTAACGCTGCCGACCTTTTAGTAAGCAGCACACTCAACCCATTTCCATCTTCAATAATAGGCGCAAGGACACCCGCCGGCCGCAGCTTACGACCTGCAGGCAAAACCGTTTCAGGATTGAGATCAAAGTCAGACGATCCGACGCCCGTTTGCACCAGAGCCGTCTGAAAGTGCTTGAGACGCTTATGCATCCTTTTCAGCTTCGAACCCTACTGTCAGGGGATCAATGTCATAATGCGCGCCACAGAACTGGCAATCAGCAGTTACGCGGCCGTCATCAGTGGTCATTGTGCCTATGTCTTGCGCTGAATAGATCGAAAGGCTTTGCCGCACACGGTCCTCTGAACAGGTACATCCGAAATGCACATGCTGTTTGTCAAATACGCGCGGGCTTTCTTCATGAAACAGACGCAGCAATACTTGTGAGGGTTCCAAAGTTGGACCGATAAGCTCTAAATCATCCACAGTATCCAGCAAGATGTTCACACGACCCCAGTTTTCCGTTTCATCATCATCTAGTAAATCAACAGGTTGCAGGATTTCTCCTGTACCTTCCGCCTGCGCAGCAAATGGCGATGCTTTTGGCATGTGTTGCAGCATCACCCCGCCCGCGCGCCAATGCTCTGGCCCATCCGCCATTGTAGATTTACCAAAGCTCAACTCAAATCGTGTGGGTAACTGCTCGGATTGGGCAAAATAGCCTTCAGCAGATTTAGCCAAACTTTCTCCGGACAGCGGCGAAATCCCTTGATACGGAGTCGTCCCTTTGCCTTGATCAATCATCACTGCAAAATATCCGTCACCAACCTGATCAATCGGAGCGCCGTCAGTCAGGCGTTCAGCATCATAACTGGCGTAGGCGCGAATGCGTGCTGGCGCACCATCTGCCTCTGGACCGTAATAATCTGTAGATATCATCCGCACAGGACCGTTGGACTGAACCTGAAGCTGCAATTTCCAACGCAATTTCATCGTTTGACCAATCAATGCAGTCAACAATGCCATTTCAGCCACTAACGCTTCGACTTGAGGCGGATAATTATGTTGCTCAAGGATACCACCCAAAGCGGTATCCAAACGCGCAATGCGCCCCCGAATATCAGAGTTATCAAGTTGAAATGGTAGAACCGTATCGTCCCATCCGGTGCTGTTTGCATCTGTCATTTTCGTCTATCCTTACCGCGAAGCGCTTGGCATACCGTGTCTATGTAGGGCGGACAAGCCATGACAAAAAGGGGTCAGGAATGATCAGACGTATCGGAGAGGTGCCGCACCGCGGCCAACGCTATAGTTTACGGCCCGGTGCCTATGTAATTTTGCCCATTGGACGGCGGTATTTATTAACTGCAGAAACCAAAGGAGCATTTGACATTCAACTTCCAGGAGGTGGCATTGATCCAGGTGAAAGCCCTTTGCAAGCTCTCTATCGTGAAGTTCGCGAAGAGATTGGTTGGTCTATCAGCAAGCCAAGGCGCCTGGGTGCATTCCGCCGATATGTGTTTATGCCCGAATACGACATGTGGGCTGAGAAACTATGCACTGTCTTTGTTGCGCGGCCCACTCGACAACTGCACGCTCCAATCGAGCAACATCACGAGACACTGATTTTGGACGCTGATGACGCAATTGCCGCCCTAGGAAACGATGGTGACAGGATGTTTTTGCAGACTTACGTAGAATCCAAACCCTGATACTCAAACAGGATAGCAGAAACATCATCAGGGAAATCTTCGCTGCCGTTGAATTCCGTGAGGCGCCAAATGAGCGCTTCAAGAAATGCTGGACCTCGTGTTGAAGCCAGATCATTCATAAGAACCGAGAGGCCCTCCTCCCCCAACATATCCCCCGCAGGGCCGGGACATTCTGTAACGCCATCTGACAGGATTAGAATGCGATCGCCTCGATTGAGGTTCAGTTCGAATCTAGCAAAACTCACCCCTGATAAAAGCCCGACAGGAAACCCACCTGGGCCAAACTGTTCTATAACCCCATTTGCGCGCTGGACGGCAGGATGCGGATGACCCGCTTGAGACAGAACCACGTGACCCGTTTGCAGTTCAACAAACGCCAACAGAAGCGTAAAGTAGTGCTCCGTCTCCATCTCGTCCAAGACAAGGTCATTGAGGTCAGCGACGACCTCGTCTGGTGCGCGCGGGACATACTCTCCCTTTGCGTTCTTACGCAAAGCGACGTTTTGATCTGGGGCCGCACTAGAAAGGTATCCAGCTAAACGAGCCGTCATCAGTGCCGAACTAATTCCATGGCCTGATACATCCAGCGCGTACAACCCCACGTGCTTGGGGCCAGCCTCAAAAAATCCTACCAAGTCCCCGCCAACGTGTCCGGATGAACGCAACAAGAGCGATACGTCCCCAACAGGTAGTGCGCGAAACCTCTCTTTGACTAGTGACTGTTGAAGCTTTTTGGCCTCCTGCAAATCACTGTCAATATTGTCATAAAGTTGCTGTAACTCACCCAATGTATCGCTTAACGCTCGGTTGGCTTGAACCATAGAACGCTGCATTTCGATCAAGCGTTCTCCTGCAGTAATTCGGGCGCGCAATTCGTTATTATCTACTGGTTTGGTCAAGAAATCATCTGCGCCACTGTCTAAGCCCAGCGCCACTTCGTCTTTCTCACTCTTGGAGGTTAGCAGGATGAAGTAGCTATATTCTTCTCCATGCATTTCACGAAACCTACGACAAAGCTCTAGACCGGTCATTCCCGGCATCATCCAATCACTCAGCACAAGGTCAGGCCGCCGTGCTGCAGCCATTTTCAACGCCTCTTCACCACCCTCCGCTTCCATAACCTCGAAACCCCACCGCTTTAGAGACAACGTAAGAAGCTTTCTTTGAAGTTTACTGTCATCCACGACCAGCACGCACTGGATCGCCCCGCCATTAGACGGAGCAGACAAGTTCACAGGGTTTAATGGTGCAATGGACATAAAACTTTCACTTTGCGGATTTTGAAATCTCTAACCCCTTGACCTTAACAGTCCATGAAGCGTCCAATTTTTGGTTCATCACACCCCTTTAACCCTTTTGGATTACAAGCTTAGACTTACTAGGAGGTCTCACATGATAGATTGGAATAGAATAAAAATGCTAAGGGATGAGATCGGCGAAGATGCCTTTCCTGACGTTGTCGAGATTTTCATCGAAGAGGTCTCAGAAATGATCGACAAGTTACGCAACGCGCCAGAAATCGAGACCCTTGGAGAAGATCTTCATGCTCTCAAAGGCAGTGCATTGAACTTGGGTTTCACCAATTTCGCAGAACTATGTCAAAATGGGGAAACCCGCGCGGCAAACGGCCACGCGGATGAAATCTACCTTCCGCCAATTATCCAGTGTTACGAAGACAGCAAAGACATATTCCTTGCTGGTCTAGAAAATGGCGATTCGTCTTAGATTAATTTGTAAAAGCTACTGACCTTGATTCCGCCTTGTTCGCTCATCGCCTTGGCACGCAACATCTGCATTCCTTTGATCCAGCGAGATGGATCAGAACCACGCAAAGCATTGTATTTGGCCACGTCCGGATGCGGCATGACAACGAATGTACCATCGGCCACACCTTTCCAAACGGCGGCGGCGACATCACCAGCAGTCAGTAAATTACCTTGGGCATCTGCATCACCCAATCCTAACAACGGAGTAGCGACATATTGAGGGCATACAACCGAAACGCCAATCCCCTCGCCGCCATGAGAGATAAGGAGCGATTCGGCAAAACTAACGGCGGCATGTTTAGTCGCTGAATAGGCCGCGTCACCAATCTGATTGAGTAATCCAGCCGCTGACGCAACATTTACAAAATGTCCTGAACCGCGGGCGATCATTGCAGGCAATAACGCCCGCGCAGCCCAAACATGGGACATGACATGGACGTTCCAATTCAGCATCCAATCCGCATCAGATGCGGAAGCAGCATGGCTTGGATCGCCGCGTCCCAATCCAGCGTTGGAAACGAAAACATCTACCTGACCATGGGCTTTTTCGGCCACATGGATCGCATTGATAATCTGGGCCTCTTGAGTCACGTCGCACGCAACTGAAATCGCGCCAATCTCCTCAGCAACGCTCTGTGCCAGTTCAATGTTCATATCAGCAATACACACGCGCGCACCAGCTGCCGCCGCTTGTCGTGCCAATGCCGCCCCAATGCCGCTGGCACCACCAGTTACAACAACCGATTTACCTGAGATATCCATGCAAGCCTCCCTAAATCACGAATTGAGCAAGCGTCTCATCATTCGTAATATCTGTATAGGTGAACCCTGCGTCATCAAGTTGTGCCAAAAACCGTGGAAATGCATCTGCAGACGGTGTTTCGATCCCTATCAAAACTGAGCCAAAGTTACGTGCCGATTTTTTGAGGTATTCAAAACGGCAGATGTCGTCATCTGGACCAAGAATGCCTAGGAATTCCTTCAGCGCACCGGGACGTTGAGGCATCCGCAAAATAAAGTATTTCTTGAGGCCTGAGTATCGCTGCGCACGCTCTTTTACTTCGGGAAGGCGCTCAAAATCAAAGTTCCCACCAGAGGTCACGCAAACAACAGTTTTGCCTTTGATTTGATCGGCAATTTCGCCCAACGCCTCAATGCTTAATGCGCCTGCTGGTTCCAATACGATCCCCTCAACATTGAGCATCTCGATAATGCTAACGCAGATTCGATCTTCAGACAGATGTACAACATCGCCTAGCTGCACATCCTTGAGCTTTTCAAATGTTCGCATTCCAATTTTGGCCACCGCAGCACCGTCGACAAACGTGTTGATCGGAGAAACATCCACCGGAGCTCCAACTTTCAAGGCCCGCCCAAGACTAGGCGCACCTGCTGGCTCAACAAACGTGTAATCACAGCGATCACCAAAAAACCCACGGGTGCCGGCAGACAATCCACCACCACCTACAGGCAAAATAAGACGATCTGGTGCGCGGCCCAATTGATCTTCAATTTCCACCGCAACCGACGCCTGTCCCTCGATTACGTTATCATCATCAAAGGGGGACAAAAAATATGCGCCTTCTTCGGCACAAAACCGCTGCGCCTCATCCAATGTTTTATCAAAATAATCACCGACCAGACGCACCTCAATTTGGTCTCCGCCAAACATCTTGGTTTTTTGAATTTTCTGCTGTGGCGTTGTCACAGGCATATAGATCACACCACGCACGCCGAAATGGCTGCACATAAACGCAACACCCTGCGCATGGTTGCCCGCAGACGCGCAAACAAAAACACGATGCTCAGGGATCAATTTTCGCATGGCATTAAATGCCCCGCGCAGCTTGTAAGAACGCACTGGGCTTAGATCTTCGCGTTTAAGGTAAATGTCTGCGCCGTATAGATCCGAAAGGTGCTCATTCTTCAACAGTGGCGTTGCTGGGAACACGCTGCGCATTGCGCGTGTGGCAGCAATTGCACCCATTTGGAAATCTTCGCTCATGTGTCGCTGCCTTTTACAGGGTGAGAGTCTTGGATAGGTCTGTATCCTAGCACCGTCAATAAACCCACCTACCTTGCCGTGCGGCATAAAACCCGTTACGCCACGCGCGAAACACGACAAAGGAAAACATCATGTCCGCGCCCAAGAAAGTTGTGCTCGCCTACTCTGGTGGCCTTGATACCTCGATCATCCTAAAATGGCTCCAAACCGAGTACGGTTGTGAGGTCGTCACCTTTACCGCCGATCTTGGTCAGGGCGAGGAGCTGGAGCCAGCCCGCGCCAAAGCCGAGATGATGGGTGCGTCAGAAATTTACGTCGAAGATGTACGTGAAGAATTTGTACGTGACTTTGTCTTCCCTATGTTCCGCGCTAACGCGGTTTATGAAGGTCTTTACCTGCTTGGCACCTCCATCGCGCGCCCACTGATTTCAAAACGTCTCGTTGAGATTGCCCATGAGACCGGTGCCGACGCTGTGGCACACGGCGCTACAGGCAAAGGTAACGACCAAGTTCGTTTTGAACTGGCCGCATACGCCCTAGACCCAAACATCAAAGTGATTGCACCGTGGCGCGAGTGGGAACTGTCTAGCCGTACCAAACTGCTGGAATTCGCTGAGCAACACCAAATCCCCGTTGCAAAAGATAAACGCGGCGAAGCGCCATTTTCTGTTGATGCGAACCTGTTACACACGTCTTCAGAGGGCAAAGTCCTTGAAGATCCGGCAGTTGACGCCCCCGAGTACGTCTATCAGCGCACCGTCAGCCCCGAAGAAGCGCCTGATATTCCAGAATACATCGAAGTTGGTTTTGAGCGTGGTGATGCGGTTTCCATCAATGGCGAAGCTCTTTCTCCTGCTGAAGTCCTAACCAAGTTGAACGAACTTGGCGGTAAGCACGGGTGTGGCCGCCTTGATCTGGTTGAGGGTCGCTTTGTTGGTATGAAATCTCGGGGTATCTACGAAACACCCGGCGGCACATTGCTGCTAGAGGCGCACCGTGCAATCGAATCGATCACACTTGACCGTGGTGCGATGCACCTAAAAGATCAGCTGATGCCGCAATACGCGGAACTGATCTATAACGGTTTCTGGTATTCACCAGAGCGCACAATGTTGCAGGCCGCAATCGACGCAAGCCAAACCCATGTTACAGGTACAGTTCGGTTGAAGCTTTATAAGGGTCACGTTCGCACTGTTGGTCGTTGGTCTGATCACAGCCTTTATTCCGAAGCACATGTTACATTTGAAGATGATGCTGGCGCTTACGATCAAAAAGATGCTGCTGGGTTCATTCAGCTAAACGCGCTGCGCCTCAAACTACTGGCAGCACGCGACCAGCGACTGAAATAGGGTAATGGCCCTGTCAGAAACATCTGACAGGGCCATTATTTTTCAAACCAACTCGTTAAAACTGATAACACGAACGGTCCGAACGGATGACAGTTCGGACCGCCTACTCGTTACTAACCGGAAACCGGACTACGTAATCTTGAATACATAGATACTATTTACGAACGCTGAACATTTAGCACCTCTCCACCGCTATTCACGGGGAAAGGCGGCGCTGAAGTAACCCAGAATAGTAAGGTAACGCGGCCTCAAGCACTGAATGTAACTCGGGCGCGACTTCTGGCAATGGCCCTTCGGCACCAGCGAATCCTGTGCTGCTATGAACCGCACCATACCAGTGTTTCGCCCAAACCCCGTCGTCTGCTCTTGGGCCTGCTGGCCACTGCAGCATTGCCGGATCAAATCGCAGACCGATCGCGTTACAGATTGCGCGTAACATAGGCTCGGGCTGCGCGCGGATATCGTCGCTGTCGATCACAAGACCACCCAATTTTTCATAAAGAATAGACTGTTGGATAAACCCGATATCCTCAAGTGTTGGTGCCTCTCTTTTTGCCGCATAACTGGCGATCACCCTCGCGGGATGTCGGATCAGGTGAATGTTCACACATTTTTCGGCCCATCCCATTGGGAACCCATCCAACATGTGGTGAGGCATGTGCTTCATATAAAGATGCGGAGTACCATCCTGTTCACAGCTTTGCCCGACACGCTTTGGATCAGTGTCATGCACATCCACAATTTCACTCTTCATTGGGTGAACAACGCCTGAAACATCCAAATAGGGCGCATAAAACGGCTCATCCATGACCGCAAAATCTCTACGTGCGCCAAATGAATACATCATCGCTGTGCTTAGGTTACGTGGGCCAGACCACATCGCAATCCGCATAGGGCTTATCCTTAGAACTGTGTTGAACTCATACAATTCATAGCACTGCGCGCATAACGGTAAACTGAAATCACCACACCGTGAGAACATCAATCATCCGTTGCGAAACATCATTGCCCCCGTCAACATCATAAAAAAAGGAGAGCACCATGAGCACACTCAATAATCTCAAGTCCATCGCATTGGCAGGATTTATCACAGTCGGCCTATTGTTTCAGGCAGCGCCATCACATGCAGCGGGGTCAGAAACCTTGACCGTAGCAGGTGGGTGCTTCTGGTGTGTCGAAGCTGATTTTGAAAAAGTCAAAGGCGTAAAGGAAGCAGTCTCAGGCTTTGCAGGTGGCAAAACAGCTAACCCAACCTACAAACAGGTAACATCAGGCGGCACGGGCCACTATGAGGCGGTGCAAATTACTTTTGATCCAGGTGTCGTCAGCGCCGGACAACTATTGGACATGTTCTTTCGGTCCGTCGACCCTACTGATGCAGGCGGCCAGTTTTGCGATCGCGGCCCCAGCTATCGAACTGCTATCTTTGCAACTGGCGATCAAAAGGCAGCAGCAGAGCAAGCAAAAGCGAAAGCACAGGCCGATCTAGGTCAGAAAATTGTTACACCTGTTTTAGGTGCCACAAAATTCTTTGCAGCAGATGCCTCTCATCAAGATTACGCCAAAGGGAAGAAGATCGTCATCACGCGTTTTGGTCCGAAAACCAAGGCCAAGGCATACAAGGCATATCGCAACGCATGTGGTCGCGATCAGCGCGTTAAAGAGCTTTGGGGTTCTGCTGCACCGTTTGCAGGTTAAGTTCCAAAGTGATCCTGGATTTCTTTGAGATCCGGGATCACATCCGCAGTTCCGCGCCGCGTCACCATCAACGCACCAGCCTTTAAAGCTAAATCAATTGCGGCTTCCATGTTCAAACCCCGATCCAATCCGGCGACCAGATACCCCGTGAATGTGTCACCTGCGCCTGTCGTATCCACAGCTTCGGCTGGATAAGCATCAAAGCGCTTCTCGCCCTTGTTAGAGACCCATTTGCACCCTTGAGCACCAAGTGTAACCACAACATCTGGCACGCCAAGCGTACCAACTGATTTAGCCGTAGCCGTCTCCAATTGCGCTGCTTCAATTTCATTCAGAACAAGTAAATCAATCCGCCCCAATAGTCGCCCAATCGCCTCGGCATCAAACGGTGCAGCCGCATAGGCAACACGCAAACCCAAGGAATGAGCAATCTCTGACGCGTATTCCTGACCGTTGGTTTCGTTCTGCATGAGCAGAAAATCACCCGTCGATGCAGCACTAAGAGCACTGCCAATGATGGCATCCGTCAGCATCACATTCGCGCCTTGAAACAGGACGATGTTGTTTTCACCACTACTGTCGACAACAATATTTGCGTGGCCTGTTGGGATCTCAATCTGCGAGATATGGGGCGTATCAACGCCGTATTCCATCAGCCGCTCCACCGTCCATTGGCCTTCTGGGCCAATGGCACCGATATGCGAGATACGTGCTGCAGCACGCGCGGCAGCAACAGACATATTTGCGCCCTTGCCGCCTAAACCAAAGCCAAAGCTGACTGCGGCAAGGGTTTCACCAGGTGCTGGTAAATGAGGAACCTCGTAAAAATTATCGATGTTAATCGAACCGAGGTTCCAAATCATGCGCCGACCTTACACGCCGCTAGAATTGCCATGTTCAGAATATCGTTCGTGGTAGAAGTCGACGATGCAATCTGAATGGATTGATCCAGGCCAGTCAAAATTGGACCAATGACCGTAGCGCCCGCCATTTCCTGCATCAACTTAACCGAGATACTCGCAGAGTGACGCGCAGGAACAACAAGAATGTTGGCCGGCCCCGTGAGACGCGAAAACGGATAGTTCTTCTGGCTCTCGGCATTCATGGCCACATCAACGGTCATTTCGCCCTCGTATTCGAAATCTACACGGCGCTCATCAAGTACGTCAGGCGCTAGTTGCATTTTTTCCGCGCGCTCAGATACCGGATACCCAAACGTGGAAAAGCTCACAAATGCTACACGCGGTTCCATGCCCAAATGTCGCGCTACGCGTGCGCCACTTTCCGCGATGTTCGCCAGATCAACGGCTTCTGGCCATTCATGCACCAGCGTATCACCGATCAAAACGATGCGCCCTTTGTGCAGTAATGCAGTGATACCCACTGCACCAGCTTTTGCATTTGCATCAAACACGTGGTTGATACGATCAAGAACATGCGCGGATTTACGGGTCGCGCCCGTTACCAACCCATCCCCGTGGCCATGTGCCAGCATCAGTGACGCAAATACGTGGCGATCACGTGCTGCAAGTCTGTGAATATCTTTACTGTCAAACCCACGGCGCTGGAGACGTTCGTAGAGATATGATTTGTACAAATCCAAGTGTTGTGTATTCGCAGCGTTAACAATTTCCAACTCGCGTGTGGCATCTTCAAGCCCAGCAGCAATCAGCTTTTGCTTCACATCATCAGCGCGACCCACAACAAGCGCTTTGCCCAAACCTTGTCGCTGATACATTACCGCCGCGCGCAATACCTTAGGGTCGTCGCCCTCAGCAAAGATCATCCGCGCCTGATTGGCACGTGCCCGGGCATTAATGCCACGCATGATGTTTGCTGTAGGATCAAGACGGGATTTTAGGCTCTGCTCATATGCTTCCATGTCGATAATCGGGCGACGAGCCGCGCCAGTATCCATCCCTGCCCGCGCAACTGCCGGTGGGATACGGTGAATAAGCCGCGGATCAAACGGCGTTGGAATGATGTAGTCGCGGCCAAAGCTGAGGTTTTTACCGTACGCTAGCGCAACTTCGTCAGGGACATCTTCGCGCGCAAGATTAGCAAGCGCATGCGCACAGGCAATTTTCATCTCGTCGTTGATCGCACGTGCGTTGATGTCTAGCGCTCCGCGGAACAGATACGGGAAGCCCAATACGTTATTCACCTGATTTGGATAATCACTGCGCCCCGTTGCAACAATAGCATCTGCGCGTACCGCGTGGGCCTCTTCGGGTGTGATTTCTGGATCTGGGTTTGCCATTGCAAAGATAACTGGATCGTCAGCCATGCTTGCAACCATATCAGCAGTTACCGCGCCCTTGACAGAAACCCCCAAGAACACGTCAGCACCTGACATCGCCTCGGCCAATGTACGTGTTTGCGTATCCGCAGCATGTGCAGATTTCCACTGGTTCATGCCTTCTGTCCGGCCCTGATAAATCACGCCCTTCGTGTCGCACATGATACAGTTATTATGCTTCGCACCCATCGCCTTGAGCAGTTCAAGACACGCAATGCCAGCCGCACCAGCACCGTTTAGAACAATGCGAACATCTTCGATCTTCTTGCCAGAGATTTTGAGCGCGTTGAGCAGGCCAGCCGCACAAATCACAGCAGTGCCGTGCTGGTCATCGTGGAAGACAGGGATATCCATCTCTTCCTTCAAACGTTGTTCAATAATGAAACACTCAGGCGCTTTGATATCTTCAAGGTTGATACCGCCAAATGTCGGGCCCATCAGTTTTACCGCGCTAATGATCGCTTCGGTATCTTCTGTGTCTAGCTCAATGTCGATGCTGTTCACGTCGGCAAAGCGCTTAAACAAAACCGCCTTACCTTCCATAACGGGTTTGGACGCCAACGCCCCCAAATTCCCAAGGCCCAGAACCGCAGTACCATTTGAAATGACCGCAACTAGGTTGCCCTTGTTTGTGTAATCATAAGCTAACTGCGGATCAGCCGCGATTGCCTCGCATGGAACAGCAACGCCCGGAGAGTATGCCAGCGATAGATCACGCTGTGTTGTCATTGGCACAGTGGCCGTGATTTCAAACTTGCCCGGTGTCGGCTCAAGGTGGAAGGCAAGTGCCTCTTCGGATGTTACTTTGGTTCTAGTCACGGGCTGGCACTTTCAATGTTGTTTAACCCGTCATAGCGGGCCACGCGCCGCCACACAATCATGCGACAAAACGTACCCACTCATGATTACTAACAAAGGCCTCGTATCTGTCGGGGAAATCACGTTCCAACAATGCAAGAGCCCAACGTACAACCTGTGGCCGGTCACAGTTACTTGCACACCAAAAAATACGGATCAGCGTCTGCCAACGACTGACATCCGCATGAAAAGCAAGATCAAGCGCCACCAGTTCTGATTTAGTCTCGCCCATTTCTTTGTGACAATCCGCCATCAACAGGCACAGATCCAGATTGCCGGAAATCATTTCGCGATGCGATTCCAGCAACGTGATCGCCTGCGCGACCGCTCCACTGCGCAAAACACGACGGCCCAATTTCTCCAATGCGTCTGGAACGAGCATTTCAGGAGTATGGCCAAGGACCGTCACAACAAATGACATGATCTGAGCAACCCCATCGTCAGATAACCGGACAGGAACAATTCCATCTTGATCAAATTTTGGTTCTCGCAGCGGATCGTCAGCATTGAAATCTGCAAAAAAGCTTACGTAGTGACACTGTGAAGCGTGGGCCAGTGGCCAGAAATCTTTCCACCGATAGCGGGCCGTCTGTAGCGTTCCCAACTCAATAACAAACGCATCCGGGTTGGCGAACAACATATTGGTAAAACCAGCACCATGCGCTGACACCATAACTTCGGCCTGCGCCATAATCGCGACCTGCTCCAACGGTGTCAGGTTTTCAAAAGAAATTTTCTCAAACCCTATACGCTGCAAATGTTCGAATAGGTTACTCTCTCCCTCCAATGGGCGGTTCCGGCTACTATCATCAGCGCGCTCAACAAATAGTCGCTTTGGCAAATAACTAAAATCATGACCCTCAATCAGTTTGAGCGCGCGCGCACGCAATGCGATCAACGAACTGCTGACAGCGTTCATTCCTAGTGTGAGTTGACCCTCTGCAGCTGACAACTCTGGCTTTTTACCGCCAGCCCGCGGCATTAGTTTTTCAACTCCAGCAACCTCTGACTTAGACACCTGCCCAAGTGCGTGCGTCATATCAAAGGCCGTCAAAACCAGATTGTATTCCTTTGGAGCCCGTTCAAAAAACACACGTCCAGCGAACTCAGGAAATAACGCAGAAACAAATGCTTCCGCAAAGCTGCCGCGTTTTTCTTCATTGTTAGGATAATGGAAATAGACATCACCCTGAAATCCTACCTCATCCAAAACCGTGAGCTGCGCCAAGGACTCGGTCATAAAGTGGTAAAAATTGAACGTGTTGCGGCACTCAATCGCAAAGTGAATATCGTTTTCCAGAAAAGTCGTCTCAACTGGCAAAGATTTTCCCTTGTTTGCCTCCTGGCACGCTTTGAAAAACAACTGCAACTTTTCTTCCGGATCAAAATCTGCCGCTTCATGATCCCAACGGTACCCATTGAGAAGCCGCGTGCCTGACGCACCAGAAAGAACCAGCTTACCGCCCGCCATTAATGAAGATTTACGAAACTGCGCGTCGTCAATGACCACCGGCACAGTGTTGATTTCAACAGCAGACCGGAATGTACGCTGTCTACGCGTTGTATCCGTGAACGAGCGAATCTTCTGATTGATTGCTCGATACTCACTCACCGCAAAGCCTGCAATCTTGGCAGCTGGAATTTCACGCCACAGAAACTCAGGCTCGCGCAGCAATTTTAGTCCCTCATCCTGCCACGGATTTAGGAACAGCTCGCTTGGATCGTTGGTAAGATCAATCTTGTTTTTCACGCGCTCGTTCGTCTCTTAAAGGACTTTGTTAATTTGTTTTACCACAATGAGGATAATCGTCCACAAGAACGACCCCTTCCCTACAGTCTTGGGGTTTTGTAAGGACGTTACATGTGAGGGAGAAGTTGATGACCACAGGCACTGTTACACCGATGATGGCCCAATATCTCGAGATTAAGTCCGGCTATCCGGATGCTCTTCTCTTTTACCGGATGGGCGATTTTTACGAAATGTTCTTTGATGACGCGGTAGCAGCAGCCGAAGCATTGGACATCGCGCTCACCAAACGTGGCAAACACAACGGTGCCGATATCCCGATGTGTGGCGTCCCGTTTCACGCGGCCGAAGGCTACCTTCTTACATTGATCCGCAAAGGTTTCCGCGTTGCCGTGGGAGAGCAGTTGGAAACACCTGCCGAAGCTAAAAAGCGCGGCAATAAGTCAATTGTAAAACGCGATGTTGTTCGCCTTGTTACACCAGGTACCCTAACCGAAGAATCCCTGCTTGAGGCACGTCGACACAATTACCTTGCTGCATTTGCCGATGTCCGCGATGCGCATGCGTTAGCATGGGTCGATATATCAACTGGTGCGTTCCACGTTATGAGCCTTCCCTTGGTTCGGTTAGGCCCTGAACTGGCTAGATTAGCCCCATCTGAATTGTTGGTCGCTGAGGGAAAAGAGACTGATTACCGAGAATTAGAGACTGAATTTGGCTTGTCAGTGACTGACCTTGCACGGGCCAGTTTTGACAGTGCCGGCGCGGAGGCGCGTATTTGCGCGCTGTTTGGAGTATCATCTCTGGATGCTTTCGGCAGCTTTACCCGTGCTGAAGTATCTGCGATGGGTGCGCTGATCGAATATCTAGACATGACACAAAAAGGCAATCTGCCGTTACTCCGTAAACCTGTCAAAGAAACCGAAGCCCGAACCGTCCAAATTGATGCAGCGACCCGCCGTAATCTCGAATTAACTCACGCCCTGACAGGCGGCCGAGCAGGGTCGCTTTTGTCCGTCATGGATCGCACGGTTACGGCTGTGGGCGCGCGCCTGTTGGAGCGACGCATTTCTAGCCCATCCCGTGTGTTAGAGACTATTCGCTCACGTTTAGATGCGATTGAATTCACTTCTGATAATACCCGTACTTCCCAAGACATCCGTGACCGGTTGCGCGCAGTTCCTGATCTTGAGCGTGCCCTATCACGCCTCTCGCTTGATCGTGGTGGACCCCGAGACTTAGCGGCAATCCGCAACGGACTTTCTGAAGCGGCCTATTTGAACGAAACACTTTCATCTACAGACCTCCCAGAGCTGTTGAAGACGGCAGTAGAAAATTTGTCAGGCCATGATGACCTTGTTGCACTGTTGGATGAAGCACTAATTGCCGAGCCACCACTGCTGGTTCGGGATGGGGGATTTATCGCTACGGGCTACCGCGAAGACCTCGACGAGGTCCGGCAACTGCGTGATGAGGGCCGCAGCGTCATTGCTGCAATGCAGGCTCAATTCGTCACTGATACGAGTATTTCGGCTCTAAAGATCAAACACAACAACGTCCTCGGTTACTTCATCGAAACAACGGCAACTCACGCAGAAAAGATGTTGTCTCCGCCATTGTCCGAAACCTTCATTCACCGTCAAACCACCGCGAACCAAGTACGGTTCACGACGGTTGAGCTATCAGAGCTTGAAACCAAAATCCTCAACGCTGGCAATCGCGCCGTTGAACTCGAGAAAACGCTCTACCAGTCCCTAAGAACCGCTATACTGAAAAATGCCGGAGAGATCGGTGCAACATCTGGTGCATTGGCAGAACTTGATCTAGCGACTGCGCTTGCTGATTTGGCAAAGTCTGAGAATTGGGTCAGGCCCGTGGTCGATAACTCCCGGGCGTTTGACATTCAGGGTGGACGTCATCCCGTTGTGGAACGCGCATTGGTACGGCAATCAGGCACTCCGTTTGTCGCCAATGACTGCAACCTAAGCGCTGACACAGACGCCGCAATCTGGTTGCTCACTGGGCCGAACATGGCTGGTAAATCGACATACCTACGACAGAACGCTTTGATGGCGTTGATCGCTCAAATGGGCAGTTACGTTCCTGCCCGCTCAGCACATATCGGCTTGGTCAGTCAGTTGTTTAGCCGCGTTGGCGCATCGGATGATTTGGCGCGGGGTCGATCTACCTTCATGGTCGAGATGGTTGAAACCGCCGCCATCCTTAATCAGGCGGATGATCGTGCCTTAGTTATTCTAGATGAAATCGGTCGCGGCACAGCAACCTATGACGGATTGTCGATCGCTTGGGCCACACTAGAACATCTACACGACGTAAACCGCGCCCGCGCACTATTTGCGACTCATTATCACGAGATGACAGCGCTCGCCGGCAAATTGGACGGCGTCGATAATGCGACCGTCACGGTGAAAGAATGGGAGGGAGAAGTAATTTTCCTTCATGAGGTGAAGAAAGGCGCTGCTGATCGTTCCTACGGTGTTCAGGTTGCCCAACTTGCAGGTCTACCTGCTCCGGTGATTGCGCGCGCGCGCGTTGTTTTGGAGGCTCTTGAAAAAGGCGAACGCGAAGGCGGTGCAACACAGAAAACACTGATTGATGATCTACCTTTGTTTGCCACCACGCCTAGCGCACCTCCTGCTCCGGTAAAAGAATCTGCTGTTGAGACGCTAATGGAAGAAATACTACCCGATGAGTTAACGCCGCGCGAAGCATTGGACTTGATCTACAAATTAAAAGAGGCGGCCAAAAACTGACCGCCTCTCTTGTTGGATTTGAAATCCTATTATCTTGGTTCCCTTAGCCTGGCGTGGACGAAACACCCACCTGTGCAGGGCGCAGTAAACGATCATGCAGCATGAAGCCTTCGGCCGCCACCTGAATGATATCACCTGCTTTGGTGTCAGGAACTGGCGCTTCAAACATCGCTTGATGCAATTTTGGATCAAAACGATCACCAACTTCAGGCGTGATCGGGGTAATCCCGTGTTTCTTAAACACTGAAATCAGTTCACGCATCGTCAGCTCGATACCTTCCAGCAAAGGGCCGGAAATCGTGCGCTGCTCCTCAGTAGCCGCTTCCAATGCGCGCTTCATGTTGTCGTGAACCGACAGCATATCGCGGGCCAACTTGGAGCCGCCATAGTTTTCCGAATCACGACGGTCTTTGTCTGACCGTTTGCGGGCATTTTCCGCATCGGCCAAAGCCCGCATAAAGCGATCTCTGTATTCGTCACGTTCTGCCATGACCTCTTCGAGGGCCAGCTCGCCCTCGTCAATTTCTTCCATCTCAGAGGCGTAAGCCTCTGCTTCCGCTGCTTCGGGATCATCTAAAAAGTCGTTCGGGTCTGCCATCTTCCACCTCTAACTCCGGTCGGAAATCAATTTTCCAACCAGTTGCGCCGTGTAATTCACAATCGGCACGATACGTCCATAGTTCAGGCGCGTTGGGCCAATTACACCCACTGCACCAATTATCTTACGATCAGAGTTCATATATGGTGAAACCACCAAAGAGGAACCCGAAAGTGAGAAAAGTTTGTTCTCAGAGCCAATAAAAATGCGCACACCATCGCCATCCTCGGCAAGTTCAAGGAAATCCGCGATATCTCGCTTGCGTTCGAGATCATCAAACAGGGTTCTGACCTTTTCCAAGTCCTGAACTTCGCCACTGTCGGTCAACAGATTTGCACGCCCACGCACAATCAATCGCTCAGGATGGCCTTCACCACTCTCCCAAATCACCAAGCCGCTTTCCACCAGCTCAGCGGCGAGCGTGTCAATTTCTTGCCTCCGCCTGCTCATCTCGACCTTAATCGTCCGCTGGAGCTCACTTAACGTCTTCCCCTCAACCAGTGAGTTGAGAAAATTCGCCGCCTCACGCATTGAGCTAGGGGTTTGCCCCATCGGAGGCGTGAACAGGCGGTTTTCTACGTGACCATCAGAGAAGACCAGCACCGCCAATGCACGATCATGCGCTAATGAAACAAACTCAATATGCCTGATCGGTGCTTCGTGTTTGGGTGCTAGCACCAAAGAGGCACCATGCGTTACACCAGACAGCGCAGTCCCCAACCGATCCAGCATCCCTGTCACGTCATCTTCATTACGCCCCATAGTCGCATCGATTTGCGCGCGATCACCCTCATCAGGGTTGCCGACCTCTAGTAGCCCATCGACAAACATTCGCAGACCAAGCTGGGTAGGTATTCTGCCTGCACTTACATGAGGGCTATCAAGCAATCCAAGATACTCAAGGTCCTGCATGACATTGCGAATTGTAGCCGCACTCACCTTTTCGGAAAAGTCACGCGTCAACGTCCGAGAACCTACAGGATCGCCATTCGCCAGGTATCCCTCGACAACGCGGCGAAATACCTCACGTGAGCGGTCGTTCATTTCCTGCAAAAGGCCTGATGTGTCTGTCATACGCACACATTAAAGCTGCGGGGGTTGCATCCGCAAGGTATCGGGCGCTATCCCGTGGGCTAAATCAAACAAAAGGAATATCCCATGCGCCCATCCGGTCGGAAACTTGACGAAATGCGCAACGTATCAGTGGAAGTCGGCTTTACGAAGCATGCCGAAGGTTCTGCCTTGATCAAGGTGGGGGATACCCATGTTCTATGCACCGCGACGATCGAAGCGCGCGTGCCCTCATTTATCAAAGGTTCTGGGTTGGGCTGGGTCACCGCAGAATATGGCATGCTACCCCGCGCCACGAACACACGCATGCGTCGTGAGGCCGCTTCAGGCAAACAAGGTGGCCGCACTGTAGAAATCCAACGCCTCATCGGGCGTTCATTACGTGCAGGGGTTGATCGCGTTGCATTGGGCGAACGCCAGATCACAGTCGATTGTGATGTTTTGCAGGCCGATGGCGGGACGCGCTGCGCATCCATTACTGGCGGTTGGATTGCGCTACGTCTTGCAGTGAATAAATTGATGAAAGCTGGCGACGTAATCACCGATCCAATGGTTGATCCTGTTGCTGCGATCAGTTGCGGTATTTATGCGGGTCAGCCTGTTTTGGATCTCGATTATCCCGAAGATTCCGAGGCCGGCGTTGATGGTAATTTCATCATGACAGAAAGCGGTCAAATGATTGAAACCCAGATGAGCGCCGAAGGCTCGACCTATTCCCGCGCCCAAATGAATGAACTTCTTGATCTAGCTGAAAAAGGCATTGCGGAACTGACTGCGATCCAGAAAGCAGCTTGCGCATGAACCGCAAATTTGAGGGCGACCGCATTTTGATCGCGACGCACAACGCGGGCAAACTCGAAGAAATGCAGGAACTGTTTGCCCCCCTTGGCATCACTGTGGTTGGTGCCAAGGAGCTGGGGCTGGACGAGCCTGATGAAACCGAAGATACGTTCATCGGTAATGCCCGGATCAAAGCCCATGCAGCAGTAAAGGCCACAGGCCTTCCTGCCCTTGCCGACGATAGTGGTATTCAGGTTTCGGCATTAGATAACGCTCCGGGTGTGTACACGGCCGATTGGGCAGAAACACCTAATGGCCGCGATTTCATCATGGCAATGCACAAAACCCACGATTTGCTTGAAAAAGCTGACGCTCCGCATCCTCGTGCTGCTCGTTTTTGCGCGACACTTGTTCTGGCATGGCCGGATGGGCACGACGAAATTGTCGAAGGATTTGTAGATGGCACGTTTGTCTGGCCAATGCGCGGTGAAACAGGGCACGGATACGATCCTATTTTCCAGCCCTTGGGCGAAACGCGAACATTTGCAGAAATGGATCATGACGAAAAGAACACAATGAGCCATCGCGCTGATGCTTTCTCCAAGCTACTCACTCAGTGCTTTAAGTGAGTATCCGTTTTGATTGATGATTGGCAGCACGGCGGCTTTGGCATTTATATCCACTGGCCGTTCTGCGAGGCTAAGTGCCCTTATTGCGACTTTAACAGCCATGTCTCACGCAACATCGATCAGGCGGCATGGAAAACAGCATATCTGTCTGAACTAAAGCGGTATGCCGAAGAAACACCCGGCCGTACTGTCACTTCCGTATTCTTCGGTGGTGGAACGCCCAGCTTAATGAATCCGGACACTGTAGCGGCTGTGATCGAAGAGATCAGAAGATTATGGTCTACAGCCAACGATCTAGAAATCACACTTGAGGCCAATCCGGGTTCCGTTGAGGCAGGCCGGTTTGTCGCCTATCGTGATGGCGGTGTATCCAGAATTTCGATGGGAATTCAGGCACTGAATGACAGTGATCTAAAACGCCTTGGTCGCATTCACACGGTATCCGAAGCGTTGGCTGCTTTCGATATAGCACGAAACACCTTTGAACGGGTCAGTTTCGATTTGATGTACGCGCGCCAAAATCAGTCTTTGGAAGCATGGGAAACCGAGCTAAAACAGGCACTATCTCTATCGATAGACCATCTTTCTCTCTACCAGTTGACGATTGAAGACGGTACAGCATTTGGCGATCGTTACGCTATCGGGAAATTGCGTGGCTTGCCTGACGAAGATTTGGGTGCCGACATGTTTGATTTGACTCAAGATCTTTGTGGCGCAGCCGGAATGCCCGCATATGAAGTCTCAAACCACGCCTCTGACAGCGCACATTCACGGCATAATAAGATCTACTGGCGCTATGGCGACTATCTGGGGATCGGTCCTGGCGCGCACGGACGGCTAACCAAGAATGGCAGCCGACACGCAACTATTTGCTATAGTAACCCGAAAAGGTGGCTTGATGCAGTTTCAGCCAACGAAGCCGAGCAAAGCCGTGACAAACTAACTCAGAATGATGAAGCCACCGAATTTCTTTTGATGGGCATGCGGTTGCGAGAGGGTATTGATCTAAATCGATACGCCTCACTAACGCAAAAATCACTTAACCAGCAGGTCCTCACGCATCTCACTGAGATTGGAATGATTGACGTATCCAAAGATAAGTTAATCGTTACAGATCAAGGGTTTAGAGTTCTAAACTCAGTGATTGCGGAAATGCTAACTGCCTAAGTGCTACTCAAAAGGCGACAAAGCTCATCCAGCTCATCTAATGTCTTATAGTGCACAGTAAGTTGTCCATTTTCCTGACCAGGCTTATGGCTCAGCGAAACATTCATTCCAAGATTCGCAGATAGATCACCCTCAAGTGCTTTGGTATCTGCATCTTTTTCCTCGGAACTCGAAGAACCCGTTGATTTTGCTTTAGCACCACCAGAAAGCTCACTTTTGACCAAAGCTTCAGTCGCGCGAACGGATAAACCACCTTTGATAACTTGTTGCGCAAGTTTCATTGGGTCCTGAGCAGGAATTAGAGCACGAGCATGACCCGCGCTCAGTTCTCCTTGTCTCAATAGCTCCAGCACTGGTGCCGGCAAGTTCAACAAGCGGAGCAAGTTTGCAATGTGACTACGGCTTTTACCTAGAGCTTCAGCCATCTTTTCCTGCGTATGGCCGAACTTATCCATCAACTGTCTATATCCAGCCGCTTCTTCGGCTGCGTTTAGATCGGCACGTTGGATGTTTTCAATGATCGCAACTTCGAGAACTTCAATGTCGCTGAATTCACGGACGATAACTGGCAATGCATGCAATTGCGCCATCTGTGCTGCACGCCAACGGCGTTCACCCGCAACAATTTCGTAATTCTTATCATCAATCGCCCGAACGATCAGTGGCTGAAGTACACCTTTTTCTCTGATCGAAGCAGCGAGGTCATCCAGATCATTTTGAACAAACTGCTTACGCGGCTGATCGGGGTTTGGCGCAATCCGTTCGATCGGAACGAGTTGATCCGCTGCAGAAGGTCCTTTAGCTGCAACTGTTTCTGTTTCACTCACATCCGCCATCAGTGCTGACAAACCACGGCCAAGGCCTCTTTTACGCTCTTGTTTATTCGACATACTGCGCCTCTTTCGTTGTATTCTTATTATTGTTCATCAATTCAACCGCAAGATCACGATAAGCTTTTGCGCCTTTTGACTGTGTATCATAGGTTAGTACAGGCATAGCAAAACTTGGTGCTTCGCTAACACGTACATTACGCGGGACCATCGTTTTAAAAACGAGATCGCCCAAATTTTCACGCGCATCCTGTTCGACTTGCTGGGACAAATTGTTTCTTCGATCATACATTGTCAAAACAACACCCTCAATCCGAAGGTCCTTATTGCCTGATTGACGTACTTCACGGATCGTTAGCATAAGTTGAGACAGCCCTTCTAACGCGAAGAACTCGCTTTGAAGCGGGATCAAAACAGAATGCGCACCGATCATCGCATTCACTGTCAAAAGATTAAGAGACGGCGGGCAATCGATCAGAATGTATGAAAATTCAAATGTGTCCATCTGGGTTTGCCGCAATGCATCGTGGAGTAAAAAGCTACGCTTTTCATTCGACAGCAACTCTAAGTCAGCGGAACTTAGGTCAACTGTAGCAGGGACAATAAACAGGTTTTCCGTCTGAGTTTCCAAGATAACCTGATTCAAGTCGATATCTTCAAGAAGCAATTCGTAAGTGGTGAATTCACGTTCACCCAAACTGATCCCAAGCCCAGTGGATGCATTTCCTTGGGGATCTAGATCAACTACCAGGACTCTCTCACCCTTTTCGGCCAACGCCGCGGCCAAATTTATCGTCGTTGTTGTCTTACCAACACCGCCTTTTTGATTGGCGACCGCTATGATCTTTGGACCTTTAGGTCGTGATAAGTCAGACACGCGAAAGCCCCTTTATTTTCAAAATTGTGGCGTCAGGGTTAGTCTCGCTTCTAATCGGTTCGATCTCATAAGACCAATTCCTTTGAGCGGCTTCGTGCTCATTTTTCCATGAAGCCCCTTTAGGAAACAAGGCCGTTCCACCTGAAATCAGATGACGTTCCGTATGTGATAATAGGCCGTCAAGATCGTCCAAAGCACGTGCAGACATAACAGCTACATTCATTGGGGCCATTTTCTCAACCCTATCTGATACAACGTTAACGTTCAGCTTTAATTCACGCGCCGCCGTTCTAAGGAATGCACATTTTCTCTGGTCGCTGTCGACAAGCGTAAAACGCCTCTCCGGTGTTTCCTCTTTCGCCAAAATTGCTACGACAATCCCAGGGAACCCACCACCACTACCGATATCAAGCCAAGAACCTTCCCTTGGTGCTAAATTGTAGACTTGAACAGAATCGACTATATGGCGATCCCAAACTTGATCGGCATCCCTATTGGATACGAGATTGATTTTTTTCGTCCACTTCTGAACGAGAGTTTCAAAACCTCTCAACTGGGCCAATGTTTCACGTGAAACATTGGCAATATTCAGACTTGTCATTATGCTGACTTTCTGGGCTGCCCCTTACGGATCAACGCAAGGATGAGGGTTAATGCCGCTGGTGTCATTCCATCAATTCTAGATGCTTGCGCCAAATTTTCAGGTCTCGATGCAATCAATTTTGACTTTAGTTCATTGGATAGCCCCTCGATCGGGTTATAGTCAAAATTGGCGGGAATTCTCTCTCCCTCATCTTTACGCAACAAAGCCACATCATTTTCCTGCCGCTTTATATAGTTTGCATAAAGTGCATCGCGCGCAATCTGTCTTCCATCTTCATCCTTTACGTCAGCCAACTCTGGATCAAGAGTACGGATGTGGCCAAAATCAACTTCTGGAAGGGCCAATAATTGAAAGCCAGTCCGACGTTGACCATCAAGACTAACAGCAATTCCGGCAGATTGCGCTTCCTTGGGAGTAAATGTCTTTCCTTGGAGTAAATCTCGGCAGTTAGTCAATCTAGCCATTTTCGAAGTAAATACAGATGCTCGTTTTTCTGAAACGCAACCTAGCTCAATACCCTGCCCCGTAAGTCGCTGATCGGCATTGTCCGCCCGTAAAGACAACCTGAATTCCGCACGTGACGTAAACATTCTATACGGTTCGGCAACTCCACGCGTGGTTAGGTCATCTATCATTACCCCAATATAGCTATTGGTCCGGCTGAAATCAGCAACGTCACGCCCCTTTGAAGCAAGTGCTGCATTTAGCCCTGCAACAAGACCTTGTGCAGCGGCCTCTTCGTATCCTGTTGTACCGTTGATTTGCCCCGCAAGATACAGTCCCGGAACTGTTTTAAGCTCCAGAGATTGCTTTAACGCACGTGGATCAATGTAGTCATATTCAATTGCATAACCCGGCTGCATGATCTCGACATTTTCTAACCCTACAATTGACCGAACATACTCTTCTTGAACCGAAACCGGTAGAGACGTCGAGATGCCATTTGGATAAATCGTGGGATCATCCAATCCCTCAGGTTCAAGAAATACTTGATGGGACGTTTTGTCAGAAAATCTCACAACTTTATCTTCTATTGAAGGACAATAGCGGGGGCCCACACCGTCGATGTGCCCGCCATACATAGCTGAGCGAGCGAGATTATCACGGATGATATCGTGGGTTTTTTCGTTAGTATGGGTAATACCACATGAAATTTGACGCGCTGATGGGAATTTTGACATAAACGAGAATAGCGTCGGCTCTTCGTCAGCTGCCTGCATCTCCAAACCGCTCCAATTGATGGTTCGACCATCCAACCTAGGAGGTGTACCTGTTTTCAGGCGACCAAGGTTTAAACCAAAACCATCAATTCGTTCAGCCAATAATGTGGATGGGTTATCACCCATCCGGCCACCGGGTTTTTGAACATCACCAATGTGAATAATACCACGAAGAAATGTTCCAGTTGTAAGAATGACGGCTTCAGCTGTCAGGTTATCACCATCAACTGTGGTTACTCCCCGAACTTTCTCACCCTTCATAATAAAGTCGACAGCCTCTCCTTCAACAATAGTAATGTTGGGGGTGGTTTCGATTTCTCTCAACATAGCGTTTCGGTAGATTTTCCGATCTGCCTGAGTGCGTGGCCCCTGAACAGCAGGCCCTTTTCTCCGGTTTAGGAGGCGGAACTGAATACCTGCTACGTCAGAGACCCGACCCATTACTCCATCCAATGCATCGATTTCTCTAACAAGATGCCCTTTTCCAAGGCCGCCAATAGCAGGATTACATGACATCACGCCGATAGTGTTACGCGACATCGTTAATAGAGCAGTTTTTGCGCCCATACGAGCAGAGGCATGCGCAGCTTCTGTTCCTGCGTGACCACCACCAATTACTATGACATCAAAATGTTTCACGTGAAACAACCCTCATTTTCCAAGGCAAAAACTTGCGAATATTTCGTCTAACAGGTTTTCAGCATCAATGCGACCTACCAGAACTTCTAAAGCATGAATTCCAATCCGTAATTCAGCTGCAACAATATCATACTGATCGGGTCCTGAATTCAGTAATATTTGCGCTTCATTCAAACTACTTTTAGAAACTGACATAGCTTTCGCATGTCGCTCATGTGTAGCTAATCCCGCACCTGAGGCCAATCTAGCTAGAATTTTTTCAACTTCCAACAATAATGTATCGACACCAGCACCTGACTTACCAGAAATCGCTGGGTACTCACGACCAGTTATATCAGCCTTAGAACTAAGAATAATGTCATTTAGATTTGGCTCAATTGGTGGAGATTCTTCCTCATCAAGTAGGAAAATTCGTAGATCGGCCGCCGTGGCCCGACGTATTGCCAGATCAACACCCAGAGATTCGATTTTGTCCGTGCTTTCCCGTATGCCCGCTGTATCCAAAAGGGTCACAGGTAAACCGCCAAGATCCATACGAACTTCGATCACATCCCGTGTCGTTCCCGCAATACTGGATGTTATAGCCGCTTCGCGACCAGCCAATCGGTTTAACAACGTGGACTTCCCCACGTTAGGTGCGCCGATAATTGCGACCTCAAAACCTGTACGAATTCTTTCTGCTGCTTTTGTACCTTCAATCTCGGCCGTCAACGCATTATCAACACCATTCAAAAGTTCCCTAACTTCATCGCTTACGTCGACTGGAACATCTTCATCGGCAAAATCAATTGTTGCTTCAAGCAACGCCGCTGCACGGATCAATGATTTCCGCCAGCCATCAATTTTTGATCCTAGCGCGCCAGACAACACACGAAGCGCTTGTTTACGTTGCGCCTCAGTCTCAGCTTCGATTAAATCCGCAAGGCCTTCTACTTGAACTAAGTCGAGGCGGCCATTTTCTAATGCCCGCCGCGTAAATTCACCAGGCTCGGCGAGTCGAGCACCTTGAAATTCACTTAGAACTCCAAGCACTCGACGTATAATCGCAATGCTACCGTGTAGATGCAGTTCAACAACATCTTCACCTGTAAAACTATCGGGTCCGACAAATGACAGAATAAGAGCCTGATCAATAAAGTCGCCGTCATGATCTTTTACCATCCGCAATGCAGATGAACGTGGCTTTGGTAATGAACCAACCATTCTTGTGCATATGTCATGTGCCAACGGTCCAGAAACCCGCACAATGGACACCCCTGCACGGCCCACTGCTGTTGCTTGGGAAAATATAGTATCCATAGACCTAAGCCTTTGAATTAATGTGACATTTAGGTATTCATCGAATCGAAGAAGTCAGAATTCGTCTTGGTTTGTTTCAGCTTCGAAATCAGGAATTCAATTCCATCTGTTGTGCCCATCGGGTTCAAAATGCGACGCAGAACAAACGTTTTCTGTAGGTCGATTTTATCAACCAACAGTTCTTCTTTACGCGTACCTGATTTCAAGATGTCTATTGCTGGGAAGACGCGTTTGTCCGCAATCTTACGATCCAGAACGATTTCAGAGTTACCCGTGCCTTTGAACTCTTCAAAGATGACTTCATCCATACGGCTACCGGTATCAATCAACGCCGTTGCAATGATCGTCAGGGAACCACCCTCTTCAATGTTACGAGCAGCACCAAAGAAGCGCTTTGGACGTTGCAGAGCGTTTGCATCCACACCACCAGTAAGAACTTTACCGGATGATGGTACAACCGTGTTAAATGCCCGGCCCAAACGGGTTACGGAATCAAGCAAGATCACAACGTCGCGTTTGTGTTCGACCAGACGTTTGGCTTTTTCGATCACCATCTCAGAAACCGCAACGTGACGGGTTGCCGGTTCATCAAACGTCGAAGACACAACTTCACCCTTAACCGAGCGCTGCATGTCAGTAACTTCTTCTGGGCGTTCATCGATCAACAACACGATCAAGTAACACTCAGGGTGGTTCTTTTCGATTGAGTTCGCGATGTTCTGCAGCAGAACAGTTTTACCTGTCCGTGGCGGTGCCACGATCAATGAACGTTGTCCTTTACCGATAGGAGCAACCAGATCAATGATACGCGCAGAGCGGTCCTTAATGGTAGGATCGTCGACTTCCATATTAAGACGCTCATCCGGGTAAAGCGGTGTGAGGTTCTCAAATGCAACCTTGTGACGCGCCTTCTCAGGGTCTTCAAAGTTGATCAGCGTAACCTCGGTAAGGGCAAAGTAACGCTCGGTATCGTCAGGAGCCTTAATCAGCCCGTCAATCGTATCTCCGGTCCGCAGGGAATGTTGACGGATCATATCAGGTGAAAGATAGATGTCATCCGGACCCGGCAGATAGTTTGCTTCAGGGGAGCGTAGAAAACCAAAACCGTCTTGCAGAACTTCGAGAACACCGTCACCGGAAATTTCCCATCCCTCATCCGCGCGTTCACGCAGAATCTGGAACATCATCTCACCTTTGCGCATCGTTGATGCATTTTCGATCTCTAGCTCTTCAGCCATAGATAACAGGCTTTTGGGCGATTTCGCTTTTAGATCAGCAAGGTTGAGTGTTTCGAGTGTCATGAAAATATCCTTAGCCGCGCGCTATTACGCTGGCTCGTCGGTCTTGAATGTAATCGGGCAATACGCTCCTCGGACGAGGACGTGGCAAACCACTACGACGATGCGCCCGTGCTGTCAATCTACGGCTCTGTCAGAACTTTACGGTGACGGAAAACACGATGATGATCATCAGCAATGTCGGAACTTCGTTCATCATCCGATACTGCCTACCAGTCACTGTGTTTTCACCTCGCTGAAACCCTCTCATTCGGCGCATCAGCCAAATATGAAACACTGTCATCGTGATAACAGCAGCTCCTTTGGTCCATGGCCACACATCGCCCCAATAGACAATTCCTGGTGTCAAAACCAATAAAACTCCAAATATCCATGTCGCCATCATCGCAGGATTCATAATCACCTTTGCTAATTTATATTCCATCATTGCAAAAATTTTATGTGTCTCGCCACTTAGGCCTACCTGTTCGGTGTGATGCACCATCAGCCGTGGAAGGTAGAACAACGCTGCCATCCATGAAATCACAGAGATAATATGGAAGCCCTTGATCCAAGGATAGGCTGCACTGAGGATATCGGCCATGTCATGCTCTCCGCTCTTTGCCTTCTCTTTATAATAATAAAGATAGAAAGAAAGATTGTTGATTTAAGTAGGGAAGCCAAAACCTGTGGATTAAATTGTTATCCACAGGTTTGTGATCCAGTGAAGCATCGTTGATATTAGATGTGCAGAAAAATGGAGATCAAAATTTTATTTATTATTAACAATACTCTATAACTAAAATAGTGAAAGCAGATACTGTTGATAAGTCTGTGTATTTTCTTTGGTTAAGGAGAGTTACTAATCCATTAATTTATCCTTTTCCACCGTGGAGTAATCTGTTGCAAACTGGGTGGAAATGATGGGTCATCCCCCTCTTGAACCTAAACCAGTAATTGCCGACAAGTTGTCATTAACAATTTCTTTAGATTATGCATGAGTTATCCCCATGAGTGTCCACATTATCCTCGCCTCTGGTTCTGCTATCCGTACCCAGATGCTGAACCAAGCAGCTGTTGAACATGAGGTGCAAATCGCGCGTGTAGATGAAGAGATGATCAAAGCATCGCTTGTCGCTGAGGGTGCGCCGCCGCGCGATATTGCAGATGCACTGGCAGAAATGAAAGCCGCAAAGGTTAGCGAAAAGAACCCAGACGCATTGATTATAGGTTGTGATCAGGTTCTCGAACACGCGGGAACATTGTTGAGTAAGCCAAAATCTACTGATGATGCGTTGTTACAACTACAGACAATGCGGGGTGATCGGCACACGCTTTTGTCTGCAGCTGTTATCTATGAGAATGGAAAACCCGTATGGCGCCACGTAGGTGTGGTTCGTTTGCGGATGCGAGACGCAAGTGATGCGTACCTACAGGACTATGTCGGGCGTAACTGGGATAGTATTCAACATGCTGTAGGGGCCTACAAACTTGAGGAAGAAGGTGTGCGGCTCTTCTCGCGCATTGAAGGGGATTACTTTAATGTCCTTGGTATGCCCTTGTTGGAAATTCTGAACTACCTGACCCTGCGCGGAGAAATAGCCCAATGACCGAACTGCCTCGTATTCCATTAGCTGGTGTTATCGGCTCACCAATTGCGCATTCCAAATCTCCGCAAGTGCATGGTCACTGGCTAAAAACTTATGGTATTGCCGGACATTACATACCTATGGACGTTGCACCTGAAAATTTGGAAACGGTCCTAAGGTCACTTCCCAAGGCGGGATTTGTTGGAGTTAACCTAACGATCCCCCACAAAGAAAAGGTAATGGAGATTGCAGACCTTGTCACCGATCGTGCGATCTTGATCGGAGCGGCAAATACATTAATTTTCCGTAAAGATGGGAAAATTCATGCAGATAATACAGATGGTTACGGGTTTTTAGAAAACTTAAAAGCTGGGGCGCCACACTGGAACCCACGCTCTGGTCCCGCAGCGATTTTAGGCGCTGGCGGTGCAGCGCGCGCTGTAATCTCATCCTTGCTTGAGGCTGGCGTGCCAGAAATTTATCTATCCAACCGAACGCGTGTTCGTGCCGAGGCTTTGCAAAAAGACTTTGGTAATCGTGTGCGTGTTTTTGATTGGGTCAAAGCAGGGAACATGATCGATGAAGCAGATCTGTTGGTTAACACGACATCACTTGGGATGATCGGAAAGTCAGAACTCCGTGTTCCACTGGACGGTTTAAGGCCACAGACGATTGTGACAGATCTAGTGTACACACCGCTAAAGACGAAGATGCTACAGACTGCTGAAGAGTATGGATGTATCACAGTTGATGGCCTTGGCATGCTGTTACACCAAGCAGTTCCGGGGTTTGAGCGCTGGTTTGGTCATCGCCCCGAGGTAGACCGCGCGACCCGCACTGCGGCGCTGCGTTGATGTTCTTGTTGGGTCTGACGGGCTCTATCGGGATGGGTAAATCAACAACTGCAAAGATGTTTTCCGAATATGGTTGTGCTGTGTGGGATGCAGACGCGGCCGTTCATCGCCTTTACGCCAAAGGGGGAGCTGCGGTTGCGCCATTCACCGCATCGTTTCCTGACGCGATCGTTGATGGCGCGGTTTCGCGCCCTGCCCTGAAAAAAATAATAGGACGTGATCCCGCAGCCTTGAAACAGATCGAAGCGATTATTCATCCGCTTGTCGGGCAGGACCGGAGTGATTTTCTGGCGCAGGTGGATGCCGACATTGTGGTGCTGGACATACCTTTGTTGTTTGAAACAGGCGGTGATGCGCGCATGGATGCGACTGCTTGCGTGTTTACAGATGACGCTATGCAACAGTCCCGCGTTATGGAGCGTGGCACGATGACCCTTGAACAGTTTTTGGTTATCAAATCAAAGCAGATGCCTGCACAGGAAAAATGTGGCCGCGCAACCTATGTGATTGAGACGGACACGCTTGAACACGCCGCGCAGCAGGTGCAAACCATTGTTCAGACTATCAGGAGCAAGCTAAATGCGTGAGATCGTTTTAGATACCGAAACAACGGGCTTTGATCCGAAAACTGGCGATCGCATCGTTGAAATTGGCGCGGTCGAATTGATGGGCCATGTTGCTACGGGTAACACCTATCATCAGTACATAAACCCTGAACGAGGCATGCCAGCTGATGCATTTGAGGTGCACGGCCTTGGGGATGAGTTTTTGAGGGATAAACCCAAATTTGCAGCCGTTGGGCAAGCATTTTTGGATTTTGTTGGTGACAGTAAAATGATCATCCACAATGCTGCATTCGATATGAAGTTCTTGAACTTTGAGCTGGGTAAAATGGGCCTTCGCCAGCTTCCATGGGAACAGGCGATTGATACACTTGCCATCGCACGCAAGAAATTTCCGGGATCACCTTCCTCACTCGATGCTTTGTGCCGACGTTTTGGCATCGACAACTCATCTCGTACCCTGCACGGCGCGCTTTTGGATAGTGAAATCCTTGCTGAAGTGTATCTAGAGCTAATCGGGGGCAAGCAGCCTGATTTCGGCTTATCCACGCGGGCTGAGCCAAAGGCAGGCGGTGATAATTCGGAATGGACTGCGCGGCCCCGCGCCACCCCTTTGCCATCACGTCTTTCTGAAAAAGAAAACGCCGCCCACGCTGAATTTGTCAGCAAGTTGGGCGGCGATGCATTGTGGCTTAAAACCTAAGGTTTAGGCGTCTGCAGTAGGTGCAGGAGCTTCTGCCTGACGGCGTGCGATTTCGTTGCGGTAAAGCGATACAAAATCGATGTTCTCAAGGTTCAGTGGGGGGAAGCCACCGTCACGTGTAATGTCGCTTACGATGCGGCGCAGGAACGGAAAGATCATGCGTGGGCATTCGATCAGCAGAAACGGGTGCAGCTGGTCTTCTGGAACGTCCTGAATGTCAAAGATGCCGACATAGTCGATTTCAAGCATGAACAGCGTTGTGTCCGCGCCTTTGGCTTTTGATGTCACGTTCAGTTTGATCGACGACTCGTACTGGTTATCTGCAGTGCGTTTCTTTGCATCAAGGTTCACTTGAACCTGAACATCGGGTTGCACGTCGCTTGGTGCGCCCTTTTGAGCCATGATATTTTCAAATGACATATCACGGATAAATTGTCCCAGTACGCGCAGTTGCGGTCCTGCTGTTGGTGTTGCTTCGGCCTCGGCCATAATCTTGCTCCTGTTTGGAGGTTGGAATTTAATCAGCTTGGCTTAGCAGGTCATGCCAAAGCGCTCAATGTCTTAGTTTTTTGTCCATCCTGAGTTTCCTCTGGGTGCATCATCATCAGGTAGTTCAACGAATTCGCCGTCAATTATATCACTACCGCCTGATGTGTTTTGCTGGGCGGAGTGTGAATTTGGGCCCGGCGTGCCAAAACCTTGAATGTTGATGCGTGCGCGGATCGCAGTAAAAACAGCATGACGGACGGCTGGAACCAGCAAGGCAAACCCGACTGCGTCTGTGAAGAAGCCCGGAGTCAACAAAAGCGCCCCTGAAAACAGGATCATAGCGCCGTGAACCAATGGTTCGGTTGGATCACGCAGGTCACCGAATGACGATTGGAGTTGGCCAAGCGCCCTAAGTCCCTGACTTCGGACCAAATATGTACCGGCAATTGCTGTCAAAACGACAATCAAAAGGGTTGGCCACAGGCCAATAAACCCGCCAACTTGGATGAACAACGCAATCTCGATCACCGGAACGATGATAAATGCGAATAAAAGCCACATGTATTTGCTTCCTTTCACAGGGGCTACAGTGGACTTGAGCCCCCTTCACACCTACATAAGGTGCTCAGACGATTGTTTCCACGCCTAGTCCTCAAGAGGTCCACATGAATTCACCGTTAATCCAGCTTCTGGTGCTTGCCGCAATTGCGGTTTTTTTGATCCTGCGGCTGAAAAATGTGCTGGGTACGCGAGAAGGTTTTGAAAAACCACCTTTGCCCGTACAACAAGCCAACCGTAACGGCCCAACTTTTGAGGTTATCGAAGGCGGTCCTGATCTCGATATTACAGATCATTTTGACGAAGGAACGCCGCAAGCCGTCGCGCTGGCCAAGATGAAGCGCATTGAACCTTCATTTAACGTCACAGAATTTTTGGCTGGTGGCCGCGGCGCATACGAAATGATTGTCATGGGGTTTGAGCACGGCGAATTGGATGGGATTAAGCCATTTCTCTCTGATGACGTCTACGAAAGCTTTGTGGATGGAATCGCAGCACGTGAAGATCAGGGCCTGACAATCGAGGCTGATTTTATCGGTGTGCGTGAGATGGTACTTGAAAATGTGACGATCGATCCTGACACAAAAGAAGCGGAACTGACCCTGCGATTTGTTGCAGAGTTGACACAGGCAGTGCGCAACAAAGAAGGCGACATTGTTGAAGGCAGCATCACAGATGCTAAAAAGCAAAAAGACACGTGGGTATTTGCCCGCATTATGGGCTCGGATGATCCGAATTGGTTCTTGGTTTCTACAGACGGGTAGCATGCGCGCTTCGCATCAGTGCCATTTTCTGGGCCTCGCTTTTGGCGGGGCCTTTGGCGTCTGAAGTGAAATATGAGGTTTTGTCTTTTGATGAGCTGGAAGGCTGGGATAAGGACGACCATGCGGCAGCATTCGAGACGTTCCTGAATACCTGCAAAGACATGAAAGACCCCGATTGGGGTGCGATTTGTGCTTATGCCAAATCCGGCCCGGATCCACGCGATTTTTTTGAATTATTGTTCCGCCCTGTCCTCATGAGTGATGGCAAGGAAGCATTGTTTACTGGCTATTTTGAGCCTGAACTTGATGGTTCTCTGACCCGTACAAGCCGCTACCGTTTTCCTGTTTATAAAATGCCACCTGAAGCACGCCAAAACCGTCCTTGGTTGCCGCGCCGAGCCATTCTGGAAAGTGGCGTGATGGATGGGCGCGGATTGGTGATCGCTTATGTTGATGATCCAGTTGAGTTGTTCTTTCTACAGATCCAAGGCTCCGGTCGTATCCGGTTACCCAATGGCAAGGCCCTGCGCGTTGGGTATCGTGGATCAAACGGGCACAATTACCGCTCAATCGGCCAAGAACTGGTGCGCCGCGGCGTGTATCAACCTCATCAGGTCAGCGCGCAGGTGATAAAAAACTGGGTGCGTCGAAACCCTGTCGACGGTCAGGAACTGCTGTATCACAACCCGTCCTATGTGTTCTTTCGCGAAGTCAGCAAAGTCCCTGCGGATAAAGGCCCTCTGGGAGCAATGAACCGTTCCATTACCACAATGCGTACTGTTGCCGTTGATCCGTCGTTTATTCGACTTGGCTCTCCTGTTTGGATTGAAAAGGACGGTAAAACGCCCCTGCGCCGATTGATGATCGCACAGGATACAGGCTCAGCGATTAAGGGCGCGCAACGGGCTGACGTTTTCTTTGGTACGGGGGATCAAGCAGGCCGAGAAGCAGGTACACTGCGTGATCCAGGCCGGCTGATGGTTCTTATGCCAATCCAGCGCGCTTATGCCCTTCTGCCGGAAAGTGCGATATGAAACGCCGTCGCCTAACCGCAGAAGATCAAGAGCTTTGGGATCGTGTTCGCGCAAATACGCAGCGGATGGAGCGGAGCAATTTGGAGGCGAAGCTTTTTGATCACGATACCAGCCTGCCTGCACCAGAACCACGTAACATTCGCAAGGCACATACGGTTGTTTTCGGAAAACCAGCGGGAAAGAAGCCCTCAATTAGTTATGATCTAGCACCTGCTATCCATGACCACATTCGCCAAGCGGCAGTACAAATGGACCAAAAGTCATTTGTGAAACTTAAACGCGGCAAGTTGAGGCCAGAGGGAAAGATTGACCTTCATGGTATGACGCTTGATCGTGCGCACCCTATCCTTACAGGGTTTGTCATGAATGCCCACGCACAAGGTAAACGGTTGATTCTTGTTGTGACGGGCAAAGGCAAACAGCGCGATGAGGGTGGCCCAATCCCTGTGCGCCACGGAGTGTTGCGCCATCAGGTACCTCAATGGCTGGCCATGCAGCCGATGAAATCAGTTGTTCTGCAGATCGTGCAGGCGCACATCAGCCATGGCGGCGGCGGCGCGTATTATGTCTATCTACGGCGCCACAGGTAGGTCGCGCTGGTATCTCAAGATACCCAAACCAGCCAATACAGCCCCTCCAAAAAAGAAGAATGCAAACGGGATCATTTGATCAGGAAAATCTATCCCGTAATCAATAAGTGCGCCAGATATCCCAGGTCCGATTGCCGATCCGAACACCATCAGCGCAGCGGCAGAAGCCTTGATCGCGCCTAGGTTTTTTGTCCCGTAAAATACTGACCAAAATGCTGCCGTTGAAGTGCCTTGCATGCCTTGCCCAATCCCAAAGATCACAAGCCCAACGCCTGCCATAAAGATAGTATCAGCGTAGGCTAGAACCAAAAATGAAATACCAAATGGGATCAGCTGAAATGGGATGATCCATTTCACACCAAAGCGGTCAATGGCCCAGCCTGTGATGAACGTAAAACTGATACTTGAGACCGTATAAATTGGCATCAGGGCTACATAAGCACCCAGGCTCCAACCCTTTACTTCGGTGAAGTGAACTTGTTGGAAAAACAATGCTGTTCCCCACGCTGAGGGCCCCAAGATCAAAGGAAAAAGAATATAGAACAATGGATGGCGCAGCATTTGTGCTCGCGTCCAATGTCGCCCGCGCATGCCAAGGCTTTGCGTATCATCTGCCATAGATTGGGGTGTGCGTTCCTGACGGAGCAATACCTGCATTGCGGGTATCACGGCGATCACACAAGTGGCGGCCAGTATCCAGAGGTTCCGCCACTGCCAGTTTCCTAAGATGACGACAAAGACAATGGGCAAAATCGCCTGCCCTACAGCGAAGCCCATGGAGGATAAAGACAGTGCGCGCCCTCTTGCTGCAACAAACCAGCGTGACATGGCTACTGCGCCCAGTTGGGATAGCATGCCCTGCCCCATCAGACGCAATGCGTAGATCACAAAAACAAGAATGATACTATTAGGGACAAGCGCCATCGCCAGACAGGCTGCAGCAAGTGACAACATCACCCAGAGTGACAATTGCCGGATGCGAAAGCGGTCGGTTAATGCACCCGCCCATATCATCGTAATCGCAGATAAAGTGGTCCCAATGGTGTAGATCCCACCCCACGCGCCATCCGTCAGGCCAACAGCGCCCTTAATCTCACTTGCGAAAAGCGAAATGAAATAAGTCTGCCCAAAAGACGAGGTGAAGGTTAGAAGAAACCCCGCCAGCAGGAACAGCCGGTTGGTGATGAGGAAGTTTAGGTAGCCCATGCGCCCTTCGTCGCAGGCGCATGGGACAATTGGAAGAGGTTAAAGCACGTAGCGGCTTAGATCAGTGGATTTCACCAGCTCGCCCAGATTGGTGTCAACAAATGCAGCATTTACAACGATAACATCGCCGCTGCGATCTGGCGCGGTAAAGCTGAGCTCCTCAAAGACACGCTCCATCACCGTGTACAGCCGTCGTGCACCGATGTTTTCAACGGATTGATTCACGTCTGCCGCGATCTTGGCGAGGGCTGCAATCCCGTCAGGGGTAAAGCTGACAGTGACATCTTCTGTGCCCATCAACGCAGTGTATTGCAGCGTTAGTGCATTATCGGTTTCGGTTAGGATGCGTACAAAATCCTCTTCGGTCAGCGCACGCAGTTCAACGCGGATCGGCAGACGGCCTTGTAGCTCTGGCAATAGATCAGATGGTTTTGCGATGTGGAATGCGCCTGACGCGATGAACAACACGTGGTCGGTTTTCACTGGGCCATGTTTGGTGCTGACGGTTGTACCCTCGATCAGGGGCAATAGATCACGTTGCACGCCTTCGCGGCTTACGTCGCCCCCACGCGCATCGGCACGTGTGCAGACCTTGTCGATCTCATCAAGGAACACGATGCCGTTCTGTTCAACCGCTTCGATGGCAGCGCGGGTGACCGTTTCATCATCCAACAATTTGTCAGCTTCTTCACCGATCAGAACTTCGTAACTTTCAGCAACGGTAAGGCGCTTCTTGGCTGTGCGACCCCCCATTGCTTTTCCGAACATGTCGCCAAGGTTCATCATGCCCATTCCGCCACCACCGGGTTGACCTGGGATTTCCATGGCTGAGAACGGGTTGGAAGTATCGGCAACCTCAAGTTCGATCATGGTGTCGTCCAATTGACCATCATGCAGCTTTTTACGGAACAGATCGCGTGTACCTTCACGTGCGTCTGGTCCAGCGATGGCATCGATCACACGTTCTTCGGCCGCCTTTTGAGCGTTCGCTTTTACATCTTCACGCATATGGTCGCGCGTCATCGCGATTGCGGCATCCAATAGGTCACGAATGATTTGTTCAACATCACGTCCTACATAACCAAGCTCAGTGAATTTCGTTGCTTCGACTTTTAGAAACGGCGCACGTGCCAGTTTGGCGAGACGTCGTGAAATCTCGGTTTTACCAACGCCAGTGGGCCCAATCATGAGGATGTTCTTTGGATAAACTTCTGCGCGGATATCATCAGGTAGGTTGCGACACCGCCAGCGATTGCGCAGCGCCACGGCCACGGCCCGCTTTGCGTCATTCTGACCAATGATGAAGCGGTCCAGTTCGGATACAATTTCGCGTGGTGTTAGATCGGTCATGACTTAATTTTCTCCACGGTGAGGTTACCGTTGGTATAAACGCAAATATCGGATGCGATTTTCATCGCGTCGCGGGCCACGGCTTCTGCGTCGCGGTCACTGTCAAATAGTCCGCGTGCTGCGGCCAAGGCAAAGTTACCACCGGACCCGATTGCTGCAATGTTGTGTTCTGGCTCTAGGACATCTCCGGCGCCTGTAATGATCAACAGCTCAGTGCCATCGGTGACGATCAGCATCGCTTCCAACTTTTGCAGATACTTGTCTGTCCGCCAGTCTTTGGCCAATTCAACACTTGCACGCGCCAATTGACCCGGTGTCGCTTCCAGCTTCGCCTCTAAGCGCTCCAGCAAGGTGAATGCGTCTGCAGTTGAACCAGCAAAGCCGACAACCACATCATATCCGCCGGGGCTAAGCCTGCGGACCTTGCGTGCGGTGCCTTTGATCACAGTTTGGCCAAGGCTCACCTGCCCGTCCCCTGCGATTACCACCTCGCCGTCTTTTTTTACGCCTATGATGGTTGTTCCGTGCCAACCGGGAAATTCGTCTCGTGCCATGATGCCTCCGTTCGTTGCATTCTATATGGCGTGAGAGCCGCTATGGGACAAGGGCAGGCCTTGTTACATGTCGGGCTGGGCGATAGCTTGTAAACCATGACCACACCTGATTTTGTCACATTTTATATGGAGCCTGAGCTGTGCCAGAGTGCGCAAGCAGGCAAGCATAATTTTATTGGAAAAATCGCTAACGTGGTGTCACGCGCGGGCCTAGTGGTGCAATATGTACCCTTTGGATCGGAAGGCCGAAGTGATGGAACAGAATGGTCACTAAATCATATCAAATCGGCATCAAATGAGCGTGGGTTGTGCTTTCGACGCGTTTATCACTACCCATTTTGGCAGATTGAACAAAGCGCTGAGCGGTGGTCCTGGGATGTGGCCCAAGCGGCATTTGAGCGGGATAATTTAGACATCGAAGAAGCGGAGCGGTTCTATAAGTTTTGGCAAAACCGCCTTTTTGGCGACGCACCAAAAAACGCAAAAAAGGATGGCTTTGTCTATGTTCCCTTGCAAGGGAAGCTACTGGATCACCGACCGTTCCAAGTTTGTAGCCCGATTGAGATGCTTGAACTTTGCCTTGCGCAAACAGACTGCCCCGTCATCGCAACGCTTCATCCAAACGAAAGCTATTGCGCTGCAGAAATTCAGGCATTGGAAACGCTGGATAAGTCTCATGCGCGATTAACCATCCAAATCGGTGGTATGAACGAACTTATCTCGGGATGTGACTATGTCGTTACCCAAAACTCTAGTGTGGCGTTCAACGGGTATATATTTGGCAAACCCGCATTGCTGTTCCGCAAGACAGACTTCCACCATATCGCAGTTCAGGCTGGCCTTGATAATCTCGCCGCTGGCTTTGCTGAGGTGAAACGTACCGAGCCGGACTACGCTGCCTATCTGTATTGGTATTGGCAAATGAATAGCATCAATGCTGGTAGGCCCGAAGCAGAAGAGCATATAGCAGCTCGGCTAGAGCGTTTTGGCTGGCCTGTCTGAACGAAAAAGGGCACCCCAAAAGAGCGCCCTTTTTTTATTTTTTCCGATAGTCGGTTTAGATGGATTCTTCGATCCAGCTTTGCAGTGCTGCCTTTGGGCGTGCGCCTGCCATGTTTGATACCACTTCGCCGTTTTTAAAGATGAACAGCGCAGGTATGCCACGAACACCCATTTGTGCGGGTGAGTTCGGGTTATCGTCTACGTTTACTTTGACGATCTTTACCTTGCCGTCCATTTCAGCGGACAATTCTTCTAGAGCTGGCCCAATTTGTTTACATGGGCCGCACCATTCTGCCCAAAAATCCACAACTACTGGGATATCGGAATTTTTCACTTCGCTGTCGAATGTGTCGTCGGTAACGGAAATGGTTGCCATTATGCTCTCCATGGGTTCGGGTTTGAATGATACCTAAGAAGGCGGACTGTCTGCGTCAAGGTAACCTGTACGCACCAACGCCTTTGTCACGGTTTCGTGCGGCAATGACATCAACGTACCAGAGGTAGTCCACAAGATGGCAGTTTCCACAACGCGGTCAGGATAGACGGCCTGCAAAGCGTGTGAGTAAGCCCCCATTTGCCGTAACAATCCATCAGGGCAGGATTGAAAATCATCTGGCACAGTGCGGTTTGTTTTGAAATCAATAGCCAGCACACGATGGGGTTCAATGATCAATCGATCGATGATGCCGTATAGGCGGGTTTTGTTTAGATCGGCAGTGATTGCGATCTCTGCCAGCGCGTCGTCTGAAAAAACATGGGCTAAGGCGGGGTTATCCAACACTGAAATAGTCTCTAATAATGCCATTTGAGAGGTTTCTGGATCAGAATTGCGCAACAATTGCTCAGCAGCACCCGCACGTAATGTTGGGTCAAGGGGCGCGAGGTGTTCCAGAAGCATGTGCACCAAGCTACCGTATGCTTTGGCCGCTTCCTCATCCATGCCAACTTCACCCGCTAGTGCTTTTGCACCCCCTAAATCAGAAGGCGACAACACCTCCAAACGCTGATTTGGTATTGGTGGGTTGGTCTCAAAAACAGGCTCTAATATTGGCATTATTGATGTTTTTTGCTGAATTTCAATGATCGGCAAAGTATCCCAACCAGCCTCTTCATGCCGGATACCATCTGCTGAACCTTGCGTAAAAGGAACTGCATTCAGATGCCCCAAGGCTTCCTCAGTCATCTGGTACCAGCTGCCGCCATCTTTTGGTAATCCACCTGCTGCGGCTACAATCAGCCATTTCTCTGCCCGAGTCATAGCGACATATAACAGACGCAGGTTTTCCTGGGTTTGGGCCTCTTTCAGGCTATCGATTTCTGCGGCGATACCTTTAGTCATTTCTGGTGCGTTTGGTTTCCAGATAGGAACGCCATCCAGCTTGATGATTTCATCTCGGATATCATTCTTTTTCAGCCCAGTGTCTGGCAAAATTACAATGGGTGCTTCCAAACCCTTTGCACCGTGCACTGTCATAACCCGTATCTGGTCCGAGGCGCTGTCGATCTGGCGTTTGATTTCCAAATCATCTGCCTGCATCCACTCAAGGAAACCCGTGAGGCTTGGGACTTCGGTGCGTTCATAGGCCAGCGCCTGACCTAATAGCGCATCAATACCGTCTTCTGCTTCCGTTCCCATTCGGGCCAACAGGTGTTTGCGTCCGCCATGGCGGGTTAAGATGCGTTCGATCAGATCGTAGGGACGTAGGAAATCAACTTGCCCGCGCAGATCGTGCAGCATCGCAAGCGTTTCTGGATAGCGCTCTTCCTGCGTGCGTAGGCTTTGCCATAGATCCAGTTTTTCAGCGCGGTAGTGCGACAGCGTAAATATCGCCTGTTCGTCCCACCGAAACAATGGAGAGCGCAAGGCAGTTGCAAGGGACAGCCCATCATCGGGTGTAGAAAGAAACGATAGCAACGCACCGATATCACGGACGGCCAATTCAGCGCCAACTTTTAGCCTGTCAGCGCCCGCGATTGGCAGGCCAGCAACCTTGCATGCACGGATGATTTCGGAAAACAGGCCCGTCATTCGGCCGCGGACCAGAATAAGGAAGTCACCCGCAGTAATACGACGGCGGATCATGCTGCGATCATCCGCTTCATCGGGGATGTAATGCTCGCCCTCGACAAGGTGTTTGATTTGATCAGCGATCTGTTCAGCCAAAACAACAGTGTGATGTTGCTGACTTTTGCGATCCACTGGATCGGTCCAATCAGGTTCGTCTTCATTGTCTTTGGTTGGCTCAACCAAAGGCCACAGATCCACTCGACCGGGCAGGGCGTCTTTGAACGCTAGGTGGGACATCGCCTCATCCATGCACGGCTCGGGCAGGGTGTTGAATGTTTGGTCGACCGCCCGCAAAATCGCAGGGGATGATCGGAAAGAATAATCGAGGCTTTGGTTTTGAAAACTCAGATTGGCCGCCTCTAGGTTTTCTTGGAATGTTGCCCGTTTGCGGTCAAATTCACGTGGATCGGCCCCTTGGAACGAGTAGATGGATTGCTTTTTGTCACCAACAACAAACAGTGTTCTCGCAGTTTTGTCGTCGTGTGCGCCCTCACCAGAAGCAAATTCATCAGCCAGCTTTTCAATGACATCCCATTGGCGCGGTGAGGTATCCTGCGCCTCATCAACCAGAATGTGATCAATACCTCCGTCAATCCGGTAAAGCACCCATGCGGCAACTTTGGGGTCATTAAGCAATGCGCGGGCGCGCAAAATCAGATCGTCGAAATCTAACCAGCCGCGCCGTTGTTTTTCTGCTTCATAGCGGGTGATGAATGCCGTTGCGAAACGGTGCAACGCGCCTGTGCGGGCAACGTTTCGCGCTCGCATTTGCAGATCATGCGCTTCCATTGCGCGCTGGGCCAAATCCTCAAATGGGCTCAGCATCGGACCCAATTGGTCTTTGACAGCTTTGGTTGGAAAATTTTTGCGTAACTCCAGCTTTTGCGTCAACATCAAGCCCTTAAGCTTGTTCAGATCCCCGAGGGTTGGTTCATCAAAGTTGATGCCGCGCAGCCCGTCGGCAAGCCGCGTCATGGTCACAGCTTTTTGCGAGGAAAAGACAGCTATCGCGTCAGGCATCCAGCGTGCGACGGCAATATCCATGACATCACGGGGCAGGGTGGTGATGTCAAAATCAACGGGCAGATCAAAAAGACCGTTTAGTTCATCGGGGAGGTTTTCAAACAGTTCTCGTTTTCCGGTGACCGCTTGGGTTAACGAGACAAAGCTCTCGCCTGTATAATGGTCGGCCAAATCTGCAACCAGTGTCGCTTCGTCACCTTCAGCCATGGTATCCAAAATATCGGCGCGCAAAAGTTCGGCAGCGCGATCTTCGATCTCTTTGAATTGTGGGCTGACACCAGCTTCGAGAGGAAAGCGGCGTAATAGTGACGCACAAAATGAGTGGATGGTCTGAATTTTCAAACCGCCCGGCGTTTCGATAGCCTGGGCAAAAAGCGTCCGTGCCTCGCGGAGTTGATCCTGTGGGATATCCTTCAAGATACCCAGATCGCGCAGCCCTTCGCGTAAGGCATCATCTTCCATCATTGCCCATTCGCCTAGTCGCTTGAACAGACGGTTCTGCATCTCGGATGCGGCGGCCTTGGTATACGTCAGGCACAGAATGTGCTGGGGTTTGACCCCTTCAAGTAATAGCCGCGCAACACGGTCTGTCAGAACCCTCGTTTTGCCAGATCCCGCGTTCGCACTGAGCCATGTGGACATGTCCGGCCGCGCTGCTGTGATTTGTGCGCGTGTGGCATCGTTCCATTCGGGCAGCCCGTTCATGTCAAATCCTCTGGCGTTGCGGGGTCTGATCCATCCCATTCGCCGTAACGTGCAAGGTGGTCATAATCTCCGGAAAAACCATCACGTTCCATCATGCGGCGTGCGGTAAAGCCTTGCTCAGGGTCTAAGTATGCGGCGATTAACTTGCGCAGGTTTGCCAGTATGACGTGGGGTGGTTCTTCCTCCAGCGGCGCGTCGATTTCGGTTGGTGGATTGCCAAGACCGATAAATGTTGCACGTGAAACAGGGGCTGCACCAATCTTTTTGAACGCGCCTTCTTCCATCATGGCGGCTTCGATCAGAAGCTGCTTGTCGAAATGTTTCTGTTGTTTGTCTGTGGGAGGCTTACCGGTTTTGTAGTCGTAAATCTGGATGTCGCCCTCAGCGTTTTGATCAATCCGGTCCGCCACTCCGTTAAGCGTGAACCCCAGATCGGCCAATTCCAACACGCCCCGTGCGTCATCTTCGAAGGCGATGGGTTTTGCGGTACTTAGTCGGGTCGCCTCTGCGGTAATAAACCAATCCGCGACACGGGCCAATTTGGCCAGCCAGATCGTGCGTGCAGCGGGCCATGGAACCAGGTCATCGAGAACCGATTGAGCAATCTCGAGCAGGTGGGTACGGCTGAGATTGTCTGGATCAGCCATAACCGACTTTACGAAATGCTCCATCACAGCATGTGTGACCGTCCCGCGCAGCGGCGCATCGGGCGATTGCACTAATGGGCTAAGGGCGCGCAGGCGTAGGCTGTGGCGCGCATAAATAGCATAGGGATCCCTTATTAGAGTCTTAATTTGGGTGACTGATAGGCTGCGGGGACGGGCAGCCAAAGGTGGACGCGGCGAAGGACGTGGAGCAGAAGGAACACGTTCTACGGCCTCCAAAGCGCGGGCTTGCCCCAACCAGTAGTCGCCACGTTTTATCATCGCGTTCCAGCCGTCAACGCCCCCTTGTTTGGGCAATCCGGTCATCAAGTTCCCTAGTCGGTTTACCCAACGTGAAGGCACTGTTTCAGCATCCTCAGAACGGATCGCGCGTGTAATCCAAACTTCGTGGGCACAAACCGCCTGCTGATAATCATGTGCGGCAAGACCAACACGACGTTCAGGCAACAGCAGGCCCGCATCATTGCGCATCTTTCGGTTTAACCATGGATCAGGCGGCGGTGCCTCTGGCCATGTTCCGTCATTCAATCCACCAAGGATAACAAGGTCAGCACCTTGCACCCGAGCCTCAAGAGTGCCCCAAATCATAATGTCTGGATGTGGCGCATCGCGATCGCGTACCTCACCAGCAGCTAAAAGCGCGCCAACCAGATCGCCATAATCAGCAGCAGTTAGGCAGGTGCCATAGTCAGCTTCGGCTTCTAGTTCCTGCATGACACGGCGGGCTTCCTTTCCTGCCTTTTGCTGCCATAACTCATGCGCGTCACTGTCGGACGGCCCGGCCGCTAATTCATTTGCAAGCTTCAGGTGCAGGTCGATCCAGTGGTTTAAAGGGTGGGTCTCTACATCCTGATGCCCCATCATTGCGGCAGCAGCCCAAGCAACCCATCGTTGCATTCCCGGATCATCAGGAACAGATTTTTCACAGATCGCTATAAACGCATCTGGTTCAGGATAGGGTAATCCATAGCGCCTGATCGCTAGTTCACACCGTTGCGTGTAGAGACGGTGCATGTTGCGCTCATCTGCGCTGTGGGCGAGGGGATGTTTGAGTAAAGTGAGAAATGCCTCTGCATCCAGCCGTCGTGACATCAGCGCCGCAACATGGCGCAAAAACCGTCCCGGAGGAGAGAGATGCAGTGGTGTTCCTGCGCTATCGTCCGGTAAAATGTCCCATCGGCTTAGCGCGGCTGTCACGCGGCGGCCTAACATCCGGTCTGGTGTGATCAGCGCGGCGGTTTGTCCGGCTTCCGCTGCTTTTCTAAGGCGCAATGCAATGGCCAAGGCTTCGGTGCGTGGTGTTTCAGCCAACACCAACGTCATGTCTTGGGTGGCTGTCTTTAGATCATCAAGGCGAGGGCCTTCAATACGCCATGCGTCAGTTACTGGTGCTGGCCGTAGTGACAGAGACACCAATTTGTTACGCGCAGAAGAAGGAGGCGTGCAGTCATGCCAGTTCTTGACGGAATTCGGTGTTTCGCCCAGTTCTTTCATCAAGTGATAAAAACGGTACTGAGGATGATCCTCAGAAATCATAGGATCATCAAGGGCGGCCCAAACCTTGGACGGCATATCGAAATCAAACCCTGGAAGGATCAAAGCACCCTGCGGCAATTGTGCGACGGCCTGCATAAGCAACATCGTGGTACCGCGAGAGCCAGTCGAACCAGCGATTATTATTGGATGCTTTGGCGGGCGTTCTGCCCACAAGGCGGCGATGCCGAGAACGCGCGCACGCTGTCTGGCTTCCTTGTCTGGCATCGCTTCAGTCAGATTAAGGTAGTCTTGGACGATTCCTAGAAATACTTTTGCGCGTTCCCAATGACCGGATTGATCAGTGACATCCAAATCAGCGATGGCGTCAGGTGTGACCCCTTCACCCTGCATTTCGTCAATGAGTTTGGCAAGACTGTCGGCCAGATCATAAAGCGAAGCGCGCGACGCAAGATCGGGTGATTTTTCTAACAATGCCGATATCAAACCAATCAGCTCTAATCGGCGGCGTAGGGCTGGCACCCCTTGGGGGATGAGTACGCTAGGGGCCAAAGATTCGAGATCAGTCAACAAACGGATGCGCGGCAGTAGGATGGCCGGACCATCCTCAAACATTGTACGCAAGCGGCGGGCCATGCGTTGGGTATTGACCAGCAATTCAACGCGCGCGAGCGCCTCGGGCGGCTGCCCCCTAAAGCGATGAAGCAGACCCTCAACCAGCATTTGTGGAAAATCTACGCCAGACGGTAGGCCAAAGACACGGGAGGGTTCTTGAGGCTCAAACATCAGCAGCAAGCAAGTCTTCGGCTGTTTTTATACCACCGGGGTGACCTACGTCACACCATCTCCCGGGGTATCGAATGCCGTGCAGCGTGCCTTTTTCCAACATCTTGTCCCAAATTAGATTGAGCGAGAACGCGCTTTCAGGAACTGCCGCAAGCAGATCGGTTTTGATGATCTGTACGCCGCCATAAACCACTCCTGCGCCGCGGCTAAGGCGACCCGCAGAATCCAGTGTGAAATCACCCGCGCCTTCATGTTCTAGTGCGTTTTCGGGCGGAACCCCCATAAGTAATGCATCCATTCGCAAGGGATTCCAGGTATCCAATAACAAGCGCAGTGGGTTAGGGCCGCTCCAGATGGCATCAGTATTCATCGTGATGACAGGGCCAGTCCCCAGTACAGGCAGTGCATTGCGCAAACCGCCGCCCGTTTCTAAAATCTCGGGATGCTCAAGGATGGTTTTCACACCTTTTGGTTCCAGATGCAGCAATAGGCTTTCTGGACGGTAGTGAAGGTTTGCAACAACAACGGTTGGAGAAATTTCATCCGCTAAGCCCAGCGCGTGATCGATCAGCGGACTACCTGCAACCTTTACCATAGGTTTGGGGCAGTTTGCGGTTAGGTGTTTCATTCGCGTGCCGAAGCCCGCAGCGAACATCATGACAGGCATGTTCATACAGCACACTTCGACTTGAGCAGAGCTAGATTTTCAGCCGTTGGGGTCGGAATGGTGTTGCGGATATGTGTTGCGACTGGCGCAAGGGCAGGGTGAGCTAAGTTTCGTTCTACAAACTCCCAGACACGTGGGATTAGATCGATATAGGCGGGCTTTCCTAAATCAATACAAAGGCGGGCAAACGCGCCAACAATACGCATATTCCGTTGCACCCCAAGCACCGCATATGAAGCAAGGAACTCAGCTTCGTTTTGGGGGTTTTGCGTCAGATAGCGCGCAATCATTTTAGTCTCTATTTCTAGGGGCACATCACACCTCGCGTCCTGCAGAATGGAAACAAGATCATAGGCTGGATGCCCGCTCATGGCGTCTTGGAAATCCAATAGCCCGACCCTTGCAGGGCCTTCTCTTTCAGGAAGCCATAATAGGTTTTCGGCATGGTAATCGCGTTGGATCAAAACGGGTTCTATTTTTTCAAGCGGAGCAAGAAGATCGGTCATGATCTGTTCAAATTTGGCCTGTTCAGGGGTGTTTTTTGCTCCTGTAAGGCCAAATAGATACCATTCATAAGCCCGTGCCGCGAATGTTGTCATTGTTGTTGTGTCATAGGGGGCCAATAAAGGCATGGGCGCGGCATGTAATGTGGTCAATACATCTATTGACGCTTCATACAGGGGCAGTTCAAGCGAAGGATTGTGTGCAATAACTTGCTTGAAAAGATCATCACCCAGGTCTTCGATTAACAGAAACCCTTGGGCTTGGTCCCGATGCATGATGGCAGGCGCGCTTAGGTCGATCTGGCGCAGATGTTCGGCAATTGCGATGAAGGGCCGCACGTCTTCACCTTTGTCGGGTGGGGCATCCATAAGGATCAACGTTTCGCCGCCTGGTTTTGTTAAACGTTCGTATCTACGGTTGGAGGCATCACCTGCTACCAATACGCGGTCTGCATTACCCCATCCAGAGATGCGGATAAATTCAGTCATTTGATGTGCGCGGTCTATCATTGAATCCAGTCAGTCAGTTTTGCATCCCAGTGGGAGGCCGACCAGTTAGCGGTCAGGGTGCGGTGCTCTTCAACATCGGTTGCAGCGAGGGCGATGTCCAGCGCATCATCGGGACGTAGATCTGCTAGTCGATCAGGCCACTCGATCAGGCAAATAGCATTTTCCATAGCATCAGTGAGGCCAAGCTCTTCTGTCTCGGACGGATCACTTAAACGGTAAAGATCGGCGTGCCAAATCTCAATTCCGGATACGGCATCATAAACTTGGACGAGCGTGAATGTCGGGGAAGGGACATCTTCGTATGCCGCAAGAAGTGATTGAATGAGCGCGCGCGCAAAGTGAGTTTTTCCTGCGCCGACATCTCCGGTGAGGAGAATGGTATCGCCTGCACTAAGCTGAGCACCAAGGCGCTGGGCCAGTTCGGCGGTTTCATCAGGTGTGGTGAGGGTTTTGGTGATTTGCATGGCACCAAACTAACGATCATGCGCAGGGCATGAAAGAGCCCTCAGCCAATTGGGCTATTCTTGGAAATTGACCGCAAAGGTGTTTCATGCGCCGTTTGACGGGAAAAGCGGATCACGGTTGCACCTGAAGCAATGGGAATAACCCTACATTGCATTGGCAATTGGCCCTTTATCCTTACGGGCATGTCCCAAGCATTGCGATCCTCAAGAGACATTACTGAGTCGTGCAAGTCTTGCCAAAGCGGATTGGGAGAGGACTTTTCTTTCCAAAGCGTGATGGCGTCACCGATTGTGACATCAGCAAAACTTGTATCGAACTGAAAACCCCAGAGATGATCATATGCTTTGTTTGAAAAAGTAAGAGACCCTGATTGTGAAAAGACAGCTAGTGAATCTTCGAAGGAATCAACGAGGCTTTGACCGAGTTCAAGTTCGGCGCGGAAATTCCGGGTGAGAGAGACTTCGGCGCTGATATCTTCAAAAAGAAACGCGATGGCTCCATCAGGGTGCGGACGTCCAGTCACTCGGTATGTTTGACCCGTTTCAAGGGTCCAAACTTCCTCGAATGTTCCGACTTCGGCAGCATCTACTAGGTCGGCCATGCGCTGACGCCATGTCTTATAATTCTTTGGTTCTGGCATTCTTCGGTTTTCGCGCATGGCATCAAAGAAAGAATCGATAGTGGGTCGTGGACTGAGGAAAGATGCGGAAAGCCCAGACAAATCGACAAGCGCAGGATTAAACAAGGCTAACTGTCGATCCCCATTGAAAATGGCTAGACCGATAGAGAGCTGAGCAAAAGTTTTTGCTAATGTTTGTACAAACCCACGTTGCGCATCCTCAGCTTTGATAAGCGTTGTACGCGAAGTTGCATGGTAGATTGTACCGTCTTTATGCGACCTAAAGCAGACATCAAACCATTCCGCAGGGCCGTCGTTTGCAAGTTCAAGCTTTATGCGGTTGGCATCTTGATCAACTTGCTGTTCAGGAAGATCAAAAATAGGTTCAGTTACCCTGAATGCCCTGTCGGGCAATTTCTCTGCAAGGGCCGCGTAGGCATGATTGTACCATATGACTGTACCGGTAGCGTTGGTTTTCCAAGCAGGGTGCGGATCACTTTTGCAAACTTCGCGCAGCAGATCCAACTCTTGAAGAACAGCGGCATCATTTTTTGAAGTATCGGTTTTTTTGAACGTAAGAGCGGCACCATCTTTGAGCCACTTAATCCGAAGTGAATAGGGCTGTCGGGTTGGGTCGTGTTTTCCTAACAGAGTGATCTTGCCTGTTCCCTTCGGTTGAAGGTCCGTAGGAAATTCGGGGTATATTGGAAGAAAGATATCAACCAAATCCCGCCAGTTGTGAGCACCTATTGCGATAGGTATGTGGTCTAGCGCGGCAGTTGAGGCATGTTCTACCACGCCGTTTTTGAACAAGATCATTGGCAGCTCTGGTTCAATCATATTTGGTGTACTCTGCGCTGATCGCAACACCCACCAAATGCTCAACGCTACGGTTGGAAGGACAACAAAAACCACCAAAATAAGATCATTCAACAAAAGTGTCTCCACCAAAAGGCCATGATTACTTCAACTCTTGCGTGTTTATCCTTAAGGAAAGGTTAATTTTTCGTGTGTTCAGATCTCTTCAAAGCGGGTGTTTAGACCAGTTGAGATCGCGTTTTCACCATCCTGTGCATCAATAGCACTGCGGGGCCAACGCACTTCGACAACTGCGCCTACCTGCTTTCGTAAATTTCCGGCTTCATCCATACCGTTCGCAAACCGTAGGCTGGCTCCGGATCTTTCCAGCAGTGTCTTTGCAATAAATAGGCCCAAACCCATGCCTTCATACTCGGGCCTTGTCTTATCTCGCTTGGCACGTCTGCGGCGGCCCATAAATGGATCACCCAACCGCCCAAGCAGCTGGTTAGGAAAACCCATTCCATCATCCAAAATGCGAACTGTGATCGTTTCATCGCTCCATCGAAGTTCTATCCAAACGGTCGTTTCCGCGAAATCCACCGCATTTTGAACGAGGTTTCTCAGGCCGTGGATAATTTCAGGCATGCGTAAGATTGATGGTTGTGCGTCTGGTGCAACTGCCAAACCAAGTGAGTTCAAGATAACATTCTTGCCACGATCCATATGTGGCTCTGCCGCGCTTTCTACGACAGTGATGAGCGGGGCCTGACGCATATGGAGGTCGTCTTTTCCAGCGCGCCCCATATCGTGCAGGATGTCTCGGCATCGATCTGTTTGTTGCACAATCAGCTCGGCATCTTCGCGCAGGTCGGGTTGGTGGTGCAGTTCGTGAACCAACTCAGCGCTCGCAAGTTTAATGGTGGCCAACGGAGTTCCCAATTCATGAGCTGCAGCGGCCACCACGCCACCTAAATCAGTTAGTTTCTGTTCGCGTGCTAAGGCCAATTGTGTCGCGGCAAGTGCGTCTGACATCAGGTGAACCTCCGAAGTGACTCGTCGGGAATATGCGGACGTAAAAATGACGGCGATGATAAGTGCAATCCACTGCCCAAAAATGAACAACTGTGGGATTTGAAGGATCTCACCTGATTGAGTACGAAGGGGAATATGAAAATACGCCAAGAGTGTTACGCTTACGATGGCAATGGCGCAAAGCCCTAAGGTGGATCGCAAACTAAGAGCAGCAGCCGAGATGGTCACAGGCCCTAGTAGCAATAAGGTAAAGGGATTATTAAGCCCACCAGTGAGGAACAGCAAAAAGCTGAGCTGTAGTAAATCGAATATGATCATCGCAAGGTTTTGGCGTTCGGACAGCCGCATGTTTTCTGGAAAGAGGAATGTGGCAATCAGATTGCCAATTACTGAAACTCCAATGGCAAAATAGCACCAACCAAGCTCTAGCTGCATGCCAAATAGCTGAGGAACAATTGTAACTGCAGCGAATTGTCCCGCGATAGCGACCCATCGTAGATAGATCATGGTGCGTAGGCGGACCCAGGCAGCCCTTTTTCGCTCACCCATCGGACGGATTGTCGACTGCGGCATCTGCGCACTCCATTGAAATGTGACTTGCATTGTATCGGGCCTAGCGTAGGTCTGTCGCAATTCACCATCAAGGGTGCGCAAGACAGTTGTGCATAAAGGAGCCGAATATGATCCGTATCGCCGCAATTGCCGCTGTTTTCGTTGCTGGAGCAGGTTTGCTCGCTATGTTGTTCCTAAGTGGTGGTGATGGGGACGATCAGTTTGCCTCTTGTGGCGCTGCCGCTGTTGCCGGTGATCTGGGCGGGCCTTTCACGTTGGTAAACGGAGACGGGCAGACCGTCACAAGCGAAGAAGTGATAACTGAGCCGACGTTGATCTACTTTGGCTACACATACTGCCCTGACGTTTGTCCGCTTGATCTGGATCGCAACGCCTCAGCCATCGAGATTCTCGAAGAGCGCGGTCAAATGGTTAAACCTGTCTTCATCACGATCGATCCCGAGCGCGACACACCTGAAGTGGTTCGCGATTATGCAGATGTGATGCACCCTCGGATGATTGGTCTCACGGGGAGTAAAGAACAAGTCGATGGTGCAAGCAAAGCATACCGCACCTATTACAAAGCTCATCCACCTGTAGATGGTGAGTACATTGTAGATCACTCGACCTTCAGCTATTTGGTAACCCCAGAACACGGATTCCTAGAATTTTTCCGCCGCGAACTGACACCAGAGCAAATGGCCGACAAGATTGGTTGCTTTGTTGATCGTATTTGACGGAAAGCATAACAGGACCATATCGTGGGTAGAGTTATTGTACCCGACTTGAATAAGGCCGCTGCTATGTCACAAGAACACATGATCGACCTCGGACCTGATAAAACCCTATTGTTGCTGGATGACGACGAACCGTTTCTGCGTCGTCTTGCCAAGGCAATGGAAAAACGCGGGTTTGAAGTAGAGACAGCCGGATCAGTTGCTGCTGGCAGCGCAATCGCAACTGCGCGACCTCCGGCATACGCAGTATGCGATTTACGTCTCGAGGACGGCAACGGATTAGATGTCGTTGAGATTTTGCGGGAAAAACGGCCCGATGCACGGATTGTCGTGCTAACCGGTTATGGTGCGATTGCGACTGCAGTTGCCGCCGTCAAGATCGGCGCAACGGATTATCTTTCCAAACCTGCTGATGCGACGGATATCACCAATGCGCTTTTGGCCACGGGCGATGATCTACCGCCTCCACCTGAAAACCCGATGAGTGCGGACAGGGTCCGTTGGGAGCATATCCAGCGGGTTTATGAATTGTGTGACCGCAATGTTTCGGAAACCGCGCGCCGCCTGAACATGCACCGTCGGACGTTGCAAAGGATATTGGCGAAGCGCAGTCCGCGTTAAACGTCGTATCGTTTGAGGCGCTTGTCGACCAGCGTTCCATCGGCCATTTCGTATCCTTCAATCACGTCATAGTCACGAAAGCCGCGGCTCTGATAATACGTGAGGCCACCGTCGTTGTCTGCGCGAATATTGGCGCGTATCCAGACATACCCGAGGGTCTTGGCCGCCTGTGCAGTTGCATTGAACAAGGCGGAGCCAATACCTAAACCCGTCTGACCAACCTGAACAAAGGTTGCGATCTCGGCAGCCTCTGGAGGTAGCTTTGAGCTTGATTCAATCCATTGAAAGCCGACAACTTGCTCGGATTCATCCAGCGCGACGTGCCATGCTGAACGATCCGGCGACGATGCCATCCACTCAGCTAAATCACCGCCCGTAACAGGGCGTGCAATCGCAGTTGTGCCACCAATTTTGATGATCTCATTTAACAGTTGGGCCATCGAACCCGTATCAAAACGTGCGGCAGGGCGAACTGTGATCATGGCATTTGCTCCAATAACTCTGTGTGGCGGTGTGTGAAATCAGCCCGCACTTCTACAGGCGGACGTAAAGTGATCCCGAGGCCTTCCATTAGCGCCGGATCGGGCTTGCCGAAAAAACGGTCTGCTTCTGATGCGTCAAACCCTGCAATCTGAACTGCTTCCATCCATGCGCTGATGCGGTCAGCTTTTTTGATTTGTTTCTTGATGGACACAGGTACTTTTGCTGGCAGGCCGAACCGAATGTGAACTGCGGCCTCCAGCCGTTCATCAAGCGCGCCGTAATCTGGACCCACCGCAGCCTTCACAGGCGAGATCATGTCGCCAATCACATATTCCGGTGCGTCATGCAGCAGAGCGGCCAAGCGCCACTTTGCGGGTGCCGCAGGAGCGATGCGGCCAAAGATAGTTTCAACAAGAAGGGAGTGTTCTGCAACAGAATAGGCGAAATCACCCTTTGTTTGGCCATTCCAACGCGCAACAAACGCAAGCCCGTGCGCGATATCTTCTATTTCGATGTCCACAGGGGTTGGATCCAACAGGTCCAACCTGCGGCCAGATAACATGCGCTGCCATGCGCGGGGTTGTTGCGCCATCTGTGACTCCTCGTTCACTGGTTCTTGTAACGGATTGCGGAGGTTCGTCACAGTTGACCTTTAAACACGCAGATAACACTGAATACAGGACCAACTGCAATCGTTGTGATGGGACGGCCTGTGCAGATTGCGATGAAGGGCAGGCAATGATATGCGCGCTGTCAAAGAGATATGAAGGAGCGCCCCCGATGGCCAATGACTATATCGTAAAAGACATCGCCCTTGCTGATTTCGGTCGCAAGGAACTGGATATTGCAGAAACTGAAATGCCGGGCCTGATGTCGTTGCGTGCTGAGTACGGCGAAGCAAAGCCGCTGAAAGGGTCGCGCATTGTGGGATCCCTGCACATGACAATCCAGACAGCTGTCTTGATTGAAACGCTTGTGGCGCTGGGTGCTGATGTGCGCTGGGCGTCATGCAACATCTTCTCAACCCAAGACCACGCTGCCGCGGCGATTGCTGCTGGCGGTACACCAGTATTCGCGATCAAAGGTCAGTCGCTAGAAGAGCACTGGGACTATTTGGACAAATCGTTCATGTTCGAAGACGGTCCAAACTTGATCTTGGATGATGGCGGCGATGCGACCCTTTACATCTTGCTAGGCGCACGTGTCGAAAATGGTGAGACAGACCTGATCGAAGTCCCAACATCCGAAGAAGAAGTGGCAGTTTTTGCCCAAATCAAAAAACGTATGGCAGCGACCCCCGGTTGGTTCACAAAAATGCGTGGTCAGATTGTTGGAGTTTCCGAGGAGACAACAACAGGTGTTCACCGTCTTTATGACCTGTTCAAGAACGGCCAGCTGCCGTTCCCTGCGATCAACGTTAATGACTCTGTGACCAAGTCAAAGTTTGACAACAAATACGGCTGTAAAGAATCACTCGTGGATGGCATTCGCCGTGCAACTGACACCATGATGGCCGGCAAAGTTGCGGTTGTTATGGGCTACGGAGACGTTGGCAAAGGCTCTGCTGCGTCCCTTAGTGGTGCAGGTGCGCGTGTGAAAGTAACCGAAGTCGATCCAATCTGCGCATTGCAGGCGGCGATGGACGGATTTGAGGTTGTTTTGCTGGAAGATGTTGTTTCCTCCGCTGACATCTTCATCACCACTACGGGCAACAAAGACGTGATCCGCATTGAGCACATGCGCGAGATGAAAGACATGGCGATTGTTGGCAACATCGGCCACTTCGACAATGAAATCCAAGTTGCGGCTTTGAAAAACCATAAGTGGACCAACATCAAAGAACAGGTCGACATGATCGAGATGCCGTCTGGCAGCCGCTTGATCCTGCTCTCGGAAGGTCGTTTGCTGAACCTTGGCAACGCAACAGGCCACCCGTCATTTGTGATGTCTGCATCCTTTACCAATCAGGTTCTGGCGCAAATGGAGCTGTGGACCCGTGGTGATCACTACAAAAACGAAGTGTACATTCTGCCCAAACATCTGGATGAAAAAGTAGCGCGACTTCACCTCGATCGGATCGGCGTGAAGCTGTCTAAACTAGATCCAGAGCAGGCAGCCTACATCGGCGTCTCGCCAGACGGTCCGTTTAAGCCAGAGCACTACCGCTACTAACTGCGGGTTCAAACATTGAGCGACCCATACCCTTACAAGCGCCGCCCAGTTTTGCACTGGGCGGCGCTTTTGTGTTTTATCGCTGGTGCGATTGCATTGGGTGCGTGGCAATTGATGGTGCATCCAAACACACCTCTTTCTAATGCGTGGAACCCGTTAAAGCCTTTGATGGTTACTGATCAGGTTACGTCTCTTACGGGTTGGAAATTGCGGCGTAGTTTGGGTGATAATGCTCTGTGCCTTGCCGCCCTCGAAACTGGCGCGCAGGCCCAAAGAAAACCGGATTTCACCAAGAGCGCGCAATGCGGGATCGCCCCGCAAGTAGGGCTTAGCAGTGTCGCAGGGGCAGGTTTGAAACCTGTAAACACCCGTTGCCAGACCGCCTTGCGATTGACGATGTGGGCTCAGCACGGTTTACAACCTGCTGCGCAGGAGGTGTTTGGTCAAAACCTGGCACAGATCACGCATTTCTCAAGCTACTCATGCCGCGCAATGCGGACCAGTTCGGGCGACACGACCAGAATGAGCACGCACGCCACGGCGGATTCAATTGATATCAGCGGTTTTGTGCTGGCGGACGGAACAAGGATAAGCTTGCTGAAAGATTGGAATGGGTCCGTGAAAAAGGCGATGTTTTTGAGGCGAGCGAATGCGTCTGCCTGTACGTGGTTTCGAGTCACATTGGGCCCTACCTATAACAATCTTCATGCTAACCACTTTCACCTGCAACATACGGGTTTCGGTTTGTGTCGTTAGCCATGGGGAAAAGCCGGAGCAAAAATTCCTTTCAGCGTGGGACATTTTCGGACTAGGGTTCGGATGAAGTTTGGCACAATAGCTAAACCGTTCAACTAAGGAGACTACTAAATGGGCAAGCGGGACGAGTGGATCGCGAAATACGCGGACGATCTGAAAAACAAATGTGGCATGGAAGCAGACATGGATTTGCTGACCAAAGTAACCATCGGTTGTGGTCCGGCGATTTATAACGCTGACGCATCCACAGTTGCAGGTACCCAGCCTTCTGAGTTGGAAACAGTCAAAAACAACTTCTTGATGAAAAAGCTTGGGTTGCCAGATGGTCCAAACCTGATGGAAGCAATCAACTCGGTCATCGAAGTTTACGGTAAATCCGAGCGCAACAAATACCGCGCTGTGATCTACTATATGCTGACAAAGCACTTCGGCAAAGAAACCGTATACAAGTAAGCTCGATTAAGGGCTGAATGATAAAACGCCCGCTTGGTTAAGCGGGCGTTTCTTTTATGGGACCATTTGATCCTATTGATTTCTTGAGAAAATCTGAGAGTTGGTTTAGAACTAACTCATCGGCCAGTACGGCCAGAACATATTTCGAATACGTGTGTGGGTTCATGGGAGCACACGGGGTGAGAAAGGGTTCTGGCGGGGTGCCGGAACCCTTTTTTCGTGGATAAACGCTACATTGATTAGAACAGGGTGAGCACTAGACCAATCGCAGCACAGCCAAACGTTGCGTAGCCGCCATCAATCAATGTCAGGCGAAATGGACGATTTCCATACGCGTTGTTGATCATGATCCACGGGCTGATAAAAAACAGTCCGACGCCAAGGCCAGAAGTCAAACCTTCGCTTACTGTGTCGATACCTGACAGCGCAAACATGTGCCGCATCATGCCTGATACCAACAACATCGCTACCGCTGCCATGACATAAGGAAGGGGTGAATCGCCTTCAGGTCTGCCATCGGGTCCTTGTTTGATGCCCGCTGCTGCCATCCAGGGTTTTGCAAGCACCATGTACCATCCCGCACCGATGGCAAAACCTGCTGCCGACGCCAAAATCACTGCTAAAAAGCCCATCAATCCGCTCCCTAATTTCATTTATGGGGGGATAATGCCGTGAAAAAGGGTAAAAATCTATGGTTGGGTTTTGCCTATACCGCAAACCAGCTGCCATTCAGCTTCTGTTACGGGCTGTACCGATAATCGGGAACTGCGCACCAGTGCCATCTCCGTCAGCTCAGGCGTTTCTTTTATCTGGCCAAGTGTCACAGGTTGGATAAATGAGCGGAGTGCGCGAATATCCACACATTCCCAGCGTGGATCTTCTGTGGTGCTATCAGGATGTGCTGCAGTACAAACCTCCACGATCCCGACAACAGATTTCTCTTTCTGTGAATGATAGAAGAAGCCTAGATCGCCCACAGCCATCTCACGCATAAAATTGCGCGCTTGATAGTTTCGCACGCCGTCCCATTCTTCGCCAATGTCACCTTTGGACACTTGATCGTCCCAGCCCCAGACCGATGGCTCGGATTTGAACAACCAGTAGGCCATCAGCCAATCACCTTTTTCCATTCGGTCAATGTAACGCTCTCGAATAGCTCTGCTTTGCCGTACGGGTCGTTAGCGACCCAGTTTCTTGCTGCAGCCATGTCAGGCACATCCAGAACAATCATCGAGCCACACATGTCACCATTGGCATCAATGAGCGGACCAGCAAGGTGCACGTGATCGGTGCTTTTGAGGTAATCCACGTGGGCAGACCGGTTTTCCATCCGTACATTCAGTGCACCAGCTTTGTCACGGGCCATCAAACAAACAAGCATTTCATTCTTCCTTTAAGGGTCGGTTGAGCAGGCTGTTTACAGCCGCGTTTACATCTAACGATTTATCCAGCAGGCCAGCAACGGCCATTGTGATCGGCATTTCCAATCCAGCAGTTTTAGCAACCTCTGCGACAGCACGTGCAGTTGCAGCGCCCTCTACAGTGGTGCTTGCATCAAAGGTTTCTCCACGACCAAGGCTAAGACCAAGGCGATAGTTGCGCGATCCCTCAGAGGTACAAGTTAGCGTGAGGTCTCCGAAACCGGACAGACCAGCAAGCGTATCCGCATCTGCTCCGCGGTACGTTGCCATCCGCTGCATTTCAGCATAGCCGCGCGTCATCAAGGCCGCGCGGGCGCTTTCGCCCATACTGGCACCCATCGCTGCCCCGCATGCGATCGCTACGACATTCTTTAACGCGCCACCCAATTCTGCACCAACTGTGTCAGTGGTTCGGTAAAGCCGCAGTGTTGGTGTGGTGAGTTGCTTCTGTAGACGGCGGGCTATGTCCTCATCTTGCGAGGCCAGTGTCAGTGCTGTTGGTAAGCCGCGCGCAATATCAGCGGCAAAGCTAGGACCGGTTAGGATTGCGGCACGTGCGCTTGGAACTTCTTCGGCGATGATCTGAACCGGACCAGCCCCCGTCGCCAGCTCAACACCTTTGCAACAAGCAACCAGTGTTTTGTTTTGCAGATCCGGTGCATGATCACGCAGAAAGTCGCGCAGTTTTTGCATCGGTAAGGCAAGTAGTATCGTCTGCGCAGACAGCGCCTGTGCAAGATTTCCTGTAACTGCCAGCTGATCTGGGAAGGGGCAATTAGGGAGGCGTTTGGTGTTTTCTCGTTTTGTTTCCATATCACTTGGGTCTCGTGCCCAAAGCGAGAGAGGACCCTGACCCGCCAATGCAATTGCCAAAGCGGTGCCAAAAGCTCCTCCGCCCAAAACAGAAATACTCATGCTTTGGCCCCCTTTTTGCCACTGCCCAACATCGCGGGCGCAGTTTGATCTAATGGCCAGCGAGGACGCGCAGATAATCCCATACCGTCTGGCCCACGCGTTCCCATCTGTTCTAATGCGGCGTAGGCAATCATGGCTGCGTTATCCGTACATAAGGCAAGGGGGGGCGCGATAAAGGTTGCGTCAAATTCCTGCGCAACATGTTTCAACGCGTCCCGAATGGCCATGTTGGCTGCGACTCCTCCAGCAACACAGATGCTGCGCACGTCGGTTAAAGGTGCATATTCAGCCAATGCGCGGCGGGTTTTTCCTGCAAGGACGTCAACAACCGCCGCTTGGAATCCTGCCGCAAGATCAGCCTGATCTTGGGATGCCATCGTGGCGTCGGTTAAAAGTTTGTCGCGTTGTCGCAGTACGGCCGTTTTTAAACCAGAAAATGACATATCGCATCCCCCGCGATCCATCAGAGGTCGCGGCAATTTGAAACGTTTTGGATTCCCGGTTTTTGCGCGCGCTTCGATAGAAGGTCCGCCTGGTTGGGGTAGAGCGATTAGGCGGGCCACTTTATCAAAGGCTTCTCCTGGGGCGTCGTCAATTGTGCCGCCAAGGCGTTTGAATTCATCTGGTCCTGACACAATCAGAAACTGGCAATGGCCGCCCGAAACCAACAGCATCAGATATGGGAATGTCACGCCATCCGTCAGACGCGGCGTTAATGCATGGCCAGCCAAATGGTTTACGCCGTACAGCGGCAAGTCGCGTGCAAGCGCGATGCCTTTGGCGCACATTACGCCAGATACAACACCGCCAATCAAACCCGGGCCAGCGGTGACCGCGACTGCGTCTATATCATCCAAGCCCACGCCCGCTTCTTTCAGGGCCTGATTGACACATAAATCCAGCTTCTCTGCATGCGCGCGCGCGGCAATTTCCGGCACAACGCCGCCGAAATCAGCGTGAAGGGCTGTTTGACCCATCACAACAGAAGATAACACATCAGCCGCGCCTGCCTTGCCGCGCAACACGGCGGCGGCGGTATCATCGCAGCTGCTTTCAATGCCAAGGATCATCATTGAGGTCATAATTGGGCGGTTTCCGTTGCGAAAAGTACACCGCGCAGGTAACACTCTAACGTCCGGCAAACAATCCTGAGAGCACCATCACCGTTGGCTCGCCCTGTCCTTTTATTGACCCGTCCACGCATTAGCGCAGAAGCATTTGCTGGCGCGCTGGATCCAATTGCATTGGAAAGTGTCAACGTGGTGATTGCTCCCTTGATGGAGGTTTTGAGTACTGGTCGTTCTGAAATCCTTGCGGTTGGGCAAGAGGTGATTTTTACATCATCAAACGGTGTCCTTCATGCTCCGGATGGGCAAGGGAGGATCGCGTATTGTGTTGGTGCGCAAACTACAAAACAAGCGATTGCGCACGGTTGGAATGCCACGCAATTGGGGCAAACAGCACGGGAATTGATAGCTGGGCTGTGTAACTCGCCACCAAAGGGTGGGCTCTTGCATCTTGGGGGCACCCATACGCTTGGGGATATCGCGCAGACACTAACATCAAACGGGATAAACACACGCCATATCCCGCTCTATGACCAACGTCTGTTGGTACTTAAGAGCGAAGCATTTCTGGCGTTAGAGGGGCAGTGTATCGCGCCTGTTTTTTCTCTTAGAACAGCCGAAAGATTGGTTCGAGAAGCAACCGGACGCCTTGGAAATGCGCATATTGTCGCGTTAAGTGAGGCAGTTGCTGTTCCGTTTTACGGGGAAACGACTGCGGAGTTGCTCATATTAGATAATCCACAGGCGGTATCTATGGTTAAAGCGGTTGAAAACTTGTGTAGGATACTCAGCCCGCCTTGAGGGGCCAGAGGTTGCCGGATAAGGTGACAAAGCTGGCTCCGTGCTGAGGGCAAGAATCGAAAAGGTAAAATGTTGTGGCGTCATCGAAAAAGACAAGTCCTACAAAGAATAAATCTCCCAAGAGCAAGGCAGCAGACTCTAAAATTAAAGACGCCGTGATTGTTGAGGACGAGACGTCCTCCGATGTGGCCAAAGACGAGACTGTAGAAATTGCAGCTGCGGAAACGCCAGTTGTCAGCTCTGACATCGATCAGCCGTTGGGGGATGCGTCTGTTGAAACATCCGATGAAATTGCTGATGAAGTAGAAGAAGACATCAAAGACGTGGCAGAGGTAGCTCCAGAAATTGTTGAGCCTGCCTCAGCGCCAACTGTCCAAGAACAAGAAAGCCGCTTTTTCCCACTGGTATTGGGCGGGATTATCGCAGGTGGCTTGGGTTTCATGGCCGCTGAAATGGATTTCTTTGGCAATAATGACGTCGAGATCACCAACAAGCTGCGCAACGATTTGAACACACAACAAGAACGCCTTTCAGCACTTGAGACAACCAAGGCACCTGTAATCGATTTGACGCCACTTGAAACGCAACTGGCTGCTATCGCTGACCGGATTACCGCGCTTGAAGAGCGTCCTGTAGTTGTAGGAACAGGAGACGGCGGTGCATCCGCTGCTGAACTTGAAACCCTAAGATCATCGGTGGCTGCGCTGTTAAGTAATGCCAAAAGTGTAGAACAGGCCACCGCCGATTCTGCCAAAGCCGCCGCCGCCCAAACTGCGATCACCAAGATTGTGTCAGCGATGGATGCGGGGCAGCCATTCCCCGACGCGGTCAGCATACTTGAAGGACTTGATCTAGGCGAGATTGATCCGGCACTACGTGACGTAGCTGCGGATGGCGTTGCTTCGCTTAACACATTGCAAAATGACTTTCCCGATCAGGCACGCGCCGCACTTGCTGCGGCTCGTGCAAGCGGTGTTGAAGATGGCCAGCAAGGTTTAGGCGGATTCCTGAAGCGCTCCCTTGGTGCGCGGTCCGTTGCACCGCGAGAAGGGGATGACCCTGACGCAGTCTTATCACGTGCTGAGGCGGCAATTAATACTGGCGACTTAACATCTACTTTGATCGAACTTGATACCCTGCCCGAAGAAGCGCAGGCCGCTATAGCAGATTGGCGCGCGGCGGCTGACGCCCGCGTTGCAGCACGCGCGGCAACTGATGCTTTGGCACAACGCCTGACGGCAGACTAAGGAAAACAATATGCTCTGGTCCCTGATCAAAATTATCTTTTTTGTTGGCGTTGTGGGCGCTTTGGCGTGGGGAGCAGGACTCCTGCTCGAAGCTGATGGCGGCCTTCAAGTGCGCGCGCTGGGTTACGAGTTAAGCCCAGGGCCACTGGAATCAGTGTTGTTGCTGGTTTTGTTGGTGTTAGTCGTGTGGCTCTTCCTCAAAGTGCTGGGACTTTTGATCGCTGGTTGGAAGTTTCTAAACGGGGATGAAACGGCATTGTCCCGTTATTTTGATCGCAATCGCGAACGTAAAGGTTTTGATGCATTGTCCGAAGGACTGATGGCACTTGCCAGTGGTGAAGGACAGCTGGCCATGGCAAAGGCGGCGAAGGCGGACAAATACTTGAATAAGCCGGAACTGACAAACTTGCTGACGGCTCAGGCGGCTGAAATGGCTGGCGACACGAAAAAAGCTGAAGAAACATATCGCAAGCTGGTCGAAAACGAACAGACGCGGTTCGTCGGTGTACGCGGTATTATGAAGCAAAAACTGGCTGCTGGTGACGACGAAACAGCCCTGACATTGGCCGAAAAGGCATTTGCGATTAAACCCAAGCATGAAGAAACAGGTGATATCTTGCTGCGTCTTCAAGCTGAAAAAGAAGACTGGACCGGAGCACGCAAGACGCTTAGCGCGAAATTACGCAATGGGCAGCTACCACGTGATGTTCACAAACGCCGCGATGCCGTTCTGGCGCTATCCGCCGCAAAAGATATCGTAGACGAAGATAGCTCAATTGAGAAACGTGAGATTGCGATTGAAGCCAACAGATTGTCGCCGGACCTCGTTCCTGCAGCTGTGATGGCTGGCCGCAGCTATATCCAGCAGGGCAAACCGCGCTACGCTGCGCGTGTGTTGAAAAAGGCATGGGACGCGCGTCCTCATCCAGACCTAGCAGCGGCGTTTGCTGCAATTGCCCCAGATGAGACACCAGCTGCACGCCTGAAACGGTTTAACGTACTGACAAAAGTAAAGTCAGAACATCCCGAAACCAAGATGCTGCTTGCTGAATTGAACATCGCAAACGAAGATTTCCCTGCTGCCCGTCGCGCGCTGGGCGATTTGGTAGAGACAGATCCAGATGCGCGTTCGGTGACGTTGATGGCAGCAATTGAACGCGGTGAAGGAGCATCAGATACTATTGTTAAAGGTTGGTTGGCCCGTGCAATTGCCGTGCCCCGTGGCCCACAATGGATTTGTGACAACTGTCAGCACATTCATAATGAATGGAAACCGATCTGCGAAAACTGCTCTAGCTTTGATACGCTTGAATGGAAACGTCCTCCATTATCTGAAGTTGCTATGCCTGTTGGTGTCCAAATGTTGCCGCTGATTGTTGGCGCATTGGAGGATAGTTCGGCTGCTGAGAGTGTCGCACCTGCAGAAGAGGTCGTGACGATCGAAGACGCTGAGATTATAGAAGCTGAAGTGACACCTGAAGCTGAGGGTGAGAAGGACGCAAAGTAACCAACACTCGTTGGTTATTTCGTCCTGCATAGGGGCGTTTTATGTCTGATACTTTTCAGATCCGCATAGAAAATATGTCGTGTGGCGCTTGCGCCGCACGCGCACAAAAGGCTTTGGATGGGGTTGATGGCATCGACGATGCAGCTGTTAATTTCGCAGATGAAAGTGCGCATTTCACCGCTAGTACCGCTAAAGCCCTCAAGGAAGCATTCAGCGCACTCGATCAAGCTGGCTATCCGGGGGCGTTAAAAGCGGACGAAGATGCGGCTGAACGCCGAGATGCTAAAGAAAACGACGTCGCGGTTTTGCGTCGTTCAACGTTTTTTGCGGCAATATTGGCGCTTCCTGTCTTCGTCCTTGAGATGGGAAGTCATCTGTTTCCGGTCATACACCATGCCATTCACAATAGCATCGGCACTGAAACTTCTTGGCAACTTCAATCGGTACTCACCACAATCTTACTCATTGGGCCGGGTGCGCGGTTTTTCCGGCGTGGTATACCGGCCTTGTTTCGTGGCGCACCGGATATGAACAGTCTTGTGGCTTTGGGGACTGGCGCGGCGTTTGCCTATTCCGCCTTTGTGCTAGCGGCACCTGAATTGCTGCCGGAACAATCCAGAGCGGTCTATTTTGAATCCGCCTGTGTCATCATCGTTTTAATCCTGCTGGGTCGTTGGTTAGAAGCGCGCGCAAAAACGCGTACAGGTGCAGCAATCGAGCGGTTGATCGGCTTGCGCCCTGATTTGGTGCGCGTCGACATCGGTGGAAATTGGGAAGAACGCCCGGTTAGTGCGCTGGTGTCAGGACAACAGTTTATGGTGCGTGCGGGGGAGCGGATTGCATCGGATGGGGAGGTGATTGAGGGCGTCAGCGACGTAGATCAAAGCATGTTGACCGGAGAGCCATTACCCGTAACCAAGGGTGTGGGTGATCTGGTTACCGGTGGCACGATCAACTCTGAAGGCACATTGATTTGTCGCGCCACTGAAACTGGCAAAGACAGTAAACTTGCCCAGATTATCCGACTGGTGGAAACAGCACAGGGGGCTCGCCTCCCTATTCAAGCACTGGTGGATCAGGTCACATTGCGTTTTGTTCCAGCGGTTTTGATTGCGGCAGTGGCGACCATGATCATCTGGGGTTTGGTTGGGCCTGAGCCCAAACTCCCCTTTATGCTGGTGGTTGGGGTGTCTGTTTTGATTATCGCGTGCCCATGCGCGATGGGTCTGGCAACGCCCACGTCAATTATGATCGGCACGGGGCGCGCTGCTGAGTTAGGTGTGTTGTTTCGCACAGGCAATGCGCTTCAACATCTGCAAAGCACGACGCTGGTCGCCTTTGACAAGACGGGAACCCTTACCGAAGGGCGGCCAACATTGGTCGACATTATCCCAGCGGCGGGCGTCGGCAAAGACGCTTCACTAGCAGTCATTGCCTCGGTCGAAGTGTCTTCTCAGCATCCGACGGCTCGGGCGATTGTGGATGCGGCAGAAGGGATGACCTACCCTGAGGCGACAGGCGCAACCGCCATTTTAGGGCATGGTGTGCAAGGTGATGTTGACGGGGCAAAAGTACATGTTGGCAAACATGCTTGGCTCACTGAGTTAGGGGTGGATTTGACGACTTTTGACAGTGCGCGGGACGAAGCGCAGGCAAAAGGGCAAACAGTCTTCTTTGCTGCGAGTAATGGTCAGCCGCTCGCCATGCTCGCGGTTTCTGACAAGATAAAACCGAGTGCAAAGGGCGCGATCAAGTTGCTCAAGCAACGCGGTCTGCGGGTTGCGCTGATCAGTGGTGATGGGTCTGCGGCAGTTGAACACCTGGCAAGAGAACTGGGCATTGAAACAACAATTTCGGAGGTCCTGCCAGCAGGTAAGATTGAAGCGCTGGATAGTTTGCGCCGTGATGGTGATGTGGTTGCGTTTGTCGGGGATGGTATTAACGATGCACCTGCATTGGCGCATGCCGACATTGGTATCGCGGTAGGCACTGGTACTGATGTAGCGATGGACGCTGCTGACGTTGTGTTGATGGGTGGTGATCCCGCGTCCGTTGCTGTTGCGGTAACCGCGTCAAAGAAAACGATGCGAAATATCCGTCAAAACCTGATCTGGGCCTTTGGGTATAATGTAGCGTTGATCCCTGTTGCCGCAGGCGTGCTTTATCCGTTTTTCGGCATTCTATTGTCACCGGGGTTAGCTGCAGGTGCGATGGGACTGTCTTCGCTGTTCGTACTCAGCAATGCGTTGCGGCTTCGCCGGATGACGGTCTGAAATTTAGCGCCTTAGGGCCTCAACTTCGCGGGCCATATCTTCGGCCAACTCATCCAACTCAATTTGATCTGTACCTTGATGCAGCTCTAAACGCAGGGCGGTGAGATTGGCCTGATAACGACGGGCCAGCCGCTTGGGATCAGCATCCACAGCAATTTCGCCATTGGCCTTTGCCGCTTCAAACACGTTGGCGATTTCTGTTCGCATCGCAAGCATGTATTGGCGTGATTGATCTGCAAGGGCCGCATCTGTTGAACGGGTATCCACCATTGTCTTGGTCAGCATGCAGGCCTTTCGGGCTGCATCATTGCTGGTCAGCAATGAAAAACCGCGCAAATGGTCGGCCAAATTTTGCAAAGGTGACACGGCTTGCTCGGCCTGTTTACGAAAGAAATCCCGAGAATTCGTAAAGTACCGCTCAAGGGCAAGAAGGTAGAGGTTTTCCTTGCTTTTGAACGCAGCATAGATGCTGCCGGGCTTCATGATCAGCGCCACCTCAAGATCCTTCAAAGACGTCGCATGATACCCCTTGTCCCAGAACAGAGACATGGCGGCATCCAACGTTTTATCACGATCATATGGGGTGGCGCGGGACATGGTGTTAGGCGTCTTCTTTTACGATCTGGTTCAAAATACTGGTGTAGTTTTCCACACCCTGTGCGCCAGTGACAAGGTGTTGGCGGTCAAAGACAACAGCGGGCACGCCTTGAATGCCTTGTTGAACCCAAAATGCTTCAACATCCCGCACAGATTTAGCGAAACGTTGGTCCTTTAGCACTGCAACAGCTTCGGCGCGGTCTAGTCCGATTTCGCCAGCAACATCTGCCAGAACATCAGTATCAGAAAGATCACGGCGGTGTGTGAAATGCGCAGTAAAGAATGCCTCTTTGAGGTCCTGTTTGCGTTCTAGTTCACCAGCCCAGTGCAGCAGTTGGTGGGTGTTGAAGGTATTGTGCATCCGAAACCCGTCTTGAAATCCGAATTCGAACCCCAGTTCGGCACCAAGTGCGGTCATGTGCGTGCGATTTTGTTTAGATTGCTCAGGGGTTGAGCCGTATTTTTCGGCGATATGTTCAGCCCCATCCTGACCTTCGGCTGGCATATTTGGGTTTAACTCAAACGGGTGCCAATGAATTTCATGCGACACGCCTGTCGCGTCTAACGCCTGCGCAAGCTGCCGATAGCCGATAACGCACCAAGGGCACATAACATCGGAAATAATGTCGATGCGCAGGGGGGAAGATTGAGTGTTCATAGCGCCTCCTCAGGCAAAAACCGCACGCTCGCCAGCGAGCCAAAGGCGGAAGTCATTGATGTCAAACACCAGCGAGACGGTGTTAATGACAAGTAATAGTGTCAAATAAGCATTATGGGCACCCGTTGCCAGTGGTGGAGTAAAAACAAGGATCACGATCAATGGTATCCACGCGATGACATGCCCTAGGCCGACCAACCTCGACAAGCCGCCGGAATAGATTGCAGCAATCATACTTAGGCCAATGCCAGAAAACACGAGTGTGGCAATTATGCCGCCAGAGGGTTGGCTGATAAACGCCAAACTGGCCATGTTTACTGTACTAAGTAGACCAGTCCACACCTTTACCCACAAAGGTAGAACGGCAAATGACTGCCAGAAAGCAGCGAAAAGGCCAAGATTATGAGCTGACTTCATCAAAGTCACTTTCTAATAGACAGCCCCACAATATGCGCAGGGCTGTCTGGTTGATTTTAAGCTTTTTTCCAAGCGAATTTTTCAAATACTTGGTCTACAGGGGTTTGAGCCAAGTGGTTTGTGTAGTTTGAGATGATTTTCTGGCTGTAGCCTAGAATAACCTCAAGGATGTTCCGCTTGGTAAAACCGGCATCCAAAAACACTTGCACGTTTTCATCAGAAACAAAGCCGCGATCACGGACCAGTTGCAACGTAAAGGTACGCAGTGCTTCCAGACGTGCGTTTGGCAGCGGTGTTTCATTGCGCAACGCTTCTGTGATTGCGTCGTCGACTTTCATCATTTTGGCGATGCCTGTGTGTGCTGGAACGCAATAGTGACAGCTATTTTCAACGTTGATGGACTGCCAGACAACCGTCAGCTCGTCCTTATCAAGGCTGGAGTTCATGAAGTGCTTGTGAAGATCTTGGTAGGCTTCAAATACTTCGGGTGCTTCTGAGAGAACAGCGTGCAGGCCAGGAAGACGGCCATTTGCGGCCATGGATTTTTCAATCAGTGGCTTTGATGCTTCTGGTGCGGAATCTGGTGTGTGCTTGGTGAAGGTGGTCATTGGTCTCTCCTAAGATCCGAGTCCGCTCTTGTTGAGCGTTGCAGTCGGTATAGGACGAGTTTGAGTGATTACTCAATACAGATATTTGAGCAATCACTCAAATGTGAGGAAACCCTGCTAAAACCCGCGGATTGAATCCGAAGATAGGTTATTGTACCGCAATATTGTCGATCAATCGGACACCGCCCAACCATGCCGCCGCTAGTAAGCGCGTTGGCTGTTCTAGTGTCTCTACCAGTTCCAGCTTATCTGCAGTTCGCAGATCAAGGTATTCAATCTCAGAGAACCCAGCGCGTTCGATCCGTTTGACCGCCGCACCTTTTAGGGAAACGTGGTCACCGCCGGACATCAATCCCTCAACCATCTCTTCCATTGCACGATGGAGTTCTGGGGCCCAAGTACGTGCACGATCTGACAGCAAAAGATTGCGCGACGACATGGCCAAACCGTCTTCTTCGCGAATGGTTGGACAGCCGATGACTTCTACTGGCAGGTCCAAATCCAATGCCAGTCGTGTCACGACCTGCAATTGTTGGTAATCTTTCTCCCCAAAATAAGCTTTGTCTGCTTGGGTTTGGGTGAATAGCTTGGTCACAATTGTTGCGACACCGTCAAAGTGGCCCGAACGGTGCGCTCCACATAGGCCCTGCGTTATTCCTTCTACGGAAACGGTTGTGGCAAAACCGGATGGGTACATCTGTTCGCCATCCGGTACATAAACAACGTCCGCCCTGAGCGATATTAACTTGCGAGCGTCCTCTTCTTCAGTTCTCGGATAGTTTTTATAATCTTCCGGATTGTTGAACTGTTTTGGATTGATGAAAATGGTCACGATTGCCCGATCGCATTCACTTTTTGCGGCCCTGACAAGGCTCAAGTGACCTTGATGCAAGGCACCCATGGTAGGCACAACGCCAACGGTCTCACCTTTAGCTTTCCAACCAGCAACGATTTCACGCAACTCTTTCAGCGTTCGGATAATTTGAGGAGTCATACCTTGGACGCCTTATCCGAAAATACGTGTTCCGGCCCGGGAAAGGCCCGTGCGGTCACCTCATCCGCATATACTTGTACAGCGATTCTTGCGTCATCACCTAGATGTGCATAACGCTTTACGAACTTCGCCTTGAAGGCTGTGAACAACCCTAGCATGTCATCCACGACAAGGATCTGACCGTCACAATTTGCTGATGCGCCGATGCCAATGGTGGGTATTGCAACGTTGCGTGTGATTTGATCTGCAAGACTTTCAGGCACTTTTTCCAACACGACCGCAAAGGCACCCGCTTCGGAAACGGCATTGGCGTCAGCTATCAATTGGGTGCCTGTGTCGCCGCGACCCTGCACCTTATATCCGCCTAGCGTATGAATGGACTGTGGCGTTAAGCCGATATGAGCCATTACTGGAATGCCGCGCTGGGCCAAAAAAGCGATTGTTGGTGCCATGACTTCACCACCTTCTAACTTAACCGCTCCTGCGCCGGTTTCACGCATCAAACGTGACGCGTTTGCAAATGCTTGCTGCGGGCTTTCTTCGTAACTGCCAAAGGGCATGTCGATCACCAGCATGGATCGGGTCAAACCGCGCCGGACCGCTTTTCCATGCATGATCATCATTTCCATGGTCACATCTAACGTGGAAGGCAGCCCATGCAGGACCATACCAACGGAATCGCCAACAAGAACAAAATCGCAAATTCCATCCATCACCTCGGCCATAGGCGTTGTGTAGGCTGTAAGGCTCACCAATGGGCTGCCACCTTTTCTAGCCAAAATATCAGTGGGCATTGGGGCTGTCTTGTGGGCTGTCGCACTCATCTTCAATCCTCTTCGAGGTAGGGGCTATTGAGGTTGATCAAAAGATTTGAATTGATCATCAGTCGGTTGAACCTAAGCCTTACCATATGCCTGAAAGATCGTAACAGTGAGGAGCTGAAGTGGGCGATGATTTGCTGGGTGTGCAAGGCTTCGCCAACTTGCAATCTAGGCAAGTTGGCGAAGCTCTTTATGGTATCTTAGAAGTCGAGGTTTTCGACGTTAAGCGCGTTTTGCTGGATGAATTCGCGGCGTGGTTCAACCACATCGCCCATCAATTTAGTGAACAAATCATCTGCTTCGGCCATGTCCGCAACCTTGACCTGCAACAACGTACGTGCGTCAGGGTCTAGGGTGGTTTCCCACAGCTGATCAGGGTTCATTTCACCCAAACCTTTGTAACGCTGCAGCGACAGGCCTTTTTCGCCCTCGGTGAGTACCGCATTGAGCAAGTCTATTGGTCCATTGATCAATTGGTTGCGATCTTTGCGCACTAACGTCGCAGGCAGGTTGTAGACGTCCTGCAGATGCTCCGTGAATGTTCCCGATTTGCGTGCTTCACCACCGCGTAGCATCTTGCCATCTAGGGTCCGTACTTCTTCGACACCGCGCAGGATACGGGCCAAACGGACACCGTGATCTTGGGTGATGCGGCCTTGCCAGCCTTTTTCGTATTCAAGTGCAATCAGGTTTAGACGGGCTGCAACCTTGTCGGCAACACCTTGTAGGTTGTTATCTACGGCACCAGGAACAAACGCTCCGGCAATGGCTGCCTGTTCCAGGATATGGCGTGGATAATGGGTCGGGAAAGCCTCTAACACGCGGCGCATTTGGCGCGCGAGCTCAACCACGCGAGCCAAATCTTGACCGCTGATTTCTTCGCCATTGCCTTGACGCAGCATCGCGCCATCAATGCCTTGTTGAATCAGGTACTCTTCCATTGCCGCCTGATCCTTAAGGTAAACCTCGGATTTACCACGGGACACTTTATAAAGCGGCGGCTGCGCAATATAGAGGTGCCCATTTTCGATCAATTGAGGCATCTGGCGATAGAAGAACGTCAATAAAAGCGTTCGGATGTGCGCGCCATCCACGTCGGCATCCGTCATGATGACGATCTTATGGTACCGCAGCTTGTCGATATTGAATTCATCACGGCCAATGCCTGTTCCTAGAGCCATCACGAGGTTGCCGATTTCTTGGCTACCTAGCATTCGGTCGAAACGGGCACGTTCCACGTTTAGGATCTTACCCTTCAGCGGCAAAATTGCCTGTGTTTGACGGTCACGACCTGTTTGTGCAGAACCACCAGCTGAGTCACCCTCCACGAGGAAGACTTCGGTTTTTGAAGGGTCTTTTTCAGAACAATCTTTGAGCTTTCCTGCAAGGAAGTTCACATCCATCGCCGTTTTGCGGCGCGTTAGATCACGTGCCTTGCGCGCAGCTTCACGGGCATGCGCAGCTTCGATGATTTTTCCCACAACGATTTTGGCAATTTGGGGGTTCTCTTCGAACCACTCGGATAGCTTTTCGTTGACCAAACCTTCGACAGCAGGGCGTACTTCTGACGAAACCAATTTGTCTTTGGTCTGAGAAGAGAACTTGGGGTCTGGAACTTTCACAGACAATACGCAAGTTAGGCCTTCACGTGCGTCATCGCCAGTGAACGTAACCTTTTCCTTTTTGGCTATGCCTGAGCTTTGCGCGTAGTTATTGATTGTGCGTGTCAGTGCCCCACGAAAGCCAGCCATGTGCGTTCCGCCATCGCGTTGCGGGATGTTGTTGGTAAATGGCAGGACGTTCTCGTGATAGCTGTCATTCCACCACATAGCGACTTCGACACCGATGTCGTCTTTTTCGCCTAAGATGAAAATGGGCTCAGGCAGGATAGAAGATTTGTTACGGTCAAGATATTTGACAAACTCTTTGACGCCGCCGTCATAGTAAAGCACGGTTTCCAATGCTTCAGTGGGACGCTCATCGCGCAGGATGATTTTTACACCTGAATTAAGGAAGGCGAGCTCACGTAGGCGCTTCTCCAGCGTTTCAAAAGAGTATTCGAGATTCGAGAATGTTTCAGTAGATGCAAGAAAGCGTACTTCAGTCCCTTTGCGATCTGTATCACCCAACGTCTCAAGATGCTTGGTAGTATAGCCGCCTTCAAAGCGCGCAATGTGCTCTTTGCCATCGCGCCAGACACGCAGTTCTAGCCAGTCACTCAACGCATTCACAACAGAGACGCCAACGCCGTGTAGGCCGCCAGATACTTTGTATGAGTTGCTGTCAAATTTACCGCCCGCGTGAAGTTGGGTCATAATGACCTCAGCCGCGGAGACACCCTCTTCTTCGTGGATACCTACCGGAATGCCGCGTCCGTTGTCAGACACAGAAACCGAGCTGTCATCGTGAATGGTGACCGCAACATGATCGGCGTGACCTGCTAATGCTTCGTCGATGCCGTTGTCTACGACTTCGTACACCATGTGGTGCAGACCCGAGCCATCATCGGTGTCACCGATATACATCCCGGGGCGCTTGCGAACAGCTTCCAAGCCCTTGAGAACTTTGATGGAATTCGCGCCATATTCTTCTGGTGTCTGGTCAGTCTCGGACATTGGTATCATCCTGTTATTCAATCCCCGAAATATACCTTTTTCAGGGCCTATTGTCACGCGAATGACACAAGATTTTGTGTGAGCCTAGGGGGGGGGATTCACCGGCGCAGAAACGCCGGAAATGCCGTCCGTTTCACTCACCAAAAGCGTTTGTGCGCGGGTGCCCATGGCCTCGAAAAGGCCGTCTTCGGTGCCTGTCATCCATGCCTGTGCGCCAAGAGCAGCGATCTCGTCATAAAGGGCTGCACGGCGGCTTGTGTCCAGATGTGCGGCGACTTCATCAAGCAGCAATAATGGTGGCGCACCAAAATCGGCGGCCAGTGCACGGGCATTTGCAAGGATCAACGAAACCAGCAACGCTTTTTGCTCACCGGTTGAGCAATCGCGCGCGGCGACCCCTTTGGCAGCATACTCACCGAACAAATCTGCACGATGAGGACCGACGAGGGTGCGTCCAGCCGACAAGTCACGCATGCGACCATCGGCAAGCGCGTCACGCATACCTTCAACGGTATCAGGCATGTCGCACTCCAGGGTCAGCGTCGCGGTAGGAAAGGAGGTTTCTGCAGCATCCTGCGCAAGAGACAAGGCGCGCAGCGCGTGAAGTCGGTTTTGGTGGAGTGCAACGCCAGTCTCGCTCATCCGTGCCTCAAGCGCGGCGTACCATGACGGTTCGCGTACCATATCCTTGAGGAGGCGGTTGCGTTCTCTCATAGCCTTTTCATAGGCGAGCGAAATTTCGGCGTGATCAGGTAAGAAGCTGAGAGTCATACGGTCCAAAAACCGTCGCCGGCCTTCGGCCCCTTCTATCCACAGCCGATCCATTGAGGGGATCAACCACAGCACCCGCGTAATACGTCCCAGCGCGGTTTGCGGTACAGATTTACCATCAATTCGAACTTGTCGTGCCGCACCTTGTTCTGAAACGACGTCAATCTCGCTGACACCCAAAGGGCCATGCAAAATTGCTGTGATCTTCCAGCCTATGCCTTCAGGGCGGCGTGTCATGTCTTGTGCGCTTGCCCGGCGCAGACCGCGGCCGGGCGACAGCAGCGAGACTGCTTCTAGTATATTGGTTTTTCCAGCACCGTTATTACCATGGATCGCAACGGGCCGACCATCAACATTAATCACGGCCCGTTTATGAGACCGGAAATGGGACAGGGTAATGTTTGAAAGGAAAAGACCAGCCATCAGCGAGGGCCTTCCATTTTCATACTGTGAGTATGGGGCAAATTGTCCCCACAAGATGTCTTGGTGCAGAGTGGTGATCGGAATTCTATAAAAATCCCGACCGCCTTATACACGCATTGGCATCACAACATAGACCGCAGAGGTGTCGTTTCCTTCGCGCATCAAGGTTGGATCACCTGATGAGTTGAACAGGAAGACAGCATTTTCGCGGTCCACTTGGCTGGCAATTTCCAGCAGGTATTTCGCGTTGAACCCGATTTCGAGGCGTTCGTCGCTATAGGCTACAGCCAGCTCTTCTTCGGCGGCACCGCTATCAGGAGCATTCACAGATAAGATCAGACGATCTTCATCAAGCTGCAGCTTAACAGCGCGAGAGCGTTCGGAGCTAACGGTTGCTACGCGATCGACAGCGCGCGCAAAATCGGCGGCGTCAACTTCGAGTTTACGTGTGTTTCCCTGGGGAATGACGCGTGTGTAATCAGGAAACGTGCCATCGATAACTTTGGATGTCAGCGTAATTTGCGGTGTCGCAAAACGGATTTTGGTCTCGGACACGGATACGGCGATCTTCATGTCGTCATCATCCAGCAACTTGCGAAGCTCACCAACAGTTTTGCGCGGTACGATTACGCCCGGCATGTCGGCAGCGGCTTCTGGCATGTCAGCATCAATACGGGCCAAACGGTGGCCATCAGTGGCGACGCAGCGCAACATTTTAGCGCCGTCACCATCTGCGATGTGCATATAAACACCGTTGAGATAATAGCGTGTCTCTTCGGTGGAAATCGCAAATTTTGACTTGTCGAACAGGCGGCGTAGAACGGCAGCACCTGCTGAGAAATTCGATGCATACTCGGACGATGCCATCACAGGGAAATCTTCTTTGGGCAATGTCGCAAGTGAGAAGTTCGAGCGGCCAGCTTCAACCGTTAGGCGGCCCGCAGCAGTATCAGCTGTCAAGGAAACCAGCGCGCCATCAGGAAGCTTGCGCACAATTTCATGCAGGGTTGTTGCGGCAACAGTTGTTGCGCCTGCGCGTTCTACCTGTGCCGGTGCTTTGTCGACGACTTCGATGTCAAGGTCAGTGGCACGAAAGGAAACATCGCTGCCCTCTGCTTCGATCAGGACGTTTGCAAGAATGGGAATGGTGTTGCGCCGTTCAACCACGGACTGTGCCTGTGAGACGGCCTTAAGCAACGCGGCGCGTTCGATGCTGAATTTCATATACCTATCTCCATGGCACGGGGTTGAGAGCCGTTAAAGTACCCGCTTCACGGCCAATCACAAGGCTTAACGAACTTGATATGGAAAAGGCAGCCCCCGCAAAGGTCGCCCTGTGGCATCGCTGCATCTTTGAGGCGCTTTAGGCTTCCAATGCGCGGCGCAAAAGTTCAAGATCTTCGGCGATTTGACCGTCAGATACTTTCAACTCTTCGATCCGTCTCACCCCGTGCATCACAGTTGTATGGTCACGGCCCCCAAACCGACGTCCGATTTCAGGTAGAGAGCGGCTGGTCATGTGTTTGCACAAATACATCGCAACCTGACGCGGGCGGGCATAGCTACGCAGGCGCTTTGGTCCGATCATGTCTGACAGGCGAATGTTGTAGTGATCCGAAACCTTACGCTGGATTTCCTCAACTGTAATTTTTCGCTCAGAGGCGCGCAGGACGTCTGCGAGGCAATCCTGCGTCAATTCCATATCGATGCGGCGACCAACAAGGGAAGCAAAAGCAAAGAGACGCGTCAAAGCACCTTCAAGAACACGCACGTTGGTCGAGATCCGATGTGCAAGGAATTCAAGAATCCCATCATCCATTTCAAGCTCGGGGTAGGATGCGCGATGGATGTCTACTTTGGTCTGAAGGATGCCAAGGCGCAGCTCATAATCTGTTGGGTGTAGATCGACGACCAGACCGCATTGTAAACGCGATTTAACCCGCTCTTCCAGGTCTTTGATGTCTTGTGGTGCGCGATCAGCCGAAATGATGATCTGCTTATTTTGATCCACCAGCGCGTTGAACGTGTGAAAGAACTCTTCTTGAGTGCTGTCTTTGCCTGCAATGAACTGGACATCGTCCACCATCAGCACGTCGACTGTGCGGAAGATTTCTTTGAAATCCATCATCTTGCGATCGCGCAGCGCCTGAACAAAACGGTACATGAATTGTTCAGCGGACAGGTACAGAACATTTAGCTCTGGTTTGCGGATTTGCAGCTCTTGGGCAATGGCATGCATCAAGTGCGTCTTACCCAATCCTACACCACCGTACAGAAACAACGGATTAAAGGTAACGGGCCCTCCTTCTGCAACACGGCGCGCTGCGGCGTGGGCCAATTCGTTCGGCTTGCCGACAACAAATGTATCAAATGAAAAGCGTCGTTCCAGGGGGGCGGTGTAACGGGTTGCTGTAGCAGGGGCCTTTGGTGCGGCAGAACGGGGGGCGGTGATGGCGTCTGTCTGTCGTGTAACGGGCTTGGGAGATTTACTTGCAACTTCAAAGTTGAGCCGTGAAAGCGAAGCGTTTACTGTTTTCATCTCATGCAAAATGAGGTCGGAAAAATTTTGGCTGACGTAGTTGCCAAAAAATGTTGTGGGAACGTGAACCGTTGCAATGCCAGCCTGAAGCTCGCCCAATGCTAGCGGATCAATCCATGTTGTGTAGTTATTCTGCCCGACCGTTTTAAGAAGCCGTTGTTTGACGTTGCCCCATTCGTCTCGTGTCATTCTTTACCTACCACCATCAAATTATGTCACCGAAACGACAACCAACAAATCAGTCTTTGGACAAAAGGAGGCCGTACCGGTCCCAGCGGAAACCGACCATGTCCTTAGACTGTATAATATGGTGTGAACAAACCTGAGGCACGTATTTGCGCCTAACCAGATTGAACGACACCGTCCTGATATTGTGACAGGCAGATGTGCTGGCAGCATCATCTGCAATTCTACTCAAGTGCCCCGTATGGGCATTAAGAGAAACCTTCAAAACCGATTTTCATTTCTAGCAAAATGATCTCGGTGCGTCGGGTCTGTCCCCCCGCGATGTGAATCGCTCACCCTTCGTAGCAAGGTGGTAGCGGACGGTTCAACTGATCTTATTTGTTGACTCTGAGTTTGCAGAAAAAGAATCTCACGACGCTGTGAAAGAGGACCTTAAAACAACACAGGCGCCACCGATGGTGACGCCTGTGCAGAAAAGTCTTTAGCCCGATTCTTTAGGCGATCGCTTTGACCCGTGCGGCCAGACGCGACATTTTACGTGATGCGGTGTTTTTGTGGAAAACGCCCTTTGTCACGCCGCGCATCAGCTCAGGCTGAGCAGCGCGCAGTGCGGCAACTGCGTCATCTTTAACGCCAGATTCGATCGCTTCTTCGACCTTGCGGATATATGTACGGATACGTGAACGGCGTGCTTTGTTGATCGCAAAACGCTTTTCGTTCTGACGTGCGCGTTTCTTCGCCTGTGGGGTGTTTGCCATGAGGATCATCCTATCAAAATATTTGTGTCAAAGCGTGCAATCGCCCCTGTAAGGGAGGACACCGATAGGTGATTCTAGCCTGAGCGGGCTGCACGCGCATGTATGTTGGTGCCTATAGCGGGAATTGGGTGGGATTGTAAAGGCGGGTGTGATGCAAGGCCACGGAGGTTCTTTCGAAAGCTCATCTACCACAACGATTGGTGAATTCGTTCAAGAAATCCATCAGAAGGTCTCGGTTAGGAAGTATGATCATTTGCTGAAAGATCTCATCCGGTGACAGTTTCATAAACTCAAATCTCAGGAAAAGGTCCTGCGCAAATTGTTGGCTGATCGTAGAAAGGACCAACCTAAGTTGCTCCAACATATCATCCCCTCGATGGGAGGCGTGCATTAACGCGATGGGCATGTTGACGATTTCATCGCGTGAGACCAACCAATCGATCGCATTCTTCATACCGCCGGGAATTGCCCTGACGTATTCTGGGCTGGCTATGATCAGGCCATCACTTTGGCTGATCAAATTGACAAAGCTCTGAACTTCGGGCGGAAGAGGCCCTTGTTCTAAGTCGGGTGAAAACACAGGCAAGCCTGCGATTCCTGTAAAAACGGTGATTTCGTACTTGGATTGAGCGATCTCTGCTACGGTTCGCAGCATTGCAGTGTTCGTCGAGTTTGCGCGACCGCTGCCTGAGATAGCGAGAATTTTTATAAACTTTTCAGGCAGCGTTGAGTATTGAAGACCAAGGGTGGCTTTGTCCACAAAACGGCCATCCTGCAGTATTCGGCTGAGTTACCGATCGCGAAATTGTGCTTCGCGTTTTTCCAGAAAAGCGCCCATGCCTTCTTCTTGGTCTTCTGTCGCGAATAGGGCGTGGAACATGCGACGTTCAAACAACAGGCCTTCACGCAGAGGAACTTCATAGGCGCGGTTCACTGATTCTTTGACAACCATCGCGGAAATCATGGATTTTTCGGCAATCTTCTGGGCTGCGCCTAGCGCCTCATCCATCAATTTTTTCACGGGAACAACGCGAGAGGCGAGGCCGGAACGTTCTGCTTCATTGGCATCCATGAACCGTCCGGTGAGGTTCATATCCATGGCTTTTGATTTCCCGACAATGCGGGTCAGGCGCTGGGTGCCGCCAATGCCTGCGACAACACCAAGGTTGATTTCAGGTTGGCCAAATTTTGCGGTTTCCGAACAGATGATGAAATCACACATCATCGCCAGCTCGCAGCCACCGCCCAGCGCATAGCCTGATACCGCGGCGATAATCGGTTTGCGAACACGCATGATCTGATCAGTTTCAGGTGTAAACAGGTCACCTGAGAATGCGTCTACAAACGACTTTTCCTTCATCATCGCGATATCGGCACCGGCTGCGAATGCCTTTTCCGAACCTGTAACAACGATGCAGCGCACCTTTTCGTTATCCTGACAGCTTTTCAGGCAGTCGGCCAACTCGCTCATTAATTGATCATTGAGCGCATTCAGCGCGTCAGGACGGTTCAACGTGACTAAGGCTACGTGATTGTCGACGTCCAGAATGATCGTTTCATAAGCCATGTGTGCGGCCCTTTAGTTGTTGCTCAGACGTTAGTGCATACCATGGCGGTGATAGGGTTCAAGTTATCTTTGACATGTTGGGCAGTAGAAAGAAGATCGCCCCGATTGCACGGCACGTGTAATTGTGTCGCAACAGCCCTCGCTGCGACATGGCTCGCCTTCTCTGCCGTAAACGTCAAAGGAATGTTGGAAATATCCAAGCTCTCCATCGGCTTGCCGAAAATCCTTCAAGGATGATCCACCAGCGTCAATTGCTTCTTCCAGCACTGTTCTGATGATGGGAACCATGGCTGCGACCCGTGCTGCAGTGATCTGTCCGGCTTTTCGCTTTGGGCTAATACCTGCACGAAAAAGCACCTCACAGACGTAAATATTGCCCAATCCTGCAACGATACGCTGATCCAAAAGCGCGGTTTTCACGGGCATGTTGCGGTTTTTGAAGGCCTCGATGAGGATCGAATCGTGGAAGTCGTTGCTAAGGGGCTCTGGTCCAAGCGCCGCCAATAGCTTGTGCTGTTCTGCGGTTGCGGTTTCTAACAGGTCCATAGCGCCAAAGCGGCGTGGGTCATTAAAGGTAATCCGCGCGCCATTTTCCATGTGGAACACTACATGGTCATGCTTTTGTGCCGCTGGGTGATCATGTACAAATTGGCCAAGGGGATCACCGGAAACCAACATCCGCCCCGACATCCCTAAATGGATCAACAGCGTCTCGCCTGAACTTAAGTCCGCCAGAATGTATTTTGATCGCCGCCGCAAACGCTCAACGCGCTGACCTGATAGCCGCTCTGCCATATTCTCAGGAAACGGCCAGCGCAAATTTGGGCGATTCACATCTGCTTGCGCGATCACAACACCCTCCATGACGGGGGCCAATCCTGTGCGGACGGTTTCTACTTCGGGAAGTTCGGGCATCAGTGCACCTTTTGGGCTTGTTTGGTGTAGAGGTTGGTCATCATGCGCAGTTTAGGATCATCCTTGGACAAGCGCTCTAGCAACTGGCGATAGCCTGACATGCGTGCAATTATTCTAAGGCGTCTTCCGTCGGAGAAATATACATAAATCCCTCCGGCTATTGTCTTGCCAATGGGCTTAACGCTATCGATTTCAAATAGCTGTCCGATGAAACGCTTTCTTAGAAGCGATGTTCTTTCAATTCTATCAGAGAACAGAGTGATGCGGGTAAACGAAAACCACAGCATCCAAAGGCCTATGTTGCTGAAGGCCAACATGATACCAAAGACGAGCCAGTCTTTGGTTGAGGCATCGGGCTTTGGTAGGACAACCATCCAATAGAATAGTGCACCTCCACCGAAGAAAAACGAAGAATAGATAGCAACGCGCAAAAACTTGATTGGTTTCATGACCAGAGCTGTCTGCAAGTCGTGATCGTGTTCAATGGCGTCAGTGACCCAACCTTCATAGTTAGCTTTTGCAGCGCTCTTTGTCCCTTTTGCAATGACCCTCCATTTGATCCAAATCAGCACACATCCAAAAATGAAAATCGGAAAGAAAATGGTCGGTGAGTCATGCGCCGCGCGGTAGATTGATGTCAGCGTATCAATGATGCCGCTTAAGTACTCCATATTCCGTGTCCTTTTGGGCTGCGTCAAATGGCGGTTTGCACCTCCCTACCTGAGGCTATATCTGCAAAGCAACAAGATCAGGATCAAGCGCATGACCGAGAATACAACCCACTTTGGTGCCCAGACTATCCTAGAGGATGAAAAGGCGGGCAAGGTTCGCAGTCTTTTTACGGATGTGGCGAACAAATATGACGTCATGAATGATGTGATGAGCATGGGCATCCACCGCATCTGGAAAGAAGCAATGATGGACTGGCTGGCCCCGCGCCCCGGTCAAAAGCTGCTGGATGTAGCAGGTGGTACGGGCGATGTGTCGTTCAAATTCCTCAAACGCGCTGGATCAGGTCATGCGACGGTTTGTGACCTTACTGAGGGAATGCTGATAGAGGGTCGTAAACGCGCCGAAGCTGAAGCCATGCAAGACAGCCTTGATTGGGTTGTTGGTGACGCGATGGATCTACCGTTTGAGGACAATACCTTTGACGTCTACACGATTTCCTTTGGCATTAGGAATGTCACGCGCCCGCAGGTTGCGCTGAATGAGGCGTACCGCGTTCTCAAACCTGGTGGCCGTCTGATGGTGCTGGAATTTTCCCAACTTCCCAATCCGATGATGCAAAAAGCCTATGATCTATATAGTTTTAATGTGATCCCTCAGATGGGCCACATGATCGCGAATGACCGCGACAGCTATCAGTACCTCGTGGAATCGATCCGCAACTTTCCGGATCAAGAGACGTTCCTTGACATGGTGCGTACCGCTGGGTTTGAGAACGCAAAGTATCGGAATATGACGATGGGCATTGCGGCATTGCATTCTGGTTGGAAAATCTAAATGCGCGGTGTTCACAATATCTGGCGTTTGATCCGAACTGGTGCCACGCTGGAGCGAACAGGCGCGATGAACTTTGTTCTGGACGCATTTGAGGCACCTAAAGCGGTGCGTGTTGTTGCGAAGGCCTTGGCCATTCCATTCAAGCCGCTTGGCTACAAAGGTGATCCAAACTTACAGCCAGCCACGCGCGCGCTGACGGCGCTGGGGCCAGCCTATATCAAATTTGGTCAAATCCTTTCGACCCGTCCTGATGTTGTCGGTGACGAAATGGCGCTGCAATTGCGGGTTCTTCAGGATCAGTTGCCGCCGTTCGACATAGAGGCAGCAAAGGTCGAAGTAGAAAAAGAGCTGGGCAGATCTGTCGACAGCATCTTTTCTGAGTTCAGCGAACCGGTTGCTGCGGCGTCAATTGCGCAGGTGCACAAAGCACGACTGATCAGCACAGGTGAAGAGGTTGCTGTAAAAGTCCTGCGCCCCGGCATTGAAAAAGCGTTCCAAAAGGACGTGGATGCATTCTACCTCGCGGCACGCATGGTTGAGTTGTTCTCACCGGGTTCTCGCCGCTTGCGCCCAATGGATGTGATCGAGCACTTTGATGGAGTTGTTCAGGGAGAACTGGATTTACGCCTCGAATCCTCTGCCGCATCTGAATACGCGGCGAACACCAAAGATGACGCCGGATTTGAATTGCCCGAAATCAAATGGGACTATTCTGCCCGTCGAGTCATGACTCTTGGTTGGGCCGAGGGCGTACCAATGGGCGACAATGATGCGATTGACGCAATTGGCGTTGATCGGGTTGAGCTGTCAGAACGCATTCTTGCGTTGTTCCTGCAGCACGCATTGCGCGATGGATACTTCCACGGCGACATGCATCAGGGGAATCTGAAAGTCGCAGAAAACGGCAATATCATTGCGTTTGATTTTGGCATCATGGGCCACATCGACGAATACACCCGCCGCGTTTACGCAGAAATTCTATACGGGTTTATTCGTAAGGATTACAAACGCGTAGCCGAGGTGCATTTTGAAGCGGGCTATGTGCCTGCTGATAAGGATGTTGACGAATTTGCGCGGGCCCTACGTGCGGTAGGTGAACCGATTTTCGGGATGGATGCAGACCACATATCGATGGCGCGCCTGCTTGCATACCTTTTTGAAGTGACCGAGCGTTTCGGCATGGAAACCCGTACCGAGCTGATCTTGTTGCAGCGGACAATGGTTGTGGTTGAGGGTGTCGCGCGATCGCTCAATCCGCAGATGAACATTTGGCAGGTCGCCGCGCCTATTGTAACGGACTACATCACAAAATCTATTGGTCCAAAGGCGGTCTTTAGTGACCTTGCAAAAACAGCGCGTATCTTGTCGCGGTTTGGGCCGCGTTTGCCGGCGCTAGTTGAGGCGGCATTGATCCGTCAAAGTGATACGCTGCCGCCATCGCGTAAGCCGTTCAAGCGGTACATCGTGCTTTCTGCCGTTCTGGGTGCAGGCACCGCAGCGGGAATGATCGCGTTAATTGCTGCGTTGAACTAGGCTCAATTTTAGATCTGTAACGCAATATCTAAGGGCCAGAGATCAACACGCCAGCCCTTAGTTAATATGGAAATCACATCAGTTCGATTGCCAGTGCGATACCCTGACCGCCGCCAATGCACATCGTAATCAACGCGCGCTTGCCGTTGATCCGCTGCAGTTCATACAGGGCTTTTACGGTGATGATTGCGCCTGTTGCGCCTACTGGATGGCCTAAAGCAATTGCGCCACCGTTCGGGTTTACACGTGCTGGATCAAAGCCAAGCGCTTTGCTCACGGCCAAAGCCTGAGACGCAAAGGCTTCGTTGCTTTCGATCACATCAAAATCGTCAGCGCTTAGGCCTGTTTTTTCCAATAGTTTGGTCACGGCTGGAATGGGGCCAATGCCCATTACTTCAGGACGCACGCCAGCATGGGCGTACCCAATGATCCGCGCGAGGGGTTTGAGCCCTTTGGCTTTGGCGGATGAGGCGCGGGCAAGAACAAGCGCAGCAGCGCCATCATTGATGCCGGATGCATTGCCGGCGGTGACCGAGCCATCCTTTTGAAAGACAGAACGCAATCCGGCCAACTTGTCCAGCGTGGTCGCCTTGGGGTGCTCATCCACTTCAAAGTTTACGGTTTCGCGGCCTTTGCGTACTTGGATTGGGACGATTTGTTCAGCAAAATATCCTGCTTCAATTGCGGCTGCTGCACGCTCTTGGGATCGCATGGCAAAGGCGTCTTGTTCCTCGCGGGTGACATCATGTTCACCTGCTACGTTTTCTGCGGTGATGCCCATGTGCCCAGTGCCAAACGGGCAGTTCAACGTACCCAGCAACATATCAAGTGAGGCGACATCGCCCATCTTTTGCCCCCAACGCGCTGCGGGCAAGATATAGGGCGCGCGGCTCATGCTTTCTGCGCCACCAGCCAGTGCGAATTCGGCATCGCCCAGCATCAATGACTGGACAGCTGAGATAATCGCTTGAACGCCTGAACCGCAAAGGCGGTTCACATTCATTGCGGGAACGGCGTCTGGTACACCTGCTTCCATTGCGGCAACACGGCTAAGGTACATATCGCGCGGTTCGGTATTGATGACATTGCCAAAAACCACATGTTCGATTTTCTCAGGCTCAACACCAGCCCGCGCTAATGCCTCACGTGCCACGGTAGCACCCAATGTGGTGGTTGGCGTGCCAGCCAAAGCACCGCCAAATGTGCCGATTGCTGTGCGGGCACCGCTTAGGATTACGATATCATCTGACATTTTTTCTCTCCCGAATAAATTTGTGAGAGCATAATCCGCTACCTCCCGGATGTCAGGCGATACGTTCCGTCAGGTTCATGGTCAGTGCACCGAAATAGGGGTATGTATCGCCGTATGTATTCAGAAGACAGCTTTTATACACTAAGTACCTATGGCCGCTTGGCTGTTGTCGCGGTTTCGTTGGGGATGTTTGCTGCGCTCTTGGTGCTTGGATATGTGTTGGCGAAAGCGCGTAAGGGTGTCGTGTGTATCGCCATCGGGATGTTTCTGTTTTGGATTTTTGTGTGGTTATCGCCGCAAGTGTATTACACGCTTTACCAATTTCTTTTTGAGGGACTGCCGCGCCAATGGGTTGTTGGCAGCCCCCCCATGGCGGACGAACTGGCGCGTCTGATAATCTTTTCAGATCGTCAGACCCTATCCGCGCATGGGCAAGGTGTTTTGTTTTGGGCGCTTATGCTGCTCAGCTGGCGTCTGCGCTTGAAGGCACCAATGGTACCCGTCCCTGATCCGTAAGCGACCAGCAATCGCGGCCTTCAAAAACCACAGCCACCAACGGTTTACCGTATCCCGCTCCTGCATCAATATTCACGCGATTGCCGTAGTGTGTGGCAGCCTCAACAGGTGTATGGCCGTGTACTACCAGTTTGCCATGATCGCGGGTGTCGACGTGAAACTCTTTACGTATCCACAGCAGATCTTCATCGCTTTGATCACCAAAAGGTACGCCTGGGCGGATGCCCGCGTGTGCAAAAAACAGATCGTCAGTCTCATAGCTGTGCGCAAGATTATTCAGGAAATCAACGTGGACCTGCGGAATAGCGGATTTCGCCAACGCGTGCACTGCAGTTTGGCGGTCAGTTTCTTTCATTTCAATACCGTAGGATGCCATCGTCTTATCCCCACCTAAACGGCTGTGAAGCCAATATAGGTACACAGGCAAATAGGCATCGTGATGTGGATAGTCGCGCATGAACCAACTGAACATGCGGTCATGATTACCCTTCAGGCAGCGCCAAGGTTTCCCAGCAGCCAAGCCTTGGATCAACACATCAAGCACGCTGGCTGAATTTGGCCCGCGGTCGGTGTAATCCCCGATGAACACGATTTCTGCATCGGGCCCGCCATCAGCCTCAATGAGGGATAGAACGCGGATCAGTTCAGCGTGCTGTCCGTGGATGTCGCCTATGGCATAAATGGGCTTGGTCATGTGCTCTCCAATTAAAAAGGCGCAACCCCGTCAGAGCTGCGCCTTTCAGTTAGTCTATCGATACGCTTAGGCGACGTCGAATTCCAGTAGCTTGATTTGTGTGAATAGGCCTGTCTCATGCAGCTTTTTCACAACGGGCGCTGGGATCTGCTCGTCGACGTACAGCAACGCAATCGCTTCGCCTTTCACATCAGCACGGCCAAGGGTGAAGTTTGCGATGTTGACGCCGTTTTCACCCAAAGTTTGACCGAGTGTCCCGATGATACCCGGAACGTCTTCGTTGGTTGTGTAAACCATGTGCTGGCCAACTTCAGCATCGATGTTGATGCCTTTGATCTGGATAAAGCGTGGCTTGCCATCAGAGAAAACAGTACCCGCAATGGAGCGCTCGCGCTTGTCCGTGACAACAGTCACTTTGATGTAGCCGTCAAAGGCGCCGGATTTGTCCTGATTTGTAGTTGAAATCTGGATGCCTTTTTCCTTTGCAACTACTGGCGCAGATACCATGTTCACGTCAGGGTTCGCGCGCTTCATGATGCCGGCAACAACGCCGCAGTTCAGCGCATCAAGGTTCATCTCGGAAACAACACCGTCATACAAAATGTTGATTGCTTTGATTGGCTCATCGGTGAGCTGACCAATGAAGGAGCCGAGGTGGCCGGAAAGCTTGAGCCATGGGCCCATGATCTGTGCTTCTTCGGCTGTAACCGACGGCATGTTGAGCGCGTTGCTCACGGCACCAGTTAGCAAGAAATCAGCCATTTGCTCGGCAACTTGCAGTGCTACGTTTTCCTGTGCTTCTGTTGTCGCGGCACCAAGGTGCGGTGTGCAGACAACGTTTGGCAGATCAAACAGTGGGTTTTCGTTGGCAGGTTCGACTTTGAACACGTCAAATGCAGCGCCGGCAACATGGCCGGATTTCAACATGTCAGCCAGCGCTTCTTCGTCGACCAAACCGCCGCGTGCGCAGTTAATGATGCGAACGCCTTTTTTTGTTTTGGCCAGATTTTCACGGCTTAGGATGTTTGCAGTTTGGTCTGTGAATGGAACGTGCAGTGTGATGAAGTCCGCGCGTGCAAGTAGCTCTTCGAGCTCAACCTTTTCAACGCCCATTTTAGCAGCTTTTTCTTCGCCCAAGAACGGATCAAAGGCCACGACTTTCATTTTTAGACCACGTGCGCGATCGCAAACGATGCCGCCAATGTTACCTGCCCCAATTACGCCTAGCGTTTTGCCTGTCAGCTCAACACCCATGAACTTGGATTTTTCCCATTTGCCTGCATGCGTTGAAGCGGATGCTTCAGGGATTTGACGCGCTACGGCGAACATCATTGCGATAGCGTGCTCGGCTGTGGTGATCATGTTGCCGAAAGGTGTGTTCATGACGATCACACCCTTTTTTGATGCGGCGTCTTTGTCGATGTTGTCTGTTCCGATACCCGCGCGGCCAATGACCTTGAGATTGCTGGCAGCGTCGATAATTTTAGCGGTCGCTTTTGTGGCAGAGCGGATCGCAAGGCCGTCGTATTGTCCGATAACTTCCGCCAACTTGTCCTTGTCTTTACCAAGAGTTGGCTGAAAATCCACGTCGATGCCGCGGTCTTTGAAGATTTGAACGGCTGCTTCGCTGAGGCTGTCAGAGATGAGTACTTTAGGGGCCATGATTGAGGTCCTTTGAATAGAATGGGGGATGTGCGTGAGGGAGCGCACCCTACGGATTAGCCGCAGGATGCAAATGGTTCACGCAATTATGCGTTGAGTTCAGCGTTGAATGCGTAGTCGAGCCACGGAAGCATGGCTTCAATATCGCTTGTCTCGACAGTTGCACCACACCAGATGCGCAGACCTGCTGGCGCGTCACGGTATGCACCGATGTCGAGCGCGATGTTTTCATCCGACAGGCGCTTTGCAACCGCTTTGGCGAATGCTGCGCCATCAGTGATGCGTGCGTCGTTGAACTTAAGACATACAGAGGTGTTGGAACGTGTCGCAGGATCAACCGCGAGGAATTCGATCCAGTTGTGCGTTTCAACAAATGCCGTAACCGCAGCGGTATTTGCATCGGCACGTGCGATCATGCCCTTCAGGCCGCCAACTGATTTCGCCCAATCAAGCGCAAACAGGTAGTCTTCGACACACAGCATAGAAGGCGTATTGATCGTTGCACCAGTAAAGATGCCGTCGATGAGTTTGCCACCTTTGGTCAGGCGGAAAATCTTTGGCAGGGGCCATGCAGGCGTGTAGCTTTCCAAACGCTCGACAGCGCGAGGAGATAAGATCAACATGCCGTGCGCAGCTTCGCCGCCCAGCGCTTTTTGCCAGCTGAATGTTGTGACGTCCAAGCGATCCCATGGCAGATCCATCGCGAAAGCGGCGGAAGTCGCGTCACATAATGTCAGGCCTGCGCGGTTGGCTGGAATATCAAACGCGGCTGGGACGCGGACGCCTGATGTGGTGCCGTTATACGTAAAGCAAACGTCGTTATCAAAATTCACACCGTCCAGATCGACAATTTCGCCGTAGGGGGCGGTTTTTTCAGTCGCGTCAATCTTAAGCTGTTTCAGCGCGTCAGTGACCCAACCAGAGCCAAAGCTCTCCCAGGCGAGCATTTCAACGTGACGTTCACCCAGAAGGTTCCACATCGCCATTTCATATGCGCCAGTGTCGGAGGCAGGTACGATACCGATCTTATAGTCAGCAGGTACGCCGAGAACTTCGCGGGTGGTTTCGATCGCGGCCAGCAGTTTTGCTTTGCCGGGCGCTGCGCGGTGGCTGCGGCCCAAAGGGGCATCCGACAGTTTCGCCAATTCGAATGTGGGGGGTTTGGCACAGGGGCCAGAAGAAAAACGCGGATTTGCCGGCCGCGTGGCCGGTTGCTGAGTAGCCATTGATGCTATCCTTACAGATAATTGCCCTTCGTTGGGGAAGGGTGTCCCACCGCCGGACATACGGAAGCCTAGTAAAAACAGCAACAGGCAAAAACGGCTGCTTTGTCGCAAATCTAGCTTTGATCGATGTGATACTGGAACGCATGTTTCCGATGAGCGAAAAACCGACACACCTAAAACATGGACAGTGTCAGAAGGATGTAGTCGCCACGGCATCCATATGCGCCCTGTTTCTTGGCTCCTAAATGTGATCTTCTTGTAATTGTTTAGTTAGTTTAAACTTTTGATAGGTGTCCATTAGTGCTTCGAAACCTGAGAATCCCGATAAAGTTCCCTCTCGTTATTATTTGTTTCGCCCTGATTTCTGCCCTTGTTATGGGCGCTACTGTCTATCGAAGTGCTGTCACTGTCGTGAAACAGCAATCAACTGAAAAACTTGTATCGTTGCTCGAATCCCGAACAACAACGTTGAACCGGCACTTCAGTAGTATCGAAAACAACCTGCTATTCCATGCTCGAAGCGATCTTGTTGTTGATGCATTGCAAGAATTTCAATCTTCATGGGATCAAATCGATGGTTCGCCAAAAGCGTATCTTCAAAGGCAGTATATTGACCTCAACCCATTCTCTATCGGGCAGGAGTTTGGCCTTCTCGCAGCCGATGATGGCTCACAGTACAGTGTAAGTCATCGAAAGTATCACTCGCCTTTTGTTAGCTTGATAGGAACCGACCAATTCCATGACATCCTAATGATCTCCCCCGGGGGAGAGATCATTTACACGGTCAAGAAGGAGAGCGATTTTGCGGCAAATGTTTCGGACAGGCCAGATATGGCATCGCTTGCCGATCTTTTTGGGCGCATAAATCAGGCGCAATCTCTTAGTGATCAGCCGCGTACGCTTTTGGCCTTTTCTGACTTCACCCATTACGGGCCGAGTAATAGGCAGCTAGCTGGTTTTGTCGCATCACCGGTTTTCGACGAGAATGCTAAATACTTGGGTGTTTTAGCCTTTCAAATTTCCATCGAAGCCATCAACGCTATCATGCATGTTAAGGCAGGGATGGGTGAGACAGGCGAAATTTATCTTGTTGGTTCGGACAACTTGATGCGCAGTGACTCCCGATTTATCGGAAGCCGCAGCATTCTCTCAACAACCGTAGATACGTCCTCAGTCGAATTTGCATTTGAAGGCAGGGACGGCGTTCATTTTGTTGAAGATTATCGAGGCATTCCCGTGCTGTCCGCCTTTACGCAGGTTGATATTATGGGAGTGAATTGGGCGGTTGTTGCGGAGATGGATAAGCAAGAAGTGCTGGCACCTGTATATGATCTGGCGCTCTTTCTCATTTTGGCGGGCATTGCGGTGATACTTGCCGTCACCATTTTAGGATACCTCCTTGCTACGGACCTTTCTCATCCGATCGTGACGATGACGGGCGTCTTAAATAGTTTGGCTAAGAACGACCTAAATGTGAACGTTTCCGTGGCCGAACGCAGAGACGAAATTGGCCAAATGGCCAATGCTCTCGTTGAATTTAAGGAATTGGCCATTGAGCGAGAACAGCTAAAACAAGAGCTTATTCATATGTCCCAACATGACAGTTTGACCGGACTGCCAAATCGCAGCTATGCCGTCAGCTTTTTGGATGGCATCGTCCGACAAAGCACAGATTCCGGCCGTCAATTTGCGGTGATATTTGCTGACCTTGATGGTTTCAAACAGATCAACGATTTGCTAGGGCACGGCATCGGAGATCAGGTTCTTACGGAGTTGGGCAATAGATTTCGCTATCTTATGCAGGGTCGTGATATGCCTTGCCGTCTAGGTGGTGATGAATTTTGCTTCATTCTACCGGACCGTAGTTCCACTGAAGAATGTGAGCGGCTTGCGAAGAAGCTGTTAGAGGCTTGCCATGGTCTGTTTACTCTTGCGGATCATGATTGCAGAATACGCATGAGCATTGGGATCGCCTTGTTTCCAATCCACAGTAACTCAGCGGGCGGCATTATGAATTCTGCAGACTTAGCGATGTATCAAGCTAAGAAGGGCGGCAAAAACTCTTATGTTTGGGCTACGGTTCAATCGGAAGGAGCAAGTGATGCTGATCAAGCTAGTGTCTAAATTTGCTCGGGGTGCAGATGATCGCTAGGTGAGAGATAATGATCTGGGCCATTGTGCCTCTGGCACACGAACACATTCGACGGTAAAACGCCGCCTAATTGCATTTTGCGACGCCCCCTGCCGCTAATTGGAAACTTGGATATGTTTATTGCTATTCTTCTTACTGCGCCAACAGCGCGCAATCTTGATCCTGCCCTTGTTGAGTCACTGCGTAATGCGTGGGGCGGTGGAGATGCTGTATGGCTTAGCCCAGATGAAGCGGCAGAGTTTTCGCTAGGTGTAATGCCGGACAACCGTTGGGATGTTTGGGAAAGCTGTCAAAGCATGGGTGTTGATCTGGTTATTGTACCAACTGAACGACGCCGCAAAATGATGCTGCTCGCGGACATGGACAGCACCATGATCCAACAGGAATGCATTGATGAGCTTGCTGATGAGGCTGGTGTCGGTGATCGTGTTAAAGACATTACCGCGCGCGCTATGAACGGTGAACTCGATTTTGACGGTGCGCTGAACGAGCGTGTCGGTCTTTTGAAGGGATTGCCTGAAGATGTGATCGCAAAAGTGCTGGCTGAACGGATCACGTTGATGCCCGGTGGTAAAGTTCTTCTCGCGACGATGAAGTCGCAGGGTGCTTATGCTGCATTGGTGTCTGGCGGTTTCACCGCATTCACTGCGCAAGTGGCGGGGCAGTTGGGATTTGACGAGAACCGTGCAAATACTTTGTTGGTCGCTGATGGTGTACTAACTGGTGAGGTCGGGATGCCGATCCTTGGAAAGCAGGCCAAGGTCGATGCCCTCGAAGAGATCACTGCACGGTTAGGAGTAACTGAGGCTGATGTGATCGCTGTTGGCGATGGTGCTAATGATCTGGGCATGTTGACGCGCGCTGGCATGGGTGTTGCTCTTCATGCAAAGCCATCTGTTGCGGCACAGTGTAATGTGCGGATCAATTTTGGCGACCTGACTGCACTCTTGTTTGTGCAAGGATACAGTCAGGCAGATTTTGTAAGCTAAGCGGCTTTTACGACAAACCAGCGGCAGGCTTTAGGACGCCTGTAACCAAGCCATCCCAGTTCTTGATCGGAGCATTGATCCGTTTGAGCGTTGCTGGATGGTTTGCATCCAATACACCCAGACGGACAAGCAGCGCGGCAATCGCGGCTTCGGCTGCTCTGGTTGTGCCACATGCTGCTTTTAGTGCGATACCAAAACCCCTTTCAGGTAAGATGGCGATGAAAAAGCCTTCGGCGCCTGTTTTCAATGCGACCTTACCTTCACAAGCATTCATCAATTCAGTGCAGGCGCGTCCTTCACCGGCAACCAATTCAGGGTGCAAACGCATGGCTTGGTGCAGGCGGGCCTCTGGGCTGTCATCGGATGCGGCTGCAAAATGGGCCATGGCACGGGCAACGCCGTGCAATGTGGCCGCGTAATTCGGGGCCGAGCAACCATCGATGCCAAAGCCCGGGCTTGTTTGCTGGGTCACATTCTCAAACGCCTCAAGACAGGCGCGTTGAACGGGGTGATCCGGGTTTGTGTAATCCGGACCAGCACCCAAGTGTTTGGTGAGCGTCAAGAAGCCTGTATGCTTGCCTGAGCAGTTGTTGTGAATGCGGCAAGGTTTTTCATGGGCGCGGATTTGCGCTTCCATCACTGCCCTGTCACGTGATTCTTCGGTGCCACAGCGAAAATCGTCATCTCCTAACCCGAGGCCCTTGAGCCAATCGCCAACACTATCAACATGAATTTGTGCGCCTTGGTGCGATGCACACGCCAGAGCCAACTGCCGCGTTGTCAGGCCAAAAGCATCGGCCGCGCCGGAACGAACTAAAGGCAATGCTTGGATCATCTTCGAAGAGCTTCGTGGCAAAACAACAAGATCGGGATCGCCCCAAGCATCAACAATTTGGCCAGTAGCATCGCAAATAACGGCATGCCCAGAATGGACACTTTCCAGAAACGGACCACGCCAAATTTCGGCAAACGGTGCGGGGGCTGTCATAGTATGTTCCTTTTAACAGTTTTTATGGGCGAAAACCTGCCCATGCGGGGTTTCGCCACTCGCGTCTTTCGCGCTATGGTGCTTGGTGTTGAGAAGAACGTAAACCATAGCAATAGAATGACCCATTCAAAAGCGGTCACAGCGTGGATTTGCATTATGTGTTGAGGCAACAAGACGGCTGGAGATTTGGATAGATGGCATTTTTGAAAACGGGTGTATGTGCTGCACTGATGGCAGGTTTGATTGCCGGTGGCGCATTTGCGCAAAGCCAGAGCAGCAACCGTGTCGCGGCAAAAACCGACTGGAGCGTATTCGTAGAGGATAACCCGACTGAATGTTGGGGTGTTTCTACACCAAAGGAAACCGTGAACTCGCGCGATGGGCGTGTCGTTGCAGTGAACCGCGGCCAAATTTTGCTGATGGTATTCTATCGCCCCAGCGCGGGTGCCAAGGGGCAGGTTGCGTTTACGGGCGGTTATCCATTCGCCAGTGGTTCCACTGTTTCACTAGATATTTCCGGTTCAACGTTTGAGCTGTTCACCGAAGGTGAATGGGCATGGCCTGCGACCACATCAGACGATAACAAAATCATCACCGCGATGAAGCGCGGCGCGGACGCCAAGCTGACAGGCCGTTCCGGCCGGGGTACAAGAACCGAAGATACCTTTTCTTTGTTGGGCTTTACCGCAGCGGTTGAGGATGCGGCCAAACGCTGCGGCGGCTAAAACTGCCCAAAGACTTTATGCAGCTCTGCCCATCCTTGGGCGGGGCTGTTTTCATTTTACGTACAGAGCACCTATATAGCACCCAACCCCTCATAGGATTCACCTCATGTCTGCACCAATTACCCAAGACGTTCACACCATCCCGCGCAAGCTACCCGACGGGCCACAGAACCTTGTTGGCCTGACACGTGATGCAATGCGTGATGCGCTGATCGCTATTGGAACGCCGGAAAAGCAGGCGAAAATGCGGGTCGGCCAGATATGGCAGTGGATCTACAACTGGGGTGTACGCGACTTTGACGCTATGACGAACCTCAGCAAAACTTTCCGCGCCGAACTGGCTGAGCATTTTGTTGTTGAAGTGCCCGAGGTGGTGACCAAACAAGTGAGCACGGACGGCACGCGTAAATATCTGGTGCGGATTGCAGGCGGTCATGAGGTTGAGGTGGTCTATATCCCCGAGGCTGATCGCGGCACATTGTGTGTGAGTTCGCAAGTTGGGTGTACGTTGACCTGCTCGTTTTGTCATACAGGCACGCAAAAACTGGTGCGTAACCTTACCGCAGGGGAAATCATCGGCCAAGTCATGGTTGCCCGTGATGACCTAGACGAATGGCCTAAAAGCGGCACACGCACCTATGAAGCGCGCCTGTTGTCCAACATCGTTCTCATGGGTATGGGCGAGCCGTTGTATAATTTCGAAAACGTGCGCGATGCGATGAAGATCGCGATGGACCCGGAAGGTATCCAGCTATCGCGACGCCGTATTACCCTCAGCACATCGGGTGTTGTGCCAGAGATCGCACGCACCGCTGCCGAGATCGGCTGCCAGTTGGCCGTATCCTTCCACGCAACGACTGACGAAGTGCGCGATACGCTTGTTCCGATCAACAAGCGCTGGAACATCGAAACACTGTTGGACGCATTGCGCGAATACCCAAAGGTCTCAAACTCCGAGCGGATCACGTTTGAATATGTGATGTTGCACGGGATTAATGACAGTGACGAAGACGCCCACCGTTTGATGAAGTTGATCGAAGGTATTCCCGCCAAGATCAACTTGATCCCATTCAACGAATGGCCCGGAGCCCCGTATACGCGATCTTCCAATAACCGTATCCGGGCGTTCTCGGATATCGTTCATAAAGCAGGTTATGCCTCACCAGTGCGTAAGCCCCGTGGCGAGGATATCATGGCCGCTTGTGGTCAGCTCAAGTCTGAGACAGAGCGGGCACGTAAGTCACGCCGTCAAATCGAAGCCGAAGCAGGTGTGACCCGCAGCTAGGGGGCGTGCCTGCGTTAGCGGACTCGGTTGTTTGTAAATCAGATACAATTGAACCGTATTCGTGCGCGCAGGTGTTAGAGATTCGTGAACTGCGCAGCCAATCTTTGGGTTTTGGACCATAAATTGCGACGTAATATGCCTTTTGGTAGGCTGTGGTGTATTGAAATAGCGGATAAGTGCCTGTTTCGGAGTTACGTGAGAGATTAGCCGCGAACCTCTATGCAGTGGCTTTGTAAGGTGATGTAATCGTGTGGTAAAGGTTCATTTACGGCTGCCATCTCGCGCCAAAAATTAACGTAAATGGATGTCAAAAATGGAGGATTGAGGCGCTTCCTTGTCGTTTTCCACCCTCAAGGGACAAAAAACCAATCTTCGGCCACAATCGCATCCGATTCCTGCCACTCTGCAATACGAGACTGTTTCCTGAGAAGAGATAATCAGGAGAGAAACAATGTCGATCATTATAAAACAAGACGCCTTCGTCACCGACGAAGTCATGCAGATGGTTTCCCGCGAACGTGCCGTCGCCCTATCTGCCCGCGAATGGAAGCACCGCCTTGCTGGCTATGGCTATTCCATCCGCGATACAGATGACGGAAAACATGTTCTTGAAACACTTCCTCATCACGTCGCATTGTGTGAGCTGCCTCAAGAACTGTTTAACTGATTATCTGCCGGGAACGCTTTCGCGTGCCGAAGGTTCACCCCAATTTTCAATCAGTTCTACCGCTTCTTGCGCCGTTTCCACAAAACGAAACAGATCAAGATCCTCGGCAGAAATAGTACCGGCATCGGCAAGCGCATCCCAGTTGATGATGCTTTCCCAAAATTCGCGGCCAAACAGCAGGAATGGCACACGCTCCATCCGGCCTGTTTGAATCAAAGTGAGGGCTTCGAATGTCTCGTCTAAGGTGCCAAAACCGCCTGGGAACACGCAGATCGCTTTTGCGCGCATCAAGAAATGCATTTTGCGTACTGCGAAATAGTGGAAGTTAAAGCATAGGTCTGGCGTCACGTATTCGTTTGGTGCTTGTTCAAACGGTAGAACAATGTTCAGGCCGATCGATACACCATCCGCATCTATTGCGCCTCGGTTACCGGCTTCCATTACACCGGGTCCGCCACCCGTCACCACGACATCCTCTTGCCCGTCGCTTTCTTTTGACTTTAACGTCATCAGGCGCGCGAATTCGCGTGCTTCATCATAGAAGCGGGATAAATCAGACAGCGTTTTGGTGCGTGCGGTATCCTTTTTCGCGGGCTCAGGAATGCGTGCGCCGCCAAATAGAACAATTGTTGATTTTACGCCGTACTCGTCCAGCATCATTTCTGGTTTCAGTAACTCAAGCTGCAGGCGAACAGGGCGCAATTCATCGCGGCACATGAAATCAAAATCATTGAACGCAAGTTTATAAGCTGGTGCTTGGGTTTGTGGCGTGATGGGAACGTCATCTGCCGCGTCGCGGTCTGTGTTGGCATCGCGCAACGGGTGTTTGGATTTGTGACTCATTATATCCTCGAAAATCTGGGTACTGTCGCACCATGCACGTGATTGGCCGCATTGACTATGGCATTGTACGCAAGCCTACGTGAGGATTGCGTGGAAAGGCCGCTACGCGTATAGCGCCACCTAACAATTCTTTTTGAACGGAGTTCCGACATGTCCAATGCACAGCTTGAAACAGCCATCGAGGCCGCGTGGGAAAACCGCGACAGCATCACATCTGCCACCATTGGTGAACAGCGCGACGCGATTGAAGCGACACTTGCCGCGCTTGATACTGGTAAGCTGCGCGTCGCCGAAAAACTGGAAAACGGTGACTGGCACGTAAACCAATGGGCCAAAAAAGCTGTTCTATTAGGCTTTCGTATCAAGGACATGGAACACCACGAAGGCGGCCCACAAGGCGCTGGCTGGTGGGATAAAGTCGACAGCAAGTTCAAAGGCTGGGGTGATGCCGAATGGAAAGAAGCGGGCTTTCGCGCTGTTCCAAACTGCGTAGTACGCAAGTCAGCTTATATCGCGCCGGGCGTTGTTTTGATGCCATCGTTTGTGAATATTGGTGCTTATCTGGACAGCGGAACCATGGTTGATGCATGGGCGACCGTCGGGTCCTGCGCACAGATCGGCAAAAACGTACACCTATCCGGTGGCGTAGGCATTGGCGGCGTGCTTGAGCCGATGCAGGCAGGCCCAACGATCATCGAAGACAACTGCTTTATCGGGGCGCGTTCCGAAGTTGTTGAGGGTTGCATCGTTCGCGAAGGATCAGTTTTGGGTATGGGCGTGTTCATCGGTCAATCAACCAAAATCTTGAACCGTGAAACAGGCGAAGTCACCTACGGCGAAGTACCTTCTGGCTCGGTTGTTGTGGCCGGCTCCATGCCATCGGCAAATGGTGTTCACCTATATTGTGCGGTCATCGTTAAGCGCGTTGATGAGAAGACACGTTCCAAAACTTCTATCAACGAACTGCTGCGCGACTGATGCGGTTTGTTCTGCTCCTGCTGCTGACTGTCTTGGCAGCTCCAGCAGGGGCAGGATCCTACGATGGACGTTACCGACCTGATCATTCCTCTGGCGACAGTTGGGATTGCAAAGAGATCGGCAAGGATGGCGGAGCGGTTCTTCTGACTTCAAACGTGTTTTTCGCTTTGGGTAGCCGGTGTACCCTGCGTGATCCTGTTGCCGTGAGCGGGATGGAAGCAACGCTGTATGATGCGATCTGCCGCGCAGATGGCGCGCCTTGGCATCGACGCATTATGATTATGAAAACCGAAACTGGCATTGCAGTGATCCAAAAGGGCGCACGCGTCAGCATGTTGCGCAAATGCGAATAGGTCTGGGCTTTTCAAATCGGAAACGAGCGACTAGGTCTTCATTTCCCTTGAGCTAAGGTGATTTTTGCTATGTCAGATGAAAAGAAACCAAAAAAACCCTCACGCCAACAAGTTTATACTTTGTTGGTTGAGATCGGCCGCAAGGCTGGAGACGGTCTGCCGGAGAAGGCAACGGGCGCTGCGCTGATGTGTTTTGCATCTGGTATCGACGAAGCAGAGGCCGTGCGCGAGACGGTTGCGATCCTCAAACAAGCGGACACTGCTCCGTTGGATGTGAGCGGATACGGGACATTAGCAGAGCGTGAAGCAGAAGGTCATGAGATTGACGAAGAGGAGCGCGCATTGATGAAACGCGCGCTCGAAGAGAATTCGGTTATTGTGGCACAGATGACGCCGTTCTTTGACTAACTATTAAGCGGCGCGTCGTTTGGCCAAATGGATGGCTTCATACCATTTAAGAACCTTGTGAGATGGTGCTTTGTGCTCTGGTAGATCCTGACGATCCACACCGAACAGCACACTTGAAGCAAGCTGATGTGTGTCACGGCGTATGCGCCCGATGTACATGCTCTCTAACGGGGCACCGCCCGCGAGGATTGTCTCGTGGTTGGGGAGGACCAGTTGTGTGTAACTCGTAAGATGCCCACAAGGTTCGGTTCGGGCTGCAAAGCCGTTCACTAGATTTCGTGCAGGCGTGAGAACTTTTTCACATGAAAACAAATACTCGACTTCGGGCCCGTCGATGACAACATGCTGTTCTGGTGCGATGATAATATCATCCTGAAGCCCGAAATATGGCGCGCGCATCCGGATCGGTGCAAAGCTGCCCCGTCCAGGTACAGTGCGTGTTACGGTTTGGAGAACAGGCACTACGTCACCTTCGGCAGTATAAACAGTGTCGCCTCGTTTTAGGGTGCTGACATTACGGTACCCCCACGGTGTGGCAACGGGTGTGTCAGGTGACAACGTTGGGCCGACGCCAATTGGCTCGATCTGATCAGAGAGTGCTGCGAATACCATGTCAGGTGCATAATCTTGTTGACCGCGCCCCAGCATAAGATCCCGCAGATCCTCTAGCGTCAGAGGCAGAGGGTTTTCAACCCCAACACTGGTGACGGCACCTTCACCGACTTGCTCAAGTGTCAGACGGCCCCAGTTGTATTTAATATCCCACGCATAGGTAAGGCGCAAAATTTCCGCACGGCCTGCGTTTTTGTGCGCTATGGCGGCATGGGCAATATCATCACCTTGCACGTGGACCATAGCAACACCGCCACCAGGGATCGCCTGAAACACCAAGCTTCGGTGGCTGGGATGGGGTGTCGTGTATCCGAATAGAACTTGCGGTTTACTGTCTTCAGAAACTTGAGCCTCAAACACGATGCTGCCGCGGTTCAATGTTTGCCCGGGGACGTCCGCTAGTATTGGCGCATTTCGTTTCTCATGCCCTAGCCCGTGAAGAGATAAACGGCGATCAGTATGGTCAGTAAGAGCGAGCCAAGTCATCTATGCCACCTTCGCGGCGCGCAATAGCTCCGCCTCATAACGTTTCAGAGTGCGGCGGGCGGCAGTTGGATAGCCAGCGCCAGTTTCAGGGTCTAACTCCGGGAAAATACTGTAGATTTCTTCGACTACTTCAGCCTCAAAACTGTCCGCTGTCTGTGGCCCCGGCAGGAAGCTCTCGGTTTCCAATCCTTCGGAAAAGACAACCTGATGGCGGTCGAACAACAGGTGGACATAGGTCACTTCGCCACCTTCTCGACGGCTGATTGAGTGATCATTAAGCAGATCGCGCGCAGCAACCAGCACTTCGGCTTCGCCAAATAGCAGTTCAGCCAAGTTGTCTTTGATCAAAACTCGGTGCAGCGGCGAAACCAAAAGATCGCGGTGCTGGCCCAACGTGTTTGCGCGGATATGTATTGGGGCAAAATCACCTTCTGCGGCGACACTGCGTGAACCAATCCAACGCAGGGGTTGTGCGCCTTCATCTTTGGTCATGACCATGTCACCGGGTACCAAGGTCTCGGCACGGCGATCACCATCCGGTGTGGCAATAAGGGTTCCCGCTACAAAACATGGAACCGAAGTGGCGTTGACGAACCCCACGTCCGTATCGGTGCCGTTGTCGATTGTGTAGGTAAAGTTGAAATTTTCTTCATCGCCGTCGCCCACAATGTTGAAGGTACCATCGGCATTCAGCGTAACAATCTGCCCTGTTGGCAATGTGACTGAGCTCCCCACAGTAACGGCCTGACCGTTGATGTGGGTGACCGTCAGGGTGCTTCCGGGGGTATTATTGATATCGTTGCTTAGAACATCGAGTGTTGTTGTGCCGTCTGGATAAACGTTCACATCATCCGAGATAGCAACCAGATTGGTCTGGAGGGAGTCCCCTGCGATCAGCACGTTTGAATCGTATTGGCTATCGCCCACATCCGCCAGCGCGATCCGGATCGAATTAGTCTGGTTCGGGATCACGGTCATCGTTAGGGTGAGCGTGATGGTAAATCCGTCCATCTCGGTGTTGTAGTCGTCATTGGTGTTGTCGACATACATGTTGATGTTGTTGGTGGTCGAGATGTTGAACGGATCCGTTTCCCCATCACCAACGTCATGCTCTACAAATTGCCCGTTGACCCAAACACCAAAGAAGTCCTGATAGATCGAATTGGCGAATTCGGGATATTCCTCCGAGCTGAAGACAAATTGCATCGTCAGCGTGTCACTGTCGGGGATAAAATCCACATCTAGCGTCGATGCGTCATAGGTCGTACCGCCGGCGGCATTGTTGTACTGGCTAAAGTTATTGGTACCCGATGTGTTCGTTGATGTACTCGGGGATTGGTTTGGGTCTGCGCCGGCGCTGCTCGTGTTACCGCTACCGCCGTTACCGTTTCCGTTCCCGTTGTTTCCGTTTCCGTTCCCGCCACCATTTCCGTTCCCGACGCCGTTCCCGTTGCCATTATTGCCGTTGGTGTTCGTGCCGTTCCCGCCGGAATCCGCTTCGTTGGTAAAGTCTTCCGCGTTGCCAGTGGACATGATCACGCCGCTGTCACCGGGGACCACGCCGGGTGATGTCGTATCGCCGCCTGAATAGATGCCCGCGCTGTCGATATCACCGTAGTACGTAGCGCCGGTTACGGTCACGCCACTGCCAAAGATCTCCTGCGCCATCTCGATGGCACTGGTGCCCTCACGCACTGTCTCTATGTCGAGTTCGGATGCTGTTACCATATCACTGCCTCAAACCATTCAATGAGACAGCACAAGTCGCAGCTAGACAGAGGTACACCCCTGTTCCAATCATGTCCGTTTTTCGGACGTATCCATCCCTGTTTTCAGGTGATGGAACTGCTCATGCCCTGCCTCGGGTCATTATTGTAGATCAGGTTACCACAATTTTGACATAAATGAAGTGGGATTTCGTGATGTGCCAAGGGCTGGCACTTTTGCACCACAGGATAGATAAGGGTTTTGAGTTACCTAAGGAGCCTCGCTGCATGTCTCAATTCACTCCAGTAGACGCCGTTAATCTGACCGCGGCTTTGGTCCGCTGCCCATCTGTCACCCCAGCAGATGAGGGCGCTTTGGACATTCTGCATGAACTTCTCAGTGAGGCAGGTTTCACCTGCGGATGGGCGGATCGTGGCGGTATTCGCAATCTTTTTGCGCGTTGGGGTACGCAAGGCAACACGCGCAGTTTTGGTTTTAACGGCCATACTGATGTGGTGCCCGTGGGGGACGAGGCCGCGTGGACGATGCCGCCATTTGGTGCGCAGATCAAAGACGGTATTATGTACGGTCGGGGCACAACGGATATGAAATCTGGCGTGGCGGCGTTTGCGGCTGCGGCAGTCGATTTTGTGCGCGAAACTCCGCCAGATGGTTCGATCGTGATCGCCATAACGGGAGATGAGGAAGGCGAATCAATCGATGGTACGCTGGCGCTGCTGGAATACATGGAAAACAACGGCGAGCGGATGGATGTCTGTTTGGTTGGTGAGCCTACGTGCCCAAATACGATGGGTGAGATGATTAAAATCGGTCGCCGTGGCTCAATGACGATCAAGTTTCGAGTGATCGGGAAGCAAGGCCATTCGGCATACCCTTACCGTGCTAATAATCCGCTGCCGCCGATGATGCGCCTGATGGACCGGTTAGCCAGTCACGAACTGGACACAGGGACCGATCACTTTGATCAATCTACATTGGCGGTTGTTACTGTGGACACAGGTAACCCCGCGACCAACGTTATTCCGGCCGAATGTACCGCAGCAGTGAATATCCGGTTTAACGATACCCACTCAGGTGCAAGTTTAAGCGCGTGGATCGAGGACGAAGTTACCGCGATCCGTGAGGCGTTTGGTGTGGAAATTGAGACGCATGTGAAAATCTCTGGAGAAAGTTTTATCACACCCCCGGGTGATCTTTCGGCGATGGTTGCAGGAGCCGTTGAGGCGGTTACTGGTGTTTCGCCAGAGCTATCTACTACTGGCGGTACATCAGATGCTCGGTTTGTGAAATCGCACTGCCCCGTTGTGGAGTTCGGCCTTGTTGGGCAATCGATGCACCAAGTGGATGAACATGTCCGTGTTGATCATATCCGTGAGTTGAAGGCGATCTATTCGCAGATTCTGCGGGATTACTTCGCTTGACCCGGATCGGCGAAACTTCGGATTTTCAGGTTTGCTATGCGTTGCGCCACGAGGTGTTTGTGGTTGAGCAAGGGTATACCGCTGAAGGTGAAGTGGACGCGCTGGACCCTGACAGTTTGCATCTTCTTGCGTGGCAGGAAGGTATCCCTGTCGCAACTGCCCGAGTGCATATTCAAGATGGCACTGCAAAGATCGGGCGCGTTTGTGTGTTGAAGAACCAGCGCGGCCTCGGCCTTGGCGCAGATTTGATCACCGCGGCTGTTGAATTGGCGGGCGCTAATAGTGCGGACCATGTTGTGCTTGGCGCGCAAGCTCATGCCGTTGGATTCTACGCCAAGTTGGGCTTTGAGCCATTTGGCGAAGTTTATGATGACGAGGGCGAGCCGCATCAGATGATGGAACGGGTATTGTGAACCGCACGCTGATTGTCATGCTTAAAGAGCCGCGCGCAGGTCGTGTGAAGACACGGCTTGGGCGCGATATTGGCATGGTTGGTGCGGCGTGGTGGTTCCGGCATCAAGTGCGCCGATTGTTGCGCCGCATAGATGATCCGCGATGGAACGTGGTGCTTGCCGTGGCACCTGATCACACTGGCATGATTTCACGTGTTTGGCCTATGCATTTACCGCGCATTCCCCAAGGCAGCGGCACATTAGGGGATAGAATGGAACGGGCGTTGCGTTGCGCGCCGTCTGGTCCTGTTTGTGTTATTGGTGGCGATATACCCGACATTAATGCTTCACGAGTCGCTGAAGCATTTCGGGCGCTGGGCAGAAATGATGCTGTTTTTGGGCCTGCACCCGATGGCGGATATTGGTTAATTGGGTTGCGCCGCCGTCGGGCTATCCCGCCAACCATATTCAAAGGGGTCCGGTGGTCGTCTAAACATGCGCTGGCAGATACAAAAGCGTCCCTTCGAGATCACACAATTGCACATGTCGCGACATTGCAGGATGTGGATACTGTTGCAGACCTAAATTAATGTGACGCGCGCCCAAGTGCGTGTTACGCCCATCCCATGAAAAAAATCCCTACCAAGCAAGAGATCCTAAGCTGGATCGAGGAAAACCCAACCCTGACTGCCAAGCGCGACATCGCTAAGGCATTTGGCATTAAAGGGTCTGCGCGCATTGATCTGAAACGGCTTCTGAAGGAACTAGCTGCCGAAGGCCATTTGGAAAAGCGCAAGAATTCCTACAACGACCCAGAGCGCCTGTCGCCAGTTAGTGTGCTGATGGTCGCTGGGCCGGATGGTGACGGCGATCTTTTTGCCAAGCCCATGGAATGGGGGGGCGAAGGACAGGAGCCTGTCGTTCTAATGATACCGCGCGCTGCTGATCCAGCGCTAGGAGAGGGCGACCGCATTCTTGCACGCCTTACCTTGGTAAAAGGCGAAGCGCATCACTATGAAGGGCGTCTGATCCGCCGTATCGGAACCAATCCTAAAAAGATCATCGGCATCTTCCGCAAACATGCTGAAGGTGGGCGTATTCTGCCCATTGATAAAGGCGCTGACAAAGAATGGGCTGTTCCTTCAGATGCCACAGGTGGTGCCAAAGAGGGCGAGCTTGTTGAGGCTGAGCTGGCTGGTCCAAAGGGTCGCATGGGCCTCCCCCGTGCGCGTATCATTGAACGTCTTGGTGATCCTTCAGCGCCAAAGGCAGTATCACTTATCGCCATTCATCAGCACAACATCCCAGATGATTTTCCTGATGATGTCATTGCTGAGGCCGATACCGCCCAACCAGAGGGCCTAAAAGGCCGCGAGGATTTGCGAGACGTCCCTCTGATTACAATCGACCCCTCAGATGCGCGTGATCATGACGATGCGTGTTTTGCTGAGGCCGACACCGATCCGTCCAACAAGGGCGGTCACATCCTGTGGGTCGCAATTGCGGATGTGTCCGCGTACGTTACGCCAGGTTCTGCGTTGGACCGTGAGGCACGCAAGCGGGGGAACTCTACGTATTTCCCTGATCGTGTCGTCCCAATGTTACCGGACCGCCTGTCTGGCGATCTTTGCTCGCTTCACGAAGGTGTTGAGCGTGCCTGCATCGCCGTGCGGATGGTGCTGGATGCGGAAGGTAACAAGCTGCGCCATGACTTCCATCGCGGCCTTATGCGCTCACCCGCCAGTCTGCACTACGAAGAAGTGCAGGAAGCAATTGATGGCAACCCGAATGAGCGCACAGAGCTGTTATTAGAGACTGTTTTAAAGCCGCTTTACGCCGCCTATGCAGCGCTGGTTTCAGCCCGCGAACGTCGGCAGCCGCTTGATCTGGATCTACCTGAACGTCGTATTGAGCTAGATGAGGATGGCACTGTTCGCTCAGTGAATTTCCGCATGCGGCTTGATGCGCACAGGTTGATCGAAGAATGTATGGTATTGGCAAATGTTGCCGCGGCTGAAACGCTGATTGCCAAGAAAACACCGCTACTGTTTCGCACTCACGAAGAACCAACGCCAGAAAAACTCGACTCCCTGCGTGAGACAGCCGCTGCGGCTGGCTATACGCTTGCAAAAGGGCAGGTGTTGCAGACAGCACACCTAAATCGTTTGTTGGATCAAGCAGCGGGCAGTGATGACGTAGAGCTGATCAACATCTCTACTTTACGGTCGATGACGCAGGCCTATTACGGTCCTGATCATATTGGTCATTTTGGGTTGGCGCTACGTTCTTACGCTCACTTTACGTCGCCTATTCGTCGCTATGCGGACTTGCTGGTGCATCGTGCGCTGATCACAGCCCATGGGTGGGGCAAGGACGGCTTATCGCCACACGACATCGAAGACTTGGAGGCCACAGGCACGCATATCTCTGATACCGAGCGGCGGTCGATGGTTGCCGAACGTGACACAACGGATCGTTATCTCGCGTCGTATTTGTCTGAACGTGTTGGCAATGAGATGACAGGTCGGATTAGCGGTATCGCGCGTTTTGGTGCATTTGTAAAACTGGATGAGACGGGCGCAGATGGGTTGATTCCGATGCGCAATATCGGACGCGAATATTTTCATCATGATGCTGACGCAGGAACCCTCATGGGGGCCGATACGGGTATGACGATTGGCCTTGGCCAGCGAGTAACCGTACGTTTGGCTGAGGTCACTCCGGTCACGGGTGGTATTGCACTAGAATTACTCGATATCGAAGGCGAAAAAATCCCGCAGGGCCGAAGAAGCCCTGCAGGTCGTAGCCCACGCCGAAAAGGAGCGAAGGCGAAAGGTAAGAAATCAGCAACTAAGCGCAAGGTTACCCGCAGCCGCAGTTAGCCCATGGCCGCTGAACAACGCGCTGCATATGCGCTAAGGACCGGGTCTTGTGATACGCGCCGCGACAGTGGTGTTGGCACAGGTGAAGCTATGATCGCGTTCATAAATGCGCCGACGGTAGCATCCGCTGCTGTCGGCGTATCACCAAACAGGTAAGGGCGTTCACCCAGATGAGCAGTGATGGCGAGAAGGTCAGGTTCGATCCGCTCCAGCCGTTGCTGAACGGTGAAACGGCCCAATCCAATACCGTTCATAGTGCGCATCAAGTTTTTGCGCAATTTTGAAGGTACAATACGTCGTAGGATGGGTGGAAGGAATCCAAAATACTCCACCCGAATGATGTTCCAATTCGCATCATTGCCCCAACGGTCCATGACTTGGTGAAAGTAGATGTGTTCTTCGGTCATCCGAATGAAGGCACGCGAAGTTGCTTTGTCACGCGCTGACAGTCCAGTGTCAAAATCATGCCCCTGCTTTTCTAGATAGGTGCGGATATTGTCGCTATCTGGAATGATGGTGCCGTCCTTTAGGCCAATAGCAGGCAGCTTTCCCAGCGGCATTTTTCGCGGGTCTTGCATGTCGTGCCTCTCCCATGGAACGCCCGCCAAATTTAGCAACCAGCTAGCTTTTGTGCAAAATGGGCTATAGCTGAATTGTTCAAATCCTGCGGCGAATGTGTAGAGTTTGATCACGGTCTTTTCCTTTGTGAGTGTCTGGGCTTGTCTAGCAAGCATTGCTGACAGAAAGTGGCAGGATGTTGTGAAAGAATGGCAGCTAGGAAAAGGATGCAAGATGACCCGCACACACCGCTTGTTTCAGCTGATGCAATTGATGCGACGTTTGCCTGCTCCTGTTACGGCTTCAACGTTAGTGGATGAAACACGTGTGTCGCTGCGCACGATCTATCGTGACATTGATGCGTTGCGCGGGCTTGGTGCTGTGATCGATGGTGAGGCGGGTTTTGGATATACGCTGATTGAAGATGCTGCGCTGCCGCCGCTGGCCTTTTCCGATGATGAGTTGGAAGCCCTTGTGCTGGGGCTCCGTGAAGTAACAGTGATTGGTGATCCTGCATTGGCTGAGGCGGCCCAGACTGCGTTGTCCAAGCTCAAAGCGCGCTTACCTGCGCGGCAGACTCATAGATTGCAACATGCTGTCCTTGATGCACGTCGATTTGTTCGTCCGCCACAACCTAGTATTGATGTGAAAGCTTTGCGCGCTGCGACTTGGGATGAGGCGACTGTCTTTTTCGGGTATGAAGATGGAAAGGGGGATATCACAGAGCGTAATGTTGACCCCCTCAGTATTGTATTCATGCAAAATGCTCACATGCTATTGGCATGGTGCCACTTGCGCGCAGATTTTAGAGCATTTCGATTGGATCGGATGCGTGATCTTACGCTGACAGGCGATAACTTCAGGCCTCGACGCGTCCCAATGTTGCGTGACTTTGTTGCGATGATGCGTGCAGAGGCGGAGGAGATGGCCAAAGATCGCCCAAGATCTGGCTAGCGCTTTTAGTGGCAAATGAATGTGGCTAGGTTGAACTGGTAACGATGCTGTAGGGGCCCACCATGCGTTTTATCTCTTTGCTTTTTATGTCTTTAGCGCTTCCTGTTGGGGCCCAAACTACGGCTCTTCCTAGTGCAGTACAGCGCAGCGATGCTGGCCTTCAGGATTGGATTAAGACGTTTAAGTCCAAAGCCCTTGCTGCAGGGATCACACCAGCGGTTTTTGACAGGGCGATGGCTAATGTGTCCTACGCGCCGAAGGTGGTGGAGCGAGACCGCAATCAATCGGAATTCACAAAAACCATTTGGGACTATCTTGGAACCGCCGTGTCTGACTTGCGCGTTAGAAATGGAAAGGCGGCGTTGATAAGTCAGCAAAAAGCATTGGATGCGATAGAGGCACGCTATGGCGTTCCGGCAGAGATCATTACAGCGATTTGGGGATTGGAAAGCGCTTATGGCACGTTCAAAGGCGGTGATCCTGTATTAACGTCAATGGCGTCGCTTGCGTATGACGCGCGCCGCGCAGAGTTCTTTGAGGGCCAAGTGATTGCGGCCCTTCAAATTGTCCAAAGCGGAGATACCACGCTGGGGAACCTCAACGGTAGTTGGGCAGGTGCGATGGGCCATACCCAATTTATGCCAGGTTCGTTTATTGATCACGCTGTTGATTGGACGGGTGATGGCAAACGGGATATTTGGGGAGATGATCCGCGTGATGCGCTGGCTTCTGCAGGTGCCTACCTCAAAGATAATGGATGGGTGACGGGGCAACCGTGGGGCGTAGAGGTGATTGTTCCTAAGGGTTTTGATTATCTTTTGGCCAATCGCGACGTGACCAAGGCCCCAACAGAATGGGCTGAGTTAGGTGTTTTTGATATCAATGGTGAGGCGGTGCCTGATCACGATGAGGGATCAATTTTGCTACCAGCAGGAGCAGAAGGTGCAGCATTTATGGTGTTCAAGAATTTCGAAGTGCTAGAAAGCTACAATACGGCAGATGCTTATGTGATAGCAGTAGGCCATCTGTCAGATCGAATTGCGGGTTCAGCGCGGCTAAAGGGCAGTTGGCCGACACAGGATCGCGCGCTTAGCTATGATGAGCGGATCGACTTGCAAAAAGAGCTCACGGCGCAGGGATTTGACACCCAGAAGATCGACGCGAAAATCGGGCCATTGACGGTGAATGCTGTACGGGGGTGGCAGGTGGCACAGGGAGAGGTGCCAGACGGCTATGCCTCCCCCCGTTTGCTTGAGAGTCTTAGATCAAGTCGGTGACATACCGCGCATCCGTTCGGAACGGCGGCGCAACATTTCCACTACTGTCAGCAGGCAGATCGAAATACCCACAAGGATCGTGGCAACCGCGAGGATCGTTGGGCTGATCTGTTCGCGCAGACCGATAAACATCTGCCACGGCAGCGTCTTTTGTCCAGCAGAACCGACGAACAGGACAACAACCACTTCATCAAACGAGGTGATGAAAGCAAACAGGCCGCCCGAGATTACACCTGGTAAGATAAGCGGCATTTGCACGCGGAAGAAGGTGGTCACAGGGTTTGCACCCATGTTTGCAGCGGCCCGCGTGAGAGAGTTGTCAAAGCCGACTAATGTTGCAGTCACTGTGATAATCACAAAGGGAATACCAAGAGCTGCGTGCGCAAGTACAACACCGATGTATGTACCCTGCAGGCCAATACGGCTGTAGAAGAAGTACATGCCAGCAGCCGAGATGATCAGCGGCACAATCATTGGTGAAATCAGAATAGCCATAATTGCACGGCGGAATGGTACGTGCGGCTGGCTAAGGCCAATCGCGGCCAATGTGCCAAACGTCACCGACAAAATCGTCGCCATAGGCGCAATCCTGAGCGAGTTCTTCATCGCGTCCTGCCATGCATCATTGGTAAAGAAATCGCGGTAGTGCTTGAGCGAGTAGCCCTCAGGATCAAATCGCAACATTTCAGGTGTGAACGTAAAGAAATCCTGTGCGTTGAAGCTTAGCGGCATCACGACAAGGATTGGTGTGATTAGGAACACAAAGATGGATCCACAGATCGTGCGGAAGGCAAAGTGCCATAGTACCTGGCCAGGTGTTAGGTAGGGCGCTACTTTTGCACGGTAGCGGCCTTCATACAGCCAGAAGATCAGAAACCCGAAGAACCAGCCAAAGAACGTACCGATAAAAAGACCGGGCAGGCCAGCGAGGGCAAATCCACCAAGAGCGCCGAAAAGGGTAAGCCCCCATCGACCAGCTTTTTCGTTTGTCACAACTTTTGTTAGCACAAAAGCGATGACAGCCATGAGGATAGCGCCGCCAAGGACACCGGCGATCAGGCTGCCCTGACCAGTACCGATGAAGATGCCAAAGAAGGCGCCGAAAGCTGCGACAACCGGAACATAAAAGCTCGTTTCGGTGCGCGAGATGGGTGTGAGTGCAACCATGGGTCTGCTCCTTATCCGAGTTTCACGTTATCGATGCCGACGATTTTGTCGTAGGCGTAATACAGCAGCAGAACTGCCGCCAAGAGGATCGCACCAAGTGCCGCACCCAGACCCCAGTTCAGAGAGCTGGAGATGTGATAAGCGATCCGGTTCGAGATGAACGTACCAGATGTACCGCCAACAATTTCAGGTGTGATGTAGTACCCAATCGACAGGATGAACACGAGGATACTGCCTGCGCCGATCCCTGGAATGGATTGCGGGAAATAGACACGCCAGAAGGCGGTCCAGTTCGTCGCACCAAGGCTTTTTGCAGCACGCAGATACGTTGGTTGGATCGTTTGCATAACGGAATACAGCGGCAGGATCATAAACGGGAGCAGGATGTGCGTCATCGCGATGATTGTGCCTGTCTGATTGTTAATCAGGGCCAAACGGTCATCTGTCGCTACAATACCGAGCCAAACGAGTGTGTCGTTAATCACACCTTGTTGTTGCAGCATAACCTTCCACGCTGACGTGCGTACCAATAGTGACGTCCAGAAGGGCAACAGAACGAGGATCAACAACAGGTTGGCTTGGCGTGCGGGTAGGTTCGCGAGAATCCATGCAACTGGGTAGCCCAGCAAAATACAGGACAGAGTAATTGCTACTGACATTACCATCGTGCGGAAGAACAAGATGCCGTAAATGCGTTGGTTTTCGGGGCGCTTTTCGACGCCTTCAACAGATTTTTGCCGATCCACGGCATTCAGAAAGTAACCGGATGTATATTTCGGTGTGTAGACTTTGAGGGTCTGCCAGACTTCTAGATCGTGCCAGTCTTTATCGATCTTTTGGAATGCTTCGGAAAAGTTAACTGTCTCGAATGTGGAAGCGGCAGTTGCGGCTGCTTTGAGTTCTACCGCAGCAGGACCCGTATAAGAGGATACTCCGTTTTCGCCTGTCAGGTCTTTGTGCAGGGACGAGTAAACAATGGCCCAAGGATCTTCCTTGTAAAGGTTGTCTTCGTCTACGTTCTGGACGAAGTCCGCAAAACGAAGGTAGCTGACCGATGTTGCAGGCAGCATCTCGGCCACACCTTCACGCAATTCAAACGCGGGCTGTGCGCCATCCGCTTTTTTCCAGTCTGCCATCGCGGCAACCCATCCGTCACTGGCCATAAAACTAGCCCAGTTTTCATTGGTTTTCCAAAATGCATCAAGGTCTTCAAACTGATCTTGGTAGACTTCACCCATGTCTTCGACCTTGCGGCCAGATTTACGGAACAAGGATGACACGCCTGTTAATTCGTAATTGAGGCGAGACCCAAGGCGCGTATGCAGTTTTGCCTCTTTGGCAAAGAACATGTCGTCATACAGCGCTTCGAATACTGGCTCTCCGGGGATTTCGGTGCCCTCAGCATCCCACTCAACAAGTATCTGTGTCGTGGACGGCAAAGTTTCGGAAACGATTTCGTTCTCAACTGAACGGAATAGCATATCGGCAATTGGGGCGATAAACGTGACCAAGACAAAGATAAGCAAGGGCGCGATCAGGGCCAAAGCCCTCATTTTCTGTAACCGCAATGCGCGGTTAAGTGATTTCTTCAATGGAGTGCCATCGGCGGCCAGCATTGGCCCTGTATGGGCAGCATCCGCTATGCGCGCTTCGGCGGCGGATGATGATGCTGTTTGGGCTGGTGTTGCGTCGCTCATGGTGTCCCCATCGGCTTGGTCGGAAGTAGAAAGTAACTAACGAATGATGTGCGGAGAGGGCCGCGATGGGCCCTCTCCTAAAGCTATAGATAGCTTATTTTACCAACCACGCCTGGAATTTGGCGTCGATATCGTCACGGTAATCTGCCCAGAACTCGTAGTTATACAAGAATGTGTTCTTTGCATTTTCTGGGTCGGTGGGCATGTGTGGTGCCATTTCGATGCCCAATTCTGCGTGCTTGCCAACCAGTGGTGCGGAGGACTTGCGTGCAGGACCGTAAGAGATCCACTTGGACTGATCTGCTAGGCGCTGTGTGTCTGTCGCGAACATGATGTAATCCAGTGCGCGTGCTTGACGCTCGTCGCTCAGGCCTGTTGGGATGATCCAACCGTCAAGATCGAATACTTGTGCGTCCCACAACATGGCAACTGGCTGGTCTTGCTCAGCAATGAGTGAGAATAGGCGGCCATTGTATGTGGAGCCCATTACAACTTCACCATCAGCAAGCAGCTGAGGTGTGTCTGCACCTGCGGACCACCAGATTACGTCGTCTTTGATGGTAGCCAGCTTATCGAGCGCTTTCTGTTGACCTTCATCGGTTTCCAGAACGTCATAAACGTCGCCTTTTGCAACGCCGTCACAAAGCAAAGCCCATTCCATGTTGTTGATGGGGCGTTTTTCGAGGGAGCGCTTGCCTGGGTAGGCTTCGGTGTCGAAAATTGCGCAGATGTCTGTTGGTGCAGTGTCACCGATCAGGTCTGTGCGGTAGCCAACAGTTGTAGAATACACGATCTGTGGGATGAAGCAGTCGCCAACCAACAGGTCGCCAAAGTCTTCGGACGCTTTTGTGCCATCAGGCGCATCGGCCAACATTGTGTCAGGGTCGATTTCCATCGCCAGACCTTCGTCGCACAGACGTAGAGCGTCGGCCGCAACAACGTCAACAACGTCCCATGTTACGTTGCCCGCTTCGTTCATTGCGCGGAGTTTGGAAACGGCTTCGGCGGATGATTCATCGTTGATGATCTTTACACCGGTCTTGTCTGTGTAAGGCGTGTGGTAAGCGTTTTGCTGTGACTTAGAGTAAGCACCGCCCCATGATACAATCGTCATGTCTTCAGAATGTGCCATGCCAGCTGCAACAGTAAGTGCAGTTGTGGCCAACAATGTTTTTGTGAGGTTCATTAGAGTCTCCCAGTTTTATCCCGTTGGTATATTCCAAGGCGGCAACAACGGGTTTAGCCGTCGCCTCTTATAGATCACGCAGCCTTAGGCTGCGCGATATGACCTGCGCGTCTGACTTTAAGCGTCTAGCGCGCGGCAATCCTCAGGCAACCAGCCAATTTCGATCTGTGTGCCGGGTGTAAGGCGATCCTGATCCGGTGCGTTACGTGTTTTGACAACAAAGTCTTCGCGACCAGCTACCCGTAGGCGCGTGCGGAAAATGTCACCCATGTAGATGAACTCCAGCACTTCGGCTTTCAAGGTAAACGCGCCTTCTCGCATACGTTCTTTATTGTATTCGACGCGTTCTGGCCGGATTGAAACACGAGTACGTTCACCTGCTTGGGTGACGTTGATCGGTTTGGCTTCGATGATCTCACCGCTGTCTAGCTGAACAAGCGCCACACCATCTCTGATCTCTTTTACAACGCCTTCGAGGGTGTTGTTTTCGCCGATGAACTGCGCGACGAAACTGTTTTCAGGCTCTTCATACAGCTTATCTGGTGGTGCCAGCTGCTGGATGCGACCATCATCAAACACTGCAACGCGGTCAGACATTGTGAGCGCTTCGGTTTGATCGTGGGTTACATAAACCACAGTAATGCCCAGATCGTGTGCCAGATTTGTGATCTCGAACTGCAGTGTTTCGCGTAACTGTTTGTCGAGTGCGCCCAGCGGCTCATCCATCAATACCAGTTCGGGTTCAAAAACCAGCGCACGCGCTAGCGCGATCCGTTGCTGCTGACCACCAGAAAGTTGGGCAGGACGGCGGCCAGCAAAATCGTTCATTTGAACCATGCCAAGTGCACGAGTGATCTTCTCCTCGCGTAGGGATTTCCCCATTTTGCGTACTTCCAACGGGAAGGAGAGGTTTTCCGCAACTGTCATGTGAGGGAAGAGTGCATAGTTTTGAAAAACCATGCCAATTCCGCGTTTGTGAGGTGGGATGTTGTTGATCGAAACTCCATCGAGGCGAATGTCGCCGTGGGTTGCGGTCTCAAATCCGGCCAGCATCATTAGGCAAGTTGTTTTGCCGGACCCCGATGGCCCAAGCATCGTTAAAAATTCGCCTTTGGGCATGCTGAGGTTAAGGTCTTTTACGACAAGGTTTTCACCGTCATAGCTCTTTTGCACACGTTCAAACTCGACGAACGCATTGCTGCTTTTAGTATCGGCCAAATTTATGGCTCCCCGTGGTCTTTGTTATTTTTAACATTGCGTCAAAGTAAACGCGCCACTGATCTACTTTGCAACTGGATAAAGCTAGATTTTATGGAACAAGGGGGATTAAAGGTGGATTGTCTAAAAAAATAACGATTTCTGGCGAATTGTCTCGTCGCAAGGCAGATCGAACACGTTTTATACCTGCCCGATCTGTAGGTTTTATGATGCAGCGTTCAGCATGTCGCCATCTTTGAGCACCTTGTAGGTTTCGTCTAAGGCGAGTTTGGCACGCGTATGAAAGATGTCGATCTCGGAGGGAGTGATGACCAATGGAGGAGAGATAATCATGCGGTCCCCTACGTGACGCATCACAAGATTATTGGCAAAGCATCGTTCGCGGCAGATAAATCCAGCGGTTCCTTTATCCATGGCAAAAGCAGCGCGGGTTTCCTTGTGGGGGGTTAGGGGAATTGAGGCCATCAGGCCTTTAACGTTCACGCCGCCAACCAAAGGATGTTCCGCCAGCTTTTCTAACGTGGTTTTCAATGCGGGTGCCGCGACGTTGTTCACGTGATCCAGAAGGTTCTCGTCTTGCATGATGCGCAGATTGGCCAATGCGACAGCTGCGCAAACAGGATGACCAGAGTATGTGTAGCCGTGATTGAACTCGATAGCGTTGATTGCTTCGGCAATTTCATCGCAGACGATTGATCCACCAATAGGGACATAGCCTGAGCTTAAACCTTTTGCGATTGTCATGATGTGCGGCTTGATTCCCATGGTAGTGGAGCCAAACCAATTCCCAGTACGGCCAAATCCACAGATAACCTCATCGGCGATGATTAGGATTTCATACTTGTCGCAGATGCGTTGAATTTCGGGCCAGTAAGTCGCGGGTGGAATTATTACGCCGCCAGCCCCTTGCACAGGCTCAGCGATAAACGCGGCAACCTTTTCTGCGCCCAGCTCAAGGATTTTCGCTTCAAGCTCCTGCGCGCGAGCAAGGCCGAACTCTTCTGGGGTTTGCTCGCCCCCTTCGGTCCACCAGTCAGGTTGGCCGATGTGGTGAATTCCAGGAATAGGCAGGCCTCCCTGTTCATGCATGTACGTCATGCCACCCAGCGAACCTGAACCAATCGAAGAACCGTGATAAGCGTTCTTGCGGCTGATGATATGGGATCTTTCGGGCTGTCCTTTTGCTGCCCAATAGGTCCGGACCATTCGTAGGTTTGTATCGTTTGCTTCGGAACCAGAACCTGCAAAGAACACGTGGTTCAATCCCTCCGGTGCCAGTTTAGCCAGTTCAGCCGCCAGAGCAATCGCGGGTGTGTGGGTCGTATTGAAGAAGGTATTGTAATAGGGAAGTTCGGCCATCTGACGAGTAGCCGCTTGAACCAATTCGTCACGACCATATCCGAGGTTCACGCACCACAAACCCGCCATGGCATCCAGTATCTCATTACCTTCACTGTCGCGCAGATAAATCCCCTTAGCGCTGGTGATAACACGTGCACCTTGTTCCCCCAGTTCATCATTAGTGGTGAATGGGTGCATATGGTGCGCTGCGTCCAGCTTTTGAAGTTCGGCGGTGGGCAAGTGATTTGAAATAGTTGTCATGATGGGCCCCTATCAGGCTAGAATCTGGTTAGGGTGAAAATATGATCAAATTATTGCGCGGTCAATCTTAGTGTGCTGTATATAGGCTAGGCTGAAGATAAAAAATTGCGCAAAAATTACCAGGGGTGGCATTGTTGTGCCTGAATTTCCTTGGCAATAGCGAAAAATTTGATCATATTTTTGGCAATGCTGGAAACAACCCAGCTTCACTTATGGGAGTCTCATGATGATTAAGACACTTTTGACGGGCACCGCAGCTGCAGCCTTGTTGGCCAGTGCAGCCTTTGCTGAAGAAGTTCGTGTGTACAACTGGTCCGACTATATAGACGAAGACCTGCTGGCCAAGTTCGAAGAAGAAACAGGTGTAAAGCTGATCTATGACGTTTTTGACAGCAACGAATTGCTGGAAACAAAAATGCTATCTGGTGGATCTGGCTATGACGTTGTTGTTCCGTCGGGTACATTCCTGCAGCGTCAGATTACAGCGGGCGCATTCCAAAAGCTGGACAGGTCTAAGCTACCGAACATAGAAAACATGTGGGGCGTCGTCGAAAGCCGCACTGAACAGTATGACCCTGAAAATGCCTACTCGATCAACTACATGTGGGGCACCACAGGTATCGGTGCGAATGTAGGGAAAGTGCAGGAATTGTTGGGTGAAGATGCGCCGCTCGATTCTCTTGAACTGGTTCTAAACCCTGACAACATGTCAAAACTGGCAGAATGCGGCGTGCATTTCCTTGATGCGCCAGCCGAAATGCTGCCAATGGTGTTGAAATACATCGGCGAAGATCCTGATAGCCATGACCCTGAAGTTATCGCAAAGGCCGAAGAGGTCATGATGAAAATCCGCCCCTTCATCCGGAAATTCCATAGCTCTGAATACATCAACGCGCTTGCCAATGGCGATATCTGTATTGCTGTAGGTTGGTCGGGCGACATCTTGCAGGCACGTGACCGTGCTGCAGAAGCCGATAACGGTGTTGAAATTGCATATCACGCTGCAAAAGAAGGCGCGCAGATGTGGTTTGACCAAATGGCAATTCCAGTGGATGCGCCAAACCCAGATGCTGCGCACAAATTCCTGAACTTTATCATGGATGCAGAAAACATGGCTGCGGCATCGAACTATGTTTATTATGCTAACGGCAATGAGGCCTCGCAAGAGTTTTTGGTCGAAGATGTAAGTGGTGATCCGGCAATTTACCCTGACGCGGCCACGCTGAACAACTTGTTCACAACCACACCTTATCCGCCAAAGGTACAGCGCGTTGTGACGCGTAGCTGGACAAGAATAAAATCCGGTACTTGATTAAATGACAAAAAGGCGGTGCCATTGAGTGCCGCCTATTTCCACACGATGCGCAAGGAATGTCACAAGTGAACACAACTGTTTTCGCCCCATGGGATAGCCCCACTGAAAAACCTCTTATCCGGTTTCAGAACGTCACCAAACGCTTTGGCGATTTCGTTGCGATCGATAACTTGACGCAAGATATTTATGAAAAAGAGTTCTTTGCGCTTCTGGGCCCGTCAGGGTGTGGCAAAACCACGATGATGCGGATGCTTGCGGGTTTTGAGACGGTAACCGAAGGCTCAATTGAACTGGCTGGTCGGGACATTGCTGCCGTGCCGCCAAACCAGCGCGCAGTAAATATGATGTTCCAATCCTACGCGCTATTCCCTCACCTTAGTGTCTATGAAAACATAGCTTTTGGTCTGAAACGCGATAAGCTCCCAAAGGACAAAATCGATGCGCGCGTTTCTGAGATGCTGAAACTGACGCGCCTAGAGAAATTCGCCCGCCGTAAACCACACCAAATTTCCGGCGGGCAACGCCAGCGTGTCGCCCTTGCACGAAGCTTGGCCAAAGGCCCAAAGTTATTGCTGTTGGATGAACCGCTTGGCGCATTAGATAAGAAGCTCCGTCAAGACACCCAGTTTGAGCTGATGGATATTCAAGAGACGACTGGTACTACATTTGTCATCGTCACCCATGACCAAGAAGAAGCGATGACAGTCGCTTCACGTGTGGCCGTCATGGACGAAGGTCGTATCATTCAAGTCGCGACGCCGGGCGGTATTTATGAGGCACCCGATAGTGTTTATGTTGCCGACTTTATCGGTGATGTGAATATCATCAAAGGCACTGCAAAGGCCGTGAACAAGGATCAGTATTTTGTCGACTGGGGGATCAATCAAGCTCCCATTCTTGCAACGTCCGAGCGGTCATTTTCCGATGGTCAAGAATGCCACCTCGCCATTCGACCAGAGAAAATATCGATCACCAAAGACAAACCTGAAGAGGCAGAAAATGCGGTTCAGGGCAAAGTCCTAGACATTGCGTATCTCGGAAACCTGAGCACTTATCACGTTGAGATGCCTGGTGGGCAAATCATTAAAGCGCAAACTGCCAATACGCGTCGTCTGTCGCGCCGTGACATCACATGGGAAGACCCTGTCTGGATCCGCTGGAACGCGACCGCTGGGGTACTATTGGCCGAATGAACTTACGTGAGAACACCCTTTTAAACTATTTGGGGCAGTCACAGGTCGTGCCTAGATTGCAATCTGAACGAGGAGGAATGTGATGCGTAAGTTTGCATTAATAGCGGTGCCATACTCGTGGTTGTTAGCACTGTTTTTGATCCCTTTCTTGATCGTGTTCAAAATATCCTTGTCGGATATCGCGCTTGCAATTCCGCCCTATACTCCAACGATAAAGGACGGTTTTGGTGCGTTGATCAAAGGGCTGGATTTTGAGAATTTCGTCTTCTTGACCACAGACGATCTGTATTACAAAGCGTATTTGAGTAGTCTAAAAATTGCACTTATTTCGACGCTTCTGACGCTGTTGGTTGGGTATCCGATGGCCTATGCGATGGCTCGCGCTCCGGATGAATGGCGCGCCACGTTGATGATGTTGGTGATCCTGCCGTTTTGGACCTCCTTTCTCATTCGTGTCTATGCGTGGATTGGTATCCTAAGTAATGAAGGGCTGCTGAACCAATTCTTGTTATGGACAGGTTTGATTTCGGAACCGCTTACCATCCTGAACACAAATTACGCTGTCTATATTGGTATCGTTTATACCTATCTGCCTTTTATGATCTTGCCGATTTATGCGGCGCTTGAGCGGCTTGATGACAGTCTGATCGAAGCAGCCGAAGACCTTGGTTGCTCGCGTCTCTCGGCGTTTTGGTTGGTGACGATTCCCTTGTCGAAAACCGGGATCATTGCAGGTTGTTTTCTTGTGTTTATCCCGGCGCTGGGCGAATTTGTTATCCCGTCGTTGCTGGGTGGGTCAGGAACGTTGATGATCGGGAAGGTCTTGTTTGAAGAGTTCTTTAACAATCGTGATTGGCCTGTGGCCTCGGCAGTGGCGGTGATCCTGCTGTTGATTTTGATTGTGCCAATTGTACTTTTCCAGCGGAATCAGCAAAAACAGGCGGAGGCAGAAACATGAAGCGTCTAAGCCCATTTAACATCACGTCTCTAACACTCGGTTTTGCGTTTCTGTATCTGCCGATGATTTTGTTGGTGATCTATAGCTTTAACTCGTCAAAGTTGGTCACGGTTTGGGCCGGTTTTTCTACTAAATGGTACGGTGAGTTACTGCGCGACGAGGCATTCTTGAACGCGGCGTGGGTCACGATCAAGGTCGCGGTTATCTCGTCTACTTTTGCCACCATCCTTGGGACAATGGCGGCTTATGTGCTGGTAAATGCGGGTCGTTTCTTTGGCCGCACGCTGTTCTCGGGGATGATTTATGCCCCGCTTGTCATGCCTGAAGTCATTACGGGTCTGTCGTTGCTGCTTTTGTTCATTGGGATTGGCCTTGATCGTGGTGTGCTGACAATTGTTCTGGCTCATACGACATTTTCAATGTGCTATGTTTCTGTTGTGGTTTCTTCACGGTTGGTCAGTTTTGATCGTTCGCTGGAGGAGGCTGCGCTTGATCTAGGATGCAACCGTTTTGGTGCCTTTCGACTGGTCACATTGCCTATTATTGCGCCTGCAGTGATTTCTGGCTGGCTGCTTGCCTTCACGCTTAGCCTTGATGATTTGGTGATTGCGTCGTTTGTATCTGGCCCATCCTCAACAACTCTACCCATAAAAATATGGAGCGCAGTACGCCTTGGCGTTTCTCCTGAGATCAACGCGCTGTCGACTCTGATGATCGGGGTTGTAACCATTGGTGTGATCACGGCCTAGCTCATTTCCAAACGTAATTCGGTGCGCGCGCAAAAGGATGCGCAGGCTGCAGAACGTACCGCGTGAGACGCATTTTTGATGGGTATGCGTATGGGGACGGGCCCAGTGCAAACTGCTGGTGGGGTGCTACTTGCGATATTCCATCTGCTCCCGAATTTAGCCAAACGGCACGTACCGACGTGGCGATTATTGGGGCCGGTTTCACCGGATTGATGGCTGCACTGCAATTGGCACGTGAGGGGATCAGCGTTACCGTTCTTGAGGCGCAACGCATTGGTTGGGGTGCCTCTGGGCGCAACGGCGGCTTTTGTTGTCTTGGTGGGAGCATGGCCAGTGACGCGGCGCTTGATCGTCGTTTTGGTAGACAAGGTCGTGTTGATTTTCGCCGTACCGAATTGGCTGCAGTCCAGCTGGTTGAGGAAACGTTGAAAACGTATGATATTGACGTTGACCGTCACTCATTTGGTGAGACGTCTTTGGCACACCGATCTAAAGACATGGCTGAATTGTGGAGCCATGGCAGTAACATAAAAGAAAACTATGACGTACCGTATCACCTTCATGGAACGGGAGATTTGTTGGCCATGGGCATGGCGGGGCCATTCCACGGGGGCATAACAATCGAGGCTGGCTTTGGCCTCAATCCGCGCAAGTACATAGGGGGATTAGCAAAGGCTGCGCGCGCTGCAGGAGGTTTGATCTTTGAATCCAGTGCGGTGTCTAAAATGGTGAAACAGTCACAATGTTGGATGCTAGATGTAAACGGTCACTCGCTTCATGCCGACCGCGTGATCGTTGCCACCAACGGGTATTCATCGGAGGATCTGCCGAATTGGTTGTCAGCGCGGTACATGCCTGCGCAATCAAATGTTATCGTCACGCGTCCCCTGTCTGAGCAGGAGCTATCAAATGCTGGTTGGACCACTGATCAGATGGCTTACGATAGCCGCAATCTTTTACATTACTTCCGCCTGATGCCTGATCGACGTTTCTTATTTGGGATGCGTGGCGGGCTATGGACAGGCACCAAAGCCGAGGCGCGCGCTTTAGTCAAAATACGAGCCGATTTTGAAGATATGTTCCCGGCTTGGAAAAAGGTCGAAACGCCGTACAACTGGTCAGGCATGGTTTGTGTGGCACGAGGCTTGTTACCGTTTGTGGGTGCAATTCCCCAGCAAGACGGTCTTTTTGCTGGGATGTGCTATCACGGTAATGGTGTTGCGATGGGCAGCTATAGTGGGGCACTTCTTGCGCAATTGGTGCAAGGGAAGCAGCCGAACATTGCATACCCTGACGCCATCAAATCACCGCTCCGAAGGTTTGAGCTGGGTCGGTGGCGCAGGGCAGCAATGCCGTTGGCGTATGCCGGAATGATGCTGGCGGATCTTTAAGTCCCTTCGCGCAGAGCAGTTATGCTGGATGCAGATGCTTCGGCACCCCCGGCAAAGACGACAACCGCCTCTGTTCCGAGATTCTGAACTTCAGTAATCCGTGCATATGTTTCAGCTTGTGTGGTTGTTACAGAGGTATCACCAGTGCCTGTAGTCTCGATTTCAAACCGGTAAAGGCCCGGAACAACGGGCTGTCCATCTTGTTGAACGCCGGCCCAGGTCACCGGATCAGAAGAAACTGGCAAGGAGCTGCGGTCAACTTCGGTTCCACTCTCATTATACACCACCAATTGCATGTCTTGTGCGCCTACTGGCGGGGTTGGCAGGACGGTGATTGGATCGCTTTCGAACGGTACAAGGGCAGTTGTACGTCCCTCCATCCCGATCCAACTTGCCATTTGGCCCATGGTTCCACTGGAAAGTTGCCCTGCTAGAGCGGTGAGTAGGTCATTTGATAGCACCTGTTGTTCCACCATGGAAAATTGTGCCAATTGGGCTGCATATTCCGAGCTATCGATAGGTTCTAATGGATCTTGATATTTGGCTTGCGTGGTCAACATTTTGATAAAGGTTTCAAAATCTGATGACAAAACGGCACTAGATTGTGCATCAGCAATTGCAGCAGTCGTAGCGGTTGACGCTGCTGATGAGGTAACGGAAGTGGAAATCATAGCTGTTCCTTACAATCGAATGTCAACGCCGTCGGTAGGCGCGTCATTAAGATGGATGATGGTTGATTCTTCGCTAGTTAGCGCATCGGCCATTTGGTCTGAACCGCTTTCGATGTCGGCTTGTTCCCCAGGGCTGTCGCCCTCAGTGTGATCGTTGCCTTGGGCGCTTTGGCCAAATTCAAAGTTAATCTGATCATAGCCCATGCTTCTGAATGTTTGGCCTAATTGATCAATGTGACGGCGCATCAGGTCTACAGTTTCACCTCGTTCAGCAACGATGTTGACGGTTATGATATTGTCATCAGCAACAATCGACATCCGAACACGACCTAACTCGTGAGGGGACAGTGCAATTTCTACAGGTCGATTCGTAGCTTGCGTCATGACCTCAACTAACTGCCGCGCAACATGAGGGACGAGTTCACCGCGTAACTGGGTCGAGTTGTTTTGAGGTGATGAAACGGATTGAGTCGTGTCCCAATTGAGAATTTCATGCGTACCAGAGACGGTAACGCTACTGACTTGGCTTTCGAATCCGCTCAATAGAGAAGGAGTATTTTGTAGCACTGGCTGGGGTGCTAATGGTGCCGTCATGGATTTGGCCCCCGTTTCAGCAGGACTTTCTGCAACTGTGGGCGACGGAGAAAGTCTTGATTGATCCGCAGCGACCGGATTCTGAATCGTATCCGGTTGGATTGTCATTTTCGTCGTTGGCGAAACAGCAACCTGCACCTCTAGACTAAGACTGGAAACAGTCGCTGGATTTGATGGGGTCATAGCTCCAGTAGCACTAACATCACTAGCGATTGACGGCAGTAATAACTGTGGTGTTAGCGGTTTTGTCATGGATTTGGCCCCCGCTTCGACAGGAATTTCTGCAACTGCGGAAGACGGGGAAGATTTTGATTGATCGGTTGTAACTGGATGCTGAACCGTATCTGATGGGGGTGCCGTTTTCGATGTTGGCGAAATAGCGGCCTGCGCCGCTATACTCTGAGACGAAACAGCAGCGGGATGCGATGGGGGCACATTTCTGGTTGCGTTAGCATCAACGACGATTGTCGGCTTCTGAGAGTGATCCAAATCAATGGGTGTTTGTGATGCAGCCGCCGCAGTTGCAGGCTGTAATATCTGGGGGGGCAATGTTCTGTTCTCTTCCGAAATAGGACCCTGTGGTGCCATATCAAGAGCTGGTCGAGTAGCAGGAATTGATAGCGTTGCGGGCTGATCTAACTTTATTGATACTGGCTGCGCGCTGAGTTCTTTAGAGGGCTGTAACATGTGCGATGGTGTGGCGAGGGTATACGAGGTTTGTTTGTCGTAAGAAGCCGAAATGGCGTCAATGCTTGCCGTTTTTTGCCAAACATCTGGAGCTTGTGTGGTTTCTATAGATACAGAGCCATCTGATGTGGCTGATTTAATGTGGGGTGTTGCGGTGGGCGTTTGTACTGAATGCCTTGCACCCGTTTCCGAAGTTCGCCGCTGCTTTACCAACATTGCAGTGCCTGTGGTTTCCTCAGGTTTTGACGCTGGAACCGGAGAATTACCTGATTCTGCTTTAGTGGGAAGCGGACCGCTACTTGTTTCAGAACGGCCTGACATCGCAGGCGAACTTGTGTTTTGTGTAGCTGGGGTTGTTTGAGTTGCTTGAATGTGTTGCGACGCAATGCGTTCAGAAAGCCCCATTGTTGGGGTTCGTGTCGTCGTAACAATAGGTGCAGCCGTGGTTGGGGTACCCTCGGAAACCTGTGCACGAAGTACTTCTTTTGCTGTAAGCGGGTGTTCGCTTGAGGGTGCATCAACGGTGTTTAGTTTGCCCGTTCTAGGTGTAATTGGAGGGCCGGATTGATCATTAGCAACTATCTTTGGTTGGATGAAATCCACCTGATCAATTCCACTAGGAATGTCGCTGTCAGTTGCATCTAGTGTTGATGTTTTCGAGATTTTTTCTATGCTGGAGTCCGGATTTTCATCGGTTACTTTTGGTGCATTGGTATCGGAATTAGGAATTTGATCCGAAAGGCTTGCGAGTAGATCAGCAAAATCTGGTTGGCCAGCTGCCGTACGATTAGCATGCTCGCTTGTAACAGGCGTTGTCGGTTCAGTAGCAGTGGACACTGATTTCACGGTCGGTCCATTGGTCGCCGCATTTCCAACTTGTGCAGTAGATGTATTCATTTGATACCTTTCGGGGTTCTACCTCGATCTGCACGCACTATCCTCATTTTTCCTTACTGGTTGTTTACCGCTTTTGGTCCATGGTCAGGAAAATTGATGCAATTTGAGGAGTATTTCGAATGATCCCGATTCCCGCGACAACCCTATCAACAGCATCTGCCGCGCCGCCCCGAGATAGTGCACTGATGGAAGCCGCACAAAACCTTGAGGCCGCATTTTTGGCCGAGATGCTTCAATCAGCGGGCTTAGGTAAAACCAGCGAAAGCTTTGGAGGCGGTGCTGGGGAGGATCAATTCGGCTCGTTCCTGATTCAGGAACAGGCAAAACACATTGTAAAGGGTGGCGGTATTGGGCTGGCTGAATCTCTTTTTGAAGCTTTGAAGGAACAGACGCATGACATCTGAAAAGTTGGAACTTAACAAGCTTGATATGCTTCTCGAGCAAGAACGCGCATTTTTACTGGACGGTGATCTGCAAGGCCTAGGAACACTTTTGCCTGCCAAAGAAAAGCTGGTCGAGATTTTGTTAGACGGAGATGAGACCCACCGGGATCAAATTGTGCCATTAGAAGGAAAATTGCAGCGCAACCAGCTGCTGTTGGACGGCGCGCTAGAAGGGATTCGTTCGGTGGCTTTGCGTTTAGCAGCATTGCGAGAGGTTCGAACGGCACTTGATACCTATGACGCGCAAGGACGTAAGAACCGAGTTGTGACGCAGGTCACACAACAGTTGGAAAAACGAGCATAAGTTCGCAGTTTGCGTTTTTTAGGAAAATCAGCCCCGTTGGGTCTGGGGGAGCCTCACGAAATGAGGTTGTTTTGGGGTGGGGCTGGTAACGTCATTTTACCAAATGAGAGACCTTGAAGAATAAATGCGCCGGAACTTCGTGTCAGTTTTTTGCCGAACACGGTGGGGTATCCGCCGTTTCCTAGCTAGTGCGAATATTATACTAAGAGTTTGACAGAGAGTGGGCAGGACCTAACTGAGGTCGTCAGGCCAAGTTGTTTCGCGGCGTGATCCTTTCTAGTTGTGACAGTACTGAATGAGCCTGCATTTAGGCACCTAGGTTGGTTTTCATGCCCATTGGCCATGATCCACCTTTCAAAACTCGTTTTCCGTTAGCTCTCCAAATTTTTACCGAAATTCGGAGCCGCCGTAATGGGGTAATCCGCCCAAAAATTAGTGGTTTCCAAAAGTAGAATTTTCTCGGCAAGATATCTGAGAAGATTTTGAATGGAGTGCGGACGATATAGCGACGCACAGATCATGATGATCCTGAAACAAGCAGAGGGTGGCGTGCTTGTTTCTGAACTATGCCGTGAGCACGGGATGAGCAGCGCGAGTTTCTGCAAATGGCGCGCCAAGTCTGGCGGTATGCCCTCTCGGCAGATTGCTGCGCAATCGCCTGCCGGGTATAGATGCGTCTTTGATTTCTG
>JAWSVL010000010.1:0-70607 GCA_033851935.1 Sulfitobacter sp.
TCGACAAAAATTTGCGACAAAGCTTTCAGGCCTCAACACGAATGAACCCAGCAAGCCCTGTTTTTTGGTGCTCAATGACATGACAATGGAAGGCCCAGTCGCCAAGATTATCCGCCACCAATCCAACCTCAATTGTTTCATCCCGTTGCAACAGAACGGTATCTGTCCAATTTGACGCTATCGTACGTTTATTGGATTTGAGTGGGCGAAACACAAGGCCATGTAAGTGAATTGGATGGTCATTGGGGCTTTCGTTACGCAGCCGTAGGATAATGCTTTCGCCCAAACGAAACACAGCAAGCGGACCAGCCCCCCGAGTTTCTGACGCTGCCGCATCACCCGGCCAAGGCTTGCGATTGATTGACCAGAAGGAATATCCAAGCGTGCCACAAAAACCATTCTGTTGCGCTCCACCTTCTGGCGTCCATCCAAAGACAAACTCTTCAACGCGAGCGTTCCTCAAGTCAGGATTTGGGACATCGTTCTGAGGTAATTGAGACAGCTCGCTTAGTGACCGCGCAGCGTTGGCACCAACTGCTCGCACACGTGCCAATCGACGGGAGCCGCCAGGAAGGTCGCTCATGATGTCTACAAAAGCGCCTTCGGTCTCAGGCATTCGTATGGCCATATCGATGCGTTGCCCGGGCGATAGTAGGTATGGAGCGACTTCGCTGGGCCAGTCCACAGTTTCGCGCAGGGGGTGCCCATCGGTCGCGATGACGACACCGTCCGCGCCGACAACATACGGCTTATAGATACGTGTTGTATCCGTTGCTGCCATGCGCAAGCGCACAAGGCCGCCAGTCTGTCCATCGTAGACGGGATCGGTTTCCCAATTTGCCGTAACGGCTGTGCCAAGTGTACCTGAGCGGGCAGCGCCTCTGGCGGTCCATAGATCAAGCCATTCGCCATTTGGGCGCAGTCGGAAATCCCGCAGGTTCAGAACCACCTCACTATTGAAGCCAGGGTCGGATTCTTCCTCAACGACCAAGACGCCGGTAAGCCCCTTCGCCATTTGATTCATCGTCAAACAATGCGGATGATACCAATAGGTGCCCGCATCCATAGGCGTAAACCTATACTCATAACTCTCGCCGGGGCCGAACGGAAATTGGGTCAGATACGGAACGCCGTCCATCGCATTGGCAAGACGTATGCCGTGCCAATGCATTGTCGTGTAATCGGGCAGCGTGTTTGTTACACGAGCGACGAAAGGCACACCTTGTTTCAATCGGATAACTGGTGGGGGGCCGTCAGGTCTGGTTGAGATCAGGTCAGTGGTCACCGCCTCGGTAATCTTGTGAGCTGAATGTTGGATAACCAGATCAAACTGTGCAGGCTTTTGCGCCCATGCCGCTTTGACCCCTACGCCAATTGGCGTTAGCACAACACTCGAAGACAGCATCCCTAAAGCGGTTCTTCTTGAGATGCGTCTGTCTGATCCCGATTTGGTCACGGCCCAACCTCCTGAAAAGTGTTCTCTAAATTGTAATTTAATGACCCCGTTGCGATCAATTCACCAACAGGCTTCATTGCGTCGCATCCGCTATCACAGGTATTGGAACTTCGTCGCCCAACACGTCCAGCTGTAGCGTCAAGGCACCATTCTAAGCAGCAAGCCAAACACGGGACACCTGCAGATAACATCACGACGGACCTCGGTATATGTTTCGTGTCAACCGCCAGATCCAGAGTGTCTCCGCCGCCACGTCATGGCCTGTTTTGCAGGGAAGATCGCCGGTCTGCACCATGGTTATTTCTGCCATCGCAAGAGCGGCAAGACGCAAAGAATGGAAGTATTCATTCAGCATCATCAGAATGGGGAATGCGTTATCCGTTGCATTTTGGCTGACCATTGAAGTTTGCTCGGTTTAGCTTCTGGTCGCACTTGGTCGGGTGAGTACATAAGTTGCACCGACTACCATCACGACCAACTGTAGAAGAATTACGGGCGTTGGAAACCCAGCGATGAAGCTGCCGATCAACGCGGCACCCATCATGCAACAGGCCAGCAATTTGTAGCGCCACTCAATCGCGCCGTGCTGCTCCCAATCCGCGATCATTGGACCGAATATCCGATGTTCTTCTAGTCTCCTGCGCAATCTTGGGGAACTCTTGGCGAAGGCCATTGCCGCGAGCAGGACAAAGGGGGTCGTCGGCAGCAGGGGTAAGACCACCCCAACTGCGCCACATCCAAGAGACGTAAAGCCAAGAATCAACCAACCGAAGCGACCCAAACGTGTTGGGGCTCTTTGTCCTGAAACGGGTGTTTGATTGCGCATGCGTCGTTTCTTGCTTGAATTGGTATATAATATACCGTTTATTCCTGACGAGTTGATATGTAAACCAAAACGACAAAAAGATCCGTTATGCGCCTTACAACATTTACCGATTATGGCTTGCGGGCTTTGATGCGGATTGCCAGTGACCCAGATCGTTCATGGAGCACTGTGGAAATCGCGGATGAATTTGGAATATCACGCAATCACCTTACCAAAGCCATCGCTGTTTTGGCCAATGCAGGTATCCTAAGGACCAGACGGGGCAGCGGTGGAGGCGCAACTCTTGCGCAGCCATCTAAGAGCATTCGCTTGGGCCACGTAGTGCGAGTGCTGGAGAAAGATCAGGCCTTGGTAGAGTGCTTTAAGACATCAAAGAACGCCTGCACCATCACGCCCATATGCCGATTGAAAGGCTATTTGAGCGATGCAGAGGATGCGTTTCTTACGTCACTCGATGCCTACACTTTGGCCGATTGTATGCTGCCCCCGTCAGTTCCGAACTTCATCCCAATATCCGTGACTTAAGATAGCACAATGACTGACACACCTGTTCAAAACGAGCCCACACAACGGCGACAATCGTTTCTCACACTTGGGTATCGACCATTCTTCCTATTGGGAGCCCTATGGGCTGCTGGCGCGATGGCCATGTGGGTTTCGATGGTGGCTGGGTGGTTCACATTACCCAGCCGTTTTGATCCGGTCTCATGGCATGCACACGCGTTTCTATTTGGCTACCTTGGCTCGATAATCGCCGGCTTTCTATTGACGGCGGTACCGAACTGGACCGGACGACCACCTTTAGTTGGTGGACCGCTTCTCGCGTTGGTATTGCTTTGGTGTGCAGGGCGTATTGCAATTGCCTTGTCAGAACTATTGCCTCTGATCCCAGTCATCTTCGTTGACCTCAGTTTTCCATTTATCTTGGGAGCATTGATCCTGCGCGAAGTTATTGCAGGTAAGAACTGGCGCAATGTCATTGTAGTGGTGATGCTTGCGGTTTTTACACTAGCCAATCTGGTATTTCATCTAGAAGCCGCGCGGGGCGATTATGCGGCGAAAGGGTATGGTTTGCGACTTGGACTGGCCGCTGCATTGATGATGATTTCGATCATTGGCGGCCGGATAATCCCGACGTTTACCGGCAACTGGCTAAAAAATAACGCTCTAAATGTGCAACCAGTCTCACCGCTACAACCATTCGACAAGGCCGTCTTGCTGGCCACTTTAATCGCGTTGTCAGCCTGGTTATGCTGGCCTTACGAGATGGTGACAGGGGCCTCCTTCATTGCAATTTCTGGCCTTCATGCGGCACGCTTGGCCCGTTGGAAGGGCATCCACACAAAGGCAGAGCCACTGGTTTGGGTGCTTCACGTTGGTTACGCATGTGTACCAATCGGAGCATTTACACTTGGGCTTAGCATTTTGCTACCAACATTTTCGGGGCCCGCAGCGGCCCAACACATTTGGATGGCGGGGGCTATTGGCTTGATGACACTGGCCGTGATGACACGTGCAACTTTGGGCCACACTGGGTGTGACCTGCACGCCGGACGTGGAACTGTCCTGATTTACGTTGCCCTTATTGCTTCTGTTGCTGCCCGGTTGAGCGCAGGGCTTTGGGATCAGCAATCAACTGCAGTTTATGCACTGTCAGGCACCTTGTGGATTATCGCTTTTGCCGGCTTTGCAGCTGTCTATGGCGCCCTTTTGATACGACCCAAGTCAGTGGATAATTAAATGGGCTGGATTCCTTTTGTTCTAGTGTTCGTGGCGTTCTTTGTGACGCATATGATCCCAGTCAGACCACATATTAGGTCAAGATTGGTCAAAGTGTTGGGGCAACAAGGCTTCACTTTGGGGTATTCAACGCTTTCGCTGGCTATGCTCTGTGCTTTGATTTGGGCTACAGGCCATGCCCCATTTGTTCCGTTGTGGGATGTCGCTATCTGGCAAAAGTACGTGACGCTCGCGGCGATGTTGGTGGTCTGCCTGCTGCTGGCGATCTCGGTGGGGCGTCCCAATCCCTTTTCATTTGGCGGAGCAAAAAACGATCAGTTTGATCCGGCGCACCCCGGAATTTTGCGCCTGACACGGCACCCGCTTTTGATCGCGCTTGCACTTTGGGCCGCTGTGCATCTGCTGCCAAACGGAGATTTGGCGCATGTTATCTTATTCGGAGTGTTTACCGGTTTTGCGCTGTTCGGGCGTAAGGTCATTGACCAGCGCATGCGTCGCACGCAAGGCGAAAGCGAGTGGCTCGACATGTTGAGCGTAGTCAATGCCGCGCCACTTTTTTACAGGCCCCGATCTGTTGCAAAGCTTGCAGCACGTTTGGCTGGTGGATTTGCTGGATATCTGGCATTGATTGGGGCGCACCCTATGCTCCTGGGCGTCTCGCCCCTGCCCTAAAATTCAATACCCGTCATAACATACGCGTATCAGGTAATTTGAGCTTTTATGGACTGCTCAGCTACGAACGTTGCGCCCTGATGGACACGTCGAGCGGTTGCCAAATTGGGCTGGCCGATCCGCCGCAGTCTCATCAAACATGGCCGACCAGTCGCCTTATTCAGCAACAACTATACTGTTTTTTTGGATGGCACAGCCCAATGAAGATATGACCGGCATGACTTACTCTATTCGGTAATGCGTTGGCCTAACTGAACGCCGAGAAATTGCGCGACTGCGTGGATAGACGAGATCAAAGTTACCCATATGATCCACAAAGGCCGATTAACCCAAACTGGCACCTTGGCAATCAAGTAGTTTGCCGCCCTCACAGTAAAAAAAATTTACCGCCGACATCTCTTTAACTGCGAAAAATATCTGCTACAGAACCAATATGCGCACTCATTTAGGCATTGCTAGGCAAGACGAGTAATTTGCTTGCTGCTTTCATTTCGTTCAATGATAGGTTCGACCGGATACTCGATACACTTGGCAACCGTCGTAGGGTTCTTTCAAAGAATGCGCTGTAATCGTCTAGCTCTCGGGCCACCACAATCACCAAGAAGTCATCTTCTCCCGTTGTGTTGTGGCAGGCGAGGATCTGGGGTGTCGCTGCGAATATCTGTTGAAACTCGTTCATCATTTTGCAAAAAATTGAGTATACGTGCGTTTGCTGCGTCAATTTCAAGCATGAGACAAAAAACTCTAAATAATTTTGGTAATCATAGTACAAAACGCCTCATATTAAAGAAAGCAAAGGCAGTTTAGCAAAGTACTTTCTCAACGCGTCCTATACTCTTGCTTAACACATACACACGTTGAAAGATCCCACCATGAGAGCTGTCCTGTTCGAAAAATTTCAAGAAACACCCAAAGTTGTCACTGTGAACGACCCCACACCCGAGACTCACGGCGTTGTCGTAAAAGTCGAAGCAACGGGGGTCTGTCGCAGTGATTGGCATGGCTGGATGGGGCATGACAGCGACATTGATCTACCCCACATTCCGGGTCACGAACTGGCTGGTAGCATCGTTGCTGTGGGTAAGGACGTCACCAATTGGAAACCGGGTGACAGGATGACAGTACCTTTCATTTGCGGTTGCGGCACGTGCAGCGAATGCCACGCAGGACACCAACAAGTTTGTTTGCAGCAAGAACAGCCGGGCTTCACTCATTGGGGCAGCTTCGCAGAATATGTCCGAATAGATCAAGCCGACTTGAATGTGGTCGCTTTGCCTGAGGGGATGGATTTTGCAACTGCGGCTAGCCTTGGCTGCCGCTTTGCCACGTCGTTTCGCGCTGTCGTGGATCAAGGCAAGGTGTCTGCAGGACAGTGGGTTGCCGTTCATGGCTGCGGAGGCGTTGGCCTTTCAGCAGTGATGATTGCCAATGCGGTTGGTGCCAATGTCATTGGTATCGATATTGACCCAGCAAAATTGGCACTGGCTAAAACCGTTGGCGCGGCCGCCACAATCAACGGGGCGGACGGAAATGTCGCAGAGGCAATCCACGAGATCACAAAGGGTGGTGCCCATGTGTCGATAGATGCGTTGGGTCACCCGACAACAATGACCAATTCGATCCTTTGCCTACGCCCACGGGGGAAACACATTCAAGTTGGCTTGATGTTGGGCGACCACGCCACCCCGAGTGTGCCGATGCCTAAAATTGTCGGCCAAGAGATACAGATTTTGGGCTCCCATGGAATGCAGGCGCATCGCTATGGCGCCATGTTGGACATGGTAAAAGGCGGTAAGCTTGATCCCGCGCTGCTGGTCGGGAACCGTATCAGCTTGGATCATGCGCCAGAAGCGTTGACACGAATGGACAAATTCCAATCGGTTGGGGCAACTGTAATCACAAAGTTCTGAGGCTTAGGAATAGTCATCGTTGATGGTGATACCCTCATTTCAATTGTCGGCGAATTGACAGCCCATCAGGCATTGCGATCGTAGATCTGATGGCGAAATAACAAAGGACATCCAATGTTTGAAAACGTTGAGAACTACCCCATCGACCTCATTATCGATCGCTGCAGATTATTTCGCACAAGACCTGTGTGAGGATAAGCTAAACTTGACTGTCGGAATCTATCAAGATGACACAGGTCAGACACACCAGGACTACTTTTGGGCGCAGATGCAGCCCACGCTCAGGCGCTTGGAAGTGATATTCCAGTTGGACTCTTGTTTTTGCTGACAGGCTCAGTTGCCGTGGTGGAGCACACGCTTCACGATGAGTTTTTGAGGCCGCTGGAAGAGATCAATGCTGCAGGAGGGATTCGCTTCGTTCTGTCCTTGAAAATCCCGCATCTGATCCGGACAATCTCTAACGCTATCACAAGAGTCTGAAAGACGTAGCGCCAGCCGACGTCTACTTCGGACGAGACAAAACCTCGTCCGGCTGTATTGATATGCCGAGTCAAATGATAAGTTACGAAACCACAGAGGCGGATCCCTATGCTAACGAGGTCATTCTGCGCTTAATCGGAATGACCTCGTTTGTTCGAATTGATGGTTCAAATAGTACCTTCCATCATGCCGTCGAGACTGGCAAGTTCTTGACCACCCGCCATCATGTCTTGAAGCTCTGCTGGGCTAACGTTTCCGCGCGTTGCTGTGCCGAGTGTTTTGCCTCTGTTCAGAACAGTGAAGCGATCGCCAACCGCCATTGCATGACGCACATTGTGGGTGATGAAAACAACTGCGACGCCTTGTTTACGCACCTTATCAATAGTCGCCAATACGTTAGCTGTTTGGCGCACACCAAGCGCGGAAGTAGGTTCATCGAGGATGAGAACTTTCGCACCAAAGTGAACCGCACGGGCAATCGCAACCGTTTGACGCTCGCCGCCAGAAAGCGTGCCAACCGCTTGATCCGGTCCACGAAGGTTAATGCCCATTTTACGCATTTCCGTCATCGTCACTTCATTGGCGTGGGCGTGGTCAAAGATTTTCAGCAGGCCAAAAGACTTCTGTGGCTCGTTGCCCATAAAGAAGTTTCGACTCACAGACATCAGCGGGATCATCGCCAAGTGCTGGTGTACAGTGGCAATTCCAGCATTGATCGCATCGCGTGGATCAGCAAAATGCATTGGCTTTTCTTCGAAAAAGATCTCGCCTTTGGTGGGTTTATGCACACCAGACATTGTCTTGATAAAGGTCGACTTGCCCGCGCCGTTGTCTCCAAGAAGGCAATGGCATTCCCCCGGGTAAATATCGACAGACACGCCAGCCAAAGCAATCACACGGCCAAAATGCTTCTCGATATTTTTCATCTGAATGAGAGGTTTAATGTCAGAACTCATATCACCGCTCCCCCGTGATGATGCGGCGAATGTAGGTGTTCAAGATCACCGCGCCGAGCAAAATAACACCTAAGAAAACGCGAAAAAGCGAACTTTCAACGCCGGCGAAGAACAAACCTTGTTGCACAACACCAAAGATAAGTGCGCCAAGTGCGGCCCCCAGGACTGACCCGTAACCACCGGTGAGCAATGCCCCACCAATAACAACTGCAATGATAGCCTCAAACTCTTTGAGCAAGCCGCGACCTGCGTCTGCTGAGCTGAATTCCATTACTTGTATCGTTGCCAAGACCGTCGCGCAGAAAGCAGTGAACATGAAGAGCAAAATCTTTACACGATCGACCGGAACGCCGGAGTTGCGCGCCGCTTCAGAATCTCCGCCTGCTGCAAAAATCCAGTTGCCGAACTTAGTGCGGGTTAGGATGAAATGACCAATGAAGATAAGTGCCAAGGCCCACACGATTAGCATTGGGATACCTTCGATGACAGGTTGACCAGCCTTTGTGCCACGCGTGAACGTTGCGATCAGGTCGTTGTCGCCCAACCACTGGAATAAGCCTTTGAAAATCTTGCCACCAAACACAGATGCGAGCCAGTCGCCTTCTGCGATTTCTTTGATGCCGCCAATGTTGCTTTTACCTTCGAATGCATAGGGCAGGAAGATTGCGAAACCACGTAGGATAAAGAGGAAGGCGAGCGTTACAATGAAGCTTGGCAGGCCAGTGCGCACAACGATGAGGCCATTCACGGCACCAAGGCTGATTGTAATTGCAAATGTGACAAGGATCGCAAGCCACATGGGCCAGCCAAATGTCGTGGCAAAAATCGCCATGATCATACTGGCAAAACCTATCATTGATCCGACGGAGAGATCAAACTCACCCGCGATCATCAATAGACACGCACCCACAGCTATGATCATAAACTGCGCCGAAACTTGGCTCCAGTTCATCACACCTTGTGGATTAAACATGCCGCTATCTCCGGCAAAAATTATGAACAGAACGAAGACAATCACTGTGCCGCACATGCCGCCAAGCTCCGGGCGGATCAAGGCTTTACGCAATGGTGAAATACTTTTGACTCGTTCGTCACTTTCCATAGCCTCATTGGCTTGTGACATGAGAACTCCCTCTAGTTTTAGAGTGTATTGAAATGTAAAAGGCGCACGGATTTAACGTGCGCCTTTCTTTACGCATGGGATTTAGCGGTACTTACCAGCGAACTCTTCTACCTTTTCCAGGGCGTCCTTTGTGACAAAGCCCGGGCCAGAGTTGATGTTGTTGCCTGGTAGAACGCCGTAACGGTCGTAATTACTGAGAATTACGACAGGCAGATAGGCTTGCAAGAATGGTTGCTGGTCGATGCCCCATTCGATAGCGCCGCTTTTGATGCCTTTAACGATCTCGTCACCAAGGTCGAATGTGCCGAAGTAAATTTCGCCCGTGAGGCCCATTTCGTCGAGAGCAAGAAGGGTAGGATCAGCGGAAACTGGGCCAAGTGTAAGCACAGCATCTGTTTCGGGGTTTGCGTTCAAGTATGCTTGAACACGGTTTTTGACTTCCGCTGGGTCTTGTCCGGAGTCAATCATCTGGCTGCCGAGCTCGACACCGAGACCATCAGCAAAACCTTGGCAACGCTGTGCAACAACTGTGTTGGAGATTGCGTGATTTACACAAACGAAAGACCCAACCCCGTCGCCTTTTGCGCGGATGCCAGCAGCGAGGCCCGCGTCATACTCAGGCTGGCCAACAAACATCAAAGCGCCAACTTCGCGTGCTTGTTCAACGGTACCGGAGTTCATAATAATGACGTCGATACCTTGATCTACAGCGGCACGAATTGGGCCACTGAGCACATCATAGTCTGCGAGTGTTGTGATAATGCCGTCTGGCCCTGTCGCTGCAGCTTGCTCGATAATACGCGCCATGTCAGCCAAATCGCCTGTTGGCGGATTACGGTATTCAACAGTTACATCCATTTGCTCGCCAGCAAGTGCGATACCATTCTTAACTGTGTTCCACCATGTGTCACTGTCAGGCGCGTGGCTAACTAGTACATATTTCAGATCATCACCGCTATCGTCAGCTACAGCCATAATTGGTGACGCGATGACGGCGGCCGTCAGCAAAATCTTCTTCATAATCGTGTTCATGTTCATCCTCCCATGGATACCATTTCGTTTGGCATGAGTTCAGCGAAACTGTCTCGATGCATACGAGACCATAGATTCGATATTTTTGCAACCGGTTGCAAAAATATCTGGAATTTTGTTACTGGGAAGGGCTGCACGCATTGGATAAACTGATGTCGCAGTGAAATCAGATCGGATGAAAAATGGTAGCCACACTTAAAGATGTAGCGAACAAGGCCGGTGTTTCGCCATCCGCCGTCTCGCGTACATTTACAGACGGTGCATCTGTCTCTGACAAAATGCGCAAAAAAGTCGAAAAGGCTGCGTCTGATTTAGGTTACAGTCCGAACTTTCTCGCACGGAGCTTGACGACCCGAAGAACGAAACTCATTGGCCTCGTTTCGAATAACTTCCACAACCCGATCTTCCTCGAAGTCTTTGATTTATTTACGCGCGGCTTACAAGATCTCGACCTTCGCCCGTTGTTGGTAAACCTTAGCAGCGAAACCGATCCCGAACATTCAGTGCAGATGTTGAAACAATATTCAGTCGACGGTGTGATCGTTGCTTCATCGACCTTACCGCCAGAATTTTCCATGGCTTTTCGCAATAAGCAAATGCCAGTCGTCAATACATTTGGACGTTATTCAAGCAGCCCAGAAGTACACGTCGTCGGCATCGACAACGCAGAGGCTGGCCGCATGGCAGCACGCGAATTAGTCGCACGTGGATACGCCTCGGTGGCGTTCCTAGGTGGGCCAGAAAATGCGACCTCAACCCAAGATCGCCTCAAGGGCTTCAAAGAAGAAATTGATAAACACCCGAGAATCACCTTCAGCTCATCCTATGCGGCGGCCTATTCTTTCGATGCAGGCCGCGCTGAGATATTGCGTCTGTCGCGACAGGTGGCGTCGACTGGTCAACCTCTCGCGGAAGCGTATTTTTGTGGTGATGATGTTCTGTCCATTGGCGTGCTGTCGGCTCTTCAAGAGTCTGGCCTCCATGTTCCCAATGACGTAGGTATATTGGGCCTAAATGACATGGAAATGTCGCGTTGGGAGAACATCAACCTGACGACGATCCACCAACCGATCAAACAAATTATCAACTCATCCGTGGAGCTGATGGCTGCAATGTTGGATGAGCCAGACCGCTACCCAGAAGCGCGGCTATTCCCTTGCCGAGTCGTTGAACGTGGCACGTTACGATCTCGCCTGGATACGACAGAATGAAGTAGACAGCCCTTCCAAAGCAAAAGCCCACAGAATAAACTGCGGCCTTTCTTCTTATGTCTTTGATTTACTTAAAGATAGATGGTCGGGCATCCATCCATGCTCCATCCGCTTTCGCCGAAGCCACGGACGTATGAACCGCAGCCATAGAGCGCACGCCGTCTGCTGCCAAAGGTAAGCTATCACGGGTCTCGCCTCTAATGGCATCAGCCAAATCACAGTAGATATTGGCCACAGCCAGCGGGAAACCTTCTGGGTGCGCAATTGATACACGAGACAAGCGCTGAGCGTCCTCATGCAAGCCGCTCTCGCCTTTTTCGATGATCTGCGTGCGTCCTCCAACAGGGGTGTAAATCAGCTGGTTTGGTTGCTCAGAGGTCCACTTGAACCCGCCTATTTCGCCAAAGACTTGGATCTCAAATCCATGCTGGCGGCCAATTGCCACAGAGGATGTCCACAGACGCCCAACTGTGCCGCCGCTCATACGGAAGTTGACCATAGCATCATCTTCCAACTCGCGACTCGCAATCGTTGATGCAAAATCTGCGGATAGTCTTTCGACCTCGTCGTCACAGATAAAGCTCGCCATGTGCAGCGCGTGAATGCCGCAATCCGCGAACTGGCCTGACACGCCAGCCATCTTTGGGTCGTAGCGCCAACGCACGCGCGGATTGTCAGCATCAGCGGCGTCACCGTGGTGTCCATGTGAAAAGTTAGTCACGACAAGGCGGATTTTTCCAAGCTCACCAGCCCGCACCATGGCTCGCGCTTGGCGCACCATTGGGTAGGCAGAATAGCAGTAGTTTACCGCGCAGATTTTGCCGGTCTTTTCTGCCACACGAACGATCTCTTCCCCCTCTTCAACAGTCATCGTCATCGGCTTTTCACACAGTACATTGATGCCCGCTTCGAGGAAGGCTTTGGTGATCTCGAAGTGCGTTGAGTTAGGCGTCGCGACTGTGACCAAATCGATTTTGTCGGCGCGATCTTTCTCACCTTCAAGCATCTCCTGCCAGCTGCCGTATGCGCGGTCTTCAGCCACACCCAAACGTTGTGCATATTCGCGGCCCACATCAGGACGGTGATCCAATGCGCCTGCGGTGAGATCGAACAAACCATCAGCCAATGCGCCGAGGCGGTGTGCCGGACCGATTTGACTGCCTTCGCCGCCGCCGATCATACCCCATTTCAACTTTTCCATCATTATAATCCTTAGAAACCAATAGATTGTAGGTATTCACGGTTTGCACGTGCGTCTTCGAGCGGTGTGCCTGGTACGGACGGGTCGCAATCTTGTTCAACGGTGCACCAGCCTTCAAATTTCGCATCCAAGAGGATTTGGCGGACAGCTTTAAAGTCCACATCACCTTTACCGAGGTTGCAAAAAATACCTTGACCGCAAGCGGTGTAAAAGTCGGTGCGTTTTGCAACGACGTCGGCCTTCACCACCGGATCGATATCTTTGAAGTGTATGTAAGAAATGCGGTCAATGTTGCGTCGCATGAAGCCAATTGGGTCGAAACCCGCGTAAGAGTGATGACCTGTATCGAAGCAAATTTTAAGGATGTTTTCATCGACTTCTGCGAGCAAGCGTTCCAGCTCTGGTTCAAAGTCCATGAAGCCCGCAGCATGCGCATGAATACCCACTGTGAGGCCGTATTCTTCAGCGCCCATTTTGGCGATTGTGGCGAGGCGGTCGCGGAAAGATGTCCATTCCGCATTGTCCATTTGTTCTGCTTCAGAAGCACAGCCAGCCGTTGGCGCGCGGCGTGCCGAAATACTGTCGATCAGCACCAAATGCTCCGCGCCATGCGCAGACAATGCTTTGCAAGTCCGCGTCGCAGCGTCCAAGATTTCGTCCCACTTGGTAGGCTCGTGGAAGGGTTGGAACACAACCCCACCGATGATCTCTAGCTCACGTTTTTCCAACTCGGGTTTGAGCACATCGGGATCTTCCGGCAAGTAGCCGATTGGTCCAAGCTCGATGCCCTTATACCCTGCACCCGCGCATTGATCCAAAACGGATTGCCATGTTGGATAAGCGGGATCACTTGGAAACTCGATACCCCAAGAGCAGGGCGCGTTGCCGATTTTAATAGTCATGAAAATGCCTTTCGAAAGGGATTACAGGTCGTTGACTTCGACCCATGCTTTTGCACGGGAAGACGCCATTGCAGCTGCGATAACTTGATTCACATCGACGCCATCTTGGAAGGTGGGCCAAACGGGGGTGTTGGTTTCGATTGCACGGAGGAAGTCACGCGCCTCAATAATAATTTGATCCTGGTAGCCGGTGCCGTGACCAGGGCCTTGGCAGAAAGGTTCATAATCTGGGTGCGCAGGCCCCGTGAGAATTTTCCGAAAACCTCGCGTGGCTTCCGGCTCATCCATGCAATAAAGCCAGATCGCATTTTGGTCTTCTTGATCAAAGCGAATTGCTCCTTTGGTGCCCGTGATCTCATAGGCGTAGCCCATTTTTCGGCCGTGGCTGACGCGGCTGAAGTACATCTGGCCCATTGCGCCATTCGAAAAACGGCACATCATTTGGCCGTGGTCATCGTTGGTAACAATGCCCCCAGGACGCGTCGGGTGAACCGTTTCAACTTCGGCGATCAAGGACTTGATTGGGCCAATGAGCGCGAGAGCGCCATTGATCATGTGCGGCGCTAAGTCGCCCATTGTCCCGTTCGCATCACCTGTCGTGCGCCATGTTGCAGGGCTTTGCGGATCTGCCAAAAAATCTTCGGTGTGCTCACCGCGAAACCACGTCACGTCACCAATTGCCCCATCAGCTACAAGCTGGCGCGCAAACTGACTGGCCGGCGTGCGGATGTAATTGAAACCTGTCATACTGATTTGATTTTCAGCAGATTTCGCCATGGCACGGCTGTCGTCCAATGATGCGCCCAACGGCTTTTCACAGAAAACTGGCTTATTCAATGCAAAGGCCGCAGCTGCGATTTCGCGGTGTGTTTCTTGAGGGGATGCAATGATGATCGCCTCAACTTTCGGATCACTTACCAACGCCTGCCACTCATGTGTCGCGCGCGCAAATCCGTACGCGACGCGGTAACGCTCAGCGCTTTGAGGAGAAGTAGCGCACACCATTTCTAGTCGCGGCCGCAAGGCCGTGTTGAAGATTGCGCCTACAGAAGACATGGCAACGGCATGCGCTTTGCCCATATAGCCGCCGCCAATGATTCCTATGCCAATTTGCTTCATCATGTGCTCCATTCTTGAAATACAGTTTGCAACCGGTTGCAAAATTAGTATCTTCGGATTCGAAAGCACGCAAGCGGCAATCGTATCTGCGACGCAAATCTTCAAAATCAGCGTTCTGGTTTTGAAGCCCTTAGGAAAGAGTAAGAGCTATGACGGACGCAACACTGCAGCTGACCACAGCACAGGCCATAATCAAGTATTTGTCCAATCAATACATAGAGATTGATGGGGATGAGTTGCGTCTCTTTGGAGGCGGTTTTGGAATATTTGGCCACGGCAATGTAAGCTGTCTGGGAGAAGCTTTATACGAAGCGCGCGACGAGTTGCCGCTGTACCGTGGACAAAACGAACAGGGCATGGGATTCGCAGCTGCGGCCTACACTAAACAATGGCTACGTCGCCGCTTTATGTTCTGCACCGCCAGCGCCGGGCCCGGCACAGCTAATCTTTTGACCGCAGCTGGTTTGGCACATGCGAACCGTTTACCGATGCTTTTGCTCTGTGGTGATGCTTTTGTTACGCGCTTGCCTGATCCAGTTCTTCAGCAGCTTGAACATTTCGGAAATCCGACGCTTGGCCTTAATGACGCTTTTAAAGCTGTGACACGATTCTGGGACCGCATCACCCACCCTGCACAAATATTACAGTCTTTGCCTGCCGCTTTGGCAACGATGCTTGATCCTGCTGATTGCGGCCCTGCATTCCTTGGTTTGCCGCAAGATGTCCAAGGTTGGACGTTTGACTACCCTGTCAGCTTCTTTGAAAAGCACGTGCACCGCATTCGCCGTCAAGCGCCAGATGTCTTGGAAATCGCAGATGCGGCAGATCTTTTGGCATCCGCAGAACGCCCTGTGATCATTGCGGGCGGCGGGGTGCAATACTCAGGTGCAGTAAAAGAGCTCACGGAGTTTGCGGAGAAGCACAACATCCCAGTGGTAGAGACCATCGCAGGTCGTGCGAACCTATTAGGTGATCATGGACACAATATCGGTCCGCTTGGCGTGACCGGATCAAACAGTGCCAATGCCGTTGCTGAACGCGCCGATGTGATTGTGGCTGTCGGAACGCGTTTGCAAGATTTCACAACAGGATCGTGGACGGCCTTTGCGAAGTCTGCAAAAATCATTGGCGTCAACGTTGGCCGCCATGATGCGATGAAGCACATGTCGCTGCCAGTGGTCGGCGATGCACGGCTGAGCCTTCTTGCCTTAGGTGGTGCTCTGAAAAGCTACACTGCACCAAAATCATGGGTGGAATACGCTCAAAATGAGCGCAAATCATGGGTGGCCTACACCGATGACATCACAAGTCCTAATGAGAACGGCCCCTACAATTATTGCCAAGTCATTCGCACGGTGAACGATTTGTTCGATCCGCGTGACCGTGTCGTTGCAGCCGCTGGTGGCCTGCCTGCAGAAGTTACGGCGCATTGGCAAACCAAAAGCATCGGTACTGTTGATGTAGAATTTGGGTTCTCTTGCATGGGCTACGAAATTGCTGGTGGTTGGGGTGCGCGAATTGCGCAAGCTGAGCGGGAGCCGGAAAATGACACCGTCGTCTTCACTGGCGATGGCTCCTATATGCTGATGAATTCAGACATTTATTCTTCTGTCCTTACAGGTCACAAAATAATCGTTTGTGTTTTGGACAATGGCGGCTTTGCAGTCATCAACAAATTGCAAAACAACACCGGCAATGAGAGCTTCAACAACCTCATCGCTGATTGCCCAACTGTACCAAAACCTTTCGGCGTCGACTTTGAGGCACACGCCAAATCTATGGGTGCAAACTCAGAAACGGTTACAACACCTGCCGAGTTTGGCGAGGCTTTCAGACGCGCGAAGGCCGCTGACAAAACCAGCGTCATCGTCATGAAGGTGGACGCGTATGAAGGCTGGACTACGGAAGGCCACGCGTGGTGGGAAGTTGGCACACCGCACATCTCCAATTCCAGCAACGTCACAGAGGCCCACGTTGAATGGGAAGCTGGACGCGCCAAACAGCGGACAGGTGTGTAATGGACGTTTTTGCAGGCATTAAGAAAAACAGCTTTGTAATCGTCGGGCGGGTTGGCATGGATCTGTTCACTGCTCCTGGTGGGGCAACTGAGACCGCAGAAAACTTCATTGCAGACATGGGAGGATCCTCCGCGAATATCGCAGCCGGTTTGGTCAAACTCGGGGGAAAATCCGCTTTGGTCACATCTGTATCCGACGATTCCGTTGGACGTTTTTGTGTAAACAAACTCAAGCATTACGGTGTTGATCCCCAATATGTCAAAGCCATTCAAGGTGAAGAACGTACGTCACTCGCCCTGTATGAAAGCCGTCTCGAAGGCCACCAATCGGTGATCTACCGCAACAATGCTGCCGACTTCGCCATGAACACGGCCGACGTCGAAGCTGTGGATTACGCACAGTTCGGCGCGCTTGTCACAGCAGGCACGGTCTTCGCAGCAGAGCCCTCACGTTCGGCAACCTTCCGATCATTTGACCTCGCACGCGAAGCTGGCTTGCCGATTGTTTTCGATGTGGACTACCGTCCGTATAGCTGGCCATCACCAGAGGTTGCTGCCGAAGTTCTGTCCAAAGCTGGCGCAATGTCAGATGTAATTGTTGGCAACGATGAAGAGTTCGGCTTCATGGCTGGCGGCATTGAAAAAGGCCTAGATAAAGCCCGCGAGCTTGCTCAAACTACTGCCGCCATTGTTGTTTACAAAATGGGCGAGCATGGCGCGATTACCTTTGCCGATGGCGAGGAAATTCGCACTGGTATTTATCCTGTCACAGCGATGAAACCTACAGGTGCAGGCGATAGCTTCATGGCCGGAATGCTATCAGGCATTGCTGAAGGTTTAGACCTACACACTGCTGTTCTGCGCGGCTCCGCATGCGCTGCTTATGTAGTCGCTCGTCCGGGCTGCGCGCCTGCGATGCCATACCCAAACGATCTCAACGATTTCCTCGCCGCTCACCCCGGCCCAACCTCCGTTACCTAAGGAACACCCATGCATATTGCGCCATTTGATAACAAGAATACGCCAATCGTTGATGCTGAGGACAGCACAGTTCCTTTGAACTATTTCAACATCGTCAAACTCAAAGCTGGAGAGGCATTTGAGTACCAAGTACCTGGCTATGAAACCTGCATCGTGCCTGCAACTGGCACTGTGGATGTGGACGTTGAAGGCGTACACTACAAGTCCCTAGGCAATCGCACGGCCGATGTATGGGATGGTGAACCAGAAGGCGTTTACGTACCAGTTGGAGCGAAAGTGACCATCGTCGCTGAACGCGACACAGAGACCTTCATTGCAGGCGCCAAATACGACAAGGTACTCGATCCGTTTGACGTGCGTGAAGCTGAAATAGACAAGGTTCAATACGGCTCTGACGACACTAAAACACACCGTAAAATCAAACATATCCTTGGCACAAAATACCACGGAAAGGTTGGCCGTTTATTGGTGTCGGAACTGTTCACCGTAGGCGCTGGCGGCTGGTCTGGTTTTCCAGCGCACAAACATGACACCGATCGCAAAGACTCAGACGGCAACATCATCGAGACGCGTCATGATGAAACGTACAACTTTCGTTTCAAGCCAAATCACGGCTCTGGCGTGCAGATCATTCAGCACGAAGAAGGCAAACCTGGCGATGCGCATCAGCTCATGGATGGCTCTACTATTATGCTGCCAAGCGGCTATCATCCCTGCGCTGTGATGCCTGGATATGAGATGTACTATTTCACTATTTTAGGCGGTTTGAGTCAGCGTAGCTTGGTGCAATATTTCCAACCAACCCATGCTTATCAAGTTGAAACGATCCCCGGGATCAAAGATATGGTTGCTAAATTTAAATGACTTTAGTCACACTCAAAGACGTGCTGCAGCCTGCCCTGAAAAACGGATACGCTGTGGCCGGATTAGTCACGCTTGGCTGGGAAGATATGCGCGCGTATGTGGCTGCGGCTGAGGCACTCGGCTGCCCTGTGATTTTGCAAGCAGGCCCGTCCTGCCGCGAGCACACGCCTCTCCCAGTTTTAGGCGCAATGTTCCGCCACTTAGCCAAAAACGCCAGCGTGCCTGTCGTGGCACATTTGGATCATGGTTACACCTATGACGATTGCAAAATGGCGCTAGACAGCGGCTTCACCTCTTTGATGTTTGATGGTTCACGAAAACCTTTGAATGAGAACATCGACGAGACCGCACGCATTGCTGAAATGGCCCATGCGGCTGGCATTTCTTGTGAGGGAGAAATCGGTTTCGTGGGCTACGCCAATGGCGAAAACTCCGCAGGTACAGACCCAGAAGAAGCTGCAAAGTTTGCGCGCGAAACTGGTGTTGATGCCATGGCAATCTCTGCAGGCAACGTCCATTTACAGCAAGACAAAGAAGGTGGTTTGGAAGAACCTCGCATTCGCCTCATCGAAGCTCTGACAGACATTCCACTGGTGATACACGGCGGCTCAGGCGTGCCTTTAGCACAGCGTACCAGCCTTGCGCGCGGATCTCGCATTTGTAAATTCAACATCGGCACCGAGCTTCGTATGGCATTCGGAGCAGCATTGCGGACCGCTGTAAACAGTGACAACGAACGCTTTGATCGCGTCAGCATCTTGAAAGAAACACATGACCCATTAGTCGCTGCAACCACTCAAGTTTTACGTGCATTCTTACCTGAACAGAGAGCCTAACCTATGATAAATATTGGCATCTTGGGCTGTGGCCGCATTGGCCAAGTTCACGCGCGATCCCTTATGCGTTTTGATGCAGCACGCCTTGTTGCCGTCTCGGACTATTTCCCTGAATCGGCTAAGGCGCTTGCGTCTAAAACTGGCGCAGAGGTGCGTGAAACGGCCGCAATCCTAACTTCAGATGACATCGATGCCGTGATCATCTGCACGCCAACCGACACGCATTTCGACATCATCCAAACAGCTGCGAAAGCCGGAAAGGCCATTTTTTGCGAAAAGCCTGTTGATATGTCTGCGGACCGAATTCGAGAGTGCATGAAGACAGTTGAAACGCATGACACAAAATTCTTCACCGCATTCAATCGCCGTTTTGACCCGAACTTTGCCAATGTTCAATCTCGCATCGCAGCGGGTGAAATAGGCGATGTTGAGATCGTAACGATCCTGTCGCGTGATCCCACTCCTCCGCCTGTCAGCTATATAAAAAGCTCTGGCGGCATCTTCCGCGACATGATGATTCACGACTTCGATATGGCGAGGTTTTTGCTTGGCGAAGAGCCTGTGCAAGTCTTTGCTGTCGGTGCAGCTTTGGTTGATCCAGAGATTGGAAAAGCTGGGGATGTGGACACGGCAGCAGTTACGCTGACCACTGCCAGCGGCAGAATTTGTCAAATCTCCAACTCGCGCCGCGCGACATATGGCTATGATCAACGCATCGAAGTGCACGGCTCCCAAGGCATGCTACGCGCAGAAAACATGCTGGAGACAACTGTTGAAGCCGCAACGGCGACTGGGTTTCAAAAATCACCCGCGTTGAACTTCTTTCTTGAACGCTATGAGGCAGCCTATCTCAATGAAATTGCACATTTTGTGAGTGCCATCACCGAAGGTACTGTTTTGTCACCAAGTATTTTTGACGGACTGCGCGCACAGATCCTCGCTGACGCTGCGACTAAATCATTAGATCTCGGAGTCCCTGTCGCGCTATAAAGCACAATTCCAGATGGAGAGAGGTGAGCCGATTTAGTCTACGTCCGCAGTCCTCACACGGATTTCAAAGCTAATCATGGGTTAATAACAACGAGACTTATAGCATTGCTAATTGTAGTTCACATGCAAAGTTAGAACATCTCACATCTGCAAAAAAGTGTCACCCTCCCTGTTTGAAACAGGATTGAAGCGCTGAGCCTTTGAGAGTGTCCGATCTTCAGTGTAGGATTAATTTTGCCCATGCTTACAAACTGGAGGAGCATGACGGCAATGACGGAGCGTTGCCGATTGATGTCCCCCGTGACTGGGATGGCAGTTTTGAACCTAAGTTGATCAAGAAAGGCCAGATCCGGATCGACGGCATGGATGGCAAAATCATCCATTGCCCGGCAGGCGATTGCGCAACTCTCTGCCGAGAGGGGTCTGTATGCCGCCGGATTGTCGAACCGCAGTATCCGTGCCCACCGTGAGGGGGGGGGGCATGCCTGAAGGTGTCAGCCGATCTCATCTGACGGGTCACCGATGCCGTTCTGGCAGAGGTTTCCAATTGGCAAAACTGCGCCCTGGAGCCGAAGTCTCCAATCATTTTCCTTGATGCTCTTCGGGTAAAAATTCGCGACACCGAATGCCGCAGGGTCAAAAGCAAGGCCGTTTACGTGGCGTTGGGTGTCACCCTAGAAGGCGAAGGTGAGGTTTTGGGTTTGTGGATCAATACTAATAAGGGGGCCAAATACTGGCTCTCTGTGAAGAACAATCTGCGAAACTGGGGCGTCGAAAATACCCTTATTGCCGTCTTGGACGGCGGCAAGAACTCCCCAGACCCTATCAATGCCGCGTCCCCCATAGAACTGCCCAAACTTGCATCGCGCATCTCGTTCGCCATTCCCTGAGCGGAACGATCGCAAGGGTGTCGCTAATAATCCATAGAGAGGTGAGGGCATCTCACACGGCATTTACTACAAATGGCCGAAGGACTTCATGGAAGCTGGTAAGCGTCGGCTGGCCCGCGACACGACGCGCGCTGCAAACACTGACGGGGTCAAAGACCCGCGTCGTGAAGCCCGTGGCCTGAAGGGAGTGGTGGTGGAACAAACCTTAGAGCTCCGTTTGCTCAAAAAACATGTTCGACGGTGGGGCAGCCCCGAATGAGATGCCAATTACCCCGCAGTCGCTATCTGCAGCGATGAGAGAGAGGCATTCAATATCCGGCGGGGGATAGTCAATCCTCATCCGCTTAAACACAACCTCTATCACCGGCCAGCTTCTGATTTGGACATTTTTATGCACTGCTGGGAAGTGAAAAGACCCAAATTTTAGGGATTCTTCCTGCAAAGAATTGATGGCTTTTCTAGACATCTCCTTATGGGTGAATGGTATCTCGCGCCCAAGCCGGTCATTTCCTTAGGCGAGATCTCAATCTTCTTTTGGTACCACATCCTTAACTCGGTACGACGTGACCTACTGGTTCTGCGTTACATTCTGACACCAAGATCATCGACGCCCTACTCTCGCCTCTCCCAACCGTCCGCTTCACTCTGACTCTCGGGATCATGCCATGCAAAACATCGCCGTGCAGTACATCATCAGTTTCCCTCACCTGTTCACCAACATCAGCCGAGGATTCACGATAGCCAGCTGCAAATTTAAGATAGAAGACTACCTGCATAAAGAATGGGTAAAAATTTCTGGGGACCCAAACTGGCCAATAACAGCGCATTACGACAGTGTAATCTTATTTGCTGGTTGCTCCTTCAAGAACAATGCAAGAAAACCTGCTCCTACAGAAAGCCAGATAGAGGCCGCCCAAACCAGATCGTAATCTCCAATTGCAGTAAAGATATATCCCCCAACAAACGCTCCCATCGCTCCGCCAAGGGCATGGCCTGCAGAAATTAGCCCCATTGCAAGCCCCATCATTTTGATCCCGACATGGCTAGCCACCAAACTGGCCGTCACGGGCACCGTTGAATAATCCACAACCCCAAACAGAACCGCAAACAGAAACAACATTTCAATAGAGGCTCCCGGGAGACTGCCGAGCAGGATAAACGTCAACGCCCTCAACATGTAGATCACAGCCAAAAGCATTGGGCGGTTCACGCGGTCCGTCAACCATCCGGCACCGATCATTCCTATTAAATTAACAAGTGAAAGAAGACCGTAGGCCGTGGCACTGGGAACCGGTGGAAACCCACAGAACGAAGCAAAAGGCAAAAGATGGGTTTCAATCACTCCAGTAGTGGTGAAACCGCAGATCAGAAAGCTCCAAAACAAAATATGAAACGAAGGTTGGCTTATGATTATCGCAAAGTCTTGTATCATGCTTGAAGGGGCTTCATCGAATTCAGCTGAATCATCTGGCGAAACATCTGCCCGCATGCTTATGCGAATACAGGGGATCAGGGCAAGGCAGGCCAATGACAATGCGCCGAAACTCCAGCGCCAGCTAACGAAAGCCAGCAGCGCCGCGATCATTGGTACGATTAGGAACTGGCCACCAGTCGCACCAGATGTGCCGACGCCCGTCGCCAGACCCTGGTTATCGGCAAAACTGCGGGTGACGGCTGTTGCAACTACATGGGTCGCCACCACGCCAAAGCCAACGGCGCAAAAACCTGCAAAGCCAACAGCAAACATCAATTTACCGTTCATCAGGGCCACTATTGCACAACCGACCCCTAGCAACCCCATGCCAAGGTTCAATGTAAACTGCGACCCACGTCGATCAACCATTCGCCCAGCAAACGGCGCGACAATCGCCATGACAACAAGGGCTGCTGCTCCCACACTTGATATGTAGCTGCTGGACCAACCAAACTCGGCTTGCCAAACGGGCATGATCAACCCAAGCGCGGCGCGACTTGAAAACGCTAGAGAAAGCGCCAGAAAGCCAAAAATAACGACAGTCCAGTTCTGGCGGTGCGTTGTAGCGATTGTGTCTGACATATGGGTCTCCTTATCTGCAGGACGTGCCACGTCCAACACAGAAAACCTAACGATAAACTGGTGAAATCACTTTAGCTGAGCTAAGGTGATTTATGGCGCTTCGCATTCAAGACCTTTATACATTTCATGTCGTTGCGCGTACTGGCGCAATGCAGGACGCAGCACACGAACTGGGTGTCACACCCGGCGCGATAAGTCAGAGGATAAAAGCGGTTGAGGAACGTCACGGAGTGCGCCTATTCACACGCAGCAAAAACGGCATCACGCTTACACCAGCTGGCCTTGCCCTACAATCAGATGTTGGCACTGCATTTTTGAAAATCGAAGCCGCCCACGAGCGGCATTTGACTGGGCAAAACAGCACTGTACGCATCAGCACGTCTGCAACATTCGCCCACTCAATGCTGGTGGCCAGCTTGGGGCGCTTTGCTAACATGTACCCTTCGATCAATGTAACCGTTGAGACTGAAGACCGTCTGGTTGATCTGAAATCCGAACCCATTGATCTAGCTATCCGTCATGGGCTTGGCCAATATACTGGCCTAACGTCGGAATGGCTGTGCTCACCAGAGCTGGTTCTGGTTGCAAGTCCTGTGCTGCTTGAAAAGCATGGCGAGTTACAGACGCCTGCTGACAGTCTCCGCCATAAATTGTTGCCTGATTGTACTGGTAATGATTGGGCAATCTGGTTTGAGGCTCATGGCATTGACCCGATTAATGCGCACTATGGTATGCAGTTTGGCAATGATTTTTTGACTGTCAGAGCGGCCATTGAGGGTCAAGGGCTGGCATTGCTCAAAGATGTATTTGTAAATGAGAGCATTGCTGCCGGACAGTTGGTTCGGGCATTAGATACGGCATGGCCGACAGCATTTGCGTATTACGCAGTCACATTGGACGAGGTTAGGGGAAAACAATCCGTTTCAAAGTTGATTGAGTGGCTCAAGAAAGACCTGAGCTAATAGGTCTCCCCCTCATTCCAATCTCGTACCGAGAATCTGTTTCACTCAAACCGTACGGCTCACTTGGTGGAAGAACAGGCCAAACGCTAGCACCAGAAGAATAAATGCAGTTCCTGACAATATTGCCCAACCGAAGCCAGCAATGATTGCCCCTGCCCCAAACGCGCAGACGGTCGAAACCAGGGCTATCACTGTATCATTGGCCCCCTGAACCATTGCTTTTTCATCGTCATAAACTGCGTTTGCTAACATAGTCGTTGCCCCAATGAACCCAAAGTTCCACCCGACCCCCAAGACAACAAGCGACAGATAGAAATGCGCGGACGTGAGACCAGTGAGCGCAACAAGCGTTGATAAAATAAGCAGGACCAAACCCAGGACTGCAATAGGATGCACACCGAACCTTTTGATCAGAAATCCTGTGAAAAAGCTGGGCGCAAACATCGCCACGACGTGCCAACGAATGACATCCCCTGCGACCGTTTCACTAAAGCCGCAACCGATCATAGCTAGTGGGGTTGGTATCATTAAAAAAACCATAACCCCTTGCGACACTGCACCTAATCCGATTGCCAGCCGCACTGGCCTACGGCGCAAAACGGAAAGGGAGGCCAAGCGGTCCCGCAATGATTGTGGCATGCTTTGTGGCGCTATGGGTAAGCGGGTCGGGATAAGTGGTATCGCACCAATCATGGAAAGTGCGGCAAGTGCCGCGTAGGCTCCAGCCATTGGAATGGGCGCAAACAGATCCTTTGCCATGATGAACACCTGCGGCCCTACGAAAGCCGCTATCAGGCCCGAGGTTAACATGAGGGAAATCGCAACGGGCTGCCACGCCACGCTGACCGTTTCGGCAGCTGCAAACCTGAAATATTGGTAACAGGCAAGGGCCGCTCCTAACGCCAAATGCGCAACACAAAGGACAAAAAAGCTACCTGAGATCAACGCCCAGAAACCCAGAAGTCCGCCAAACACCGCACAGCCGACTCCCAAGAGAAAGCCTGCTTTGCGCCCCCATCTTCCCATCAGCAGCGAAAATGGTGCCGCCGCGAGTAACCCCGCGAGGGTTTGCAACGATGCAGGTAAAGTCGCCAACCCCGTTGACGGGGCAAGCATCAACCCCGCAAGCCCCCCCAGAATAATCAACATAGGCATGGCTGACCCAAGGATGGTGTTTGCCAAAAGCAAACCAATGTAATTGCCGTTTCGTGAAATGGTCGAGCTGCGCATCAAGTAATTCCAAACAATCGGTAGTTTAGTACTTGGTACATGATGTTGTTTGTGTCTAATATGTCAATATGACTTCAAATATAGACACTGCCTTTTCGACACGAACCATTGATGTTCTGCTATTCGATGACGTGAATTTGCTGGATATCTCGGGGCCGGTTCAAGCTTTTGATACCGCTACTGTTAATGGGCGAAAGAAATACAAGGCCCGCTACGTATCGGTGGGAGGCGTTTCAGTACGGGCAGGCTGCGGTTTACGTCTGGTTGCCGAAGCATCGCTTTCTCACGATAGCACCAGCAATGATCTGTTGATTCCCGGCGGAAAGGGAGTGAATGCGTTGATGTCTGATATTTTTGTCTGCGATCTCATCGCGCAGCATCTAGAGCAGAAACCAGGTGGCAGGTTGATTTCAATATGTTCCGGCGCACTGGTTTTGGCCGCTGCAGGTGTGCTGGACGGGCTTATCGCAACAACCCATTGGTCGCGTTTGGCAGACACAAAGAAATTTGACCGCGTCATGTGGGATCTTGATCAGATTAGCACGGCTCAAGGCCGCGTTTTTACGTCCGCAGGGGTAACAACAGGTATTGATTTGGCGTTGTCGATCATCCGCGCTGATTGTGGATCGGCGGTTGCTCTGGCGGTAGCGCGCGAAATGGTTGTCCAGTTACGCCGTACCGGGGGACAGAGCCAGTACGCCATCCATTTGGCGGGTCAGTTCACCCAAGATGAGGCCCTGACAAGGCTAATTGAAACGGTTGTGTCCAAGCCGCATCTGGATTGGACACTCGAGATGTTGGCCGAAACGGCAAGCATGAATGCACGCACGTTGTCCCGTCACTTTAAACGCGATCTAGAAACGACGCCTGCACAATTTGTCGAACGCGTTCGGGTGGATCACGCACGCGGCCTGTTGGCGGAAAACGTCCCGCTTAAAAAGACCGCTACGGATAGCGGCTTTGGAGACTTGCAACGCATGCGTCGTGCTTTTCAGCGCAGATTTGGCATTCACGTAGCCGACTACGTTAGTGCGTTTGGAAAATAGAGATTTTAGCCCGCGATGTTCTCGAAGAGAAACACCACTGCCTCAATGCATGGATCGATATGACCACCTAGATGCACTGCACTGACATACAAAGCACGACCGGCATTAGCTTTGGTCAGGGATTCTGTGTGATTTGCGCCGGCACGAACCGCCACAGCAGCGGCTTTGATCCCACCATCAAGAGCATCCAGAAAACAGCGCGCTCATGTGGTCCAGCGCGAAACCCCTGCATCGCAAGAACGTATCAGGATTGGAATCCTCCTAAGGCAAAACCTTTAGGGATTATGAGGTTATTAGGAGTCGTCTCTGGTGATCATTGGACGTCGCGCCGTGTTGTGGCCAGAGTATTTTGTGCCGAACCGAGTTAAAATCAATCACCAAGTTTGCACCGATACGAAGATGTGGCCATTGACAGAAATTCATTAAAACCGTTAGGTCAAAAGCTTGGATTTAGTGGGCAAAAATATGGACAAGGCAGTCGTAAAAGCATTTGGTTTGCTGGAAATACTGGCCCAAAATCAAGCCCCAATGGGTGAGACCGACATGGCTAAGCAAACAGGGCTTGGCAAAAGCAATGTCCACCGCTTACTACAAACGCTTCTGAACTCTCGGATATGTTAAAAAAACTGATGACAGTCACAATACCGCCACGTTGCGGTTGTGGGAATTGGGAATCCAAATCATCTCACGCGTGAGCATTCGTGACGTCGCGCGCCCGTATATGCAGCCGCTTGCCGGTGCAACCAGCGAGACCGATCACTTATCGGAGTTGCACGCCGGTGAAGTCCTCTATGTTGATAAGATCGAGAGCCGCGAACCTGTGCGGCCTATACCCAATTGGGTGGGCGCGCGCCTGCGTACTGCACTGCAACGGGCAAGGTGATGCTTGCGTTCAAAGATGATGAAAGCATTCGACAGGTAATTGCAGGCGCCTCCGCACATACAGGAAAAACAGTTTTTGATACGAACGATTTCCTAACCGAAGCGCGTACAATCCGCCTACAGAGATTTGCGTTAAACCGTGGCGAATGGCGAGATGATATTATCGGGATCGGCGCACCCATTTCATCAGCTTCTGGGCAAATCCAAGGTGCGTTGGGTCTGTCTGCGCCGGCGAGCCGGACAAACGAAAAAGAGCTGATTAAACTTGCGCCGCGCCTATTGGAATACGTCGACAAAATATCGGCGGCGCTTGGGTGTACACCTGATGTTTGGGCGCGTTTAGACCAAGATCAGGTTTGAGAATACAACGCTGCAAACAGCTAAGATAAGCAGTTTTCCAGCCGTAAAGCGTAACGCGGGAGATTGGCGCTCTAACACCATCAGCGCGCCAATGCACAGCATCCAAACAGGATGCCTGTCCAGAAAACGAACATCAAACACGTCAACACCCAGCAGCACATGAAGCAGAAAAATCCGTGTTGTAGTCCGCTCTTTACGCTCTCACCCAGCAGTTTGCGAAGCCCCTCTCTTGCGCGCAACGCTGTGCAATCAATACTACAGCTGCGTCTGGTGAGGTTTGTTTTAACCGCGCTAAATTGAAAAAGACCAGCAACTCCAAAGACAGCCGCACCCACCTTCCAGCCATCAAAAAGCAGAACGCCAGTATGATTTGCAAACACGTCAATTCCATAGCCGATACAATGCAAAACGACGCCGGAAACGATTGGGAAAAGGAAATAACCCGTAATAAACTCCACCAGAACAACACCAGGCAATCGGTGACTTCGGAATGAAGCAGTTAAGCCTTCGATTGCTTTGATAGAGATGGGCAATATCATGCCTTGAACCATCAATATCCACGTCTACATCGACCGAGCCATCGCCATTGGCTGCTCATTCCTGGAATGCTGACCCACAGGCTTTTTACTAACCCTGCTTGTGTCCAGTCACCGTGATCCAGAAATGCAGAATACATGCTTTGACTCCAAAACCACAGAGCGCACCAAGACAGCGCAGAAAGCGCCACAATCCCAACTTTTGTGTTGATAGGGTTTTGATATGAAAGAACCGGTGTGTGCATGATGAATTGGTCAACCCCATGCCTCAAAGAGGGAGGATCGGTGAAGCGCTGACCTGCCCCAATTCAGGCAGCTTTTTTCTTGCTACAAAAGCAAGACGCATGGATTTTGTCCGAGCGGGACAAGGCGTAGTCCAGTTGCGGCTGGATCATGCGCGCCTCTTTTTCCCTACCTAAACGTGCGTAACATTCGGATAACCCTAACAACGCCTAAACATTATGTGGGTGAAGGTTAGACCGCTGAACAGTGTGATCCATTCTCAAATCGGCCACATAGGCTGCGATTGCGTCTTCGACATGGCCCTGTTCTAGCAACAAAGCATCTAATGCATGGCGGCTTGGCATAATCCAGCCCCATGGCTCGTCATACGGCAGCGCGTCCTCCAGCTCGACAGCATTGCGCAGATGGATAAATGCTGCGTCGTAGTTACCTTTGTGATAGTTTACTTCGCCTGCCAGCATTTCAGGTGCCACACCTAGGATCGCTTCGCAGGTCACCACATGGTTCATCCGACCTTCGACTAGCGTCGCGGCTGTTTTTTTCAAAGTTGCTTTGCGCTTCGGCAGCCGCCTCATGATCGCCAAGTGCAGCATATGCAATACAGTGCAGGGTCTTTGGGCAAAGGCGCATCAACCAGTTCCTGCCATTTACCAAATCGAACCAGCATATGCGTCTCGACAGACATATAGCCTTCCAAAAAGTTAGCCATTGGCACAATCAATTCTTCTGGGATGGTAGATCGCAACCCCTTGACCGCATCCATCGCCAAATCGAAACGTCCCAAGAACATCGCCCCATAGAGTTTGAAGTGATAGTTGTGGACACGGTACATTGAATAAAAATTCATAGCACCGGCTCGATGCCAGTATTTCTCATCAGCAACGATACCGCTGGTATTGCCGACGACAACATCCTGATAGTTATCGCACAGCACGTCGATGTGTGTCGCCATACCCTGATGCCAACCTCGCAGCAGCGCAGGAGGCGGAGGGCCGAATTGAAATCGACCAATAGCTCAGCTTCTTGGTCAGCGATGTGCATCTTGCTTTCCATCGGACATTCAACCCAGCTCGTTATGCTTTGGAAGGAAATGAACCTGCACGCGACGCTGCTCTTGCGTTATGTTATCGGAACTTTGGCATTCTAGAGGAACATCTGAAGGGGCGTGACTTTATGGTTGATCAGAGCAAATCAATCGTAGATGCCTACCTGTTCCCGATGGTCCGATGGACCTTTGTCACGTTTCCAGAAGATGCACCGGACTATCCCAATATCTACGCATTTCATGACAGGGTGCGTGAAGATAATAGCGTGGAAAAACATTGCGCGAGGAAGGCACGTGGTAAATTAAGTCACACTAGACTTAATGCAATTTGCGCCCTCTCGGCCAAACTTGAAACGGGCGCTACTACCCGTTTCAAGTTTGGCCTGCATGCGCCATAATTCGCCGAAAATGACATTAGGACCACCACAGAGATCAATTTTCTATTTTCTATATTGGGGAATGCAATTCCATAATACAATAAGTCGTACCACAGGTTACCAAAGCCAAAGGAATCCATCGTGTCTGACACAACCCCGCAAAACCGCATTTTTCCAATGAAAAAACCAAAGGGACATGTCGCAGGGACACAGCGTTATTCGTCACAGTTGGCCGACAGTACCAAACAGATTCAAATGCTGTATCTCGGCGTCCAAAATCACATCGGCTCCCTAGAAGACCTCACTGTCTTTCTGGAGACGAGCCGCACCCTGTTTGCGGGTGACAACGGCCCTGTGCATTACGACTATGCTAGATATTTGGACCCACAGGGCATACCAACGTTATTTGCTGTGGCCTATTGGATGGCACCAGAGAAGTTTGAAGCATGGGCTACTTCTGACAGCGTTACAGCGTGGTGGGCAGACCCCGCCAAGCTGGATGCGGATGTCGGACATTTTTGGGAGGCCTTTAGGGTCACAAAAGATCACGGCGAAACCATTACTTTTAAAAAATATATTCGCGGATTGTCGGCATGCCCGATGCACAGCATTTATCCGATGGATGAAAGTGGCTATTGGGGTGCCGCACGTGACCGTATCCCTGCATCCGCCATCGACCCCCTTGAAGGTGCCAATCTCGAAATCATTCATTACAGAGAGCGTGAAGGGACGCGCGGACAACTTGTCTGCGTACCAGTACCAAAAAACACGTGCATCATCCGATCTGGCGTCACTTGGGCGGATTGTGGTGAAGAGCAGCTCTTCAGCTACAACGCCAACATCAAACCAAAGCTCGACATCGGTATGGATCATTTACGGGATAACCCGGTGGACACAGGATGCCTGATCTTACGCCAAGTTGAGGTCATTGATGCCAACGGTATAGTCGCACCCGAGGGTTATTCAGCCGGCTTGTTCCAATCCCTAGGCCACTTAGAAAAATGGGCACATGACCACCCAACCCATTTGGCCATCTACGCGCGCGCGCTGGCGGAGCGGAAAAAGTATCAAGATGCTCTCGAACTACGGACCTACCATGAGATCTTTGTGATCAACGAAAAGACCGATTTTCAATATCTGAACTGTCATGGAAAGACCGGGCTTTTACCTGTCAAATTTGGCGACCCTAAAAATCAAAGCTAAGGCATTAAGCCATAACAACTGTTTGAGGAAAACGCCGCTGCCAGTTTCAGGGACGGCCATTTTTGCGCATCGCGCACTCTCATGCAATCCTTGCGATTTGGATCAAAAAGCATCACCCGTAATGGCGCAGGTTCCCCTCAAAGCCATGGGAACCTCCAATAATTAGATTGAGGCTATTGCAACCAATGAAGTGCTGCAACGGTCAAGCACCCGATGAACGCAGTCTCTACGACCAATAGGGAAATAGCAGGCAGACCAACGTTGATCACTTCTTTCAATGCGGTCTTCATCCCTACCGCAGCGATCGCAGTTAGCAACGCCCAGCGAGACACTTCTGCTGCAAATACTGTTAATGAGGGTGGGAAAAACCCAAAAGAATTGAGCGCTACAAGAACAGCAAATGCCGCAACAAAACCGGGAACCAACGGGGGGCGTTTAGATGTGCTTTGATCCGCAGTGCTCATTTTTCTAATGACGATTGATGTTACCAGAATTACAGGCGCAAGCATCGCAACACGAATGAGTTTAACAACGGTCGCAACGTCGCCCGTGTCCTCCGAAATAGAGAACCCTGCACCAACAACCTGAGCAACATCATGGATCGTCGCGCCGATAAATATGCCCGCAGTTTTCGTGTCATAATTCAGCAAATCTGCGATGATAGGGTAAACAATCATCGCAACGGTCGACAGAATCGTCACGCCTACAACTGTAAAAACCAGCCGTTCCTCTGTACGCTCGTCTCGCGGCAGAATAGCGGAAATTGCCATCGCAGCAGACGCCCCGCATATGGCAACAGAACCTGCAGATAAAAACGCAAACCTCTGACCATGCCCAAACAGGCGCGCAACAAGGAGCCCGAACACAATCGTCGCAATCACACCCCCGATAACGATGCATACAATCGGCCAACCCAGATCCGCCGCCATTTTAAAACTGATCCTCATCCCTAAAAGGGCGACGCCAAAACGCAACACAGTACGCGCAGAAAAGGCGATACCGGATTGGCAGTTTTCATCATCTGAGAGGAAATTCAATGCTATCCCAAACAACAGAGCCATCAGCATTGCAGGCGCCCCATAATGTTCAGATATGAACTGGGCGGCTAACGCGATGAGCGCGGATATCAGAAATCCAGGGAAAAGCGAACGTGAAGCGGTTAGCCCTGTCGAAAGCTTGTTCATTGTCGATACCTTTTTGGTTTAACCGTTTTTAATTCAGCAGTGAATTTTTAGGCCCGTTTCGCTTTTGGTCGCCCCGCAACTACCCAATATCCAATACCCATGATGCCTGCACCTGCAATGATATTTCCAATCGAAACAAAAATCAGATTATGCACTGCTCCGTCAACAGAGATGCTGGCAGCATGTTCAGAAATTAGGGCAACACTAAAAATGGTCATGTTAGCCACGGAGTGTTCAAATCCAGCGGCGATAAAGGCGTACAGACAAACCCAGATCACCGCGATTTTCGCGATATCTGAGTCAACGCGCGCTGCCATCCATATCGCCAAACATACAAGCCAATTACAGAGCACTCCGTTTAACACCAAGGCAAGTGGGTGCGCGTTCATCTTCTTTTCGGCGACGACATGCAGAAAGCTGGATGCCTCATCCCCCAGGATGAGCCCGCCACCTCCGTAGACAAACATAGCCCCAAGAAGGATTGCGCCTATCAGGTTCCCACTCCAACTTGCTCCCCAACACCTCAAAAGATCAGAGACGCCCGTGCGACCTGTGAGCAGACCATGTGTCATGTACATTGTGTGCCCGGTAAACAGCTCGGATCCTGCAAACATCACAAGCATCAGAGCCAAGCCAAAGCTGGCCCCCATTACAATCGGGCGGATCGACGGATCAATGCCTTGGCCAACAGAGAATATCACCAAAACTCCCATGCCAACATAAGCCCCAGCCATCATTGCCAGAATAAGAAACGCAAGGAGATCGTGGCGCAGATGCGCTGCTTTAGCTTCAGCCACCCTAGAAAAGATGTCGACAGTCGTCGAATATAACATTGGAAGGCGCTTTCTGGATAGCAAGCTGTCGTCCGGACCAAGACCTAGGTCCGAACGCAATTTAGGCATGTTTGTTAAACGTCTTTGCCGCCCGTGAAGTTAAATTCCGCCCCTGCGCGGATACCCGACGGCCAGCGGGTCGTCATCGTTTTAAGACGGGTGTAAAAACGGACGCCTTCCATGCCGTGGATGTGGTGATCGCCGAACAGGGACCGCTTCCAGCCCCCAAATGAGTGGTAAGCAACAGGAACAGGGATTGGAACGTTTACGCCAACCATTCCAATTTTGGCGCGCGCCCAAAAATCGCGCGCTGCATCGCCGTCACGCGTGAAGATTGCTGTGCCATTGCCGTACTCATGATCGTTCACCATGCTGACGGCTTCTTCATAGGTGTCTACACGCGCGATGCTTAGAACTGGCCCAAAAATCTCGTCTGTATAGATGGACATGTTCGTCGTCACACGGTCAAACAAACAACCGCCAATGAAATATCCACCCTCATAGCCTTGCAGTTCGATCCCCCGCCCATCAACGACCAATTCGGCCCCTTTATCGATGCCTTGGGCAATCAAATCATTAATCTTATCAAAACTTTGCTTGCTGATAACAGGGCCCAATTCTGACTCTGGGTCGGTGTACGGTGCTACCTTTAGGGCGCGAATACGCGGAGTTAGTGCCGCGACCAACTTATCGGCGGTTTCTTCGCCAACAGGAACAGCCACCGAGATCGCCATGCAGCGTTCGCCTGCTGATCCATATGCTGAACCGATCAGCGCATCCACAACCTGATCCATATCAGCGTCTGGCATGACCACAAGGTGGTTTTTCGCCCCACACAACGCTTGCACGCGTTTACCATTTCCCGTGCCGCGCCCATAGATATACTCACCGTTAGCGGATGACCCAACAAAGCTAATCGCTTCAACAGTCGGGTGGTCGAGCAAAGCGTCTACCGCCTCTTTGTCGCCGTTCACAACATTGAACACACCCTCGGGCAAGCCGGCCTCAGCGAACAATTCAGCGACGCGCATCACCACGCTAGGGTCTTTTTCCGATGGCTTGAGAATGAATGTATTCCCGCAGGCAATTGCCACTGGATACATCCAGAGAGGGACCATCGCAGGAAAGTTAAACGGCGTAATACCCGCCACAACGCCAACAGGTTGGCGCACTGAGAAGCTATCAACATTTGTTGCAACGGCTTCGGAATATTCGCCCTTTAACAACTGCGGGATGCCACAGACAAACTCCACGACTTCAATGCCACGCGCAATTTCTCCCTTTGCATCGGGAAGCGTTTTACCGTGCTCGGCCGACAGCAATTCCGCCAATTCGTCAATGTGCCGTTTGAGTAGATCGCGGAATTCGAACATCACCAATGCCCGTTTGGCAGGAGGTGTCGCTGACCATGCAGGCAGTGCTTTGGCCGCGGCTTGAACAACGGTATCGACATCCTCCGCGGAGGCCAATGTAACTGCTCCAGTCACGCCACCGGTTGCCGGATTGATGATGTCAGAGGTTCTTATGCTGGACCCTGCCCAGCTTGAATTGTTAACGAAGTGAGTTGTTGTAGACATAGCTATATTCTCCATCGGATTTGAATCCGACCATTTCAAGGTGATGTTAACTGAGCAAAAAGACCAATCCGAGGTTATAGGTACTCGAGATCAGCCATGACTGATTTGAGATGGGAAGTCTGCAAATCAGTCAAATTAGGAAGGGGCTTGCGGGCGCTGCCAATGTCTAGATCGGACCACGCAGACATTGCCCGAATGCATTGCGGAACTCCGTAGTGCCGGAAGAAGGCAAAGAGCGGTTCCATCTTTTTGTAAAGCACAGCACTGGCTGGATCGTTGGCGCGTAGCAGTTGGTGTAAAGTCACCATGTCTTGGGCAAACAATGGATGATACGCAGCTTCCCACCCGATTGCGCCGTAGCGGTAACTTTCGCGCGCGACGAAATGCAAACCTGTATACAGCGCGAAACGATCCCCTGTGAGGGCTTTTATATCACGGACCCGATGTGGATCACCTGTCGCGTCTTTTACAGAATCAATCCCATCAATAGCTGCCAGTTCTGCAATCATCGTGGGTGTCATATCGTAGCGCGTGGTTCGTGGAATATTATACAGCCGGATCGGAATATCGATGCCATTGGCAACATCTTCGTAATGGCGCGCCACATCTGCAAAACGGATATCAGGCAGGTAAGTTTGCATTTCCAACATTAGCGTCGAGGCGCCTGCTCGGTGAGCATGGTCTGCCCAGTGCATGACTTGTCGCGTAGACAAATCCCCTACGGCAACATTAACTGGGACCCTGCCCGCCGTCGTCTGACATACTGTTTCAACAACAGCACAGCGTTCGGCCTCTGTCAGGTAGACACCTTCAGTTGTACTAGCGACGCATGTCACGCCGTCCGCACCGTTGTTGATGATCGCGTCAGTGTAACGCTCTAATGTCGCGTGATTAACATTTCCGGCCTGATCAAAGGGCGTAATCAAATAGCAATATAGCCCGCCCAATTGGCCAACGGTCTTAGGTGTCACAGGACTCTCCTTAATGTGCAGGGATGCAAAACCACGGGAGCCTGTCTTGCACCCCTGCTGGTCGTGTTCAGGTGGCGGGGAACTTGTCGCGATCAGAACCGATATCAACAGTTTCGCCAGTCTCAGAGAAGGTGCGATTCACATTGGCGCTGCCATAAATCACCATTGCGATCACTTCTTCATCTGTGTCGTTGATCAGCTCATGCTGAACACCGGGAGAGATGAATGTGGAATCATACTTGCTGCAATACACTTCGGTTTCGCCATCCAAAATGATCCGCATCGTACCTTCCAGAATAGTCACTTGCTCTTCGGCATTGTGAGTGTGTGCTGGCACAGCGGTATGCGCCGGCATAACCGTTATGCCTGAGTGAAGCGACCGCGCACCAATTGATTTGCTCGCGATAGGTTGGTTCACAATACCAATGCCGCGTTTAACCTGCGGTAGGTCAGCATATTTGAGATGATTGATCGACTTTTCGTTTGCCATTGAATTTCTCCTTCAGGTGGCGTTTAGAATGAGGTGAATTGGCTTTGGTTGGGCTCTTGGGATTACCGGAACCAAAGGATAAGCGAGGGTGAAAATGCGATAACAAAGCAGACCACGATCAGCGCGATGAAGGCCGGTATTGCCTTGTAAGCGATGTTCATGAAGGGCTCTCCACTCACAGCCGCTGCGGCAAACAAGTTGATTCCTACGGGCGGCGTGATGAAACCAACTGACAATGTTGCTACTACGAAGACGCCAAAGTGAACTGGGTCAAACCCCAGTTGCTGTCCGATTGGAAACAAGATCGGCATGATGACAAGGATCGCTGCGATAGGTTCAAGCAAACAGCCGACCAAAAGCAACATCGCGACAATCAGCACCACCGAAAGGTAAGGGCCCGTACCAAATGATGTGAAGGCTTCGACAATCGCACCGGGCACCCGCAGGATGGCAAGAACTTCGGCAAATAGGATCGAAAAGGCGATGATGGGCGCAAGTATTCCAGTCGTTTTGGACGCGGCCAAAAAGATCTCGCCAAGTTCGCTAAACTCAACTTCCCGGACAATCAGTAACTCGACCACGAACACATAAAACACGGCGACGGCGGCGGCTTCTGTTGGGGTAAAGAACCCGCCGTAGATGCCGCCGAGGATGACAAATGGCGCACCAAAGCCGTAACGTGCGCGCCAGATTGCCTTGAGCGCACCAGCCCCTGAAAACGGCGTCCGTTCATTTGCTCCCCAGCTGGAAAACGAACACACAATGTAGTTTGCCAAACAAAGCCCTAAAGCGATCAAAAGCCCTGGAATAACACCTGCGATAAACAAATCACCAACAGACGTCCCCGTCGCGATACCATAGATAATGAAGATCAAGCTGGGGGGAACGATAACTCCCAAAATTCCGCCTGATGCCGCAAGAGACGCCGCATAACTCTTATCATAACCGCGGTCTTTCAAGGCGGGGACCATGATTTTGCCAATGGTTGCAGTGTCTGCAGAACTTGATCCGCTGGTACCAGCGAAAAAGAAACACCCAAAGATTGTAGCCATACCCAAGCCACCTTTGATCCAGCCAACCAGTGCTTCGCCCAAGCCAACAAGGTCACGCGCAATGCGACCACGTGAGATAATTTCGCCAGCGAGGATAAACAAAGGCATTGCCAAAAGCGCCCAACTGTCGAGCGATGCAAACAATGTCGTACTAAGACTGCTGAGGGAATAAGCGCCTGTGAGGATGATCAAAGAGATCGAGCCCATCGCAAGAACGATGAACAGAGGCAGACCAATTACAAGGTGGATCAACATAAGAACGATGACAACCGAGGCGACCTGCATGTTGGTTAGGTCCATCATGTCGCGAACTCCACGTTAGGTATTGGTTTCGGAAAAAAACGACGTTGGACGCGTTGCATAATGCGGATGATCATCAATCCCCACCCCAGCGGCAAAGCCAGCTGTGCCCAAGACATATTCACGGGCAAAGCGTGCATGCGAATATTAGCGCGTTGTTGAATTTCCATCAGACCAAGCGAGTAATAAATAACCGCAACCGAGATCAAGATGCACAGAAAATCACCGTAAGTTTCGAGTGCTTTGCGACCAGTTTCGCCCAATTTGTTGGGGAGCAGATCAATGCTGATGTGTTCGTCGTGGCGGAAGGCTTCGGCGGCGGCAATATAGGCGAAATACACAAAGGCATATCGCGCTGTCATTTCACCCCAATTGGTTGAGTGTTGAAAAAAGTAGCGCATGAAAACTTCCGAAAGGATGATCAGGAAGAAATAGGCGTAGGCCAATACGACTACCATCTGAACTAAGGGGCCATCGACAAATCGGATGAACCTATTGGTAAAGTGTGCAGCTTGCATCTGGATGGGGTTCTTTCGCAATAGATGGGTACTTGTGAAACAGCGTGGCAGGCGTGCCCTGCCCCGTTGCTTGATCCTTCAGCCTTGCAGGCCTGTGATCGTGTCAAACGCCTCGCGGCCAAACGCATCTTTCAATGCATCATACTCGCTGCGTTGATGGCCCATCTCCGAAACCCATTCGCTTTTCTCATCATCGGTCAGTGTTACGACTTCGATGCCGGCATCTGTCCAAAGCTTAACCATCCGGTCATTTGCAGCCAGTTGCTGTGCACGTTGGTATTCGTAGCTTTCCGCGCCCGCCTTCATAATCGCTTCTTGAATATCGTCAGGCAAACCTGCGAACCAATTGCGATCCAGCACGGTGATGTGGCAATTGAAGTTCATCTCGTACATCGTTGCGCTGCTGAGGGTTTCGTGAATTTTGGTCGCTGTAAGGGGACCAAGGCCAACACTTAATGCATCTGCTGCACCTTGCTGCATCGCCTGATAGGCTTCGCCCCACGCAATCGAAACTGGGTTTGCAGATGTCAGCTTGAACATAACGTCTTCAACACGTGTGCCGTTTGTGCGTACCTTCAGACCCTCAAGGTCACTTGGACGACGTACAACGCGATCAACTTTGTTGCTGATCCCCAAAACGCGGAAGCCTGCGTTGGCCCACATACCTGGTACAACTTGGAAGCCACTAGACGCTGGGCGGCTCAAGAACTCAGAATTGCGAAATGCATCGGTCTGGATTGTGTTCTCAAAGGCATCGTTCGAGTTAAACAGGAACGGCAAATCTATTATGTTATAAACATCAGAATAATTCACAAAGTTTCCAGTGGAAAGCTGGCATCCTTGGATTGCCCCCGTCAGCACCTTTTGAGGTAAAACGTTTTGCCCACCCAGACTACCGGCCTCGTGAATATCAACTTCGAGCGCACCGTTCGAATACCGTTCGGCAGCTTCCTTAAACTGCGACAGGCCAGTGATCATGTAATCTTCGGTTGCTGCGCCAAAAGTGTGGCCAAATGTCAGGCGGTGATCTGCGGCGGCACGGGCCGAGGTTATGATGAAAGGTGATGTCACACTTGCAGCTGCAAGGATCGCACTAGACTTCAGTAATTTTCTTCTTGAAAGCATTTTTTCCTCCCCAGGAAATTGACGCGCTATAGGCCGAATGCGGCACACAGCCATTCTCTTTTGGTGATGTTTGGTGCGAGAATTTTGAATCTCATCTTTTATTTACATCATGTAACTAAATGTAGGTTTCAATACACCCACCTGTCAAGAGGATTGTTCGAACGTGCCAGATGGCTGTCCAAAGACATCAAAATCTACATGATTGTCGGGTACTTAAATTTCAAAAATTCAAGATTCTTCTATTATACAGAAATATGTTAGCCGACGATCTACGCCCCGTAGGCACCGGACAAAAAGAAATCGTGTAAGGCCAAACATTCGGCGGCATCGATATAACTTGCACCACTCACTACGATTTGGCTGGGTTGAATCTTCATCCTATCCGCTGCGTGATTGTAGCCCGCTTGCACGCCCTCGGAGTAAGACAGCGCATTCAGGACAGGCCCGGCCAAGACAATTGTATCAGGCGCAATCGCAATGGAAAGTGACAGTAGATTAGCACCCAATGCGTGCCCAGCATTAAAGAACACATCGCGCGCATTGTTCGGTTCCCCGTTCGCAACATTTACTGCAGAATGCAGCGCCCGACTAAACTCGGTACCCTCTTGCCCAATAGGTTTTTCCATGTCTGGCAGCTTCGCCAAAATAGCCTCACCTGAGGCGCACATGCTTAACTTTTGCTCGCTGTATTCTTCACCCTCTTTGGTCAGAATCGGAATGTCGTTGATCCATCCTTCATCTGCCAAACGACGAACAATCCGCCCACCGATCGCAATACTGGCCCCCATTCCATTTGATACGTGAACTAAGAAAACGTTGGACCTGTCGGTTTCAGACATCGATGTCTTATCCAGAAAATGGCGACACAAAGCATCGCCGTTATTTTCCAAACGTATCGGACACATCAGACGCTCGGCCAACTTCTCTTTAATGGCAAAATTTGGCCAGTTCAGCAAAACCGATTTGGTCAAAAAACCGGTTTCGGAATTAATCGATCCTGGAATAGTGAGCGATGCTCCGAGAATGAGCGCGCGATCCAGAACCTTTTCCGCAACCAGCCCGTCAATATAATCACCAATAAATGCGACCGTATCTGCACCAGATAAGATCACGCCCTTTGGCATTTTATGTACGTACTTTTGGTTCCCCGCGATATCAATAACCGAGATGAGGCGTGAAAATGATGAGATACTGATCGCGATCAGATAGCCACCATTTGCATTTATCTGAAGCGCTACACTTGGCCTTCCCCGCTGGCTTACATCGCGCGTATTTGGGGCTTCAATACAAATGCCATCCGCAATAAGCTCTTTTGAAATGCGCGATAGCGATGCGGGGGTTAGATCAAGAGACGTGGCCAATTCTTGCCTCGAACTCTGTTCAGAATCACGCAATATCCGCAAGATCCTCGATCTATTGTTAGTACGAATGTCGTGTAAGTGTTGGCGTTTGATATGAGGACTAACAGATTTCAAAACAGTGACTCTTTCAATCGCCAAACGCCCTAACATCCGAGCTTAAGCCACCTATAGATGGAGTAGCTCGAGCAGTCAAAACTTCAAATACCTGATATGTCTCGTAATAGTTCGATGCTACCAAGCCAGTAGCTACATAATGCTCGACAGTTACCGTTCTTCAACCAGCTTTCGCTTACTGTAAGCAAAGCCGTCTCTAAATACATCATGAGCCCTGCAGGATCAGAAGATCAGCGGGTGTTGAAACATAAACTTGCCTGAGTGGCCCATAACAATTTCTCTTAGGCCCCGCGAATGAGCACTCGTTCAATTGACCACAAGCACCTCCGGCTTCCAACCACTCTGCTAAGTTTACTGGATGATCCCCTTACGCAGGGCGATAATAGCCGCGTGATGCCGATTTGCCGCCCCAAATCGCAGCACCACTTTGTTAAGGTGATAATTCACCGTCGCCGCAGAAATACAAACAATGTCGGCAATTTCGTCGCTGGTTTTCCCCTCTGCGGTCCAAGACAAACATTCCAATTCGCGGTCAGAAAGAGACTCGTTGTCGGTCAGGCTCGGCACCTCTGCCAGAGACATGGCCGCATCGTGGATATGTAACGCAGACAGTTGCAATTTTGGACCCTGGTCGCGAATGACCTCAATGAGGTGGCGTTCATCCGGGTCGACAATAGAGAATACAGCAAGTTCCCCATTGGGCCCAGAGATTGGAATCGAGTATCCTGCATGAAGTCTAAAGGCGCGCGCCTCCTGAAACACGCGGCGCTGAATTTTGGCAAAGGGACGCAAGAATTCTCCGTGGTTCCAAAAGAAAGGCAACCGGGCGCGTTTCGACGTCAGCGCAACCGGATCGTACTGATGAAAAGACTTCTCTGTATACCGCGCCCGCCACTCATCATCGTAACTCGTCATCATGGGCGCGCTATTGGGCCCGTTCCCGTGCAAGTTTAAATAAGAAAAGTAGTTGATACCCAAGTCCGAACAATAATCATTGATGGCGCTCTCTAAGCCATCAAAATTCGTGTTGGCAGCAAATGAATCTGGCTCTGCGATCTGCATTCTGAAACTATTACATCTGTCAGTGGACAAAGGAAGCCCCAAACAAGGACAGTAACCTTAGGAATAAAACCTGGGAGAACTGATATGATTTCGATGATCAAAACGCTCACGCTGAGCGCGGGGGTATCGCTGTTGGCAATCGCAGCGCATGCAGATGTGGTGAAGATTGGCTTACTGGCACCTTTAACAGGGCCATCTGCATCAGACGGGCAGGAATTTGTGAATGGCGTCAATTGGGCGGTAGAGGAGGCCAACTCAAGGGGAGGCGTTGCGGGGCATACATTTGAAGTTGTGACTGCAGATGTTAAAGACGGATCAGCTGCGAATGTGTCGTCTGCCGCTGAGCGTCTACTTGGCACAGACGGGATTGAGATGATTTTGACTGGTTATGCGTCGCTTTCCCTGTTCGAAGTAGACCTGATGGCTGAAGCGGGTATGCCCTATTTCGCCGCAGGCCCTTCGTCCTCATTTTCTGCAATCACATCACAGGACATTGACTATTACTGGTGTTGTTGGTCCTACACCGCCTCCTTCAAGGGGTACGAGACTGACGTGCGCCCAGCTGTCGAAGCCTTGGCTGAACGTGGAGAGTTTACCCTTCGCGACAAATCTGTTGCAATCATTTCGTCCGACAACGCCTATTCCAAGACAATATCGGAAGGCATGAAAGTCTCATTTAGTGAAGGTGGTTGGAACATCGTTGTGGACGAATTGGTCCCCTTTGGTGAAGTGGGTGACTGGCGGGCTATTTTGGCGAAGGTGCGGGATGCAAACCCCGATTTGGTGATCAACACAGATTACCTTCCCGGGAACTCGGCCTTATTCCTGAACCAGTTTTTGGACAGCCCGACGAATTCACTGGTGTTTCTGCAATACGCGCCGTCTGTGCCTGAATTCGTCAACCTGACGGGCGATAAATCGACCGGCGTTCTCTACAACCTAATCAATGCACCCTTGGACAGTGAAAAGTGGCCCCGCGGCAAAGAATTGATGGATAAATACGAAGCAAAATTTGGAATGGAATCAGGTGCTTATGGTGTAGGTCTCTATGAAATGACCAACATCTACTTTGATGCCGTGGAAAAGGTTGGCGACCCGACCGATCGCGAAGGTGTCGCCGCAGCCGTCGGTCAGACTAAGAAATTGACGGTTGCGGGTAATCTCGAGTTTGATCCTGCAACCCATATCGCGTTGCAAAGCAATGACTTTATCCCGGTTTCCTTTTGGCAACTCCAGGATGGCAATCGCGTGTTGATCGAACCTTCAGCCTACTCCAATGGCGATTTCATGCTGCCAACTTGGATGTCCAAATAATTGGGGCGGACTAAGTATATGACTGAACCTATTCTTGTGGTTTCTGACCTGTCCAAATCCTTCGGTGCACTGCGAGCATTGGATGGGGTCAGATTTGATGTCCTGCCGGGTGAAATCCTTGGCATTGCTGGTCCCAATGGATCCGGCAAATCCACGCTATTCAACGCGATCACAAGGATACCTTTTGCCCAATCCAGTGGGGCTGTCATGTTTAATGGCTCGCCCATCTCGCATCTTGCAGGCAATGAGATCGCAAAACTGGGGGTCGTGCGGACCTTCCAACGGGAAAGCGTCTTTGCCAACCTGTCAGCCATCGACAACGTGCTTGTGACGATCGAACAAACCAAACGTGCGAAAGGGTTTGATCAACGTTTGGCCTTGGCTGAACATGCTTTGGATCTCGTTGGGTTTCCTGCCACACTACATAATTGGAAAGCAGGGCAATTGCCCGTCTATCTGCGCAAACTTGTAATGATGGCCGGTGCAGTGTCGCTTGATCCACAGGTCTTGCTGTTGGATGAACCCGCCTCCGGCCTGACAGTGCAGGAGATTGAGCGGATGAACGCGCTTATCCGGCACCTCAAAGGGTTAGGAATGACCATCCTTTTGGTCGAGCATGTCCTCAGCCTGTTGATGGACGTGTCTGACCGATTAATGGTTTTGGATCAGGGTAAGATCATTGCATTAGGCGACCCCACACATGTTGTAAAAGAACCCGTCGTGATTGAAGCCTATTTGGGAGCAGCCGCATGAGTCTTTTAAAACTCGAAAACCTGTCTGGCGGCTACGATCCAATCCAAATATTCAACAATATCAATCTGACCATCGCACCCGGTGAAAGCATTGGGCTTTTTGGCCCAAACGGGCACGGCAAATCGACCCTGATGAAAACAATAAGTGGAGTACTGGCTCCGTGGACCGGAGATATTGTTTTTGACGGGGAACGGCTCAACCGAGCAGGAGATCGAGGATCGCGCAAATGGCGTAACTTTAACTACGACGTTGTCACGCGCCGACGTATGGACCCAAAAAAAGTAGCGCGGGCAGGTTTGATCCATGTGCCCGAGGGCAATTTGTTGTTCCCCGAAATGACTATCGAAGAAACGCTAGCCATAGCACCCGTCGCGGCAAACGGTCGGGGAGATACCCGCAGGCGACTAGAACAGGTGCATAGCCTTTTCCCCAGGCTCAACGATCGGCTGAACAGCAAAATTAGATACTTGTCCGGGGGTGAACGCCAGATGGTCGCCATCTCTGTCGGTCTGATGGCGGATCCCAAGCTAATGATCTTGGATGAGCCTACATTGGGCCTGTCACCTAAACTTCGCACAGAACTTTGTAGCGCCGTTGGCGCGATCAAGGCATCTGGTGTGCCGCTTATCTTGATTGATCAGGATGTGACATTTCTGACCGAACTAATCGATCGGCTGTACCTATTTGACCATGGGCACATTTCTAAGACGTTAGAAAAGTTCGAAATTCCTTCGCACCAAGATTTGATGGCCATGCTTTTTGGAGAACATGCCGCATGAGTTTCGAGAGCTTTCTGTTTGTCCTATCCGGTGGCCTTGTCCTTGGTGCACTGTATGCACTGATGGCTTCTGGGCTGGCGGTGGTCTGGACCACGCTGGGTATCTTTAATTTTTCACACGGCGCTTTCATTGCTTTGGGGGCCTATATAGGCTGGCAGGTGTCGAATATAGATGCCTTTGCGCTTGGTCATATCGCGGGTCTAACGGCCTGCATAACCTTCCTTTTTGCCTTTGGCGTTGCCTTTCAGCAGGTGTTCATTCGCCCGTTTGAACGTAAGGACAATATCGTCGCGGCAACCGTTATCACTACCCTTGCCGGAGCGACGATCATACAAAACGTGCTGTTGTTGATCTGGGGCCCCCGCGCCAAACAGATTTCCCCGGTTGCAGAGGGCAATATCTCAATCGGCCCCGTTGTATTCTCTTGGAACGACATCGCAATGATCGCAATGGTTATTGGCATCCTTGGACTGGTGGGCTGGTTTTTGTCGAAGACCCAAACAGGCAGATCAATGCGTGCGGTATCGCAGAACCGTCAAGCAGCTGAGTTAATGGGGCTGAACGTACCCTTGCTTTATGCACTGGCATTTGGGTTGTCTGCGGCGATGGCTGGATTGGCTGGATACTTCATCGGCTCCGTCCGGTTCATCAACCCAAGCTTCGGCGCTGACCCGCTAATGAAAGCCCTAATCGTCGTGATTTTTGGCGGTATCGCACGTTTCACCAGCCCGATCTATGCAGCCCTAATCGTGGGGCTTGTCGAAAGTTTCACAACCTTTTACCTTGGCCTCTATTGGGCACCGGCAATGTTGTTTACAATGATGATGGTTGTGTTGACCATCAAACCTGCCGGTCTCTTTGGTCATCATCAAAGAACGCTTTGACCCATGCGCTATGATCCCCCATTTCACAAAACCAATGGCTTAATTCCAAGCATTATCGTGGTCACACTTCTGGCCTTGGTACCTTTTTTCATTGACGGGTCGTACGTGCGCCACCTGCTGATCCTAGCGATGGTTTTTGCCATAGTTGCGGCCAGTTGGGACCTGAGCTTTGGTTATGGCGGGCTTTTGAACTTTGCCCATGTGGCGTTGTTTGCGACAGGTATTTATGCTTATGGCATTCTCGCCAAGACCTATGGTGTGAACCCATGGTTGGCGATTGTACTGGCGGGATTTATGGCGTCAGCAGTTGCTTGCGTCATGGTATTACCCGTGCTGCGGCTTGACGGGATGTATGTGATCCTCGTCACAATTGCGTTCAGCCAAATCCTTTATCAGATTGTCATCAGTCAAAGCCAAATCACCGGTGGGACCTCTGGCATGGTGACGTTGCCAATGCTTGAGATCGGTGATTATCGCTTCATTAAAGACGGCAAAATTGGGTACTACTACGTTGCCCTTGGCCTGATGGTTATCTGTATCGGAGCACTTTATCTGATAATGCGCAGTTCATTGGGACGCACGATTGTCGCCCTGAGAGACAACAAGTACTACGCGCAGGCCCGCGGTGTTTCTGAGTGGAAAACGCGTCTGGCCACGTTAGCCGTCAGTGCCTTTTTTGCAGGAATCGCGGGTGGGTTTTATGCGTCTTACGTGCGCGTTGCTTCTCCCGATATCTTTGGCATTGGATCGTTAACACTGGTGCTGTCGATTCTTTTGATTGGTGGGCTTGGGACACTTTGGGGTCCGGTGATCGCAGCCTTTGTTATCATTCTGTTGTCCGAAAGCCTAAGCAGCCTTGGCCCGTGGCGCGAGATTATCACAGCGGTGATGATCGTGGCTGTTATGGTGTTCTACCCAGGTGGCCTATGGGGTCTGATCCAAGAAATCAGAGAGGTCGTTCAGAATACGCGTAGCGCCTTGATGGCCCGAGTGCGCCGGACCACTTGGCGTACAACACGCGAGGCCAAGTTGGGCGTAAACGAACAGATGATCGAGACCAAACACGGGAAAATTGCCGTGGCTGATACAGGCCATTCGCACAGTCACACAATGCCTCCAATATTGTTCCTACATGGTAATTCCGCCTGTAAAGAAGCCTTTGAAAACCAGTTCGCGCATTTTCGGGACAAACACCGCATTATTGCTTTTGACCTGCCGGGGCATGGTGCCTCTGACAATGGCGATCCCGAAACCACATATAACGTCATTGCTTATGCCGATATCGCACGGACGATCCTTGATCGCCTTGACGTTAAAAACCCCTTTGTCATGGGGTGGTCGTTGGGCGGGTACAATGCGTTGGAACTAACGTCTCGCGACCCATCGGCCTATTCGGGTATTATCACCACTGGCACTTCACCGCTGACCATCGCACCGGACGATTTTGCCAACGGGCACAACCCCAAGTCGCACATGATCTTGGCAGGCAAACAATATCTAACAAACGCTGAATCAAACACATTGGCCAGTCATGCTACTGTGCCAAAGTCCGAAAAGAGCAATTTTTTGCATAGCAATCTGCGCCGTACTGACGGACGTGCACGATTTTACATGATCACGAAACTCACAATTGTGAACTGGCCACGCCAAATGCGAATGCTGACGGGTGGCACCATCCCCGTTGCCGTCATGAATGGAGACGACGATCCGTTTCTGAACCACAGCTATATTGCCGACCTTCCTTATGGGAACATCTGGCAGGGCAAAACGACTGATATTCCCTACGGACGTCACGCGCCATTTTTCAACGCTCCTGATGCTTTCAATTCAGAATTAGAGGCCTTCATGCAAGCGGCAATCCACAATCGAAACCTCAAAGAAAATGGCGAATAGCATACCCAAGATCAGTCCGCATTGAGCACCTTTTCGCCGCCTATTCAAACCCATCGGATAAGGGAATATCTGGGAAGCGGATAAAAGTGCTATCACCCCGTGCGTATCCTTAGTTACCATGTAGAAAGAGCCGACCCAGCCCTCGAACGCAAAGGAAAATCCCTTGGCCGAAGCCATCATCATCCGCGATTACGGCGGACCAGACACCCTGAAATTGGAACCAATTGAACTAAGTGAGCCAGATGCCGGTGCTGTGCGTATCCGGCAGACGGCGATTGGTGTGAATTACCATGACGTCTATGTCCGCGCAGGCCTGTACAAAACGCTTAGTTTGCCGGGCATTCCAGGCTGTGAAGCCGCGGGTGTGGTTGAAGCTATAGGCGATGATGTGACGGGGCTGAAAATTGGCGACCGCGTTGCATATGTCACGAGCACTTATGGGGCCTATGCGTCACACCGGATGTTGCCAGCCAGTTTGGCTGTGCCCTTGTCCGATGGGGTCAGTGACGAGGCCGCCGCGTCCAACCTGCTGCGCGCAATGACGGTTGAGATGTTGACCGAAAAAGTTGTTCAAATTGATGCGGGCATGACCGTTTTGGTTCATGCGGCTGCAGGTGGTGTGGGCAAAATGTTGTGTCAGGTTCTAGCAGCCCTCGGGGCAAATGTCATTGGGACAGTTGGCTCACCGGCAAAGGCAAAGATTGCGCAGGCCAATGGTTGTACCCATACGATCCTTTACCGTGAGGTCGCGTTTGAAAAAGCTGTTAGGAAGATCACGGGTGATACTGGCGTTGATGTGGTCTACGATTCCGTTGGGGCAGATACCTTTTCCGGATCGTTGGACGTCTTGAAGATGTGCGGCCATATGGTGAATTTCGGGCAATCTTCGGGGCCAGTTGACCCACTAGCCATGGCAACGCTTGCAGCAAAATCCCTGACGGTGTCGCGCCCCATTCTCTTCCACTACCTGACCGATCCAGATGCCTATCAGGCCATGGCCACGCGGGTGTTCAACAAGTTTGAAGCGGGTGTTCTAAGAGCGGGGCAACAGACACTCATTGCGTTGAAAGACGCACGTGAAGCCCACAACACACTTGAAAGTATGAGCGGTGGCGGTTCCTTGGTTTTAGTTCCATAGCCGAATGGCACACGAAACACCCCAGTGTTGGGAATAAATTCCCACACGACCTGCCTTGGCTTTGCCGTTTTTTACGCCGCGCGCCTGATCGACGGGGTAATCCACGAATTGGACTTGCACGCATCCCGTGTAAACGCCTCTGCAAAGGAGCTTGAATTGAAACCGACACTGTCAGGCAAAGAGATCGACGTCAGCATTTTGCCGCCCGGCACGGAAAACCCCGATTTTGAACTCTACCGAAAAGAGTTGCCCACGGCAAAGTCCGGCGGGTTACCACAACCAGTGACCAAATTCTGTCGTCTGACAATGGAGGTGAACTCGATCATTGACGACTCCCACAAAACGGAAGAGTTTTTTGAGTGGCAACATCTCAAAGGTCTTGCCGATAATCGGCTTGCAGACCGCGATGTACCAGTAGGACCCATCAGCTACAAAGGCCGGCGCGCTTTACTGGAACTGGGCACATGAAGAAGGGAAACTATTATGGCGACAACACATCTGATGTCTGACGCGGAAGCGGAAAAAGACCCGATTGTCAAAGCGGTCTTTGCCGATATCCGAGAAACCCGCGGCTCGGATTTTATCAACAACATCTGGCGTGCATTGGCCGCTGATCCCCCGGGACTGATACGCACATGGGAGAACGTCAAATCTCTGATGGCAGCCCCCGGCGCGCTTGATCCGAAAACGCGCGAAATGATCTATATCGCGGTCTCTGTGGCCAATGGATGTAGCTATTGCGTGCATTCCCACACAGCAGCGGCCAAAGCCAAAGGAATGACCGAAGAAGAGCATGGTGAGTTGATGCAAATCGTAGCACTTGCGGCCTCTACCAACCATCTGGTGACAGCACTGCAAGTACCCGTCGATCCAGAATTTGAGGTAAAATAAGGCACCCAAGCTCAAAGGGGGGCCCGCGCCCGTTTGTGCAATGGTCTGAGACATAAGAACTTTGAGCCCGTATGTATAACATGGCCGCGGATTTTGCGACGTAATCTATGAGGGCACTGTTCAAGCTAATAATTTGGCCAAACAGCATAGATCAGTGGCAGGGAAATTACCGCGATCATCATCTGGCCGGTGACCCAGGCAACCGTACGTAGATAGGGGATATTCAGCAGGTACAGCGCTGCAAACGAAACACGCGCACTTAGGTAAATGGTAGCGGCCAATGTGGCCCAATCCATTGGTGCCGCCAAAAATAGACTTCCGGTTGTGACTGGGATGAATGCAGCCATACTTTCCAGGTTGTTGGTAATGGTTCGTTCGAACCGTCGACTTAGATCACTTGTTACGACCGGCTTGTTTCGACGGCCTGTCCCCCAGACAACGCCGAAAGTTAGCGCGATATATCCACCATGGGCAAAAAGCAAAGCAAGGTGAAATACTCCCGTTAGCATCAACAATTCCGGTGTACTCATGGCAATTCTCCAAATGAAATTTTCCTTACCTTAGAGAACCCAGTAGGGTAAAAATATGAGTGTTATCGTACAGATTAGGTGCAAAAATGGACAAGTATACCAAGGTGAATTGGGATGACTTCAAACTTCTTTTGGCATTGGATCGAGAAGGAAGTGCCAAAAATGCCGCTCAATTTCTTCATGTTAGTCACCAGACTGTCTCGCGGCGCCTCGCCCAGCTAGAGCGCGCTCTGCAGTTGCGGCTGATCAATCGACACAGGCACCCTTGGGTTCTCACGGTACAGGGAGAGGAAGTTTGCAAACTGGCCACTTTGATGGAGTCCCCTGTAAAAGACGTCATCCAACTGTCACAAATAGATCAACCTGCATTTACCGGCACCGTGCGAATTTCGTGCATCTCATGGGGTTTTGAATTGTTTGTTTTGCCAGCCATACAGAAGATCAAAACCAAGTATCCAAAACTATCGTTCCAGCTTGTTGCTGAAGATAATCTTACTGATGTTCAAGCTGGCCGCGTTGATTTGGCGGTGCGGTTTACATCATCTCCACCACCAGACCTTATTGGATGTCGCATCGGCTCCTTAACCTTTGGGCTGTTCGGATCGCCCCAAATTATTGAGGATTTCGACAATAGGCGGACAGGAAAAGTACCACTCGTTTTCGTCGAACGATCCGGAAATCGAATGCACAAACTACAGCTTGAGGACAAAGAGTTTCTGTCAGTTGACAGTGTCAACGATTTTGCAACACTTGTGTCCGTTGTAAGTCACGGGATGGGGATAGGAGTTTTACCCGATGTTGTCGGTAACAACCTAAGTGGCATTAGGAGGAGCAATCTCCAAACGATAGACCCGCAGATATCCGCATGGATTTTACGCAACGAAGACAGTCGCGGATCTGAACCAATCCAAGCGGTTCAAGCAGAGTTACTTCACTATGCGCGCGCCTGCCTCGATGAAACCAAGCTATAGGATCGGCTGAACAGTGCCTAAGCCAAACATTTAGAGCCAAAGCCGTAGGTCAGCGGAGGATCATGAAAAACAATCCTTTGGTCGTATCGACAATTTGGCCTCTCTGGCCTTGAAATGGTGACTTGGAAAACCGCACATTCTAATACGGACCCAATCAACGCCATGACGAAATATCCTTTATTCCTGACGTTGCCCCTGTTTGTGGCTCTGGGTTTTCTTCTAGCACCTGAGCATCAAAATCGGGCCGACAAGACCCTCGATGAGCGTTTAAGATCATGGCAAATGCTTGCACCCGAGGAGATGCAACTTCGGTTGCATACAGATCCGATAATCCAAGGGATAATACTTTGGGATCAAGATAAACAACGAATATTTCCAGCTATTGATCAAATGGCCCATTTCAGCCAACAGCCCTATCTCGCCGATCTAAAACAGTTAGAAGGTTTGCGTGATGAGGCAGACCCAATCTCAACTGAAGTGAAATCAAAAAATGGCGAAATCCACTATTGGTGTCAGTCGGAGGCTTGCCTGATTATTAACGGACCTGCCTTGGCAGAGGCGTTGGGGGTCAAGCCCGAAGATCACAAAACTATTTTTGAGCGCGCTTCATTTAGCCTACTCGATATTGCTGCTATCACTCTGATCATCGGCTTGGGCATTTTCAGATATCGACACATCCGGCATGGAAAAAGGACCCGCCTTTCGCCAGAAGACGACGATGCATTTGATTTTGGTCCAGTCCGCATAAGCCCTGCCCGAATGTCGGCAGTGATCGGTACACACTCCAGCGATCTGACGCCGCGTGATCTCAAACTCATCCTGAAAATGCGAAGCCACCAAGGCTTTGTCCTCAGCAAGGATCAGCTTTATGATGCCGGATGGGGCCGCGACTTCATGCCAAACAGTCGCGCATTGGAACAACACATGCTCACGCTACGCAGAAAACTGGATCCCGATCGCAACAATAGGGTGATGATCGAAACCGTTCATGGCCAAGGGTACCGGTTCAACGGTTGATTTTGCATATTTCTTGTAAGTTTTTTGGGAAATTCTGACAATTCCGAACCTCCCCATCTACACAATCAGCCCATAGAAACCGGAGGCTATCATGAGAAATTCACTAATCCTGCTGATGACACTTGCCCTTTCAATACCTGCAACGGCTGATGAATATGGCGTTACAAACCCCGAAGAACTTTCGATGGAAGGTATGATGGATCGCTTGAGCCGCGGCGAAATCGACCCGATGAATTACGTAATTGGATATGGCGCAGCAAAGGCAGGCCGACACAAAGAGGCGCGGCAAATCTTCAAAGAAGCCATCGATCGAACAGGCAGCGCTCAGGCAATGACCTGGATGTCGTGGATCGAAGACAATGGTCTAGGCGGCCCTGAAAACCCTGCTGCAGCAGCAGAATGGGATCGAAAAGCCGCAGAATTGGGGAGCGAAGTCGCCGCCTTCAACTACGGTTTAGACCTGCTTCGTGGCCGTGGTGTTCCAATAGACGAAGTTGAAGGGCGAAAAATGATCGACCGTGCAGCAGCAATGGGCGATCCGACGGCGCAGCACCTTATCGACAATGAGTACGATCTCAAAAGCGTCACGCCAGATGCCGATGAATGGAGATACGAACTAAATTTGTTCTGAATCTATCACGGTAAGTTGGAACGGTTTTTGGGCGGTCCGCTATCGTGACTGCCGGATTGCCGCTCCACTACATACGGCAATCCAGTTGTGGCCAATCACCTAACATCAGCTCGTCTGGATCATCTTTAATCCAACGGTTCTCTGTCTGCATCCGTCTTGAGCCAGACCATGCGATCGAGAAACCAAAGTTTGGCCCCCATCGTGGTGACCAACCCTGCAAGGGTCATCCCCCCATCGAGTTTCCACAAGCCTAAGGCCAGAACGACCGCGCCGAGACCCGCGGTGAAATTAAGGGAGCGTGTCACCCTTTCATGATGATAAGGGATTGCGTGCGATGCCCGCGCCAACCAAATGCGTTCCCCCAGAACCCCTTGCGTCATCCATGCGTCATTCGATTTTGGCGGACCAAACACACGCGGATTCATCCAAGTCCAGATAACAACCACTGCAATCACCCAAATGCAGTGCCAGCCCAACCAGATCCTGCTCCAAATCGCCAAGGATAAAAGGGGTAGGATGGAAACGCGGCTCCAGCCACTTAAAGGGTTGGAATGGCGCATCCATGTGGCGTCATCCATGCCCATCATACGTTCAGAAAAACGCCCAATATCCATGAACTTTCCTTTCAAATGAAAGTCGGCTTCCCAATCATCAGAAACGCTGCATTCTGTATACTCGAGTTTTGGGCCGGCTAAAAGCGCCCGAACTTTTATGCCCACAATTGGCAAAAGCCCGCCTTGATCTCTCAAGACGGGCCTCATTCGCTTGAGTTTTGGTTGATCAATCAACCAAAGATGTAGAACGCCATCTTGTTGCCGTCCGGGTCCCGAACATATGCACCATAGAAAACATCATCAATACGTTGGCCCGGCTCACCCTCAGATGTTGCACCCAATGAGACCGCTTTTTCATACATCGCCTTTACTTCGTCTTTAGAAGACGCCGAGAACGCAACCATCGCACCATTGCCGCAGCTAGGTGCGTTGCCATCAAACGGCTCACATACAGCAATCATCGGCGCGTCCATTGTTTTACCGATCATTGCCAAACGGCCAATGTCTACTTGAACATCCGCATCAAAAAGCTCTGTGTAGAACTTCTTTGCTTTCTCGATGTCTTTGACGCCGACGGTTGAATAGCCAATCATGATGTTTCCCTTTGTGTTTAGTTTTGATATCTACCTACTAGAAGGTCGATAAACATAATGCAAGCCGATCGAACAGCTTCACTTCAATGTGACCGCCGGATAACGTGCCTAATACATATTTGTCTCAATATCGCGATCGATCCGTTCATCCATGTCATCCAGCACGTCTTGGTCGTAGTTTTGATGAGCTGACATCATCTCATTCAGACTTGGCGCGATCTTGCGATCGATCTGTGTTTCCGGATCCCAAATACCAGACCGCCGGATCGCTTTTGAGCAGTGTCCATAGGCTTCATCTACCTCGATCAACAGTCCAACCGGCGGCACACGGTTTTTTATAGCGCACCGTTTCAAAAGCTCCGGATCACGCGTTGCCAGGCCACGGCCATTGACCCGTAACGTATCAAACACACCTGGGATCATGAACAATACCGACACTGGTGGGTGCGTGAGGATATTTCTGAACGTATCAAAACGTTGATTACCGGGACGGTCGGGGATCAACAAAAGTTTGGGCGTGATTATCTCGACAAACCCGGCAGGGTCGCCGCGCGGGGTGATGTCGGAATGCCCTTCAGCGTCTTGCGAGGACACTACACAAAAGGGAGACAATCGCACAAATTTCTGCATCGGCTCACTTAGGAACGGAGCCGATTTGTCATAAATCGTGTAGGTCGTATCGCCGTAGCGTTCACGGAATTCCGGGATGTCCTTTATCAGATACTCAGATCGGATTAGATTACTCACAGGCGTCCTCTCAATGTTTCGGGTACAAAAGCGCAAGCCGCGCGCGCAGCGATACGTTGCCGCCATTCGACCAACGCAGTCAATTCAGCGGGTACCGAGACCTTAGGGTAGGTCTCGGAAAAGTTAAGACCAGTAAAGACTGTGATGTCCGCCATTGAATAGGCTTCACCCGCCACATAAGCTTGATCTCGCAACACCGCATCAAAATAGGCCATACCATCAAGCGTCTTTTGGAGATGCGCCTCTCCCCATGCTTTGTTCTGATTCAACTCGATTTCTGGCCCAAACCCCGGTGTGGCATGGTGAAAATAGGTCCCAATCGCATCCACGATCTTTTGTTCGCCTCGGCGCTGCATCATATGCACGACCGCACGCTCTTCTGGGCCCTTACCTGTTAGAGAGATACCTTCAAAAGCATGATCAATGTACTCAGTGATTGCTGTGGTTTCAGAAATCGCGACGCCATTGTCGAGTTCAAGCAAAGGCACAGTCACGCTAGGGTTTTTCGCCTGAAACGAAGCAGTGCGATGCTCCCCTTCCCAAAGGTTCACTTGGATAATCTCTACCTGGTGCAAGACACCTTTTTCCGCCAACGCAATCCTGACTCGATCTGGATTTGGTAAACCGAAACTGTCGTAAAACTTCATCTTCTTTTCCTTTGCACCGCCGTAATACTACCGCTGTTCTCCAAGAAACCGAGAGGAATGCGACTTGAATGGGCTTTTCAATTGACTACATTAGTAGTGCCTACCTATTAGAAGGCAGTCAAGTTGTTCCAATCCGAAAAGGCACTCAGATGTTTCAGCCAATCAGCGCCTTTCACGAAGGCGAACGCAGCCTGCACCAGAAATTAGATATCGAAGAACGGCAACATCAGCTGGGTCTACGCATGATCCGCGATCACATGCCGGACCAACACCGCGCATTTTCCGCTATGTTAGAAAGTGTCCATATCGGCGCTGTCGACCCAATCCGTCACCCTTGGGCGATCATGCGGACTGGCTCAGCTGGCTTTATGAAATCTCCCGACGGAAAGACCTTGACCATTTCATCGTACCCACTCTCTGGCGAACCTGACGATCAAAATCTATCCATTGGTGCAAAAACAAGTGTTGTTGGCATCCATTACGAAACACAACGACGCAATCGCATGAATGCCACAGTTGACGCGGCAGAAGACAGCAGTCTGTCGTTTCATGTGGATCAAAGCTATGGCAATTGCTCAAAATACATACAAATCAGGAACAAGACTCCTGTGGGCTCGGCAACACCAAAAACACCGGTTACCTCGACAACCTTGAACGAGGTGGACAAAGATCAAATAGCCAAGGCCGACACCCTTTTGATCGCATCGCGTGCCGGGGTCGACATCAATTACCGCAGCGGGATGCCTGGATTTGTCAGCGTGCTAACTGACACGACACTCCGGTTTCCCGATTACAAGGGTAACAGCTTTTACAACACCTACCGCAACATCATGACCGACAACCGTATCGGCCTTGAGTTCGTAGATTTCGAGACGGGAACATTACTAAACATCAAAGGAACTGCCGAATTGATCGAAGGTCTCAACGATGGTGAACTGCCATTAATGGACCGCGGCTTACGGATCACCGTGCAAACCGTCGTTCGCGATGAATGCGCTTTGCCGCTCCGTTATTCATTCGGCGTATTCTCCGACCGCAACCCAAGCACCAGACTTTAACCTGACATCCCCTTGACCTATCGCCCTACCTACTCGTAGGACTTAACTTAACACGCCAAATGGGGCCGCCCCAGAAAGCACCAAAAGGATACGAACAATGGACCTGAACGCTGATTTCAAAGAACGTGTCGTTATTCATTCCGATCAATTAGAATGGATCCCCTCCCCCATGCCCGGCGTGGACCGGCGTATGCTGGACCGCATCGGCGGCGAAGTTGCTCGTGCGACATCCATCGTGCGTTATGCCCCCAACAGCAAATTTTCTGCTCATACCCACACCGGGGGCGAGGAATTCATTGTTCTGGAGGGCGTATTTCAGGATGAACACGGCGATTTCCCAGAAGGTACCTATGTGCGCAACCCGCCAACCACATCACACACGCCCGGTTCTGACGATGGATGCACTATCTTTGTGAAGTTGTGGCAATTCGACATGAATGATCGCACGCAGTTTCGCAAAACCATGGCCGACGAACTCGCGTCCCCTATCGACGGCATCGCCACGGCAGAACTGCACCGCGACGCATTCGAAGTTGTGACCTACAGCCACCTTGATGCTGGTGCCACGTTGAGAAAATCAGACACTGGCGGGATTGAGATGCTGGTAATCAGCGGATCAGTTCTTGATGGCGGCGAACCCCTTGGCAAAGGCGCGTGGTTGCGTTTGCCCGAAGGTCAAACACTGAACGTCACTGCAGGCGATGACGGAGCAAAGGTCTGGGTCAAAACAGGCCATCTGACCCACGCCAAGCCACCTGCTGCCTGATGACAACTCTGATCATCGGTGGCGGGTTGTCCGGACTTGCCCTTGCGCACGCGCTTGAAGAAATCGGCCAAGATTATCTCTTGGCCGAAGCGCGCGCGCGTTTTGGCGGGCGTATTAAGACTGAACACCACAACGGTGGTTATTTCGATATGGGTCCAGCATGGTTTTGGCCCGCTCAGCCGCGTATCGCTGCGTTGATCGACGAACTAGGGCTGAAGAAATTCGACCAATATGCAAGTGGCGATCTAGCCTACGGAAATGAACGCGGCCAGGTCCAACGCGGTCGCGGCTTTTCCTCCATGGAAGGGTCGTGGCGGCTTGAAGGCGGGCTTGGAGCGTTGACTCAGGCCTTGGCCGACCGCCTGCCCGAAGATCGCAAAAGGCTGAACGCAGCCGTTACGAACCTAACGCAGACACAAAATGGCGTCATTGCCACGTTCAGCAATGGCGGAACGATTCATGTGGATCGGATAATCCTATCTCTGCCTCCCCGCGTAGCCACCAATATTACGTTTGTGCCCCCCCTGCCCCATGACGCCATGATGTCCATGCAGAACGTCTCTACGTGGATGGCCGGACAGGCCAAAGCTGTCGCAGTGTACGACACGCCGTTCTGGCGCAAAGATGGATTATCAGGTGATGCACAAAGTCGTCTTGGGCCGATGGTTGAAATTCACGACGCCTCTCCGGCGCGGGGTGGTCCATATGCCCTTTTCGGCTTTATTGGCGTTCCGCCACAGGGCCGTGCAGATGAACAAACACTGCGCCAACACCTGACCGCGCAATTGATCCGTCTGTTTGGCTCCAACGCCGCATCACCCGCACAGCTTTATGTTAAGGATTGGGCGTTTGACCCCTATACCTCCACCGAGGCTGACAAAGCCCCTTTGTATGCCCACCCAACCTACGGGCTGCCGCAAAGTTTAATTGGCCTTTGGGATAACCGTTTGCATTTTTCCGGCACCGAGGTCGCCCCAGAATTTGGCGGATATCTCGAAGGCGCTTTGGAAGCTGCAGAAAATGTATTAAAGACTTTAAAACCCTAGAATAGGTGATCGTTATGCCCGCAGTTGACACAAAGACCGCCTTGTTGAATTCCGCCGAAGACGCTGCCCGCAGGCTTGGCTTTGACGGGTTTAGCTACGCTGATCTTGCCGAAGACGTCGGCATTCGAAAAGCAAGTATTCACCATCACTTTCCATCCAAGGCGATCCTCTCGGTTGCATTGATGCATCGGTATCATTATAATTTTCAAACCGCATGCGCCAAGATCGAGGCGAATTTTGGCACCGGTGGCGGACAATTGGCTGAATTGATCAGGCTGTATCGGGTAGGCAGCGATGATGGCAAACGTCTGTGCTTATGCACCTCATTTTCCGCCAGCCGCGATAGTCTATCGCCTGATGTCTTGCACCAAATAAGTCTGTTTCGGGCCATGGTCATCGAGTGGATGGCCAATGCATTTGAAAATGGACGCAATGACAATTCGATATCTGGCGTAACTGACCCAGAACTTGAGGCATCTGCAACGATGTCCTTGATGGAGGGCGGGCAGCTGGCCGCCCGTGCCGAAGAAAACCCTGCGCTGTTCGACAATGCAATCAAGCTTTTGATGATGCGCATTTCCGCCTAATCGCACCCACTGTATGACCCTAATGCTAATTTGTCTTCTCGCGCTGCCGAGCAAAGAAAATCAGGTTTAAACCGTACCGCATTTCGGTCGGATGGCCAGCTCAGGTTGGGCCATATGGGGCAGAATAAACGGTACGCCAACTGCAGGTAGAACATTTGTCTGCAGATGACACTGATACGCAAATGATAACGTCTCATCCGTCAAAACACGCATTGGCGTATCATTTGCAATAAGCGTCCCTCCAGACATCATCATTACACGATCAGCATACATCGCGGTGAGGTTCAAATCATGCATAACCGCAATCACCCCGCCACCAGCCTGGGCGAAGTCGCCCATGATCTCCATGACTTGCAGTTGATGGCCTATATCAAGGCTTGAGACGGGTTCATCCAACAGCAACCAGCGGGGTTTGCCGTCCACCACCGGTTGCCAAACCTGCGACAACACGCGCGCCAACTGCACCCGCTGTTGTTCGCCACCTGACAAATCCTGAAAAAACCGGTCCGCATAAGTGGCGAGGCCAACACGTCCCAAGGCAGCCATTGCGATGGGTTCAAAACCACTTGAGGTGCTGCGTTGCAATCCCATGCGCACAACTTCGATCACTGTGAATGGGAAGGCCAACGTACTTGCCTGCGGCAAAACTGCGCGACGAGACGCGAGCTGCCAAGCGGGCATCTTTTTGATGTCCACACCTTCCAGCGACACGACCCCATCGTAAGGAACACCCCCGGTCACGGCACGCAGCAATGTCGTTTTACCTGACCCGTTGGGCCCAACAATTGCAGTCACCTGCCCTGCTCTCGCCTGAAATGACACCCCTTCGAGGATTTTAGTGCCCTCAAATGAAACGAAAATATTCTTGGTCTCAATCATCCTACAAATCCACCATTCCGCGTTTCCGCAAGAGTATCCACAAAAACACAGGCGCACCCAAAACCGCTGTCACGATGCCAATGGGCAGTTCCGCAGGTGCGATAACAACACGGCTGATCATATCCGCAATCAAGAGCATGCTTGCGCCCAACAATGCTGCATTGATCAGCAACGTCCGGTGGTCCGGCCCCGTCCACAGCCGTAACAAATGCGGTACGATGATCCCGATGAAACCGATACCACCAGAAACTGCGACCGCAGCGCCCGTTGCCCCAGCCACCGTGAGGATTGCCGTGTTCTTCATACGTTGAACGGGAATGCCGATGTGGTGCGCTGTAGCTTCGCCCATCGCAAGCCCATTTAAACCGCGCCCAAGCGTGCACGCCACACCGATAGCCAACGCGATCAGTGGCCCCGCAACCATCACCTTGGCCCAGCTGGCCCCCGCAAGAGAGCCAAGCCCCCAAAACGTCAGATCGCGCAACTGGCGATCATCTGCAGCGTAAACCATCAATCCGGACGCAGCCCCCGCCAATGCACCCAGCGCGATACCTGCCAATAACATTGTGGCCACGGATGTACGCCCGCCGCGGGTCGCCACACGGTATAGCACCAGCGTGGAAATCCACCCGCCCAAAAATGCGGCTACGGGAACCAGATAGGTTCCCGTTACATTCGCCACGGCAGCAGGCAACAACCCACCCAATACAATAGCAGAAATTGCACCCAGACCCGCGCCCGCACTGACACCTACCAAACCGGGGTCGGCCAACGGGTTGCGAAACAACCCCTGCATCACAGCACCAGACACGGCCAGCGACGCCCCAACGCAAATCCCCAACACAAGACGCGGCGCGCGGATATCCCACAGTACAACTGCTTCGGTTTGGGTTAACGCCTGCCCCTGTGCCACCTTCAGTATCACCCCCCAAAGGGATGTACCCGATGCACCTGTAGCCAGACTTGCGATGCTGACAACAACCAGCAATAACCCCAGCCACACATGCATCAGACGTGCCATTTGCAATCGGTCCATAGGCCGTGGAACATCGCTAAGGACAGCCATTAAATTACCCTCCATACAGGGCGGCGTTCAGATCAAGTGCGGCCTGTGCCGTTCTTGGCCCAAACCCCAGCAAATAGAGGCCGTTCATCCGCACGATTGCGCGATTTTGCGCTGCGGGTGTGGGGACGAGTGCGGGCATAACAAACAGCGCCTTGTTTTCTACGCCATGATCCCCCGAACGATCCATCATCAGGATTACTTCAGGAGCAGCAATCGCAATCGCCTCATCGGTCAAAAGCTTGTACCCTTCAAACGCCGTAATCGCATTTGTGCCGCCAGCCATTTCAATGATGCCATCCGCCGCAGTCTTGGTACCCGATGCAAGGATACGTCCGCCTTGCGTGCTGAGGATGAACAACACCCTCTTGGGCACTTTCACAGTTTCGAGGTGGCTTTTTGCATCAGCAAAATCTGCTGCAATTTGATCCGCAAGGATAGCCGCAGCGTCTTGGGCACCCAACGCATTCCCGACAGCGCGGACTTTTGCAATCACACCTTCTGCATCATAAACATCAGGTATCTTGATGAATGGAATGGCCGCTGCCTCCAGGGCTTCAATGGTTTCGGGCGGGCCCGCACCATCTTCCGAGATAATCAGCTCAGGCGCGACTGACAAAACACCCTCAGCAGATAACGCGCGCATGTACCCCACATCAGGCAAATCATTTGCAATCTCTGGAAAGATCGATGTTGTGTCACGCGCAACAAGGCGGTGCCCCTGACCAAGGGCATACACGATTTCAGTAACCGACCCGCCGATAGACAGAACCCTGTCCGTATCAACAGCCTGGCTCTTGGCAGCCGAAGGAAGCAAACCAGAGGCCGCAGCAGCCAGCAAAACCGCACCAACGGTCAGCCGCTTTTGGACCCGTGTTGAAAGAGGACGCCTGATCATGCCATTACGCCCTCTTCCAAGCCTTGCAAGCTGCCGACGATTTCCTGCCATGCGGGTCTGCTGTCACGTCCTTCTTTACCGACACCAAAGACCTGCATAATCAGCGCACCCTGTTTATCAAAGGCTTCAACCGAAACGGCCATACCCCGTTGAGTGGGCTTCTCGACAGCCCATACCTCAGCGATATGATCCAACCGCAAATGCAGATTGAACTTTGGATCCATGACGTTTTGCCACGGCCCCATCCCGCGCAATGTCTCAATCGGGCCTGTATGAATCTGAATACAGCCCTTGTTCCCGACAAAGACCATAATCTCGATCCCGCGCTGCTGCACAAGATTGAGCATCTGGTCTACCGCACCGTTCGTTAATGCCCGCACAAAAGGCGCACCCGCAATCCGGTAGGCCCCTAAACGGTTCATCTTTAACTTTGAACAAAGCCGCAGGAATTGATGCGTGTCCGTCAAACGCGCCCACTCTCTACGTAAGATGTCCAGCTTGAGCGGTTCGGACTTAGCAGCCTCAGGTGCCTTGCGTTGGCTTAGGTCCAAGGCCTGGCTTTGCGTCTCAAGAAACAGCTTTTCCTTTATCCCTGCCCACGCTTCAACGCGGGAACTGTCGCGCAGAAAAATCTTGTGAACAGCATCGCCTGCGCCGTCAAACACCTGCAAGGATCGCTGCACGCCATTATCGGTTTCTTTTTCTACCGCAAACCCATGCTGCCAGTGCTGCGGGAACATCCGCAAATCGATATCGTCGTTCAGAACCATCGATGCGTGCTGTCCCGAATGGTAGTTGTCATAGACACCTATTTTTTCATGAACGCAGGCTGGGACGCGTGTCAGCGCCATCACTTCACCCAACGCTTGCGCCGCCTCCATGATCTGGTCTGGATGCGCCAAAATGCGGGTCGAAGACTGGCCAGTATAGGCAGCCAACAAGTCCGCTTCAGAAATTCCGTTCTGCTCGGAAAAGTCACGCTCGCGCAGGTTTCGGCTGTTGTCGCGCAATGCGCGGATCGCGTCGGGGGTCAACTTTGTCATTCAAAAACCTCGGTCCAGTTAGCTGCTAAAGAAACATTAAACTGGCTGGCACAAGTGAACGGCTGGCTATCATCGTTGCAAGATGAACATTGTTGACAGTTTTAGTGGGTTAAATTAATGCATGCAAGAGTGAGATTTTAATTCACTCAAAATTAACCACAACTCCACGACTCGCCAGCCTCATCGCAAGCATCGTCGACAGACATGTTTGTTAGGGGACCTAATGTCTTATCCAACCACACGCGCCGCGTTGCGCGCCACAACTGCGTGCATATTATTGATGGGTGCTGCCACTACATCATTCGCACAAGACACCGATGTCGATCTGGGAGAGATCGTATTGGGTGAAAGCAAGCGAAAAATCCAAACAGATACTGCAACAGCCGTAACCCAGATTGATCAAGAAGAAATCGACGACCGGCAACCCGGCACCGTCGCCGAATTGATTGATTCAGTACCTGGCGTAAACCTTGTGAATGGCTCAACGCCACAGGGATCGGGCATCAACATTCGCGGGTTTGGTGCAAACTCCACATATGGAACCGACCAAAAGGTTGCGGTTGTCGTAGACGGCGCGTCGACTGGCGCAGAAGAAATCTACCGCATCGGTACCCAGCTTTTCACCGATCCTTTCTTGTACAAATCTGCTGAGGTCATTCGTGGTACTGTGGGTAGTTTTGAGTATGGTTCTGGTATCGTAGGCGGTGTGGTCAAACTGGAAACCAAAGACGCGTCAGATTTTACCGATGGCGAGATCGGCTTTGCTGGCAGCCAAACGACCGTCTTTTCATCAAATGGCAATGGCCTCACCAGTTCAACAAATCTGGCATGGAAAGCCACCGAGGACTTTGAAGTCCTCTTAAACTACACTTGGCGCGATCAAGACGTTCAACAAGACGGTGGCGGAGAAGACATCGGCAGCAGTGGGTTCAACTTGCCCTCTTACCTTGTAAAAGGGCGCTATACCTTTGGAGAAAATCGCGACCATGCGGTAACGTTTTCCTACTCCGATACCAGCACGGATGAGACCGACGTGCCCTACGATACATTCGAAACGAGTGGCGGCGCGTTTGGCAATGTAGATCGCACAGTAGACTCTCGAACTGCAGTACTCTCTTATAACTTCAATCCATCAAGCGAACTGGTCAATCTTGATGTCGTGCTGTCATATGCCGACCAAGAGATTATCCAAGAATATGTTGAAGGTAGCTCATCCTGTGAAGGTGATAGTGACCCATGCGGATTCCCGTTCCCTACTGGTGGTTTTGGCACTGTTAACGCAGATCATCGCTATGAAACCACTAAACTGGCGATCAAAAACACCAGCCATTTTGAGACAGGTATCGTCAGTCACAATCTAAGAACTGGCCTTGACTTGATCCGTAAGGAGCGTCTGGACGCCAGTGCAGCCCCGGGTGGGACGGACAACCGCGTTGCAATTTACGCTGTAGACACAATGAATGTCGGGCGCGCATGGACGATAACACCTGCTCTCCGGTATGAAACATCTGATATCAGCGGTTCAACTGCGCCAAACGATGCCGAGTACACAAATGAAGCCCTTATGGGGGGCATCTCCCTTCGCTATGCATTCGAAAACGGTTTGGCCCTATTCGGCAGCGCGGCCTACACCGGAAATTTGCCCATTATTGATGACTTGGGCACCGTCGCATACATGACCCAGTCTGAAAAATCCCGAACCTTCGAACTCGGGGCATCTTACGATGTTACGGATACCTTCTCGAGTGGCGACACCTTCTCCATAAAAGCAAACATCTACAAAACGGCCCTTTGGGACATAACCTCCTACTCTGGCACGGATAACGTCGACACGGAGGGTTTGGAACTGGAGGCCTCTTACGCTACAGAAGCAGGTTACTATTTGGATTTGAATGCCAACATCGTGCGCGGAACTGGGTATGACATATCCAATATTCCTTCGGACTGGCGCGGCGTTCCGGCAGACACACTTCAGCTGACCTTAGGCAAGAAGTTTGGGGATGAGTTGGACATGAGTTGGGAAATGATTGGTAGCAAACGGTTCGAGAGCGATGACGAGATTGTCGCCGGCTCTGTTGTCCATAACTTGCGGGCAACCTACAAACCGCAACAAGGCTTCCTGCGTGATACGGAAATCCGGTTCGGTCTAGAAAACGTGTTTGACCAAGACTATACGCCGCGTCTGTCCACACGTGCAGCTGCCGGACGGAATTTCAAGGTAACCCTCGCCACAACATTCTAATGTGAAATAGTGAGCATAACCCGCCTCTAAGAGATGGGTTATGCCCGCTTTCGATCCGCTCCCTTAGATAGAAACTCATTCAAATTGTAGTCTACTCTGAAACGCCGACAAGAACTCCTGGCAAAGCCCCACCAATTGGTTCCGTTTCGTCACGTGGATTGCCCTCTTGGTGGACCTGTCGCGGTTTGATGCCGCTCCTTTGATAGCATTTACTGCAACAAAGGAGATGAACTATGGGACTGAAACGGACGGACGAATTCCGGTAAAAATCCGGTCGCTTTCGAACGTAAGGCGGCCTAAACGAGCACAGGGGGCGGAACGAAAGCGTGACAGGTCCATGGCTGCCCAACGGACGCGGTTACACTTTGTAACGAAGTCTTTACGTCTTCCCGGCATTCAGGGCCGATGAATCCACAACCCTATTTCGTCCCTCTTTCTTGGCAAGATAAAGCGCATCATCTGCGTTCTTCAAAATATCTTGGATTTGGCCACCATCATGCGGAAATGAAGCCACTCCACAAGAGATGGTGACAGTAGGAAGAATCCGTCCTGCATAAGATATCGATAAATCTTGAATGCGCTCTCGCAGCTTTTCCGCAACTTGGATGGAATTTTCATGTGTGGCTGCGGGCAGCAATATCATAAACTCCTCGCCACCATACCGGCACAAAACTTCATCCGCTGAAAGTAGAGTTCCCATCGCTTCTGAGATTGCACGCAAAACCATATCACCCGCGTCGTGGCCATGATTGTCGTTGAACAGTTTGAACTTATCTGCATCAAACGAAATCACACCAAAGCTACCGCTCTTACGTTCTTGAAGCTTTAATTCGTTGCGCAATGATTCCAAGAAGTGGCGTCGGTTATATAGACCAGTCAAAGGATCACGCGTAGATTGGTGATGAAGTTCATCGCGTAACTTAACGTTCGCAATCGCGAGGCTAATCAGTTCACCGCATTGTGCTGCAAATTGATGCGGGCGCCGTAAGCATACCTCTTCCGATTCAGTTGCTTGGAATTGGATGTGAAGCAATCCAACCGTATCACCGTGAGCAATGATCGGAACGCAAATATAGTTTTCGGATGATGGCGTCTCTTGCTCTTGTACATGGGAGCACTCAAATGAGATTTTTTCGGGCTCAAATGAATAGTTCCTACCTCGCCGCAAAGCCCAACATGCATCGGCCTTTATATGATCGTGGATGTCCGTTTCGCCCCAAGAAATGACACCATCCAGAACGTCACGCGAATTGGAGTAAATATATAATTCCCCGCGGCTATCCGAAATCATCTGCCGCATGTATTCTCTTAGAACAATATAGAGCTCATTCAATGATTTACAGGTCTGCAGCCAATCGCCCAATTCCGCCAGCATTGACGTTTCGTACTGGCGCAGCTTCTCTTTCTCTAGCGTTTCAAGTACCTTCTTCTGAGCAAGTTCAGCAGCATCATTGGCCGCAACCAAGTCGGCAGATTCGCGGCGTTGCGATGTTACATCCGTAAAGGTCACAACATACCCGCCATCTACCATCGGACGGGCGGCAGTGGACACGATCCGGCCAGATCGCAAGATCCTATCAAATTGAAATGGCGTTTTGCGCGAAAAACTCTCCTGCGTCTTAACCAGTGCTTTTTCGCTGAGTTCGCCGCGCGACAGGGCGCTGGCAAGAAACTCAACCCTTTCAATACCGACGTACAAATTTGCGGGACGCATTTCCAACACATCAAAAACCCGATCAGTGTACATGGTACAAATGCCATCAGCATCCCAAACAAGAACACCCTGCTCCATACCATCAGCCACCTGACCAAGAAATCCAGGTTCCATCGAAACGGAATTCAGGCCCTTTGCCAAAACAACCATTTCTTTGTTGATTGGATTTTGAATAATGATCTTGTTCACTTTTCATTGCTCCCGTAGCCCCACCAATCGGATAGTTTCAATCCAATAATAAGTGGTTTACGTTTGCGCATGATCTACATGCTGGGCCACCCCAACTTAGGCTCGGGAGCTCACTTTCCCCATATAAATAAGGCCTAAGCATATACATTTTGGGCGCTCAGTTATATTTTGTTGATTAGCCTAAATTTATACTTGAACTGGTGCGTTTATCAGGTGTTTGGCCAAAGGAGTATTTTGACAACTAAGTTTTGCATGGGTTCTATAATTGTTACTCACGACACGTTCGCAGACTTCACCAACAAGCAGTTCGCCACCGACTCGCAGTCGTAAAAAACCACCCATTTAGGTCTCTAATAAGGCTAAAACGTCACTACGCATGTGCAGAATGCGGATCACATCAATCCCGTCGTCCGCGACATCATAGGCAATAAGGTGGCTTCGAAACGGGTGCAGACGAACTGGCGGTTTCAACTCCCCCCTCAGTCGCGCGATCTCTGGAAATTCACTGATCAGTTGGAATGTGCCATACATCGCATCAAAATATCGTTCAGCCTGTGGCGTTCCCCAGTTTCCGGCACCGTACTGCCAGATATCACGCAAGTCTTGCTCGGCCTGTGGCGTAAGGCGAATAGTGTGCACGCCAGACTACCCTCGCATTTGTTGCTTGAATACCCTAGGATCAAACTCCGCTGATGTTCCGCTAGCGCGCCCGACATCCAGTGAGAGCTGCAACTCCAGGATCACCTGCGCCCGTGCCTGATCTCGACGGATCAAATCACGTACATAATCGGAAGAATTGGCATAACTGCCCTCTTCTGATTGAGTTTCGACCCAACTTTTCATTCCGTCAGGCAATGAAATATTCATCGTAGCCATAATGATATCCTTTTTGCCCTAGATTATGGCAATCTTTGCCATTGATCAATATATCTCTCGGCGGACAAAACTACCGCATGTTGGTATTGGACTGCTCTATCACACCAAAATCTGGTGTATGCAGCCAGATTTCATAGCCTAAGTGATGCGCTGCAAAGCCACATGCTTAAGGTTCATGCGCCAGATACCCGAACAGAACTGCGCTCCTTTAGTGCCGGTGACACAGCCGAGATGCTTGGCATATCAACCAATTTCTTGCGCATGCTTCGCTTTGACGAAAAGATCGTTGATGTCGCAGCTTCTGCCGGTGGACGTCGGCTCTATACAGGGCAAAACATCCAAGATATCCGTGATGTCCTCGAAAAGTCGCCCAAGGTAAAGGGCACATATTTGCGTGGCCGCCGCAACTGGGATATTTAACCATGTCGACGCTGTTGTGCCTCGACGGGAAGCGTTCCCAACATGCTCGACGTCGCCTCAATGTTACAGTACCTGCACATGGGTGCGGATTTACTGGATGTTGTTGTTAACGCTCGCGCGAACATGCAATTCGACTTTTTGCGTTGCTTGATCAACCGATACGAACCAAATGAGGCCCTCAACAACAGGTCGTCGCATTCCTACGCCAGCTGTTCAGGGATGAAGTTATGGTTGCTCCGATGTTGAAGTCCACGGCTATTTCGGATGCGTGTCTAGCCCAACACACTGTTTAGGAAGTCGAGCGCAGCCAGTGCCACCGCAATACGTATGACGGTGCGGTGGATTCCTTTTATCTTGTGAATTCGGAAATTGACTTGCTGTTACAAAAAGCATGGGGGCGCTGATACATGGCACGTAAAGGAATTCTGACATCTAGCGGGCCAGACGTCCCGCACGAGATAGCGCCACGCCCTGCAAATCCGGCACCCCGTGGCGCGGTCGGTGCGTTGCAAAGCTCACTCAGCAAACTGCAAGAGAATGCGATCCAGAAAATCGATGTCAGTTTGATTGATGAAACCGGTCTTGAAGACCGTCTAGGTCTGGACCCTTTCGCACAGCAGAAACTGTCTGGAAGCTTCAAGACCTATGGCCAGTCCTGCTACGGCCCCACGCCACAAAACCGCAGCGATACGAAATTGCCTATGGCCGCCGCCTTGCCACGCTTCACTACCTAGGCATGCCAATCAAGGCGATAATCCGTCAGTTAGACCATCATGCATTGGTCTAGCGCAAGGTCAGGAAAACACGGCACCTTAAGATCTCAGTTTTATTGAGAACGCCTCTTTTTGCCGCCCAGCTAAATGCATTGCCGATTGATCTACCCATTGTGTCGCGAATGCTGAAGGTTGGGAGCGCGTTTGAGCTATCCTTCCTAAAAAGATAGGGTCCGCCTCCGGAATTGGCCGTAATCTTTGGATGGCGTTGGCCAAGATGTTGAAACCATGGGCGTCTAAAGCCGTGTCTTAGCCTTTTCAAACACCCCCGACTTCAACCGCGGCAAATCCGATAACCGTTTTTAGGCTGCGTTCAAACGCGTCCAACAACCCGTCTCGCCCCGAGGGGCCACCGCCAAGGCACCGGACAAGCCCCACAGCCTGCGTGACGGTGAACATCCTCGCCCGCACTGCGGACGGGTTTGACATATGGATAAACACCAACGCAGAAGCGCTGATGGCAAAACTTCATACGCGATGGACACAATCGCGAGACGAAGAAAAATGAGGACTTAACAGAACAAGATGCACGATCCCAAGAGACAGCCCAAATAAAGCCCCCAGGACAGTAGTCCCAGAAAGCCTTCCCAATTCTTGCACTTTTGAGTGCTCCCCTCCTTCATGGTCCTGTCAATTCTGCGCTATGCGCAGGGACGGGTATTTGTTGTCTTTCGTGATTTTAATATAAAAAACGCGTCCCAATCTCAATTTGAGCGGCCGTAATCGGCTTGCCTTTCGCATGGATCCTCCCTGGTCCCTACCCCGTCCGATCAAATCTTTGATAAATGGGAAATGCTGAACCTGCTCACTCAAGCAGCGCCTATGTATGAGCTATCTTATCGCACGCTCGGCGTCTTGCGCGCCCTTATGCCCTTTCTACCCGATCGTGTCATCTTTCCGTCTCACAACAGCTCTATTGTTTTTCCACCAAACAAAACACTGAGCACACGATTGAACGGCATGCCGGAAAGCACGATCCGCCGACACCAAGTTCAGCTGGTAAAATCCGACATTGTCAGCTGCCACGATAACGCCAACCGCAAGTGTTTTACCCGCAACGCCACCGGCATTGGCCGGATTGCATTCCGCTTTGACCTGTCACCTCTCGCCCGCGAGACGCCCTCCATGACCGCCCATGTATATCGCATTCAGGCCCAAGCCAAAAACCACGCTGCCCCACGCGCTCATTTGGGCCACCTACGCCAAACCTTGATCGACCTATCCGGGCCTTGCGACCTGACTGATGCGACCTCCAAAGCCCACCGTCGCAGACCCGACAGTGATGCTCTAACCGCATCCGGTGCGACCATCACCGATCCAATAGAGGCGATTGAAACACCGAAAATGAACGGCACATGGATTATATAATCTAACTCTGTGTCTCACCCCCAATTGTCAAAACTTGTTCCAAAAAAAAGACGGTGACTCTTGAATCTATTGTGGTGCAATGCCCAGAATACCAAAGCTACTTTCCTGATCCCGTTCGCCATTGGCATGACCTGATAAATATTGCTGTCCAATTGATCCCCATGATTGGAATCGAGCGTCCCGTTTTTGACGAGGCGATCAGAGCAATGGGGTTAAAACACGTCACGGCAATTTGATTGGAAAGGAGTCGCCCCTAAACAGCCCAGATTTGGGTAATTGTCAGCTGGCAATTTTGAGTAATATTTAAAAACGACTTAAGATTTATCTTTCCGTAAATCGCCTTGATTATGTGAATTTGTCCAGTCTATTACCCGCTCGGGACTGCTAACAGTCCTACTCCTTATTTGGAACCACAGTAAGAGACAGGAACCTATTTGCCCTAGTTTGTCCCAATACATGTTGAAAAGCTATTTCCTCCTCAGCGCTAGGTTTCTCGCCGAGTACATAGTTCACGCCAGAATTGTCAGCCGTGCATAGGGCAAGTGGCCTGAGTAGAGGTTAAGTTACTCTGGCAAGAGTTCCGTATTTACTGGACCTGTCGCGCTTTCGT
>JAWSVL010000039.1:0-2811 GCA_033851935.1 Sulfitobacter sp.
GTAACCGCCCCATTGCTACCGCGGTGATTTAGCTTTGATGCGTGCCACCAGATCGGTGTCATCCACGAAGTCATCAATGAACTCATGCCATGTTTTGTTGGTGATACGAGCGGCGCGGATCATTTCCGTCCGCTCTTGGATCCCATCATGGGTCAGTGCGGAGCTTGTTTCGTCGGGTCCGACGTAAACGCTGACGATGTTTCCATAGGTCAGGTTGTCGTCGTTGGAGATGATCGCTTCGAGAAGTTCGGCATCCTCGCCCAACATTCTGGCTACGTAGTCGATGCTGCAGGCCTGGGTCACGGTAGCCATCAGGTGGCCTGTGAATGGGCAGTGTCCAGCGGCACCCAATTCCACGGCAGCAATTCATCCAGCCGGTTGATCTTGTGATCGTGGATACGGTCGAGGATGTCGGCGAGATAGGCCAGTGGGTCGAGATCATTCAGCTTGGCGGTTTCAATGACGGTCATTGCACGCGCGAGGGTTTCTGCACCGGTATCGGCACCCGCGAAGAGCCAGTTTTTCCGTCCTATTCCAATCGGGCGCAGGGCGCGTTCAGCGGGGTTGTTGTCAATGGCCACACGCCCGTCGCTTAGGAACAAGCTGAGGGCCTCCTGCCGCGCGAGACCATAGCGGAACGCCTTGGCCAGATCGCTTTTGCCCGGGATGCGCTGAAGTTGCTGTTCGGACCAGGCAAAGAAAGCCTCAACCTTGGGCAGGCTGAGCTTTTGGCGCGTCGCATGACGCACGTCAGCGGGCTGGCCGTTTATATCGCGCTCGATGTCATAGAACTTGCCGATCCGGTCGAGCGCTTCGCGGGCGATCTCGGATTTGGTTGAGGTCCAAAAGTCGTGGAAGTCACGGCGCAGGTGGGCCCAACAGGCCGCCTCGCGCAAGCGCGGTTTACCATAGGGTTCAGACGCATAGAGCTTGGCATATCCCTTGTAGCCATCAGCCTGGAGGATGCCGCGGGCGTTGGCCAGATGGCTGAGAACGTGCTCTTCCTTCCAGTTCGGTGCAAACCGATAGACGGCCCCCGGTGGCGATGCCCCCGCCCAAGGCCGTTGGTCGCGCACATAGGCCCAGATCCGGCCTTGCTTGACCCCTTTGCCAAGACCCTTGTCGCGCTTTGAGCGGTCCAGCACCCGGATCGGTGTGTCATCTGCGTGCAGCAGGTCGCTGCCCATGATGTCAGCCTCAATCCGTTCAATCAGCGGCGACAAGGTCTTCATGGAGCGTCCGCACCAGCCGACCAGCGTGCTCTCGGGGATGTCCGCGCCCATACGCTCAAAGATCTCGTGCTGGCGATAGAGTGGAAGGTGATCATCAAACTTGGAGACCAGAATATGCGCAAGTAGGTTTGGCCCTGCCATGCTGCCCGGGATCGGGCGGCTCGGTGCGGGTTCCTGCACCATCTTCTCACAGCGACGACAGGACTTCTTGATCCGGGCGATCTGAACAACCTTCATTTGTGCGGCGATCATGTCCAGCAATTCGCTGACATCCTCACCCACCACACGTAGATCGCCGCCACAGTCCGGGCAGCAGGTGCCGGGGTCAAGTTCACGGCGTTCGCGCGGGGTCGTATCCGAGACACGTGGTCGGCGGCGCAAAGCGGGTGCATCGGCAGCTTCCGGTGAAGGTTCATCCTGCCCTTCGTTGATGGGTGCGTCATCTTCCTCAGCAACCGCGACCAGCAGATCTTCAAGCGCCAGCTCCAACTGTTCGATCTCGCGCTCGATCTTTTCTGAGGACTTGCCGAAAGCCAGTTTCTGCAATTTGGCGATCCGTAGGCGAAGCGCCTGAACTAACTGATCATGGACGCGCAACGTGGCCGATATCTTGGCGTTTTCTGCCTGCAAAGCCGCGATCATCGCCTTCAAAATGGCGGGATCATCGGGGAGGTTTTCGGCGTGTTCAGACATGCGCCTGACTACCAAAAGTCAGGTCAAAGGGCCATATAAACAACGCAAATTTGGCGACAAAATCACCCCACCCGCGCAGGTGGAGCACCCCAGTCAGGACGTCGCCAATCGATCCCTTCCCACAACATCGCAAGCTGCGCGGAGGTCAGGCGCACCGCGCCATCTTGCGCGCTCGGCCACACAAAGCGGCCTCGCTCAAGCACCTTGTAATAGAGGCAAAACCCTTGCCCATCCCAGAACAGAAGCTTGATCCGATCACCCCGACGGCCGCGAAACGCAAACACCGCCCCACTGGTAGGCTTTTGTCGCAACACGTCCTGGGTCAGCGCCGCCAGCCCCGCGATCCCCTTGCGCATATCCGTGACACCGCAGGCCAGATACACACGCACACCGGTGCCCGGGCCGATCATGCAGCGTCAACCACACGGATCAGCGCCGACAGCGCAGCAGGATCAATCGTGCTTTCAAAATGCAAACTGCGCCCGCCACGCAGGCGCAATTCAACAGCAACTGGAGGCGGCAGCTCAGCGACCGGGGCCTGCGCCACCGGCACTCCTGCAGTCACGGGCATGTCCAGCGGCAAGAAAAGCGCCCCGGCATCGGGCGACCACAAGCCTTTCTTCTTCAGCTCATGCCGCCACGCGTAAATTTGCTGTCGCTTAATCTCATGGCGCTGTGCAACCTGAGTCACGCTCGCCCCGGCAACCCCGACCGATGCCACAATCTCAAGCTTATCGTCATCATGCCAGAAGCGCCGACGCTCCGCCCCAAGAATTTCACCACGCATCTCAGACCCCGTATAAGAGACGTCGCTAATGACGTCATTAGCGACGTCTCTTAGATCATTGCCAAAGCGTCAGGCAGGCGGTCCCAATGGCGCGGTTAC
>JAWSVL010000001.1:0-169680 GCA_033851935.1 Sulfitobacter sp.
GGCGATTGGGCGAAATTGAATCCTCGCCCTCAGGAATGCCGCGGATTGCCGAGATTTCAGGGGTCACTTTCATGTCGGGCAGGATGCCGCCCTTGCCGGGTTTGGCGCCTTGGCTCATTTTCAGTTCGAACATTCTGACCTGAGTATGGGCTGCGATTTCTTTGAGCTTGGTGTCAGACAGATCACCGTTTTCGTCCCGCACGCCGTATTTCGCGGTGCCGATCTGAAAGACAACATCCGCGCCGCCTTCGAGGTGATAGGGCGACAGGCCGCCTTCTCCGGTGTTCATCCAGCAGCCGGCCATCTTGGCTCCCTTGGACAATGCCTGCACGGCGGGCGTGGACAGCGCGCCGTAACTCATTGCAGAGATGTTGAAAAAGGAGGGCGCGTTGTAGGGAACCTTGCAGTAAGGGCCGATCAACAGGGGTTGAACCTCGTGGGCATCCTCATCAAGTGTGGGGAAAGGGCAGTTCACAAAGATCGCGGTTCCGGGGGCCGTCAACATTTTACTAGACCCAAACGCGACAGTGTTATCTTCACCTTTTGCAGCCCGTCCAATCCACTCCCGCTCGGCACGGTTGAACGGCATTTCCTCGCGGTCCATCGCAAAGAAATACTGTCTGAAAAATTCACCCAGAGTCGAAAACACATGCCGGAACCTGCCAATGACAGGATAATTACGACGCACAGCATCGCCGGTTTGGGTCACGTCGATGATGAAAAGCACGACAATCGCCAAAACGCCGATGCCAATCAGGAAGATAAAGGTTGAGGTGAAGAGGTACAGATTCATCGGTGTGGTTCTCCGAGTGGAAAGGTTGCTAGAGGACCTTTGAAGGGTATCCTAGTTCTAAGCGATCATGCGCATTGTTTGGATGTCCTGTTGAATTATCTGGTTCAACCAACAGCAAAATGTGCAGATAGTATGGTAGTTTGATTTGCCTTTCATCCTAAATGCTCAAGGCCGCGTAAGTGCCGTTGCGGGCTTGTATTAAGGATTGGATGCCATCCCGATGGGTTTGGTTACAGTTCGGGAAGGTCTATTTTGTTATCCGCACCAATAATCCACTAAAATGGACCATTGGTGCGGGTGTTTGGTGTCACCACAGCGACATATGTTTGTGAAAACAGGAAGCTAATGAACGGCCTTAGTCTTACCAGCTTTGCATTTGATTAGGCCGATATGGATCGAATGCTCTTTATCAACCAAAAAGGGTAAAGGCGGGCGCGGCGCCAAAATTCGCAATGGCCCTCGCAGCCCATTCCTTTGATATGATCGATCCGGGAAAATACGGTTCATCGCCAGTGGTGGGTTACTTCGCGTTGTTCTTGGTTACTTACTGGATCGGTATCTTGAAAGCTTCGGGTGACGTGGATGCATTGGAGTGGGATCGCGAATGAGGGAGGGTCTTTGCGATTGAATGTACGCAGTTGCTCTCTAAGAAAACCCGCCGTGACCTAGCGATGCAGCTATCACAATATTCAAGCGTTAATTCCAAGCACAAGCCACGCAGACATTTAGCAAGGTTAACCGTCTGGCAGCGTCACAAATCTGTGTTGTCAAAGGTTCTTGGTTTTGAAATGGCTACAAATTTTGGCGGCTTAGTATTGAGTGATAAGGTATCAATGCGCCTTGACTGTACCTCAAACGTTTTCCGCCGATCGTAATTATTGGTGATTTGGCGTTGGAGGCTTGGGATCACGTTGTCGGTGAACGGAGTTAGCGACTTCAGCTTATGATATTTATGCTTTTCGCCATCGGTACCATCAGTGCTCAATTCGGATCGCGACTGACCTGCAAACACACATAGGCGTTCAGTTGTTCGCATGAGGTTGAGCAGTCAAAGCTCTACAAAAATGTAGAAATATACGAAATACATCGCTGTATTCATATAAATCTACATTTTTCAGATTTTGTTACCCTCAGAACGGGATTTCATCATCCAGATCACGTGCGCCGCCACCGCCGCCTTGATTGCCGCCACCTTGGTTGCCACCGCCGCCACCTTGGCCGAAGTTGCCGCCGCCGCCTTGATCGTACCCACCGCCGCCGCCTTGGCCAAAGTTGCCACCGCCGCCTTGGTCATAGCCGCCACCGCCGCCACCTTGATCATAACCGCCACCGCCGCCGCCGCCATCGCGACCGTCAAGCATGGTCAGCGTGCCACCGAAACCTTGCAGGACGACTTCGGTAGAATAGCGATCTGCACCGGATTGGTCCTGCCATTTGCGTGTTTGCAGCTGGCCTTCGATATAAACCTTCGAGCCCTTTTTTAGGTACTGTTCTGCGATGCGGACCAGACCGTCATTGAAAATCGCAACAGAGTGCCATTCGGTCTTCTCGCGGCGCTCGCCGGTGTTCTTGTCTTTCCAGTTTTCTGATGTCGCGATGCGCAGGTTACACACTTTGCCGCCATTCTGAAAACTGCGCACTTCTGGGTCACGCCCCAGATTGCCGATAAGAATGACTTTGTTAACTGAGCCGGCCATGCTGCTCTCCTTGTTGGTGTCTTTGTTTATGTGTGTTTCGGTATCGGCCGAATCTCGCCATACCAGTCCGGCGTCTTTATAACGGGATCGTAGGGCAGGGACACTTGCTTTATCATGGGGAGCGTAGGGTTGCGTATCAAGGTCTGGTCACTGACTTGATGTCTGGTATAGTGGCGTTCAAACACGATGTTGAGGGCTGAAAGCAAGATGCGCATAGCAGTAGTGGCTTTGATTGCAGGAACGTTGAGCGCCGGCTCACCTGTTTCGGCCGATATTTTCTCGTCCAAAAACCGCAGCAAACTATTTGCGACGCAAAAGAAACTCCTCGATACCCGTGCTTCCAAACAATACCACAGCTCTGCTCGGTTGCAGCCGCCTACGGTTGTAACGCCAACCAAATGGGATGACGGCAGCGGCGCAAAGGTTAAGAAATATCGCGGCCGGTACAAAGGCCCGTTTTTGGCCATGGCCCGCGCAGCGGCGGATAAACATGGCATTCCACAGGATCTTTTCCTGCGTCTGGTTCACCAAGAAAGCCGCTGGAACCACAAGGCGGTCTCGCATGCCGGGGCGATTGGCCTTGCTCAATTGATGCCGGGAACGGCCGCCTTATTGCGGGTCGATCCAACAAATCCCAAACAAAACCTTGAGGGCGGTGCGCGTTATCTCAAGCAGCAATATACTGAATTTGGATCATGGCGTCTGGCATTGGCTGCCTATAACGCGGGTCCGGGGGCGGTAAAGAAATACGGTGGAATCCCACCCTATCGCGAGACAAAGAACTACGTTCGTATCATCACGGGCAGCTGATTCTGGTTCTTCTGCCGTTGTTTCTTCACGTTCCTTGGCATCTAGTTGCAAACAATTGTGGCAAAATTTTACTCAATACCCCCTTATTTTATGGGTGCACGTAATGGGTGCGAGGCAATAGTGTTCATGTAAGCCCTATTCGCATCGCTATTTTGCCTAAATCCGGCCCAATTGAAAAACGATACGTTAACCATAGTTAATATGGACAAGAGTAAATCCCATGAGCCAAGATCTTTTTAACCAACGCATCGCACGGATCAACAACCATGCAGGATATGGGAAATCTGAGATGGCGACGGGTGAAGGGGTTTCTAGCTCCATGTTTAGTTCTCCATCAATGTCCGCCGATACACCCACCGTGCGCCGCAACGTCAAACCGATGTTAATGGGCACCGTCTTGGGGATGATTGCCGGTACCATTGCAGCAGGTCTGGAAAATCCCGAAATGCCGTGGGGTCCGGGATTTGAATATAATGAGATGATCGTCATGCCGACGCTGCTGGCCCTATGTGCTGGCCCAGTGATGGCAATCGCAGGCAGTGCAATGCGCAACCGCTTCCCGTCGTTCTTCTTCTTTGCCGCGGCCTATTTCCCCTGCGTGATTGCAATGGCCCTGATGGATTTACCATTGTTTTGATTGGGGACAGAGGCGGCGTAAAACCCTGACTCTCTCTTAGAGGTTTTCTTGGCTGTACGTTTCGTTCGGGATGCATTCTCTTCGTTTCTTTGGAAAGTCTGCTTGGAGCCCAAAACGACCGATGCTGCGCTCTGAGTGAACGACAACTTTAGCGATGCGGACGCTTCATATTGAGTTAGATATGTGCGAGCATCGATCTTCCCCCCCCCCTTGTAATCAACAAATGCTAATCCCTAAACTTGGCAACGGCATCCAACCGCTAGCAGAAAGTGAATAACATCCAGTGTTTTGGCCATTGAAGCTAGCAGCGAGATTTCTCGCGATGCCTATGATGATATGTTGCATTTCGGGGCTTTTGCTGGCTGTTTCGGGCCATTACTCACCATATCCCGCCTACATTGATAGTTGCGCAACACAGTTGCTGATTCCATCCCGGCTAGTAGTCATGTTTGTTGGTTCAATAGCACTTGCTTTGACGGCCATGTATTTAGGGTACGATTCCTTTAAGATGCTAGCTCTTTTAGGAATTTTGATTTTGGTATTATTTTGGGGAGACACCAACGAAAACGATTTTGGAGACCTTCGAAATGCTGCAAGACTCAACGGCGACGAATGTGTTCTGCGGGGGATGGTTCTGATAATCGGTTTTTGCGGCAGTACTATTTTAGCGCTGAAATTGGGTCGAGCGGTTATTCGGAGATGGCAGCGCATAACCTCGGTTCTCTGACACTTGTCGCTCAAAAGGGAATTGTAAGTGATAGTGACTTCCGTTCCACGGCTAATTCCGATGTGCCAGAAAAAGAAAGTCGGGGCGAAGACGCTACGCTGAAGAGTATGCCACGCCGTATTTGGGCGATATGATGAGGTGATTTAAGTTTTGACAACGTACCTTGGCGCGACCGCTGCGAAAGCGAATTAGGTCCACATAGCGGACATTCTTAGCCTTCAGTAGTAGATGAAACTATTCGACCAAGAAGGTGTACGTGTGACGTGTGTCTCTGGTTGATGTTCAATTGAGAGCAAGATTGTTTGTGAGACCTTTACAATACTGAGCGACCAAAAGTTGGCCGTTCAGTTTCGCATTTTTTATAGTTACTCCGCTGCGATATCGCCCATTTCAATAACAGGCTCCATCCCGTCAAATTCTTCCTGACTGAGGTGACATTTGACCTGATGATCGCCGTCCAGCATTCGAACAGGCGGGATTTCGGTCTCGCACAGGTTGCCAGGCACCCGTTCTTTCCAACGGCAACGCGTTTGGAACGGACAGCCGGGGGGCGGGCTCATGGCGGAGGGGATATCGCCCTCTAGCACGATGTGCTTTTTCTTTACCTTTGTGTCGGCAATCGGCACCGCAGATAACAGTGCTTCGGTATAGGGGTGATAGGGCGGGTTAAACACCTGATCGGTTGTGCCCAGTTCCACCACATGGCCCAGATACATCACCATAACACGGTCGCTGAGATAACGCACAATGCTGAGGTCATGCGAGATGAACAGCAGCGTGGTTTTGTGCTCGCGCTGAATTTCCATCAGCAGATCGGTCACTGCCGCCTGTACGGACACATCCAAGGCTGATACCGGCTCATCCGCGACAACGATCCGCGCATCCCCAGCAAAGGCGCGCGCAATGCCGACACGTTGCTTTTGTCCGCCCGACAGCTGGCGCGGCATACGGGTCGCAAATTCACGCGGTAGCTTCACCAGATCGAGCAGCTCTAGCATGCGCTGCCAGCGTTCTTTTTCATTATTCCCGATTTTGAAGATTTCCAAGGCACGCACAATCTGGCGTCCAACGGTCATCGACGGGTTGAGGGTATCAAACGGGTTTTGGAATACCATCTGGATGTCAGCAACGTTTTGGGTGCTACGCTCTTCGATCGGGACGTCACCGATGCTTTGATTGTCCAGCATGATTGTGCCGTCTGTGGCGGTTTCCAGCCCCATCAGAACCTTGGCAAAGGTGGATTTGCCGCAGCCGCTTTCGCCCACAATCGCCAGTGTTTCGCTTTCGCGCGCCTCAAAACTGAGGGTTTCGTTGGCTTTGACTACCTTGGTGCTGCCGCCGCCAAACATCGCGTTCGCTGCTACCTGATAGTATTTCTTGAGGTTGTCCATCTTCAGAACTACGTCGCCGACCTCGCCTTTGGTCTTTACCTCGGCCAGTTCTAGCGGGGCTTGCCAGTCGATCTCGTTGAATTTCAGACAGCGCGTTGCGTGGCGTTCATTGCCTGGAACATCCTTCATGGTGATGTCACCCTGATCACAGCGACCCGCTTCAAAATAGTCGCAGCGCGGGCCAAAATTACAGCCAGTTGGGCGCTCATGGGGCAGGGGGAAGTTGCCCGGGATCGCAACCAGAGGGCGGGCGTTTTTGTCGGCTCCCGGCAACGGGATCGAGCGGAACAGCGCTTGCGTATAGGGATGCTGCATTTCGTCAAACACATCCTCGATTGAGCCACGTTCAACCGCTTCGCCGGAATACATCACACAGATCCGGTCACAGGTTTCTAGGACCAGACCGAGGTTGTGCGAGATGAACAACATGGAGGTGCCGTATTTCTTGCCCAGATCCTTGACTAATTGAACCACAGCGGCCTCAACAGTCACATCAAGCGCGGTTGTCGGCTCATCCAAGATCAGCAGTGAGGGCTCTGACATCAGCGCCATTGCGATCACGATACGCTGTTGTTGGCCACCAGACAGCTGGTGGGGATAGGAGTCCAAGATGCGCGCAGGATCGGGAAGCTTTACGTCTGTGACCACCTGAAGCGCACGCGCATTTGCTTCCTTTTCGGACATGCCTGCGTGGATCATCGGCACTTCGGCGAGCTGTTTGCCGATCTTCATCGCAGGGTTAAGCGAGGCCATGGGTTCTTGGTAGATCATCGCAATTTCACTGCCGCGAATGTCGCGCAATTCGGCGTCGGACATCTTGCTTAAATCTTGGCCTTTAAACTTGATTGAGCCGCCTACGATGCGGCCATTTTTGCCTAGATCCTGCATCACGCCCAGCGCCACAGTGGATTTGCCGCAGCCCGATTCACCCACAAGGCCGACGGCCTCACCGGGTTTTACCGAGACGGAAAAATCCATCACCGCAGGAATTTCGCGCAATCGTGTAAAGAACGAAATCGAAAGCTTGTCGATCTCAAGGATAGGACCATCATAATCGGTCTTTGGCATCTTGTGTCTCCTTATGGGGAGGGCCGGAAAACAGGCTTGTCTTGTCGGCCATAAATGTCGGGGAGGACCAATGATTGGCCCTCCGTTCTCTACTTAGTCGCGCAGGCTTTCTTCGCGCAGACCGTCCGCCAGCAGGTTCAACCCCAGCACAAGTGTCAGCAAGGACACAGCTGGTGCGATGGCAGCATGTGGATAGATCGATAGCAAACGACGCCCTGCATTGATCGTTGTACCCCAGTCAGGGCTTTCCGATGCAAGGCCCAGCCCGAAGAACCCCAAGGTTCCCAATAAGATGGTTGTGTAGCCAATGCGAAGACAGAAATCGACGATCAGCGGGCCACGTGCGTTGGGTAGAATTTCCCACAGCATAATGTACCAAGGACCCTCGCCGCGGGTTTGCGCGGCTGCCACATAGTCACGTGTTTTGATATCTAACGCCAAGCCGCGCACAATACGAAACACAGTGGGTGCGTTCACAAACACCACTGCAACAAAGACCACCAGCAGACCGGGATCAATATCAAATCCGTCCAAAAATGCGGGCAGGCCCGGGATTGCGTAGGTAGGTGTTTCAACCAGTGAACCATTTGTGCTGACCATAGACAGATATAGCCAAGCGCCAAACCCCAGGACCACAACCAGCAGCGGCGTGCGCAGGCTGGGTTGGGTGTAAAAGCGCGAGTTCAGTAGGATCGCGATGAAAATCAGTGGAAAGATAAACAACACTAGCGCCATATAGCTGGGCAATCCGGTGAGCCTGATCTCGGGGGTGACCAGCAGATAGAACAGCAAGATCACAGGAAACGCGAGGATGAGGTTGGCGGTGAAGCTAAGCAGGGTGTCCAGACGGCCACCGTAGTAACCCGCTGGCAGACCCAGCGTGATGCCCACCATAAAGGCAAAGATCGTTGCGAAAGGCGCAATCTTGACCACAGCCCAAGCGCCCTCAAACAGGCGGCTGAACACGTCACGTGCCAGATTGTCACCACCCAGCAGAAACCATTGGTAGTCATCCGCTTCGGCACCGCGCAGGGGCGTGCCGGGGGATTTGTTCTTCATGCCTGAATACTGGCTTAGTGTGTCATGGGTTGGGATCAGTTCGAGCGCGCCGCCAAAGAAGCCCGCATAAACCCAGAACATAACAAGGCCAAATCCAATCATGCCCACAGTGCTGTCAAACAATTTGCCATAAAGGCCCAGCTTACGTTTGAATGTGATGGACACCGCATAAGTTGCAATCAACGCAATCCAGACCGGCAGTAACTGCTGGGTCATGCCACCGATGATGCCAGCGCTTGTACCCATGAAAACACCGAACAGCACGTAAAGCACAATTATCGTAACCGTCGTCAGCAGGGCATAATTCACGATCATCCCTACGAAACCTGACAGCCCTTTGTCTGCGGCTATCGATCCGTCCGCGTAAACGGCGCGGTTTCCGCCCGATGGCGCAAAGCTGGCGATGATTTGCACTACAACTGCGATGACCAGCACGGCCACAGCAAGCAAGAGAAAAAGATTAAGCGGCGAAAGCGCTCCGGTCCAAGTGAGTTGTTCCATGTCTATGCCCTCCCTTATGAAATGCGAATGCGTGGATTGAGGAAGACATACCCGATGTCAGAGATGAGCTGCGTGAACAGCACCACCACAACGGATACAACCGAGACCGCCAGTAAAAGTTCGATGTCGTTGTTACCAGCGGCTTGCACCAGCACCCAACCGAAACCTTTATAGTTGAACAGCATCTCGACAATGACGACCCCGTTCAACAACCACGGAATCTGCAACATGATTACCGTAAAGGGTGCAATCAGTGCATTGCGCAACGCGTGTTTCAAAACGATATTGCGAAAGGACACCCCCTTAAGGCGGGCGGTGCGTATGTACTGCGCAGTCATAACTTCGGTCATCGATGCGCGCGTCATCCGCGCAATGTATCCCATCCCGTATAGCGAAATGGTGAGGACAGGCAGAAAGAAGTTATTGAAATTTGCACTTTCCATAGCCGAAGTGGCAGAACCCTTGAACAGGGTCTTGCCCTCAATCCAGCCCCAATCCGCCAGCAGCGGTGACAGGCCAAATTTCGATGAGGCGAGGACGGCAATAAATATAACGCCAGATACGTATTCAGGCGTTGCTGTGCTGACGATCGACACTGTCGATAAGGATCGGTCCAGCTTGGACCCTTCTCTCATCCCAGCCAAGACACCGATAAGCAGGGCCATCGGGATCATGAGAACTAAGACCCAGAACATCAACTTAGCAGTTAGGCCAAGGCGGGTGGAAACAATGCTACCCACGTCATCTTTAAAGACAGTTGATCGGCCCCAATCCCCTTGCAACACACCACAAAAGCTACGGCGTTCATCCTCAGGGGTATTATCCTTAAAACAGCGACCAATCGTGGAGCCATCCTCTTTTTCCGTTACCCAACCCGGCGCAACACCCACCCATTGTGCAAATTTGATCGGAAGCGGCTCAAGATAGCCGCGATCCCCAAGATACGAGGTCACTGCCTCGTCGCTCATTCGGAAGTTGCCTTGGTTTTTGGCAAGTTTTTCGAGGTTCGGATAAAGGTTCGTCAGCCAGAATACGATGAACGTCAGACAAAGTGCCGTCAGTATCATCACACCCAGACGTCTGAGAATGAATAGTCCCATGAATGTTAGCCCCCGTCGTTGGCTGCAAGCAGGTTGATCCTACTTATTGGCTTTGGGCATTTGCCCTTGATGTATGGGAAGGTCGCTGCGAAAGCAGCGGTGCGATACGCAAATTAAATCGCGCCTCGGTTTCTCCCCCAGTCCGTTTTTAGACCTTTAGAATGTTCATAGATGACATCCTTGGGTCCCATCAGGCACAACTAATGGGGCGGCGTCAATGTCGCTTAATGACACTTTGTTGGCTTTAAGCGACATCGGCTTGTGTCGTGGTTGAGATTTGGACTTGGGGTAATTGCGCAAATTGCGATCTATTGTGCGGCCTTTAAGCTGTTTGTGGGGCGCGGTTTTTGCTGGGAAATGCTGGGTTTTTGCGTTGGTGAACGCAATTGACTGGGCGAGCGACCCGCATGGTGTTGCATAAAGCGGGTGAAATACGCAGCACTACCAAAGCCCAAATGTTTGGCAATGTTTCGCGCGGGATGGTCTGTGGTCTCTAGCAATGTGCGCGCGGCATGAACCACCCGTTCAGTCAATAGATCGGCGGCTGTCTTGCCTGTGGCGGCTTTAACTGTGCGGGTCAGGTGGGTGGGGGTGACCCCCAGTTTGTCTGCGTAAAATGACATCGGCGCGCCCGAAGTGTAGTTTTCAGGGATCAGCTGCGCAAAGCGCTGGGACAGACGCTCACCCGCGCTGCGTTTGATCGGAACATGTTCTTCAAGCGTGATTTGACGGCGCAGCCAGACAGAAATCAGTGACACATGCGCCTCTAAGGCGTCTTGGGCCAAAGGGCGTGACTGGCTTTGTTCGCGCTGCGCAACCTCGATCAGCGCAGTAAGTTCCGACTGCGTGTGAACATCGCGCACACGCAAGTGCCGAGCCATATCAGGCAAACGCAACGGGGTGCCTTCGGGCATGATGACAACTTGGCCTAAACTTTGGGGGCCTGGCTCAATAGCGAAAAGGGCACCGGCGGGAACAAACACTGCATTATGTGTTCCCAGACCACGCCTGCGGCCATCCAGTAAAATCCGGCCCTGCCCACGAGTGAACCAAAATAGCGTATGGTGAGGCCTGTCATGGGCTAACCCCAACCGCCAAGGCGCGGTTCCAATGATCTGCGCAAGGGATTGGATGTTTAGCTGTGTAACGCTCATCTTATGGCAATCTCCGGCGCCGATATGACGTGAGGAACACAACCATAGCGCGATTAATTTCAAAGGAAAACAACTAAGTTTCCTGCTATTATTGGTATTATTCGGGCATGGTCAGTTTTTGCCATGCCCCCATTTTGCTGCGAATCCAAGTACGCTGCCGCTTGGCATACTGTCGTGTTGCAATGATCGCGGCCTCTCGAGCTTGGTCCAATGTCAGGGTTCCACGCAGATACGCAATCAGCTCAGGAACACCAATTGCTTTATGCGCTGGAAGGGTGGGGTTGTAATGCGGCTCGACGGCGCGGACTTCGTTTAATGCGCCGCCTTCAATCATTAAATCAAAGCGTTTTTGGATTCGTGCGGCAAGCCAGTCCCGATCAACGTCCAGTGCAATCGGAGTGCAATCCTCAAGGCGCAGCAAGGGCGGCGGTGTTTCCGCCTGCCACGCTGCTAATCCGCGGCCTGTGCTGGTAAGAACTTCCCACGCGCGCTGAACCCGCGCACGGTTTGCCAGATCAATACCCTCGGCAGTTTCGGCATCTAGTTCTCCAATTAGCGTTTCTAAAGGGATCGTATCGGCGTGTTTGCGCGTGTCTGCGGGCGTTTGAGGGATATGCGCCAGACCTTCGGTCAGGGCCTGAAAGTACAAACCAGTGCCGCCAACAATGATTGGACGCTTTCCTTGGGATAGGATCGTTTCAACTTCGCGCAGCCAATGGCCTGTGGAGTAGGGCGCATCATCCGGCAAATGACCATAAAGGCGATGAGCGGCCAGGGCTTCTTCGGCCGCTGAGGGACGTGCAGAGATCACGCGCCAGCAGCCATACACCTGACTTGCATCGGCATTCACAATAACGCCGCCACGCGCCGCAATTTCCAGCGCAAGTGCGGATTTACCTGATGCTGTAGGGCCTGCAATCAGGACCGGGCGCTCGGCTGGGATGCTCTCCAGCAGCTGGGCGGTTGCAGTTTGTGACATTTCTTTGCTCCCCGCGATTACGCTGCATTGAATGTTTGGGCTATTTGCGACATTTTAAGGCAAAGCGAAAGCCTCACGTCATAATGCCCTCGAAAGGTCCCCCCGCCATGTCAGATACTCCACAATCTTCCTTCAATCGGGTGATGCTCAAAATTTCAGGCGAAGCCCTGATGGGAGACCAAGGATTTGGCCTTCATCCACCTACGGTTGAACGTATCGCAAAGGAAGTAAAGATCGTTCACGATATGGGTGTCGAAATTTGTATGGTCATTGGCGGCGGTAACATTTTCCGCGGGTTGCAAGGTTCGGCTCAGGGGATGGAACGGACCACAGCGGATTACATGGGGATGCTTGCAACGGTAATGAACGCACTGGCGATGCAATCTGCATTGGAAGCTGAAGGCATTCATACGCGTGTGATTTCCGCGATCACCATGAACGAAGTGGCAGAACCATACATCCGCCGCCGCGCTGTGCGCCACCTTGAGAAGAAGCGGGTGTGCATCTTTGCCGCTGGTACGGGCAACCCGTATTTCACGACAGACACGGCCGCAACGTTGCGCGCAAACGAGATGTCCTGCGAGGCGATCTTTAAAGGGACCAAAGTAGACGGTGTATACGACAAAGACCCGGCAAAGCACGAAGACGCAGTGCGCTATGACACAGTGAGCTATGATGATGTGCTGGCAAAACGTCTTGGCGTTATGGATGCATCCGCCATTGCATTGGCGCGCGACAATAACTTGCCAATCATTGTGTTCTCACTTGATGAACCGGGTGGGTTCAAGGGTATTCTTGCAGGTGAGGGCACCTATACACGGGTTCACGGGTAAGCAATACCACACCGACCTGCGCCAAAGCCTTCTGGCCTTTTGCGGGACAGGGCATTAAACCATCAAAAAGACCAACCTAAAAAGACCGACCCAAGGTTGACGTTCAGGAGAATACCGCATGTCAGAAGATTTTATGCTCGATACCGACGATCTCGAGCGCCGCATGGCGGGTGCTATTGCATCCCTACGTACCGAATTCGCGTCCCTTCGCACAGGCCGAGGTTCTGCCTCGATGCTGGAGCCAGTGATGGTTGACGCCTACGGCTCAATGACGCCAGTCAATCAGGTAGGCACCGTAAACGTTCCAGAACCGCGTATGGTGACCATCAATGTTTGGGACAAAGCGCTGGTTGGCAAAGTGGAAAAAGCTATCCGCGAAAGTGGTCTGGGCATCAATCCACAGCTGAATGGTACTATCATCATGTTGCCAATCCCCGAGCTGAACGAAGAACGTCGGACACAACTGACCAAAGTTGCTGGCGGCTATGCCGAAAACGCACGTGTCAGCATCCGCAACATTCGCCGTGACGGTATGGACCAGATCAAAAAGGCCAAAGCCGATGGCATGTCCGAGGACGACCAGAAAATCTGGGAAGGTGAAGTCCAAGACATGACCAACAGGTTGATCAAGATGATCGACGATCAGCTTGAGACAAAGCAAGCAGAAATCATGCAAGTTTAATCGGCGCATATTCTAATGCGACGGAGGTTCCGGCGTGTTGCTATGATCCCGATACCATCAACAACAGGCTCAGTACCATGCACAAGACGTTATGATTAAACGCGCTAAGGCCAGCCCTGAACCTCTGCCTAAACCTACTCCGGGGGGGCCGCGGCATGTTGCGATCATAATGGATGGCAATGGCCGCTGGGCGACTCAGCGGGGGCGACCACGTTTGTTTGGTCACCATGCTGGTGCAAAACGTGTACGTGAAGTGGTTGAGGCCTGTCCCGATGTTGGCGTTGAATACCTCACTATTTTTGCGTTCTCGACCGAGAACTGGAAACGTACCCAAGTAGAAGTCGCAGGCCTGATGAGCCTGTTTCGCCGCTACATCACCAAAGAGACGCGCGGCCTTAGCGAATTTGGTGTTCGGGTACGGTTTATCGGAGACCGTGTGCGGCTGGACGATAAGTTGATCAAGTTGATGAACGAACTCGAAGAGGCGACATCCCATAACACCCGTGTGCATTTGACAATTGCCCTAAACTACGGTGGTCGAGACGAGGTTGCGCGCGCAACCAAACGCCTTGCGCAGGATGTGGCGGCAGGGCGGCTTGATCCTGAGAATGTAGATGAAGAAACGTTGCCAAAGTACTTGGATACTTACGTTCTCCCTGATCCAGACCTTGTGATCCGCACCAGCGGAGAGGCCCGTATTTCCAACTTCCTTCTGTGGCAATCAGCCTATGCAGAGTATGAATTTATCGACACGTTATGGCCCGATTTCACCCGAGAAGAGTTTGCTACGCTTTGTGCCTCTTATGGCGGGCGCGAGCGGCGTTTCGGCGCGGTCAAAACCTGAGGAATACAATGAGTAGCACAGAAAAATGGTCTGATTTGGCTACGCGGGTAGGCTCTGGCGTAACAATGGTGCTGATTGGTGCGATTTGCATCTGGATGGGTGGGCTCACCTTTCACATCCTTGTCGCAGTGATTTGTGGTTTGATGGTTTGGGAACTGGTTGGGATGGTGCGCTCAGGCGTGGCGAGCCAACAGATTTTGCTTGGTGTAGTTTCGGGTGTTTCGATTTTTGCCGCGGGATATGTTGGGGCGTGGTTATCCTTGCTGTTGGTCCTTGTTCCAGTGGGTGCAGGGGGCGCGCTGCTAGATCGTAACCGGAATGTTTATATGGCGTTTACGCTGATGATCCTTCTGTCTGGGATCGCCTTGGTGTTGATCCGTGATGACATGGGCGGCGGTTGGATGTTGTGGCTCGCGTTTGTTGTCGTGATCACTGATGTTGTCGGATATTTCGCGGGCCGCGCTTTTGGTGGCCCCAAGTTCTGGCCAGCCATTAGCCCAAAGAAAACATGGTCCGGCACGGCCGCCGGCTGGGTCGGTGCGGCAATTGTCGGTGCTGTTTTTTCGATCAACACTGATGCTGGCATGTCGCTTGTCTGGATCTCGATCTTGGTTGCCATGGCGTCGCAGTTGGGCGACATCGCTGAATCCGCTCTGAAACGTAAGATGGGTGTCAAAGACAGTTCAAACCTTATTCCCGGGCATGGCGGTCTGATGGATCGCTTTGACGGGATGCTGGGTGCCTCGGTGTTTGTCCTTTTTGTAATTCAAGTTATCGGTTTTCCAGCCGGATTGGGCTGAAGCATGCGTAAAGTCAGTATTTTTGGTGCGACAGGATCGATAGGGCAAAACACAATTGACCTGATTAAGCGCGCGCCCGACGCGTACGACGTTGTAGCCCTGACTGGTGCGCGCAACATCGCCCAACTGGCTTCAGACGCCATTGCGCTTAAGGCGCAAATTGCGGTGACAGCAGATGAATCCTGTTTGGAGGCATTGCGCACCGCGCTTGAAGGTACAGGCATTGAGGTCGCTGCAGGGGCGCGTGCCATTGAAGAGGCCGCGCATCGTCCTGCGGATTGGATCATGTCAGCCATTGTAGGTGCCGCAGGTCTGGCACCGGGAATGGCGGCGCTGGCGCAAGGAACGACATTGGCTCTGGCCAATAAAGAATCTTTGGTTTGCGCGGGCAAATTACTGCTGGAAACAGGCAGGACGCATGGTGCCGAAATCTTACCCGTAGACAGCGAACATTCCGCCGTTTTCCAAGCGCTCGTCGGCGAACCGATCGACGCGGTTGAGCGGATTATCATTACAGCATCAGGTGGTGCATTTCGCGACTGGCCGATTGATGATCTCCCCAATGCGACACTGGATCAAGCCTCGAGCCATCCCAATTGGAACATGGGGCAACGCATCACAATCGATAGCGCGTCTATGTTCAACAAGGCAATGGAAGTCATTGAAACACGTGAGTTTTTTGGGATCGACCCAAATCAAATTGAGGTCCTGATCCACCCACAAAGCATGATACATGCGCTTGTCGGGTTTAACGATGGGGCGTTGATGGCGCATGTCGGACCGCCCGATATGCGCCATGCGATTGGCTATGCGCTTCATCATCCTGCACGCCGCCATTTACCTGTTGAGCGGTTGGACCTTGCGGCGATCGGTACCTTCGAATTTCGCGCGCCTGACGATGCGCGCTGGCCTGCATTGCGCATTGCACGTGAAGTGATGGCACGGGGTGGCCTTGCTGGCGCAGTCTTTAACGCAGCAAAAGAAACTGCACTGGATGGATTTATCGAGGGACACCTCAAATTCACCGAAATGTCGGATGTCGTGGCGCAGACACTAGATGAGTTGGATTCACGTGGGGGTCATATTGATGCCACCATGACCCTTGATAACGTGCACCAAACAGATCATCTGGCACGTAAGGCGGCAAAAGCCGCCATAGAGAAAAGAGCAAGGTAGACCATTGGATATCACAACACTTCTTCCGCAATTCGGCGGACTCATCTGGACAGTTGCAGCATTTGTGATCGCCTTGTCGGTGATTGTCGCGATCCATGAATACGGCCACTACATTGTCGGGCGTTGGTGCGGGATCAAGGCGGATGTGTTTTCGCTGGGGTTTGGGCCGGTCCTGTATTCGCGTCATGACAAACACGGCACACGCTGGCAAATTGCGGCGTTGCCATTTGGCGGTTATGTGAAATTTGCAGGCGATGCCAACGCGGCGTCCGGTAAAGACGAAGGCGCAATGGAGCAGGTGGCCGATGATCCGGCGCGATTGCGTGAAACAATGCACGGTGCGCCACTTTGGGCGCGTGCGCTTACTGTTTTAGCTGGCCCTGTGTTCAACTTTGCGCTGTCGATCATTATCTTTTCGGCCATCGCGATGAGTCTGGGCACCGTGCGAGAACCTTTGACCGTTGACGCGCTGAGACCGATGCCCAATGTCGTGGCTGGATTGGAAAAAGGCGATATTCTGCAGGCAATTGACGGGCGCGAAATTCCGCCAAGTACACAAACCATTGAGTACCGCGAGTACTTGGATGCGCTACCGCTTCAGCCAGTACTTGAATATACAGTATTGCGCGATGGCACATCTACGATCGTGTCAGGACCCTATCCGCAACCAGCACTAATTGGGGGCGTGGGGCCAGAGACAGCAGCGCTTGCGGCAGGTTTGGCAAAGGGTGACGTTATTACCGGGATCGATGGCGCGCCAACATTTGCGTTCAAACAATTGAAGGCGGCGGTTGAGAGCTCAGAAGGGCAGGCGTTGCAGCTTGATGTTTGGCGAGACGGCGAGATGTTAGAATTTACGCTCGTGCCAAAATCTACAGATGAGCCACAACCCGATGGCAGTTTTATCAATGTTCTACGGATTGGGATTTCAAGCGAGAGCGTGATTACCGCTGCGACAGATACCCCCGGTTATGGAGAAGCTATTGGACGCGGGGTTGCAGGGACATGGCGCATCATCAAGGGGTCGCTTTCGGGCCTTTGGCATATGGCGACAGGCGCGATTAGTAGCTGTAACATGTCTGGCCCAGTTGGCATTGCAAAAGTATCGGGCGCAATGGCAAGCCAGGGCGCTATGAGTTTTATTAACTTTATTGCGGTTCTCAGTACGGCAGTTGGTTTGCTTAACTTGTTCCCAATCCCTGCATTGGACGGCGGGCATTTGGTGTTTTACGCCTATGAGGCAGTTGTCGGTAAGCCGCCGAGTGATAGGGCGCTGCGCATTCTTATGTCGATCGGTATCACGATGGTTTTAGGGCTGATGTTGTTTGCGTTGTTTAACGACATATTCTGCCCATAAGGCCAATTCGCCCGTAAGGGTGGAGTAACATTGTGAGTTTTTGGGAAAGCAGGGCAATTGCCTTGCTTTTGCCACATTTGACACCCGTGTTTGACACATTTACCTGCCAGATATTACGCTCAAGATTAGCAATGTAGTCGAGGAATGACCCATGCAAGCAATTTCAAATGGTTACCGAGGTCTGAGTGTTCTTATGGACCTGAACTGGGATTTGGCATTGTATCTGTGCACGATCGTTTTTGCATTGTGTGCAGGCGCGTTTATCGGCTCACTTCACTAACCAATCCCTAAGACCCTGAAATAAAGTTACTGGTCTGCGCCCCGCGCAGGCCTTTTGCCGTTAATAGGGCCTTCATGGTTTTGACAACCTCGCGCGCGGAGGGTACTCAGGACACAACGGTGTTTATAAAATTGGGTAACAACCATGAGCCTGGGGTCTATGAAGCGCGCAACATTCGCGCTCGAGCAACAAAAGCAAATTCGAACAGGCCTTAAAGGGCTTGCGTTTTCTTTATTAGTTACAACGGCTTGGATTGCTCCTGCGCCCCAAGCGTTTGCGCAGCAATATCAGTTCAACACTGTTCAGATTGAAGGCAACCAGCGCATTGGTGACAGTGCGATCCTGTCTCGAGCTGGAATCGCCCGCGGTCAGGCCGTAAGCGCTGGACAGCTAAACGATGCTTATCAGGCGTTGAATAACTCTGGGCTGTTTGAAAGTGTCTCGATTGAGCCTCAGGGCCGAACGCTGAAAATTTCTGTGGTCGAGCTGCCAACGATCAACAGAATTTCCTTTGAGGGCAACCGCCGGATCAAAGATGAAGCGCTGAGCTCGGTTATTGAATCGACCGCACGCCGCGTGTTCAACCCGTCCCAAGCGGAAAAAGACGCCAACTCAATAGCCGAGGCTTACTCCAACGATGGCCGTTTGGCGGCGCGGGTGCAGCCTAAGGTAATCAAACGCAATCAGAACCGCGTAGATTTGGTGTTTGAAGTATTTGAAGGCGATAACGTCGAAGTTGAGCGCCTCAGCTTTGTTGGGAACCGCAAATACTCGGACCGTCGCTTGCGGCGTGTTCTAGGGACCAAACAGGCTGGCCTGTTCCGCCGATTGGTACGCCGTGACACCTTTGTACAAGACCGCGTCGATTTTGATAAACAGGTCCTGCGTGATTTCTACTTTTCGCGCGGTTTCGTCGACATGCGCGTCAACTCGGTTAACGCTGAGCTGACCGAAGAGCGTGATGGCTACTTCCTTGGTTTTAATATCCAAGAAGGCCAGCAGTTCAAATTCGGTGAGGTGTCTGTCACGTCCGAATTGCCTAATGTTGACGGTGACGTCTATTCAGACTTTGTGAAGGTCAAGCCGGGTGTGGTTTATTCACCGACGCTGGTTGAGGCTGATATCGCACGACTGGAGCGTCAGGCGATTCGGGATGGTGTGGATTTCATGCGCGTTGAACCGCGCGTCACCCGCAATGAACGGGATCTGACACTGGATGTTGAATTTGTACTGTCACGTGGTCAGCGCATTTTTGTTGAGCGCATCGACATCGAGGGCAACACAACAACCCTTGACCGTGTTGTACGCCGCCAGTTTGACAGCGTAGAAGGTGATCCGTTTAATCCGCGCGAAATCCGTCAATCTGCTGAACGCATTCGCGCACTCGGGTATTTTGAAAATGCCGAAGTGAATGCCCGTGAAGGCTCAACGCCTGAGCAGGTTGTGATCGATGTTGATGTTGAAGAAAAACCGACAGGTTCCTTGAACTTTGGTGGCTCTTTTTCATCTTCTGATGGTCCGGGCCTTGCGATCAGCTTTGCTGAAGAAAACTTCATTGGACGCGGTCAAAAGCTGTTCCTCAATGTTTCGACAGCATCGGATGCCCGCCGCTACGGTTTCCGTTTTGTAGAACCATCGTTGCTGGGACGTGACGTGAGTTTTGGACTTGAGCTGGATTATTCTGAGACAAACTCTTCGTTCTCAACCTATGATACAACCAATCTGAAATTCCAACCAAGCCTGACTTTCCCTGTATCAGAAAATGGTCGGTTGCAGCTCCGCTATACCGCTCAACAAACCGAAGTGACCGCGCAGGACGAAAATGATGACGGCACTGATTTCCACGGTGATATCATTGCGGGTGATATCGCTGCGGGCAAGCTAACAAGCTCGTCGATCGGCTATACCTACAGCTATGATACCCGCCGCACAGGGCTTGACCCGAATGCTGGTGTCTTGTTCCGCTTTAGTCAGGATTACGCTGGTATTGGTGGGGATCAGGAATACATCCGAACCGTCGCCAAAGCGGTTGCGGAAAAGAAGTTCCTCAACGAAGAATTGACTCTGCGTGCAACCCTCGAAGGTGGTGCATTGTCCTGGCATGGTGGGACCAATCGCGCTGTTGACCGCTTTATTCTTTCGACATCCCAATTGCGCGGGTTTGAACCGGGCGGTATTGGCCCACGCGACGCCAATTCTGACGAAGGTGATACACTGGGCGGGAACCTCTATATTGTTGGCCGTCTTGAAGCGGAATTCCCTTTAGGTCTGCCAGAAGAATACGGCATTAGAGGCGGCGTTTTCTATGATGTGGGTAACGTTTGGGATCTGACGGATGTCAATCTGAACGGTGGTAGCGTGTCGGGTGAAAGCGGTTCGTTCAGGCACGTTATTGGTGTCTCGATCTATTGGGACACACCGGTTGGCCCTTTGCAGTTCAACATCTCGGATGCGATCAAAAAAGAAGAGTTCGACCGCGAACAGAAGTTCGAGATTACTCTTCAGACGCAATTTTAAAGTATGGTGCGGGTGCTATACTCTATCGGGCTATCACTGGGGCTGCTGTTTGCAGTGCCAGTGATAGCCCAAGATGTTCGCTCGCCGACAACACCAATCCTGACAATCGATAGTGAACGGCTGTTTTTGAATAGCGATTTTGGCAGGCGCGTTGCACGCCAGATCGAAGCAAGCGGCAATGAGTTGGCCACTGAAAACCGTCAGATCGAGGCAGAGCTGGCAGAGGCCGAGCGGGACCTGACCGAGCGCCGCGCGAGCATGTCACCAGAAGAATTTCGCCCGCTTGCCGATGCGTTTGACGATCGTGTGCAAGAAACGCGTCAGGAGCAGGCCGCCAAATCTCGTAAACTCAATGAAGTCCTCGACCAAGAGCGCGAAACCTTTCTCAACGTCGCAGGCCCCGTTCTCCAAGACTTAATGTTAGAGGTAGGTGCAACAGTGGTGCTTGAACGGCGCACCGTATTTATCAGCTCCAACAGCAGCGATATCACATCTGCTGCAATTGAACGGCTAAATGAAAAGCTGGGCGAAGGTGGCACTCAAACGCCCGCCCCACAAAGCGAGACGCAAGACTAACATAGCTGCGCTTGCCCATGCGTAGCGCAATTGTTAGCTGTTGCTCCAAAGATCCCGGAAGGAACTCTCCATGACACAAGACCTAAAACGCGCGGATATTCAAACGATCCAACGCATTCTGCCGCACCGCTACCCGTTCCTTTTGGTTGATAAAGTCGAAGAGATCGACGGCACACAGACTTCTGTGGGATATAAAAATGTCACCATGAACGAACCGCATTTTCAGGGCCACTTTCCTGGAACGCCGATCATGCCAGGCGTTACCATCGTTGAGGCTATGGCGCAGACTGCGGGTGTGATGATTGGTGTCGCGCTGGACCAGTTGGACCGCAACATGCTGATCTATTTCATGTCTATTGATAACTGCAAATTCCGCCGAAAAGTTGTGCCGGGTGATGTTTTGCGCATGGATGTGAAAACCTTGCGTGGCAAGCCCGGTGGGAAAATCTGGAAATTCTCGGGCGTTGCGACTGTTGAGGGCGAAATGGCAGCAGAAGCCGAATTTATGGCGATGCTTGATCTGCCCAAAGGGGATGCGTAATGGGCATCCACCCCAGCGCGGTTATCGAAGACGGCGCACAAATTGACCCATCGGCAACGGTAGGTCCATTTTGTGTTGTCGGCTCCGAGGTTGTTCTGGGGCGGGATGTGGTTTTGAAATCCCATGTCGTCATCAGCGGACAAACTACTGTGGGTGAGGGGACAGTGATCTTTTCCTTCGCCGTCATTGGAGAAATCCCGCAGGACTTGAAATTCAAAGGCGAAACCAGCCGTCTTGAAATCGGTGAACGCAACCGAATCCGCGAACACGTGACCATGAACTGTGGCACCGAAGGCGGCGGCGGAGTGACCCGTGTAGGTGATGACAACCTGTTTATGGCTGGCTGTCACATCGCCCATGATGCAATCATCGGCAATAACGTCGTGGTGGTGAATAATGCCGCCGTGGCAGGGCATTGCGTGATCGAAGATGACGTCATTTTGGGTGGCTTGTCCGGTATTCACCAATGGGTGCGTGTGGGGCGCGGTGCCATCATTGGTGCTGTCACGATGGTAACCAACGATGTGATCCCATACGGCCTCGTACAGGCGTCGCGTGGGCATCTGGATGGTCTCAATCTGGTTGGTCTCAAGCGGCGAGGAGTTGCGCGCGGTGATATTACGGCCTTACGGGCTGCATTTCAGATGTTGGCACAAGGTGAAGGTACGTTCCATGATCGTGCAACACGTCTAGGTGCAGAAACCGAAAGCGAATATGTCCGCGAGATCGTTGATTTTGTACTGGCCGACAGTGGCCGCCATTTCCTGACGCCGAAATGACGCTCGCAATTATAGCAGGGCGCGGTGATCTGCCAGCGCTTGTGGCCGCCGCCGCCGATGAGGTTCCCTTGATCTGCGGCTATGAGGGGATTGTCTTGTCTGGTCTCAAGGCAGATCTTACGTTCCGCCTTGAGACCTTGGGCACATTGCTGCTTGATCTTGGGACGCGCGGCGTGACGCAGGTATGCTTTGCGGGTGGATTGGATCGTCCAGCATTGGACCCCAGCAAGCTGGACGTGGAGACACTGCCCTTGGTGCCGATGTTCATGCAGGCGCTTCAGGAGGGGGATGACGGCGCATTGCGCGTTGTGGTCGATTTGTTTGAAAAGACGGGCTTTACCGTATTGGGCGCCCATGACGTCGCGCCGCAGTTGCTGGCCAAAGGTGGCGTTTACGGTGCTGAATGGCCGGATGCCCAGATGCGCAAAGACGCCCAAGTCGCAGCGACGCATATTCTAGAGATGTCTGCGGAAGATAAAGGTCAGGCCTGCATTGTGGCCCAAGGCAAAGTAAAAGCCATGGAAGACGTGCGGGGCACGGATGCAATGTTGGCTGATCTGTCCGGTGTTGTGGATGGCATTCTCTTTAAAGGCCCCAAGGAAAACCAAACCCGCAAAGTTGACCTACCCACAGTTGGGCCTGGAACCTTGGAGTCTGCGCACCGCGCTGGCCTGCGCGGTGTTGTGGTTGATGCAGGGGATGTGCTGGTCCTCAATCCAGAAAAATGCGCGGCACTGGCGGATGAGCACAAGCTGGTATTCTGGGCGCGGACCGGAGAATGACCGCCTTGCGCGTCTTTATCCTTGCGGGCGAACCATCTGGGGACAAGCTGGGTGGCGCGCTGATGGCAGGATTGAAGGCGTTACAGTCTGATGTGACGTTTGAGGGTGTTGGCGGCGCGATGATGCAATCTGAGGGGCTGGAAAGCCGCTTTGACATGAGCGAGCTGAGCGTGATGGGGTTGGCAGAAATCCTGCCCAAGTACCGCCACCTCAAACGCCGGATTGCACAAACAGCTGCGGCCGTTATCGAGATGCAGCCTGATGTTTTGATCACCATCGACAGTCCTGATTTTTCCCTGCGCGTGGCAAAGCTGATCAAAGCCTCAAGCAGTATTCGAACCGTGCATTACGTTGCACCCACCGTCTGGGCATGGCGTGCAGGTCGTGCTGCCAAGATGGCGCATCACATCGATCAGGTGTTGGCGCTACTGCCGTTTGAGCCGCCTTATATGGAAGCTGCTGGGATGCGCTGTGATTTTGTCGGGCATCCCGTTGTGGCCGAACCTATAGCTACACCCGAAGATGCCAAAGCATTTCGCGCCTCGCATGGCATGGCAGATGCGCCATTGTTGATGGTTTTACCCGGATCGCGCCGATCCGAGGTTGCACGTCTGGGCCCCAGGTTTTCGGAAGCGGTACGGGACTTAAAGGTCAAACACCCTGAGCTGCAGGTCGTCGTGCCAGCGGCGGCTCCTGTTGCTAATGCGGTTCTGGAACTCACTGCCGATTGGCCTGATACAACAGTGCTTGATCCGCGGCATGGCGACTATGATAACGCAATGGTCGAAAAACGTGCAGCATTTCGAGCGGCTGACGTCGCACTGGCGGCCTCCGGTACCGTCTCACTAGAATTGGCAGCGGCCGATACGCCTATGGTGATCGCTTATGACATGAGTCCGCTCAGCCGCATGATCATCGGCCGGATGGTAAAGATTGATACCGTGACCTTGGTCAATCTGGTGTCTGAGACCCGTGTGGTGCCCGAATTCATTGGCAAAGCATGTGAGCCCGCAGCGATCGCTAAAGGGATCGCTGATGTTCTGGCTGCTCCGGATGGGCAACGCGCTGCTATGGCCCTCACGATGGAGCGGTTAGGGCAGGGTGGCAAAGCACCGGGCCTGCGCGCTGCACAGGCCGTTTTAGACGGGATCGCGCAAGTTTAACCGCGATGTATCCAACCGCCGCCAAAGATCCGGCTGCTGTCCGGATCATAAAACACACAAGCCTGGCCGGGGCTGACACCTTCTTCGGCTGTCAGTAGTTCGACTTCTGCAGTGGTGTCAGACAGGGGGCGCAGGATTGCCTCTGTTGGCGGGCGGGTAGAACGTACGCGCACAGCCACTTGCCATTCCTTGCGCGAGGTGAATGCCTCATCGCCCAACCAGTTCACTTCCTTGATCGGAACCGTGCGTGTGGCCAGCATGTGTTTTGGGCCAACAACAACTTCTTTGCGGTCCGCATCTAGGCGTACAACATACAATGGATCAACAAGCCCGCCGATGCCCAACCCACGTCGCTGACCGATGGTGTAGTTGATCACACCGTCATGTTTAGCCAACACGCGGCCATCAGTGTCTACGATATCGCCGGGGGCGGCGGCTTCGGGGCGCAGCTTGCGAATAACGGAGGCGTAATCCCCGTCAGGCACAAAGCAGATGTCCATGCTGTCGGGTTTATTGGCAACGCGAAGGCCATATTTCTCGGCCAATGCGCGAGTCGCATCCTTGGACGGTAGGTGGCCCAGTGGAAAGCGTAAGTAATCCAACTGATCAGGTGTTGTAGAAAACAGAAAATAACTCTGATCACGGTTGGCATCGGCTGCTGCATGCAGCTCCGCGCCATTTTCGCCCATCTTGCGCTGAATGTAATGGCCAGTTGCCATGCAATCGGCCTCAAGGTCTTTTGCGGTCTCCAACAAATCTTTGAATTTCACACGCTCATTGCAGCGGATGCAGGGCACAGGCGTTGCACCGCCCAGATAACTGTCAGCGAATTCGTCGATCACCGCGTCTTTGAACACGTTCTCATAATCGAGCACATAATGCGGAAAGCCCATATCCTCGGCTACGCGGCGCGCGTCATGGATATCAATCCCTGCACAGCATGCTCCTTTTTTGGCCAATGCCGCGCCGTGATCATACAGCTGTAAGGTGACGCCAATGACGTCATAGCCTTCCTCGGCAAGCATGGCCGCCACAACCGAGCTGTCCACGCCGCCCGACATTGCCACAACCACGCGTGTGTCTGCAGGTGCCTTGGCAAAACCAAGCGAATTTAGCGGTGGGGTTTGGTCAAGTGGCATTGGGTGCTCATCATGTCAGGAGTATTAGAGTGGAATATAGGAAAATGTGAACTACTCGCAAGGGGCGGCTTCACAAGTCTTTAACGACGCACAGGTCAATGGTGTATGGGAAATAATGACGGTGTGGTAAGATGTATCTTAAAAAAGTGGACGGCCCGCGTGCTGTGACCCTCGCGGATGGGACTGTAATGACTGTTGGGGATTTACCTCCGACTAAAACGCGAAGGTGGGTCGCATCGCGTAAAGCAGCGGTTGTACGCGGTGTTGTTTACGGTTTGATAACCAAAGATGACGCTTTGCGGCGCTACAGTTTGAGCGATGATGAGTTCATTGAGTGGGTCCGAGCGGTTTCAACCCACGGTGAGGCAGCTTTAAAGACAACAATGGTTCAAAAATATAGACAACTTTAAGTTGTTCTGGCATTAAGGTTACCAACATTTACGAGTGGTTAACTATTTTTGTTCACGTTTACTTCTATAGCTTGACCCAATTCTGGCGGAGATAAACGAAAATGCGTGTGCTGCTTGTCGAAGATGATCCTACTACTTCTAAGAGTATCGAACTGATGCTTACCCATGCGAATCTGAACGTCTATGCGACGGATCTGGGAGAAGAGGGGATCGATCTGGCGAAGCTTTATGATTACGATATTATCCTGCTTGATCTGGACTTGCCTGACATGAATGGCCACGAGGTCTTACGCCAACTGCGGTTGAGCCGAATTGAAACGCCTATCCTGATCCTTTCGGGTTCTGATGATACGGAAAATAAAATCCGTGGTTTCGGGTTTGGCGCAGATGATTACCTGACCAAGCCGTTCCACCGCGAAGAGCTGGTAGCACGTATTCATGCAATCATTCGCCGCTCCAAGGGGCATTCTCAATCGGTGATCGATACAGGTACAATTTCTGTCAATCTGGATGCAAAGACTGTCAGCGTTGAAAATAAACCAGTTCACCTGACTGGAAAAGAATACCAGATGCTTGAGCTACTGAGCCTGCGCAAGGGAACAACGCTTACCAAAGAGATGTTCCTGAACCACCTGTACGGCGGCATGGATGAGCCTGAGTTAAAGATTATCGACGTCTTTATCTGTAAATTGCGTAAGAAATTGACCAATGCTACAGGCAATGGAAGCCATATCGAAACGGTTTGGGGACGTGGTTATGTGCTGCGCGATCCTGAACCTGCTGAGATGGATATTGCCGTAAGTGCCTAAAAGGGCAAGGCGCAGGTATGAAATGCGCTAGACCTGCCTTTGGTCGCAGCCTATCTAAATACAGGTAGGCGGCAAACCAAAGGCAGTTTTTGTGACTTCTAAAGACAACACATTCAAATTGGACATTGAGGCGCTGACATCAGATCAGGCTGAGGCCGAGCTGGCGGTTTTGGCTCAGCAGTTGGCAGGCGCAAATACTGCGTATCATACGGAAGATTCGCCTGATCTAACGGACGCGCAATATGACGCCCTCAAACGACGCAACGCAGCGATCGAAGAAAAGTTCCCTCAATTAAAGCGAAATGACAGCCCAAGTGATGTGGTTGGTGCGGCACCTGCAACTGGGTTCGGCAAGATCACCCATAGTATTTCCATGTTGTCGCTGGCCAATGCATTCACCGACGAAGACGTTGAAGAATTTGATACATCAATCCGTAAATACCTTGGGTTGGCTGCCAATGCGCCGCTCCCCTTTACGGCAGAACCCAAGATTGACGGCCTTTCGCTTTCACTGCGCTACGAAAACGGCACGCTCCTTCAGGCCGCAACGCGGGGAGATGGCGCTGTTGGTGAAAATGTCACCGAAAATGCACGTACAATTGTGGACATTCCGCACCAGCTAACGGGCGCGCCAAACATCCTTGAAGTGCGCGGCGAAGTCTACATGAGCCACATTGATTTTGACGCGCTCAATGCTCGCCAACAAGAGCGCGGTGGCAAACCCTTCGCCAATCCGCGTAATGCAGCTGCTGGATCTTTGCGCCAGTTGGACGCCGAAATCACCCGTTCCCGCCCGTTGCGGTTTTTTGCTTATGCGTGGGGCAGCCTTTCAGCACCCTTGGGCGAAACGCAGCTAGCAGCCATTCATGCGCTGGAGAAATTGGGTTTTTCGACCAACCCGCTGACCAGATTATGTGACGGCCCATCTGATATGATCAGCCACTACAATCAGATCGAAGCGCAACGCGCCACGTTGGGCTATGATATTGATGGTGTTGTCTACAAGGTGAACGATCTTGCTTTGCAAGAACGTCTTGGTTTTCGTTCAACAACACCACGTTGGGCAACTTCACATAAATTTCCTGCCGAGTTGGCGTGGACGCGGCTTGAAGGGATCGACATTCAGGTTGGGCGCACAGGCGCGCTTAGTCCAGTTGCGCGGCTGATGCCTGTTACTGTTGGCGGTGTTGTTGTGTCCAATGCCACCCTTCATAACGAGGATTACATCAAGGGTCTTGATAGCAAAGGCCAAGAAATACGCGGTGGCAAAGACATCCGCGTGGGGGATTGGGTACAGGTGTACCGCGCTGGTGATGTGATACCAAAAATTGCAGATGTGGACACTAGCAAGCGTGAATTGGAAGCGGAACCATTTGTGTTTCCCGAAACCTGCCCGCAATGCAAAAGTGATGCTGTGCGCGAACCAGGCGATGCAGTTCGTCGGTGTACGGGAGGGCTGATTTGCCCTGCGCAAGCTGTTGAAAAGTTGAAACACTTTGTAGCACGGGGGGCGTTTGACATTGATGGCCTTGGTGCCAAGCAGGTTGAACAGTTTTATACAGACAAATGGATCAAAGAGCCTGCCGATATTTTCACGCTCAGGGAACGCTTTAGCGCCGGCATGCAACAGCTCAAAAACCGCGATGGTTGGGGCGAGAAATCGGCGAATGGGTTGTTCGACGCGATTGATGAAAAACGTAAAATCCCCTTGGCGCGGCTGTTGTTTGGGCTGGGTATTCGCCATGTGGGCGAGGCCGCGTCTAATATGGTCGCGTTGCATTACGGAACATGGGACGCGCTAGAACAGGCGATGGAAGAGGCGCGGGCACAAGAAGGGCCTGCATGGGACAACCTGATCGGTATTGATGGGATGGGGGCAGTGATGGCCGGCTCGCTTGTTGGTGCCTTTGCACAAGAGGCTGAACATGCTTCCATTTTGCGGCTTGTGAAGCAGTTAGATGTGCAAGAAGCCAAGCGGGCAGATACATCAGGATCTCCGGTGGCGGGCAAAACCGTTGTCTTTACCGGAACCCTTGAGAAGATGAGCAGGGCGGAGGCCAAGGCCCGTGCGGAACGGTTGGGGGCCAAAGTATCAGGTTCGGTCAGTGCGAAAACCGATCTGCTGGTTGCTGGTCCGGGTGCTGGTTCAAAAGAAAAAAAGGCAAAGGATTTGGGGATCAAAACGCTGGATGAAGACGGCTGGCTTGAGCTGATCGCAGACCTATGAGCACACGTCCCGAACCTCTGTTCCCGCTTTTTGCAGGGTTGGACACTCTGACCGGTGTCGGCCCCAAGACGGCGCAGCACTTTGCTGGGCTTGGAGTTATGGCACCGCGTGACCTCCTGTTTACGCTGCCGCAATCGGGGATTGATCGGCGATTGATTGAAACTGTTGAGGGGGCTCTTTTCCCGACAACGGTTACAGTTGCAGTGACAATTGGGCAGCATGCACCCCCGCGAAATAAAGGTGGGGCCTACCGCATCCAAGTTGAGGACTCCAAGACGTCGTTTCAACTGGTTTTCTTCCATGCGCGCGGCGATTACTGGCAACGTCAATTGCCCGAGGGCAGCCGCCGAATTGTCTCTGGCCGGGTTGAGCTATTTGATAATGTACCCCAAATGGTGCATCCAGATTTTCTGGTTCCTGAGGATGAAGGCGACAGCATTCCGCGGTTTGAGCCGGTTTACCCGCTGACCAATGGTGTAACCCAAAAGCTGATGTACAAAGCATCGCGTGGCACCTTGGCACTGGTCCCCGAAATGGGGGAGTGGATTGACCCCGGGCAATTGGCCAAGGCCGAGTGGCCCGATTTTTCTACCGCCGTAAATACTGCCCACGAGCCAACATCGCTGAGCGATATTTCCGCAACCGCGCCTGCACGGGAACGCCTTGCCTATGACGAACTGTTTGCGCATCAAATCACTTTGGCTCTGGCGCGACAGGTGGAGCGGCGCAAAAAGGGACGTCGCGCGGAGCCGACAGGATTATTGCAGGCCAAGGTCTTAGGCAGTTTACCCTATAGTCCAACAGGGGCCCAATCCCGCGCGATTGCTGAGATTGTGGCCGATATGAAGACGGATCAGCGGATGAACCGTCTCCTGCAGGGAGATGTGGGTGCCGGCAAAACGCTGGTGGCGTTTATGGCCCTGATGGCGGCGGTAGAATCTGGCGGGCAGGGTGTGTTGATGGCTCCCACTGAAATTTTGGCGCGTCAGCATTTACAAGGGCTTAGGCCGCTGGCCGAGAGTGCGGGTGTTGTGCTTGAGATTCTGACGGGGCGTGACAAGGGCGCGGAACGTGCCGCAAAACTTGCGGCGTTGGAGCGCGGTGATATTCATGTGCTTGTTGGGACACATGCGGTATTTCAGGAATCCGTTGTGTTTCATGATCTGCGCCTCGCTGTGGTGGATGAACAGCACCGCTTCGGTGTGCGTCAGCGGCTCGAGTTGGGGCGCAAGGGACGGCAGGCGGATGTTTTGGTCATGACGGCAACTCCGATCCCGCGCAGCCTAGCGCTGGCGCAATACGGGGATATGGACGTGAGTGTGTTGGATGAAAAGCCGCCGGGCCGCAAACCGATCCAAACTGTTTTGATCAGCACTGACCGTTATGATCAAGTAGCAGAGCGCCTGCGAGGAGCAATCGCGGACGGGCGGCAGTGTTATTGGGTGTGTCCCTTGGTTGAGGAAAGCGAGGTCAGTGACCTGACCTCGGCTGAGGAACGGTTTAAACGGTTGCGTGCAACATTGGGTGAGGGCGTTGTTGGCCTTGTTCATGGGCAGATGCCGCCTGCCGATAAGGACGCAGCGATGGCAGCCTTCCAGCGAGGCGATACAAAGCTATTGGTCGCAACTACGGTGATTGAGGTGGGCGTGGATGTACCCAACGCCTCGATCATGGTGATAGAGCGCGCCGAGAGTTTTGGCCTTGCGCAGTTGCACCAGCTGCGAGGTCGTGTCGGGCGCGGATCTGAAGCCTCAAGCTGTTTGTTGATGTATCAAAACCCGCTTTCCGAGACAGGGCGACTACGTCTGGAGGTCTTGCGCGAGACAGAAGATGGGTTTGTGATTGCCGAGACTGATCTGAAAATGCGTGGCACAGGTGATTTGATCGGGACTGCGCAATCGGGTGTTCCGCGCTTCAAAGTGGCTGATCTGGAAAAGCAGGCGGCATTGATGGCTGTTGCGCAATCTGATGCGCGAAAATTGCTGCATGACGATCCGAAATTAGAACAAAAACGTGGCCGCGCCGCACGTTTACTTTTGTGGCTCATGCGGCAAGATGAGGCAATTCGATTGATTTCAGTAGGTTAGATACTTTTGTTCTAAAAAGTTCACAAATGTTCTCATAAAGTTCTTTACTGTTCCTTAGAGATATGAGAACAAAGTGGCAACAGGAACGGAGAGACACATGAGCTTCTATCACACAATCAAAGCCATTGCCGCACGGTCGCAAGACACATTGGTACAGGACGCAGCCGGAGCCGCTGCATTGATCGTGATGTTGGTGGTTGGTCTACATCTCCCCGGGCTTGTCTGATTTTCTGCCTGCGCTCTCATGCCGTGGTTGGTTTAACGGTGCATTTGTCCCAAATTGATGCACCATTCATGTTACGTTCTGCCTGTCCATAACATGTTGGGGGTCCCTCCCCAAATCATACCCATGGGTCCCCATGAGAAACGCTTTCCTTGCGCCGCCACCTGTCCCTGGTGTGCGGCGCATTTTTTTGACCTAGGCCAGTTCTTTGGCTGTGCTCATGGCTTCTGCAAGCGCTTCGATGCTCAGCATGATGGATGCATGGCGGTTTTTATATTCCGCTGCAGGGAGTAGAACCTCGAACCCGTCGAACGGGGTTTCTGGCACGCCGCCTTTACCTTTCAGCATCGCCTTTAGCTGGTCACGGCCCAACTGCACGGTCTCAAGAGAGGCACCAATAGCCGCTCCGGCGGTTACAGCTGCTGCTGCTTGTCCCAAGGCGCATGCTTTTACATCCTGTCCCAAAGCATCAAGCTGCCCGTCTTTCATTTGAACATCTACCGTCACACTTGACCCGCACAGCGGTGAGCGGCGTGTAACACTGGCATCAGGCGCATCAAGGCGCCCGAGATGCGGAATATCCGCTGCCAGCGCAAGAATGCGGCCTGAGTAAAGCTTGATCAAATCAGTATCGTTGGACATGGTATTTCCTTTAGCTGATCTCTACATAAGCAGTTAATGACCGGATGCAAAAATTAATTAACAAGGCGCGCCAATATGTCCTTTGACCCTTCAACCCTGATCTACAACGATGCGGGTCTAATTCCCGCAATTGCGCAAGATTTCGACAATGGCGAGATCTTGATGATGGCATGGATGAATGCTGAAAGCCTCATGCGCACGCTTGAGACAGGGCAGGTGACCTATTGGAGCCGTTCCCGTCAGGAGTTCTGGGCCAAAGGCGCAACATCAGGCCATGTTCAGACCCTCAAAGAGATCCGCGTTGATTGTGATCGTGACTGCCTATTGATGCAGGTACACCAAGTTGGCGCTGCCTGTCACACAGGGCGACGCAGTTGTTTTTTCACTGGTATCTCTGTTGACGGGGAGACTGACCTGACGCCAAGCGACTAAAGGCCAACCATCTCGCGGATGTCTTGTGGTGTTGCGCCTTCAGCGCGGTAAAGAGAAATTGCGCGGGCATCGTCGCGCTTTGCAAGTCTTTTGCCTGCGTCATCACGGATCAGGAGGTGGTGCAGATACTGAGGATGTGGCAGGCCCAGTAGCTTTTGAAGCAGAACATGGATTTGGGTCGCCTCAAACAGGTCCTTACCGCGGATCACGTTGGTTATTCCCTGTTCTGCATCATCCAGAACAACGGATAGGTGATACGACGTACCCATATCACGGCGGGCTAAAACAATATCGCCGACACTGTTGACCAAGTCGCTGGAGGTGAATGAAACGGGCTCATTCATACCGTGTTCGGTGAACTCAAAGGCGCACGCCAATGATGCGCAGGCTTTTGCCATATTGAGGCGAAGGGCCGTATCACGTGGGCGGGCGGCCTGTGGTGTTAAAAGCACACGGCAGGTTCCAGGATAGATAACCCCGTCAGGGCCGAATTGCGGTGCGCCTTCTTGCGGTGCGCTGGTGGCGGCCGCGATGTCAGCCCGTGTGCAGTAACACGGATACAGCAGCCCGCGCGCCCACAGGTCATCAAGGGCGGCATCATAGGCAGATTGTCGTGCCGATTGTCGCATGACTGGGTGTTCCCAGCTTAAACCCAACCATGTGAGATCATCGTAAATTTGTGCCTCCCACCTTGGGCGCGCGCGGGTTTGATCGATATCTTCAATCCGCAGCAGGAACCGCCCCTGTTCGGCACGTGCCAAATCATGTGCCAATAACGCCGAATACGCATGGCCCAGATGTAATGGACCAGTGGGCGACGGGGCAAACCTAGTGGTAAAGATCAAACTTTTTGAACCACATAGACGTTAGATCCCATGTTGATTTCGGGTAGGTGATCGCCGTGCTCACTAAACAAGAGCCGCGCCGCGCCACAATCCAGCCACTCGTTCAAGCGGGCAATGTTTTCAGGGTCATCCAGCGCGTGATCATTGAAGGAAAACACCAACAGACCATCACTTGGCAAGGCATGCAGTAATGTATCAAGGGTTGAAACAGGTGCCGCTCCGGCACCGATAACACCAACCGCGCTGATCAAGGCGTATTCACCGCTTAGTTCTGCGTCAGGTTCGATTTGAGTGAGTTGTCGGTAAATGTCCTTGGCGCGGGCCTGCTCCAGCATCTGTGACGACAAATCTACGCCATCAATGACGCCGAAACCCGCGAGCTTTAGCGCCAAGCCAGCAAGGCCTGTGCCGCAGCCGAAGTCTAACAAGGGGAGCGTTTTGTCAGGGGCGAAGGACGCTAACGCATCGGCGCAGCGTGCCGGCGTTGCATAGCCGTTTTTGCCAATCTCGTCTTCGTAAGACGCTGACCAGTTATCATAAAGCGCCCGCGTGCTATCAGCGTCGCGGGCGGTATAAGCTTTGTCCAAAAAAGTATCGATCATCACACTATGATAAAGCTGTTAACTTTCTTGTCCAGCGCTTAGCCAATCCTGCCAATCGATCTTGGCGCGGTCTGTGTAGGCTTTGTAACGATCTTTGCGCCCACGTCGCCCGCTTTTGAGTCCCTCAACAGGTGGGAAAAGGCCAAAGTTGACGTTCATAGGTTGGAAGGTCTTGGCTTCGGCACCACCAGAAATGTGGGTGATCAGCGCCCCGGTTGCCGTAGTAGGTGGCGGGGTATCAAGGGCAGTGCCCATAATCTCAGCTGCAGCAAGGCGACCGGCCAGCAATCCCATTGCAGCGCTTTCAACATACCCCTCAACACCGGTGATCTGACCCGCAAAGCGAACATTCGGGCGTGACTTCAGGCGCATCTGGCCATCCAGCAACGTCGGAGAGTTCAGGAACGTATTGCGGTGAATGCCGCCCAAACGCGCAAAATTGGCATTCTCCAGCCCGGGAATACGTTTGAAAACATCCGTTTGCGCGCTGTACTTCATTTTGGTTTGGAAGCCGACGATATTATAGAGCGTGCCCAGCTTGTTATCGCGGCGCAGCTGCACCACGGCATAGGCTTTTACATCTGGCTGGTGCGGGTTGGTGAGGCCGACTGGCTTCATGGGGCCAAAACGCAGGGTTTCGCGGCCACGTTCTGCCATTACTTCGATGGGTAGGCAGCCGTCAAAATATCCTGCGGTTTCGTTCTCGTGAAATTCGGTTTTTTCAGCGGCGGCCAACGCATCGATGAAGGCATAATACTGCGCCTTATCCATCGGGCAGTTGAGGTAAGCCGTACGCTCCTCCTCGGTTTCACCCTTGTCGTACCGCGATTGCATCCACGCTTTGCTCATGTCGATGCTGTCATGGTAGACAATCGGCGCGATGGCATCAAAGAATGCCAAAGCTTCGGAACCTGTTTCAGCCGCAATGGCCGCGCCCAAATCAGTTGAGGTCAGCGGACCAGTCGCGATGATCCAATGGCCGCTGTCTGGCAGGGATGTGATCTCTCCGTATTCGACGCTGATGTTGGGATGCGCGAGCAGGGCGTCGGTTATGGATTGTGCAAAAGGATCACGATCAACGGCCAGCGCGCCACCTGCGGGCAGGCGGTGTTTTTCTGCGGTCTGCATGATCAACCCGTTTGCCTGACGCATTTCCCAATGCAGCAACCCCACAGCGTTTTGTTCACTGTCATCCGAGCGGAAAGAATTGGAGCAAACCATTTCGCCCAACAAGCCTGTCTGGTGGGCAAAGGTTTCTACCTTGGGACGCATTTCGTGGATGACGACCTTTATGCCAAGGTGTGCAGCCTGCCATGCAGCCTCTGATCCGGCCATACCGCCGCCGATGATGTGTAATGTGTTATCCATGACGCGCAGATAAGGCAGTGTGCGCAGGGGTGCAACAGGCTGCGCGCGGCGGGGTGGGCAAATGCCCTATCTATATAAATATCCGGGTGATTTTGGGGTCGCCGCAACGGGGATAAGGGGGATCAGATGAGAGTCTGATCTGGAGGGACCTTCCGTTGTCGGCGACCCAAAATGGGGCAGCTCGTCGTGCCATGTCCTATTTGTGCCTTATTGCTGCCCAAATTGACAGAGGTAGTTTGGCAACACTGAGGTGACGATTTGGCAACAATCCCTGCGTGCATAAAAAAGCCCCCGAAGCGAAGCGCATCGGAGGCCTGTTTTTAAGGGTTTTACGTGTTTTAGGAGGGGGGCGATATCCGATCCATTGGCAGCCCAGAAGGGACAGATGCGGGAACACCCAGCCCTTTTTCCCCTACAGTTTCATCCGTGAGAGCACCCAAAAATGCCATAATCTTATCTATTTCGATCTCGTCTAAGGCAACATCGCTGATCTCAATGGCTTCTGCGATGCGCATGACTTCCTCGAAATCATCCATAGCCTCCCAATCGTCGGTCGCAACTTCCGCAGAGAGCAAAGGCTTATTGCGGTCATAACCGGCCAATCCTTGCACCGCATTTAGGTGGTGGCGCACGACGTCTTCTAGATCGGTATAGGCACCGTTATGGCCGTAAGGCGCGGATTGGGTCACGTTACGTAGGGTGGGCGTGCGAAAGCGGTACATGTCTTCGGGTTCACCTGACACCATGCCATGGCCCGTGTCCGCATAGGCAGCGTGGGTGTTTTTACCGGGCCCCAATTGCGGCAAACCAATCGCGTGAAAATTATGATCGGTTTGGAAGGTGCCGGTATGGCACGTAGAGCAGCGTGCCTTGCCATAGAACAGGTCCATGCCGTCCAGCTGTGCTTCGTTCATGGCGCTGTCTCCTTGCAGGTACTGATCAAAGGGGCTGTTTGTGGCGCGGAACTCAAAGCCGATAAACGCCGATAGGGCCGTGCCAATGTCAGTGATGTGTAAATCGCTCCGTCCTATGGCGTCAAATCGGGCGCGGTATTCGGGAATATCATCAACGCGTTTGCTCAGCAGGTCCCATGCGCCGTCCGGCCCTAGAATGTGCTCTGCAGCGACAGCGTCAGCGATTTCATTTTCACCGGGGTGGCCGGCCATTTCGTCAGGAGACAGGATTGGCAAAATGTTCTGCGCCGCCAAGGCGGAGGGCATTGGACGTTCCAGCGTGCGTCCCTCTGGCATGCGGATGCCAAACATTGCGTGGCGATCCTTTGCGGTGCGGCCATCATGGAACATGACGGTAAACTCACGCGCACCCAGATTAAACAATACAGGCGCATTGCGGGGGATGCGGGCCTTTGGCGCGTTGCCTGCGTCTACGTGCCGGTCTTTGCCAAGACCAATACCACCTTCACCAACGGATAGAGACATTGCATCCGACGTGCCCAGTGAGGGATGGTGACACGTTGCGCATGCGATATTTTTGTTACCGGACAGGATGGGGTCGAAAAACAGATCACGGCCAAGCGTGATCAATTCCTGTGGAAACTGATGAAAGTCGTCGTCAGTCGCCTCTGTTGGTAAAGGGCCCGCAAAAACAGCCACACTGCTGAGCAGTCCGGCACATAGGGTTCCTAGCGTCAGTTTCATCGTTCACGAGCTCCTCACGATTTCGTGAGGAGGCATAGCGCATTTTAATCAAACTAACGATTACCGGATTGGAAAAACACCGTACCTCATTCGGAAACAGTTATTGTTTCCAGTCGGGTTCCCGTTTTTCAATGAAGGCCTGCATGCCTTCGCGGGTGTCATTATAACTTAGGTTCTCGACCATTACTTGACCTGTGTAGTCATAGGCGGCTTGAGTGGCCATGCCGAGCTGGTCGTAAAACGCACGTTTGCCGATCTTGACCGCGGCGCTCAATTTGCTTGCGATCTGATCGGCAAGGGCTGCGGTTTCACGGGCCAAAGCGTCAGGTGTAACAACGCGGTTGATCAATCCTAGCTCCTCGGCGCGTTCGGCAGGAATGAAATCACCTGTGGTGAGCATTTCAAACGCCTTTTTGGGCGCAATGTTACGGCTAAGGGCCACCATTGGTGTAGAACAAAACAAGCCGATGTTCACGCCGTTCACGCCAAAACGGGTTCCTTCGGCGGCGACGGCCATGTCGCAGGTCGCCACCAGTTGACAGCCCGCAGCCGTTGCGATGCCGTGAACCTGGGCGATAACGGGTTGCGGCATTGACTGGATGCGCATCATGACATTGGTGCAGCGCGCAAACAGATCTGCAAAAGCGGCTGCGCCTGCGTCTTCATTCTGGCGCATGGCCTGCATCTGACGCAGGTCGTGGCCCGCACAAAACGCTTTGCCTTCGCCTGATAGCGTGATCACGCGACAATTCGGGTCATTCGCCAATGTATCAAGGGTTTCTTGCAGGGCGGCCAGCATTTCGTCACTTAGGGCATTCAAGCGTTCGGGGCTGTTCATCGTCAGGTGCGTTACCGCGTCCCGTTGCGTTACTTCTAAAATTGCCATCTTGCGCGCTCCCATTGTTACGGCAACTCTAACGATAAGTTTACAGGGAGAACAAGCATGGCCAGTACTGGCAAAGTAATAATGCAAGCGCCGGAGATTACCGCGTTCTTGCAGCAGGTGTTTTTGCAGGTAGCGGATGATTTTGTCGTTGAGGAGGTCAAGCCGAACGATGTTACGGTTAGGATGAAGATCGCCGAGAGGCATTTGCGCCCCGGTGGGACGGTATCGGGCCCAACCATGTTTGCGTTGGCGGATGTGTCCGCCTACATCGTGACATTGGCGATGATCGGCCCAAAGGCATTGGCCGTGACAACCAGCTGTTCAATGGATTTTATGCGCAAGCCAGTATCTGGCGTTGACTTGATCGCAAGCGTTAAGCTTCTAAAGCTGGGGCGACAGCTGTCGGTTTCGCATGTGTTGATACATTCCGAGGGTCAGGAAAATCCAGTGGCCCAAGCAACAATGACCTATGCGATTCCACCTGCAAAAATGGGGTAGGGGTACAATCTCCTACAGGGTAGGGTGTCATTCTCAAAATTGTATCATTGTACTAAAAATGGGCAGGGAAAACCCTGCCCAAGTGAAGAGGTCTGGCTCACGTCACGGGGATGTCACGCCCGCCAGAACACCTTGCGCATCTCGTCACGAGCCGCGTCAGGTGTAATTCCCACGTCTCGCAGCTGCCATGCTTCTAGTTGATCTAGATTGAGGCGCGTGCGGCGGCGGGTTGCCCATTTTGTCACGCAGGCCGCAAACTTAACGCTAACGACCGCGAGCAGCGGAAGGCTACGTGTGGTGTTAAGAACCGCGAGGGCGTCGTTTGTCAGTGTAGCTGCGTGTGTCATGGGTAAATCTCCTGTAAATATATTGTATTGACACAATGTGGCATCGTTGCCATACAATGGAGGTACAATAGAAATTCACGCTGATCTATGGAAATATTGTAATGGATACAATTTGGGTGCCCGTGGTGGATCCAGCCGTAAAGCCAAAGTACCGCGCCGTGGTTCAATCCATCCGTGAGGCGATTGCTTTGGGTGCTTTGGCGCAGGGGGACAAGCTGCCTCCGGTGCGGGAATTGGGTTGGACGCTGGGGATGACGCCTGGCACGGTTGCGCGCGCCTATACGGTTTTGACGGATGAGGGTGTCCTGACTGCTGAAGTGGGCCGAGGCACATTTGTTACAGCAGTTAAGGTTGAGCCGCCGCTGAACCTGATGGAAATGGATGTGATTGAGCACTTGACAGGAGGTGACAATTTTGACGTCAATCTATTCTCGCCGCATTTGCCGAATGGCGGCCAATCAAAGCTGATCCGAACCTTACTGGCTGAGGTGGCGAATGATCCGCCATCGGGCGTGATGCATTATCCGTCCCGTCGGGGGGCGAAGCCCGCGCGCGAAGCCATGTTGCATTGGCTACGTGACACGCCAATAGGGCCTTTGACGGAGACCGATATCGTTTTGTGTAACGGTGGCCAAAACGCAATCATGATGGTGTACCAAGCAATCCTGAAAGGGCGTCGCCCTGTAATCTTTGTTGAAGAGTTGTGTTATCCGGGTTTCCGCCGTGCCGCGGCGGCGTTGCGTGCTGATGTGGTTTCGATTGCGATGGATGATGACGGGTTGTGTCCGGTCGCCCTTGCCGGGGCGGCAACGCGCTATCCAGAAGCTCAGATCATCTGCACCTCACCAGAGGTGCATAGCCCAACTTGTGGGTATTGTTCGCTTGAGCGTAGGCAGGAAATTGTCAAAGTCGCGCGCAGGTTTGATCTGCAGATTGTAGAGGATGATTGTTATCGCATCGGACGTGCTGAGGCACCGGGGTATCGACGCCTTGCCCCAGAGCGGGGATGGTATGTCACCTCGTTGAGCAAATCGATAACGCCAGCGCTACGTGTTGGATGTGCAATCGCACCACGTGAGTATACTTCCGTCCTTCATCGTGCAGCCGAGCATGGCTTTTTTGGCCTCGCGACACCGATCACAGATTTGACTGCTGCACTATTGCTTCATCCGCAGATTGACGCGGTGATGGAGCGCACGCGAGATGGGGTCAGTGACTATGTTAAGGCGGCAGTGAACGCGCTGGGTGCATATGATTTGCGCTGGCGGGCGGATGTCCCGTTTGTCTGGCTTAATTTACCGGAGGGATGGCGGGCGAGTGCGTTCTGTCGTGCAGCCGAAACGCGTGGTGTCCGTGTGCGGGCTGCCGAGGAGTTTGCTGCACGCCATGCCCAGACCCCTCATGCCGTGCGAATGGCGATCAATGCTGGCGTTAGTTTGCGCAGTTTCGAGGCTGCGATGGCACGTTTGCGCGATTTGCTGAATAATCCGATGGACGAGATATCTGTTTAGGGTGTGGTTTTGTGGGGTAAAATGATACCTTAATTTCAAGTATCTGAAATTGCTGTATTTATTGAGTTTTAGGGTGGTTGACGTGATCTGCGGGGTGTTTATAACCCGCCTATCAAATAGGGGTATCTGCCCCGATCCACCACTAACGGGATTACCGTACATGAAAACCTTTTCTGCAACACCGGCAGACATTGACAAGAAATGGATCATCATCGACGCCGAAGGCATCGTGTTGGGCCGTCTTGCGTCGATTATCGCCATGCGTCTGCGGGGCAAGCACAAGCCCTCCTTTACACCTCACATGGATTGCGGCGACAACGTCATCGTAATCAACGCCGAGAAAATCCAAATGACCGGCAAAAAACGTGAAGAGATGTTCTACTGGCACACCGGCCACCCTGGCGGGATCAAAGAACGCTCCAAAGCCGACATTCTTGAGGGCAAGCACCCCGAGCGTATCGTTACTTTGGCCGTTAAGCGCATGTTGCCTGGCAACCGCTTGAGCCGTCAAATCATGACCAACCTGCGTGTATACGCCGGCGGTGAGCATCCTCATGAGGCCCAAGAGCCTACAGTTCTGGATGTTGCATCCATGAACAAGAAAAACACACGGAGCGCATGAGCATGGCTGACGAAATCAACACACTCGAAGATCTCGCATCTGTTGCCGGCATCGAAGCCACTCCAGAAGTTGAATTAACACCACGTGAGCCTGTCCGCGACGAGTTCGGCCGTGCCTATGCAACCGGCAAACGTAAAGATGCGGTAGCCCGCGTCTGGATCAAGCCTGGTTCCGGTAAGGTTGTCGTTAACGGCAAGCCGCAGAACGAATACTTTGCACGCCCGGTGCTGCAAATGGTTCTGGCTCAGCCTTTCGGCGTGACAGGTACAGATGGCCAATTTGACGTCTTCGCGACAGTCAAAGGTGGCGGTTTGTCTGGTCAAGCTGGTGCGGTTAAGCACGGTGTTTCCAAAGCACTGCAGCTGTATGATCCCTCCCTGCGCGGCGCACTCAAAGCGGCAGGCTTCCTGACGCGCGACAGCCGTGTTGTTGAGCGTAAGAAATACGGTAAAGCGAAAGCGCGTAAGAGCTTCCAGTTCTCCAAGCGTTAAGTTTTACGACTGCGAAAATTCAAAAGGCCGCTCCGAAAGGGCGGCCTTTTTTGTTTGTGTAGATGATAGGTCTTTTTGTTGTAGTGATAGAACTTACAAAGGGAAGTTCCGCCAACCTTCTGAACGCATGACAAGAATGCCACTGCTGCGGATGATCTAGATTGGCAGCCCTGAAATCAAGATGGGCAGCATAGTGTGACCCAAAACCATCCGAAAGTTACTTTGGATGCAAATCCTTGCCTCTAACAACGTCATTGATAACAGGAATGCAGCAAATAGGCGGGAACGGATGCCCAACACAATTGCTACCCCGCTGGACATAAAAAGAACGCGGACGATACTATCAAGAAGATAGGTGTTGGTTAATTTTAGATAGATGGGGAAGCACGTTGCACCATGAAGCATTGGCGCAGCCCGATGGGTCGGAAACTGATAATAACGAGGAGTAGTCCCGTCGTTATGCGAATAAAAAGTGCGATATTGTCAGTCTTAGGCCTCGTAAAAAGAGCATTAGGTTAAGCAAAGCTCTCTTGAATGAGTTGCACGCCTGCGCGCACGATAGGATCAAGTTTCCGAGTGTTATGGTAGATTATCCACACCTCTAATTTCTTGCTGACATCTGCATCTGTTGCCCGTTTGATGCCGGGAAAATGGTCCGCGAATTTAGCGGGCATGAGCGCGAGGAAGTTCCCGTGAATTAGGGACTGTGCCGCCAGGTTGAGGCCTTCCATTTTCACCTTTGGAACTTTTGGCATGGTGATACCAAAGTCTGATGGCTCAAATTGGAGGCCATCATAGTCAATTTCTAACCAGTCCGTCGGAAAACTATCCGCTTCCGAAGAGATGTACGGGCGTAGCTCTACGTCGGTAATTCTTGAGCAGATATAGTTCCCTTGTATTGGTCGCGTGTACCGTACGGCAACATCAGACTCGGAATAGGCTAGGCTTCGATCATGTATGCTAAGATCAACGTTATACCCAATTTTGTCGCTGTCATGGGAGGCAACGATATGTTTCATGTAAGTTTGCATGATCGTCACAGAGATCGATAATTTGATCACTGCACCTTTAGGCAGAGGTTGATTTGTTTGTGAGACCATAGGCGAGATCCGCCCTTCGATGTCACGCGCTAGATCGACCAGTTCATTACCGATAGGGGTTGCTTGCCATTCCTGACCGTTTCGAATGAATATTGTTTGGCCAATGTCCTTTGTGATCCTTTCCAAACGGCGCGATACCGTTGCGACATTTGCGTGGAGGCTTTTTCCGGCATTGAGCATTGACCCGTGACGGTGCACTGCAAGACAAAATTTCAGGTCATCCCAATTGATCATTTGTTAACCTTTTTGGTGCTGCCCTTTCGGCAGCGGTGAATTCAACCAAAAACTAGAACGGTGTCGCTAAACGAACTTAGGAACACCAGCGGCGTCTGCCCGACAAGTTAGTGTACGAGGCTTGATATGGCCGCCGGAATTGCCGTTTCATGGTTAAGGAATGAAAACCATGGTTTGCATTAATGTGACATCGCTAGGGCGGGTAGGATCTTGATGCGTCCGGTTATTGAATGGGACATCTGGATGTAGAGATACCCAAAAGGGTAGAGCCAAACTATCCAAAGTAATATGTTTCCAAAGGCTTTGATGATGTTCAACGCTTGAAAGACCGTGTGAGATGTATACTTGGTGAGGATACCACTGGCGGCCGATTTCAGTGTTCAGCGAACGAATTTAATATCGAGGCTTCTATGAAATTCTCCGTACTTGATCTCTGTCCTGTGCCCGAAGGCAGCAGCGCCGCGGATGCGATGCGCAATACTGGCGATTTGGCCCAGCACGTTGAGGCCCTTGGGTATCACCGTTTCTGGATGGCTGAGCATCACAACATGCCCGGTATTGCATCAGCAGCAACAGCTGTATTGCTGGGACATGTCGTGAGCAAGACTAAAACCATACGTGTAGGTGCAGGTGGTATCATGCTGCCCAACCATGCGCCGCTTACAATTGCAGAGCAGTTCGGTACGTTGGCGCATCTCTATGGTGATCGCATTGATCTTGGCTTGGGGCGGGCCCCCGGTGGGGATCATGCGGTGTGGCAGGCGCTGCGGCGCGGCCGCACTGGAGAAGACAATTTTCCGGCAGAGGTGGCTGAATTGTTGGGCTATCTTGATGATGCCGATCCGTTAGCGCCTGTTCAGGCCCATCCGGGGCAGGGTACACATGTGCCACTGTGGATTTTGGGGTCGTCCTTGTACGGTGCGCAATTGGCCGCGCATTTTGGGTTGCCCTATGCGTTTGCATCGCACTTTGCGCCCGATGCGTTAGAGGACGCTTCGTTTATTTATCGCCGTGATTTTAAATCATCCAAATCATTGGCCGCGCCGAAATTCATGTTGGCGGTAAATGTTGTCGGCGCGGACACAGGTGAGGAAGCGGCCTATTTGCGGACATCTGTGCAGCAGGCCTTTGCAAGGCTACGCAGCGGTAAACCTAGCAAGTTGCCCTATCCAGTTGAGGATATCGATGCCGAGATTGGCACCGCGCTGCGCCGCGGTGTTGATCAGGCGTTGCGTATTTCTGCTACAGGTTGCCCAGAGACAGTACACCGTCAATTGGGTGAGCTGATTGCAAAATACAAACCAGACGAGCTGATCATAACCGGGCAAATCCATGACCAAGTGGCACGCAAACGCTCATTCGAGATTGCGGCACAGGCGTTGTCGGATTTGGCAGCAGGTTAAGCTCCGCTATTCGTCGGGCGCAATCAGGCCCAACCCGCGCAGATAAATCCCGATCCCTGTTTCTAGCAAATCTTCGGGTGGAAATGGGGATGCCCGACCCGGTGAATTCCGCGCAAATAATTCAACCACACCGTGGCTTAGCGCCCAAATGTGCGCCGAAAACATAGACGCAGGCGGGCGTTTATCCTCTGGGATATGCTGGCTAAGGTCAGTTGCGGCCTGTTCCAGAACCGCATTGGCGCGGTTGGCAACGGTGGCCAGCGCGGCAGTGCGGTTAACCTGCACACCGCTTTCGAACATCGCGATATAGTGGCCAGGGTATCGACGGGCGAATGCCAGATAGGCGCGGCCCGTAGCCTCAAACGCCTGCAAGGCCGAGGGTTGGCCGCTTTCATAAGCAAACTGCATGAGGTCACCGAATATTTCGTACCCCTGCAGCGCGGCCTCTGCGATCAGGTCTTCGCGGCCTTCAAAGTGGCGATACACGGCAGCAGGGGTTACACCTGCCTGTTTAGCCGCCTCAGACAGCGTAAAGCCAGTGGGGCCGCGCAGCTCGATCAGCTGGAGAGCGGCGTCGACCAATGCCTGACGCAAATTGCCGTGGTGATAGCCGCGTTTAGGCATCCCAGATATCTGGCCCCCCGCAAATGCTGGTGTCGATGTTACCAATCGCATTTACGTCTTTATGAGTATAATCAAAGTGATGCAGTATTGTGCGTATGGCGCTTAGGCGCGCACGCCGTTTGTCATCCGAGCGCACAATTGTCCACGGTGCATGGGAGGAATGACTCCGCGTTAGCGTGTCTTGAATAGCTGCGGTGTATTCCTCCCACAGGCTCAGGCCTTTTACGTCTATTCCTGATAGTTTCCATTGCTTTAGAGGGTCTTGTTCACGTTGCAACATACGGCGTAGCTGTTCTTCGCGCCCGACATTGAGCCAGAATTTGAAAAGATGAATATTATCGTCGACCAACATTTGTTCAAAGGGCTGGACTTGGGTGAAGAATTGCTTGTTTTGTTGCTCTGTACAAAAGCCAAACACTGGCTCAACCACCCCACGGTTATACCATGAGCGATCAAAGAATTTGATCTCACCTGCGGCGGGCAGGTGTTTGATATACCTTTGGAAATACCATTGGCTGCGTTCTTCGTCTGAGGGTTTACTGAGTGCGACAACATGTGCGCCGCGCGGGTTCAGGTTCATCCGGAAACGCCCGATTGTGCCGCCTTTGCCTGCCGCATCCCGGCCTTCAAACACCATAGCAATGCGCGTGCCGCTTTCACGGACCCACGCCTGTAGTTTCACCAGTTCAATCTGGAGCGCCGCCATGTCGCGTTCATATGATTTACGACCAATGCGACTGCGGTGTGGATAGCTGCCTGACAGGACATCGCCTTTTTGCGCATGCTGTACTGTTTTGCGCACGTCTTTTGGCGCGTCATTCTTGTAGTAGGCGCTGATAGCACCATCAAAGGGCAGCTCCATTGTGGACCTCTTGCTTATTTATCAACGCAATATGCGATGTTAAGGAGATTAACGCAAACCCGCACGTGTCGCTGCGCGGTCGATTGCATCCTCTACCGCATCAGGGGCCGCATGATGAGGCATATGGCCGATGCCTTTTAGGATGGTCAGGGTAGCACCTTCAACTTGGCGCGTTAGTGGCTCGGAATGTACCGAGAGTGGAACAATCGTGTCTGCATCACCGTGTACGATCTCAAGTGGCATCTGTAACCCGCTGTATCGTTTTGACATTTTTACAATGTGGGGGCGCAGGGAGTTCACCTGCTGGGCATTTGCCCGCAGGCTTTCACGGCGCAAGATCAGGCCAGCCCCAACCTGTTCAGCGTAGCCTTCAGGCGCGCTTTGCGGCGCAAAGATGCTTTCTATGCTGGCGTTAACATAACTGTCGGGCACAAAAGCAGAGATGACAGGCATCAAGACCGCTCCACCAAACGAAGTGCCACCCCACGTATATGTCCACCCTAAGGTTCCGGGCCAAGGATTGGACACAGCACCCAGCATAACCACAGCTGCAGTTTCTTTGGGTTGGCTCAGCGCCCATGCCATCGCAACTGCGCCGCCAAAGGAATGGCCCACAACAATGGGTTGATCGATTCCGACAATGGCCGCAGCCTTTTGCAGCAGGGCGGCTTGTTCCATCGGCGATTCAGATTTTGCGTTCCATGCACCAATTTTACCATCAAGGCGACCAGTCCAGCCTAGCCCGGGACGATCAAACATAATGACGCGGTAGCGATCCGAGACACGGTCAGCGAAATCTATAGTCCAATCGCGGACATTGCCACTGGCGCCGTGGATCAAAACCAGATCGGGGCCAGTGCCCGCGATCAATACATGAACAGGTGTGCCATCAACGTCGACAACACGGCCTTGCGGAGGATAGCTCTTATTTGCGCTGGCCTCGCGTGATGAGGCACACCATTGGACCACCAAGGCAAATGCCAGAAACAGGGCGGCGATCCAAACCATACTAACTACCGATTTTTTGTAGGTCATAAGGCGTGGACTGATAAATTTCCTGAATCCAATTACCGTACAGCAAATGGGCGTGACTGCGCCAACGGTTCACCGGTGCTAGATTGGGATCGTCGTTTGTGTAGTAGTTAGCCGGAATGTTTATCGGCGTTCCAGCTGCAACATCGCGGTCATATTCCTGCTTGAGCGAGTCGCGGTCATATTCAAAATGATTGAATATATAGACGGCACGGTGTGCTGCGTCCTCCACCAATGCCGGGCCGACCTCATCGCTGCCAAGCAAAGTATTGAGCCCGTCTGCGGCCTCTATTTCGTCTTGGCGGATTTCGGTCCACCGCGAAACAGGGATTACGCAATCGTCTGAGAAGCCGTTTAAGTAGGGCGACGCGGGTGCGAGATTTGTATGGCGGAAACAGCCAAATGCCTTGTCTTCGAGGATGTGCTTTTTCACACCGTGGAAGTGATTGATCATCGCCATGCCACCCCAACAAACCGCCATGGTCGATTGCACATTGGTTTGGGTCCAGTCCATCACACGCTCTAGCTCGACGTAATAGCTGACATCTTGGAAATCCAAATGTTCAATCGGAGCACCAGTGATGATCAGCCCGTCATACTTTTGGTCCCACACCTCAGATACAGGGCGGTAAAAGCTCTCCATGTGTTTGGCGGCAGTGTTGCGTGTTTGGTGATCGGACATGCGCAGTAATGTCAGTTCGATCTGCAACGGGGTTGCGCCGATAAGACGGGCAAACTGGTTTTCTGTCTGGATCTTCTTTGGCATCAAATTCAGCAACGCTATCCGCAGCGGACGAATGTCCTGACGTGCGGCCTGATCTTCGTCCATGACGCTGACACCTTCACGGGTCAAAACGTCATATGCGGGCAGGGTGGCTGGAATTTTGATAGGCATGGTTTTGCTCTTCTTCTATAGACGGATGTCACAGATAGCGGTGGTGGCGGTGCGCCTCAAGTGCGCGCACGCGGATGTGTTCACAGTTTGGAGCCGATGAGGTCGTCAAAGTCTTGTGTGCAGGTTACGGAATGGATGTCATCAGCTGTTACAGTGATCCCGTGGCGTGCCATGGCTGCATAACGCGGCTGGCGATGTGCCAAGGCCTGTGCATAGGTCCAGCGGATGAATGTATCTGGATCAACATCGGTTTCTTGTACGTTGTTTTCGCTTAGGTATTTCTGCCAAATACGGTCAAGAAATTCGGGCTGATAGGCCATCGGCTTTGGCGCGATATCAAAGCGGCGGTTCAGTTCTTGCGCGTGTGCCTCATCGCCTTTGATCCAGACCAGAAGGCAATGATTGGCCAGCTCTTGCAGCAATGGATCATTGTCATCCTCAGGCTCGATCCATTCGCAAATTGATCCGCCAGTATCGCAGATGAAATTCTGGTAGCCGTACAGGGACTGTGCACGATCCATAAACGCGGCAGTGTCTTTGAGAGCGGCGATTTCAGCTGTGCGGAACTGGTCTTGGCGGCGTTTGTATTCGGCCATTGGTAGGCCACCGCGCGCAGGGTCACCCGGTTTACCAAGGTAGCCGGCAACTGCGCTGAGGTCGTGATTGTGGACGTTTGGTTCCAGATAGATTGTATCGGTGCGCAGCATCTCGGCCAAAAACGGGTCGCGCATGGCATGAGCGATCAGATTATCCTTGATATGGCGGTACATACCGGATGTGCCGATGCGGTAATCAACAGAATAGTGGAACCAGCCACCTTGTTGCACCAATAGATCAGAGACATGTGTTTTACCCAGCCCTGACATGCCGAAAAACAGCACAGATTTGCGCGGCGCGGTGCGCCAGGTTTTTGCATCGGGATAGAGCATTGTTGCCTCCGGGTGTAGGGTTGGACTTCCCTAGCGCGCGCGCCGCATCCGGTCAATCACGCGGCCATCAATGATGGCAAGGCCAAGTGCTAAAAGAGCAAATCCTTTGTAGGCGTTCGGAGACAATGTTTCTCCCAAAACCACCGCGCCAAGCACAATAGCAATTGGGGTGACCATCAGGGTTACAAGCATCAAGTTGCCGCTGCCCGCAAGCGTGAGGACGCGGTAGTACAGCAAGTAAGCGATCGCAGTGGCCCCAAGTGCGAAATAGGCAATTGCGATAACAGTACGGGGCTGAAGATTCAGGCTGATTGGGCCATCAAACACCCAAGCAAACGGGACCAAAATGAGGGTTGAGGCGGTCAACATTCCGGCTGCAGCAACCTGCGGGGCCAAACCCGCAAGTCGTTTGCGCGCCCAAACACCCGCAAATGCATAAGAAACTGTTCCCGCCAATACAGCCAATTGCGCAAGCGAGGTAATGTCAAAGTTGCGTAGGCTTTCAAGGCCTATGGCCGTAACTACACCAGCGAAACCGATGGCCACGCCAATCGCTTTTCGCCCCGATAGGCGTTCGTCGCTGAGCATGATTGCGGCAACAAGAACCCCGAAAATCGCCGTAGCTGCGTTGAAAATCGAGGTGAGGCCGGATGGGATATAGAGCTGTCCCCAAGCCATGAGGGTAAATGGGATAACATTATTCAAAAGGCCCATCCCCAGAAAGCCGATCCAAACCTTGCGATCTCGTGGCAATGGTATGCGACGTGCGAGTACGTAGATCCAAAGGGCAACCGTGGCCCATCCTACGCGATGTGCCATTGCCGTAAGTGGCGGGATTTCATCCAGCGCAATGCGGATAGACAAAAAGGATGCGCCCCATAAAAGGGCAAGTAGGGCCATAAGGCCCCAGCTTTCTGCGGAGATACTACGTTCATTCATGATATCACCTTAGGCAAATGCGCAAAGGCGTGCGATCCGAATGTTGCGCATTTCGTCAGGTGCGGGTGCGCAATTCGTTCCAGATGTTGAGGTAGTTGGCAGCAAAGATAACTCCGGCACCAACAAATACCCAAATCTCTAATGGTTCATCATAGAGCACCATAGCGACAATCGCGATGACGGGCAGGCGACCAAAATCCAGCGGCACAACAACCGTTGCAGGTGCAATGGAAAGAGCGGTGGTTAAACAGAAATGTGCCAGCAGACCCGCACAGCCAACGAGAACGAGATAGAGAATGCTGGACGTCGTAGGCAACGCGATGTGGCCGTCATACCCAGCCGTTATCAGGCCAAACACCAGCTGGATGGTGGTGAGGAAGAACAGGATTGATGTGATCGAATTATCGGCTGTGAGCCGTTTGGTCAGCATTATGGTCAATGCGAAGAAGATCGCTGCAGTTGCCGCAGCAACGATGCCGATATTGAGGGTTTCCACCGTGGGGCGCGCCACGATGAGGATGCCGATAAACCCCATGACAGCAGCAAAGCCGCGGATTGGGGTCATCTTCTCTTTCAAAATCAACGGCGCAAGGATCACTACCCAAAGAGGAGAGGTAAACTCAAGCGCGAAGACTTGAGCGAGCGGCACAAAGGCAACGGCGTAGAACCACAGATTTTGGCCCGTAAAGTGGAACAGGTTGCGCAGGGCGTGACGGCCCAACTGATCAGTGCGGATTTCATGCCAGCGGTTTTGCGTGACAATCACCGTCATAACGATAATCACGCCAACCAAGCTACGGTACAGCATGATCTCGAATGTGTCATAGTTTGCAGATAGATCGCGCCCTGCAACGGCCATGAATGAGAAGGACGCAATTGCGCCCGTCATCCATAGTGCCGCTTTCATGAGAACATTCATTAGATGCCGCTAATCTTATAGTCGCGCGTAATGCCTTTGGTCTCAACCGCCCAATCAGATGCGCCAGCACGTGTTTGATGCGCTTCAAATGCCGCAGCGTTTAGAAACCGTTCAGAAACGGTCCAGATCATCGGATCATTGCTTTGGGTGACTTCAAAAGACAGACAACCTGTTTCAGCACGGGTGAGGGCGATATGCGAATCCAGGGCCGCACGTACGCGCGCGGCCTCTTCTTCGGTTGTGCAAATGAGGGTCCCTGTCAGGGTGACTTCGCCATCTATTCCCATTCGATTGTACCGGGAGGTTTAGACGTGATGTCATACGTGACGCGGTTGATACCGGGCACTTCGTTGATGATGCGCGTTGCTGTTTCACCCAAGAATTCATGGGTAAACGGGTAGTAATCAGCGGTCATGCCGTCAACGGATGTCACTGCGCGCAACGCACATGCAAAATCATATGTGCGCCCGTCACCCATCACACCAACAGTGCGGACAGGGAGAATGGCAACGAAGGCCTGCCAAATTTCATCGTAAAGACCATGTTTGCGAATCTGGTCGATGTAAACGGCATCTGCTTCGCGCAGGATGTCCAGTTTTTGGCGCGTGATTTCACCGGGGCAACGAATGGCAAGGCCGGGACCCGGGAAAGGATGGCGGCCAATGAAGCTGGCAGGCAGGCCCAACTCACGGCCCAGCACACGGACCTCGTCTTTGAACAGCTCACGCAACGGCTCAACCAGAGACAGGCCCATCTTTTCAGGAAGGCCACCCACATTGTGGTGGCTTTTGATCGTGACAGAAGGGCCGCCAGAGAAGGAGACGCTCTCGATTACGTCAGGATACAGAGTGCCCTGAGCCAAGAATTTGGCGTCCTCAATCTCATTGGCGTATTTCTGGAACACGTCGATGAACAGGCGGCCAATGATCTTGCGCTTGGTTTCGGGGTCGGATTGCCCTTCAAGCTCACCCAAGAACAGCTCAATCTCATCCGCGTAGATGACCTTGAGGTTCATGTTGTCGCGGAACATGGTGACAACTTCGGCGGCTTCATCTTTGCGCAACAGACCGTGATCGACAAACACACAAGTAAGCTGATCACCAATTGCTTCATGCAAGAGTGCCGCAGCAACAGAGGAATCAACGCCGCCGGACAGGCCACAGATTACATGGCTGTCGCCAACTTGGGCGCGAATTTTTGCAATCGCTTCCTCGCGGTATGCGCCCATTGTCCAGTCACCAGTAAAACCGGCCATCTTAACAAAGTTCTCGTAGAACTTCAGACCGTTGGGGGTGTGATGAACTTCTGGGTGAAACTGAACTGCGTAGAACTTGCGGCTCTCATCAGCGGTAATTGCAAAGGGCGCGTTTGGCGATGTGCCGAATACTTCAAACCCGGGTGCAATGGCACTGACGTGGTCGCCATGGCTCATCCAGACTTGTTCGCGTTCTTCTTCAAACCAGCCCTCCAGCAGCGCAGATTTTGCATCGACAGGCGTAACGTAGGCGCGACCGAATTCTTTTGTGCCATGGCCGGTTTCAACCTTGCCACCCAACATTTCCATCATGACTTGTTGACCATAACAAATGCCCAAAACAGGGACATCCAATTCGAACACTTTGGAAGGAGGACGCGGGGAATCGGCATCAATAACTGACGCAGGCCCTCCTGACAGAATTACGGCTTTTGGATCGAACTGAGCGAGAAACGCATTGTCTACTGTATTGAACGGATGGATTTCACAATAGACGTTAAGTTCACGCAGGCGGCGGGCAATCAACTGGGTGACTTGGCTGCCGAAGTCGATGATGAGAAGGCGGTCATGGGTATGTTGTGTCATATGCTCTGATTAGGGCTGCAAAAGCCCAGTGGCAAGGTAGTTTCGTGTCCCAATCACCCGCCTTTTGTCAGCTGAGGCGGGTTGTCGTGGTTTGAACAGTGCAAAGTTTGACTCCTTTACGTCCATTTATGTCGCTTTCCTACCTACAAGGCCGTAATCCGCGCGGGAGCGCGGTAGGATAACGGCTATCTGAAGAGCAACATATGCATTGAGGAAATCGACATGGCAGAAGCAGCACGGCGCGCACGCGGTGGAGGTGGGGCAGCACGACGCGCAGCCCGCACAGCAGTTTCATTTGAGACGGCAAAATACATCGAACGCAACATCCCCAACTTTGAGGTTCTAACGGAAGAAGCGTTAGAGATCATTGAGGCAAACGCCGAAACGATTCTCGAAGAGATTGGTGTCAATTTCCCTGACAACCCACGTGCTTTGGATCGCTGGCGTGAAGCGGGTGCCGATGTTCAGGGCGAACGGGTACGTTTGCCCAAAGGTCTGGCGCGCGAGCTGATCAAGACTGCACCGGCATCCTACACCCAGCATGCCCGCAACCCAGATCGCAATGTTGTTGTTGGCGGTAAGAACCTTGTCCTTGCTCCGGTCTATGGCCCGCCCTTTGTGCGCGACGCTGCGGGCGGACGTCGCTATGCGACAATGGATGATTTTCAGAAATTTGTGAAACTGGGCTATATGTCCAAATGGCTGCATCACTCTGGTGGGACGGTTTGTGAACCTACGGATGTTGCGGTGAACAAACGCCACTTGGACATGTTGCACGCGCACATGACCCTTAGCGACAAGCCGTTCATGGGTTCTGTCACTGAGCCAAGCCGAGCACAGGATTCTGTGGACATGTGTGGTGTTCTGTTTGGCGAAAAGTTCGTGCAGGAAAATACTGTCATGACGTCGCTAATCAACATCAACTCTCCGATGACGTTTGATGACGTGATGATGGGCGCATTGGAAGTTTACGCGCAGAACAATCAGGCCTGCATTATCTCGCCGTTTATCGTTGGCGGGGCCATGGCACCTGTTTCGGTTGCGGGCACATTGACCCAAGTATTGGCCGAAGCATTAGCGGGCATTGCCTATAGCCAGCTGATCAAGCCCGGTGCGCCAGTTATCATGGGGGCATTTGTAACCTCTATTGATATGAACTCCGGTGCGCCAACGTTTGGGACACCTGAAGCGGCACACATTACTTATGGTGCTGGTCAGCTTGCGCGGCGTTTAAAGCTGCCGTTCCGCTCTGCTGGATCGTTCTGCGGCTCAAAACTGCCAGATGCGCAGGCAGCCTATGAGACTTCAAATAGCTTGAATATGGGTTTGTTATCGGGTGTAAACTTTATGTTGCACGCCTGTGGCTGGTTAGAAGGTGGGTTGGTTTCCTCATTTGAGAAGTTTGTGATGGACGCCGACCAATTGGGCGCATTGCACCATCTGGCGCGCGGTGTGGAAATCGACACCAATGCGCAGGCCATGGATGCCATCCGAGAAGTAGGTCCTGGTGGGCATTATTTAGGCTGTGAGCACACGCAGGCGAACTTTAAAGATGCTTTCTGGAAGTCCGATTTGCTGGACTACAAGCCGTTCGAAACATGGGAAGACGAGGGTGCGCGTGATACACAAACCCTTGCCAGTCTTCGGGTCGAAAAGATGCTGAATGACTATCAGCAACCCGCCATGGATCCAGCTACCAAAGAAGCGCTAGACGCCTTTGTAGCAACACGCAAAGCTGCCGAACCTGACAGCTTTATGTGATCAATTGCACTGCGGGCTTGCCTGACTTGCCCGCAGTTCCCGCGCTTCGGCGACAATTGCAATCAGAACATCGACGTGCCGCGTAAGGTTGTATGCGGCGTCGGGCCCTGTGCGCTGTTCCTCCAGCTCGGCTTCAATATCGATGAGTCGCATCAATGCGTCACCGTGGCGAGGCAACACACCATACCCAAGAAGACGCGGAAGGTGGCCTGCACGTCTGTAGTCTTGTGCGCCAATACGAGCGGCCCGCATCAACAGGCGAGGGCGGTGTAGATTGGCGAGCAGGGTGTGGACATCTTGCATTATTTATCACTCCGTTGTTGAGAGCCCGTTATGTTGTGGGCTTGTACAATTTCAATAAACACTACTTTAGCGGGTGTTGCGTTTTTGGCGGTAGGAGCGCGCGGCAAAGTTAGTATTGTTTATCATTTGTAAACAATGATGTTTCTCACAGGTCATTTTAACCCTTGGGTAACTAAATCTCCCCTAGGTTGTGTTTACCTGTTGTTAATCGGACTGAGGAGGGACACTCAGAAATGGGACAGACAGCACTAGAAATTGAACAAACGCAACATTGGGCGGGAAAAGCCGCCCCAGAGGTACCTGGCTGGGTGCCACGATCGGTTCAGAATTATATCGATCATACCGAGATGGGCGTACCCATCCGTGCATTGGCCCGACAGCAGGGGTGCCATGCGTCGACCATTCTGAGGCAGATCAGAAAGGTCGAAACCCTGCGGGATGATCCCCTTGTTGATGGGGTTATTAAAACACTGGGTGGTAATGTCGGTGCGCACTTAAAGACACCAAGTCACCCCAAAAAGGATGTCGTCAGCCAATTGCAGCCTCTTGTGCCGGATATGGCGCAGCTGAATAGTGAAGGAACGCGCGTTTTAAGGTGGATGTGTGAAACCGGAGCGGTTTTGGCTGTTGCGGCGGATATGGAAAAGGGCGTGATTGTCCGTGACGGGCATGAAGGGAAAAATACCCGCACCGGCGTCGTTGATCGCTCCATCGCCGAAGCGATGGCCTTGAAAGGGTGGATCGCAACCACAGGCAATGGCCGTATTACGCGCTATCACATCACATCATGCGGACGAAACGCATTGGCCGAAATGATGGCTCGTGACGAAAGTGCGCATGCTGTGGGCATAGCTGATCCTGAAACGGGTGCATTGCAGGACGTACCCAGACGCATCCGGTACGGCATGGCAGAAAGCCCGCTGGCTGCTTTGGCGCGGCGACGCGACCGTGAAGGCGAACGCTTTCTGAGTGATGATCTGGTGCATGCCGGCGAGCGCTTGCGCGAAGACTTTGAATTGGCGCAAATGGAAAGTGAAGTTGCAAAAAGCTGGGATGGCTTTCTGGAAGCCTTGCAGGGTAACGAATTTCCTACTCCGACAGGTGGAACGCCCGGTGCACGGCAAGCGCATGCACGGGCAATTGCAGCGCTCAAAGATTTGGGGGCGGGGCTATCTGACGTTACATTACGCTGCTGTTGTTTCCTTGAAGGGTTGGAAACCGCCGAAAAAACATTGGGATGGTCCGCTAGATCAGGAAAGATCGTACTGCGGATCGCGCTCATGCGTCTCAAGCAGCACTATCTGGAAAATGCGGACCCAAAGGGTGCAATGATTGGATGATTTGGCGTTCTAATGATCTGCATAGCTGGAATGTGCTGCAATAGGGTTTTGTTTAACCCACGATGTGCTAGTTAGGTGGAACATCAGCACATGAGGTTAGCATGCGTGATCTAAAAATTCCTGAGATGCGTCACCCTGAAAAGGCGCGCCGCCCTGATAATCCGCAACCGAAAAAGCCGGATTGGATACGGGTGCGTGCGCCGGGTGGCAAAGGATACCAAGACACTGCCAAGATCATGCGTGACAACAAGCTGGTAACAGTTTGTGAAGAAGCTGGTTGCCCGAACGTAGGTGAATGCTGGAGCCAAGGCCACGCAACCATGATGATCATGGGAGAAGTGTGCACGCGGGCCTGTAGTTTTTGCAACATTGCAACGGGTAAGCCACCCGAAGATTTGGATGTTTTTGAACCTGGTCGGGTGGCGGATGCCGTCGCCAAACTGGGATTGAACCATGTTGTAATTACCTCGGTTGACCGTGACGATATCAAGGATGGCGGCGCAGAGCATTTTGCACAAACCATTCGTGCGGTTCGTCATCGCTCCCCAAGTACTACCATCGAAATTCTGACACCTGATTTTATCAAGTGTGCACCTGAGGCCCTTGAAATGGTCGTTGAAGCGCGTCCAGATGTGTTCAACCACAATCTGGAAACCGTGCCGGGCCTTTATCCCGAAGTACGCCCCGGTGCGCGGTATTTCCATTCCCTACGCCTGTTACAGCGGGTGAAGGAACTGGATCCGTCCATGTTCACAAAATCGGGCATTATGGTGGGATTGGGGGAAAACCGTCAGTCAGTAATGCAGGTGATGGAAGACATGCGTGCAGCTGACATCGATTTCCTCACCATTGGTCAATATCTTCAGCCGACACCAAAGCACCATGCTGTCGATCGTTTTGTACATCCAGATGAATTTGCGGCTTATGAAAAGTCAGCTTATGGCAAAGGGTTCTTGATGGTGTCTGCAACGCCGCTCACGCGGTCGAGCTATCACGCTGGTGATGATTTTGCGCAACTGCGTCTAGCGCGAAACAAGAAATTAGGCATCGCATAAGGCCCAGTTAACCCTAGGTTAATCATGATTACCCTACTGATAATCAATAATTTATCAGTAGGGAATTATCATGCGATCATTTTTTGTCGGAGCCGTTGGGGCACTTGCTTTGACAGGCTGCGTTATAGAGAGCCAAAACCCTATCATCTCCGCGATGAATGTGGATAGTTTCGATGTTTTTCAGGAGGCATTCGCCTCATTTAGCGATGCGTATTGAGTGCAAAGCTAAAAACAGGCCTATCCAACACGACCAGCTTCCGTACTTTATCTAAAATCGGCGGGGGATCCGCTCTGCGCGGGCCCAATCAGGCCAAAACCCCATTCGTTCAAGCCCGACCACCAAAAGCGCAAGAGCGAAAACGCCAAACACCAGCTTGACTCGCTTTGCCGAGGGCGGATTTTGCGCCCAGCGTTTTGCGCGCATCAGGTGGCGCGGATCCATCATCGCTTAAGTATCTTCTGTAAAACGAACCTTGCCAATATAGGGTAGGTTCCGATTACGTTGTGCAAAATCGATGCCGTAGCCAACGACAAACTCATCAGGGATCTCAAAACCGGTGTGATCCGCGCGTAAATCGACTTCGCGCCGTGAGGGTTTATCTAGCAATGCCACCGTTTTCAAACGCGCTGGCTTACGGGCTTTTAACATGCCAGTTACATGGAATAACGTGTGGCCCGTATCGACAATATCCTCCACCAGCAACACATCACGACCTTCAATTCCGCCGCGCAAGTCTTTGAGAATACGCACTTCTCGTGTGCTTTCTGTGCCGTCGCCGTAGCTTGATGCTTCTAGGAAGTCGACCTCAATAGGAAGATCCAATTCACGCACCAAGTCTGCGATGAACACAAATGATCCTCGCAACAACCCCACTACAACCAGCTTATCAGTATCCGCAAATTCGTCCTGAATTTCGAGACACAGCTCTTCGATACGTGCGGCGATGGACTTGGCGGAAATCATTTGGTCTATGACATAAGGACGCGTTGGCATTGTAACCTCTTGATTGTGTCGCCGTTCCGGCTTTGATACAGCGCTACGCAAACGGACGCAGGAAATCAATGCCTACCCATTCCGAGATACGCACGCTGCCCTACAGCGCCCAGCAAATGTATGACCTTGTCGCAGATGTGGGGAATTACCCAAAGTTCCTGCCATGGACCGCCGCTGCGCGGATCAAAAGCGTGGACGACAAGGGAGATCATAGCGTCATGGATGCTGATTTGGTTATTTCTTTCAAAGTGTTCCGCGAGAAATTTACGTCTCGCGTGGTGCTTTGGCCCGCGCCGTTGAAGATCGACACCGAATACCTTGATGGTCCGTTCAAATACATGAAATCGAATTGGGCATTTGCCGATGTTGACGGCGGTTGCGAGGTTCAGTTTTTTGTGGATTTCGAATTTAAGAATGCAATTTTGCAAAAGATCATTGGTGTGGTGTTCAACGAAGCGATGCAGCGCGTTGTCAAAGCATTTGAGAAGCGGGCAGAAGCGCTCTATGGCTAGGTCCGTCAGGGGAGGACGCCATGGGAATTACTGAACAGCTCATTAAATTTGCGCAAGCAGAGGTGCCGGAAAAGGCCGCTGCTATGATGCGTCTGTCTTTGTTTGATTGGGCGGCTTGTGGGATAGCGGGCGCGCAAGAGCCGGAGTTTGCGCCGTTTCGCCGCGCCCAGATGATCGAAGAAGGCCCCGCGCATATTTTTGGCGGCGATGCAGGGGGAGCCGCAACGGCAGCGCTGGTGAACGGCACGCTCAGTCACGCGCTCGATTATGATGATACGCATTTCGCCCACATCGGGCATCCGTCTGTTGCGGTGCTGCCTGCGGTGATGGCATTGGCCGAGACGCTGGATGTCCCGTTGACTGATGCAATTGATGCGGCCACCCTAGGCGTTGAGGCGTCAATCCTGACAGGTGTTTGGCTGGGCCGTGCGCATTATCAGGTTGGATACCACCAAACCGCTACAGCAGGCGCATTTGGCGCGACACTGGCAGCGGCGCGTATTTTGGGTTTGGAAAAACGTGAGATTCGTCATGCCTTGGGTCTGTGTGCCAGTATGGCGTCGGGTATCAAGGAACAATTTGGCACCATGGCCAAGCCATTGAACGCTGGATTGGCCGCGCGCACAGGTGTTGAGGCGGCCCTTTGGGCGCAGGCAGGCGTGACCGCCGCCCATGACGGGTTGGCAGGTGAATTGGGCTTTGGCGCGACGCATCACGGCGTAGCCGCTGAGGTGAAGTTACCGCGTAAAGATTGGCAAATCAGTGACATCAGTCATAAATTTCATGCCTGCTGCCATGGGCTGCACGCCATGCTTGAGGCTTTGGGCGGCGCAAAGGTAGAGGCGGAGCGGATTGGTGCGGTGAAAATCCGCACGCACCCGCGTTGGATGAGCGTTTGCAACACCCTATCGCCCAAGACAGGTTTAGAAGTGAAATTCAGCTATCGTCACACTGCTGCGATGACCTTGCTGGGGCATTCAACCGGAGCAATCAGCAGCTTTAGCGATGAAATGGCACGTAATTCAGAGGTTTGTGATCAGCGCGATAAGATCGAAGTGGTTGAGGACGAAAGCCTGAGTGAAACGCAGTCGCAGGTTACGTTGACGCTGATTTCGGGGGAGGTTCGGCGTTTACGTCATGATCTGGCCGCGCCTATGACGTTAGAGGCACGCAGCGAAAAATTGCGCACAAAGGTTCAGGCTTTGATCGGAGAAACACAGGCTGAGATGCTGTGGCAAGCTGTGATTGGCAATGATCTGGACGCGGTGACGGCCCGCTTTAAGGGCCCATAAAAAAGGGGCGGACCGTTTGGACCGCCCCTTTGTCATTATCTAAAATAACTTAGCTTGTGAGATCGTAAGCGCGTTCACCGTGCACCGCGAGGTCAAGGCCATTCACTTCTGTCTCAACATCTACGCGCAATGGCGTAATAGCACGGCAGATCAGGATCAGCACAACTGTTATAACCGTGGTGTAAACACCTACAATCAATAGCGAACCCAGCTGCGCGGCCCATGATCCAGCACCTAATGCCGCGATCATGATTGTCCCAAAGATACCGCCAACGCCGTGAACCGCCATAACATCAAGGGTGTCGTCGATTTTAGCTTTGTTACGGATCAGCACAACGGCTTCCTGACACAGGATGCCCGCAACGCCACCTATCAGCAGGGCTTCCCAGGGGCCGACAAAGCCGGAAGCAGGGGTGATTGAGGCAAGGCCTGCAATTGTGCCTGTCACAATACCTACCATTGATGATTTGCCGAATTTGACACGTTCCCACAGGGCCCATGTGAGAGAGGCTGTAGCGGCAGAGATATGGGTCACTGTGATCGCCATCGCAGCACCACCGTCAGCAGCCAACTGCGAACCACCGTTAAAGCCAAACCAGCCAACCCACAGGAGGGCTGCACCGATCATAACCAAACCGGGGTTATGCGGAGGTGTTGTCTGGTTTTTGCGCGCCCCAAGGAAGATCGCGATGATAATCGCGGCAAGGCCTGCTGTCTCATGAACAACAATGCCGCCTGCAAAGTCTTTGACACCAACATCGCCAAAGATGCCGCCATCAGCCAGCATACCGCCGCCCCAGACCCAGTGCACAACAGGCGCGTAGCAAATCAGCATCCACAGCCCAGAGAACAACATCACAAAGCCAAAACCGATCCGCTCAACATAGGCACCGACGATCAATGCAGGCGTAATGATGGCAAACGTCATTTGAAAAGCAAAGAACAGGATCTCGGGAATGGAGCCAGACAGGCTGTCCGCTGTGACGCCATTGAGGCCCATTTTTCCCAAACCGCCCCAATATCCTGTACCACCGTCGCCAAAGGCGATTGTATAACCGAACAGGAACCACAAAACGCTCATCAAACAGGCAATAGCATAGCAGTGCATGAATACACTTAGCACATTTCTTGAGCGCACCAGCCCGCCATAGAACAGGGCAAGGCCCGGTAGTGTCATCAACAGCACAAGTGCCGTTGCCGTCATAATCCATGCTGTATCAGCGCCGTTCATTTGATCTCTCCCCAGTTGTTGCGGGGGATAAAGCCGACCAAGAGTGGCGCGAAAAGGTGCAGTGCGTAAATCAGCGCTGTATTTTCGGGCAATTGCGGTATTGATTAAATTGAGGGCGTGAAATGCACGTCTTCGATTAAATTTGAGGCAGTTCGAGAAGTGCGACCTTGAGTAATCCTAATGCGTGGTCTCGTGCGGCTGCGCGCACGTCTTCGCGGCCAATTGCGCCAAATTCGATCGTTTCTACCCGACATCCTTGCGGCCCTGCCACGCCAAAGCAAACACGGCCCTCTGGTTTATGCTCGGACCCGCCGGGGCCAGCGATGCCAGTCAGGGAAACCGATAGCTGGGCAGCGCTATGCGTTACTGCACCGCAGGCCATTTCTTCGGCAACTTGCTCTGATACTGCTCCGTGCGCGTCTAATGTGGTTTGGCGCACGCCCAACATTTCGATTTTGGCGAGGTTAGAGTAGGTGACAAAGCCACGTTCAAACACGGCTGACGATCCGGCCAAGTCTGTGAGGGCGGCGGCAACCATACCAGCCGTGCAGCTTTCGGCGGTGGCAATCATCACATCGCGCGCCTTGGCCAACTCTAATATTTCAGAACGCATGATAGACACCTGCCAGAACAACCACACCTATAGCGGCAAAGATGCCTGCAAAAACATCGTCCAGCATCACACCCAATGCGTCACCGCGCCTGTCGGCCCAGCCGATGATTGAAGGCTTCCAGATGTCAAACAACCGGAACAGCGCAAATGCGGCAATCCAGCCCGGCCACATCACCGTGATATCAATCCCCATGCGCCAGCTTGCAATCGACAGCGGTAACACCGCGATCCATTGGCCGACCAGCTCGTCCACTACAATTTCGGATGGATCATGATCGTCACTGCCTGACGTCATTTTGGCAGTCGCCCACCAGCCTTTGAAAAAGGCGACGATGATGCCAAGCACCAGCAGAGGCAGCCCGCCAATAACATGTAACAACCATGCCCATGGCAGGGATACTAACGAGCCCCAAGTGCCGGGGGCAGGGCGCAGATATCCCACACCCAATAACGTCGCGATCATACGTGCTATCATGTCTTCACCAATGTAGCTGTTGCCATGCAGGCGATGCCTTCGCCACGTCCGGTAAATCCCAGACGTTCTGATGTGGTTGCCTTAACGGAAATGCGGTCAATATCAATCGCGATCATCTCAGCCACGGCTGCACGCATTGTTGCGGCATGTGGGCCGACCTTGGGGTGTTCGCAAATCAGCGTGCAATCAACATGCGTCAGGGTAAAGCCACGGTCACGCGCCATTTGAGCCGCATGGCGCAAAAAGATATGGCTCTCGGCACCTTTCCACTTCGGGTCTGATGGCGGGAAATGTGTGCCAATGTCGCCAGCTGCAAGCGCGCCGTAGATTGCATCGGTAATAGTGTGCAGCCCCACATCCGCATCCGAATGCCCAACCAGCCCATGGTCATGCGGGATTTTGACACCGCATAACATCACATGGTCTCCGTCCCCAAAGGCGTGAACGTCAAACCCGTTGCCTGTACGTATGTCCATATTTTTCTCCAATATCCGCGCCGCGCGGGTGAAATCCGCTGGCGTGGTGATCTTGATGTTATCGGCGTCACCCGCGGTGATCGCAACGCTGATACCCGCCGCGCGCGCAACAGCCACGTCATCAGCAGCAACGCCAGTATAGCTTTTATGCGCGGCAGAAATCTCGTCAAACCGAAACCCTTGCGGCGTTTGTGCTGCAAACAGCCCATTGCGGTCTTTGGTGCCCGTTACTGTATTATTATCGCCCGTCCAAAGCGCATCTGTAATTGCCAAACCAGGTGCGGCGGCTTTGTTGGCATTCAAAGCAGCAATAACATCAGAAATGACAGTGGCACTTACACAGGGGCGCGCTGCGTCATGGATCAAAACGACATCGCATTCAGGCAAAGCTCTCAGGCCTGCACGAACAGAATCGCTGCGCTCGGCACCGCCCCGCGTGACCTTGATGCCCCGCAATTCGAATTCCGCAGCCTCGTGCATGTCATCAGGGTGTAGAACAATTGCGATACCAGACACCTGTTCGTGGCTCGCGAACGCCGCAATGGTATGGTCAATCACGCGCTTACCAGCCAGCGCTTGCCATTGTTTTGGCCGTGCACCGCCCGCCCGGGTCCCACGGCCAGCAGCTACAATTAGGGCACAAACGCGCATCGGATCTACTTTCTGTTAGTTAATACTTGTTTTAGGTAATCCGCCACGGCTCCGCAATGTGTGCTGCGCGCATAGGTAGTGGTGGATTTTGCCTGTTTTTTAGGCAAACACAGCGATTGAACCCTACTAAATGGCGCTGAATTCATTGTATATTCAAATGCATTGTTCTATCCCAGTGGCACTCGCACAAGGATTAAGCACGGTCTGACATGAGTTTCCCATTGGATCTAACCCCGCCTGTTTTTCTGGCCCCTATGGCTGGTATCACGGATTTACCTTACCGCAACCTTGTTGCGGGATTTGGTGCTGGGCTGGTTGTGTCAGAAATGATCGCATCCGGTGAATGGCTCACGAAGCGTCCCGGAACCCGCGAAAAAGCAGAGCTGGGCATCGGGGTTGAAGGTACATCGGTACAGATTTCAGGCCGTGAAGCGGGCCCGATGATTGAAGCAGCCAAAATGATTGAAGCGCAAGGTGCCCGGATCATTGATATCAATATGGGCTGTCCTGCTAAGAAGGTTACGCAGGGCGCATCTGGATCTGCCCTGATGAAAACACCAGATCACGCTTTGCGGTTGATCGAAGCAGTTGTCGGCGCGGTTGATGTGCCAGTGACGCTCAAGACGCGGTTGGGCTGGGACGATGATATGTTAAACGCCCCTGAAATCGCGCGCCGCGCCGAGGCGGCAGGCATTCAGATGATCACTATTCACGGGCGTACCCGATGCCAATTTTACAATGGCAACGCGGATTGGGCCGCCATTCGGGGTGTTGTCGATGTTGTCGATATTCCTGTCGTTGCAAATGGGGACATTCTTGATACGGCTTCGGCCCGTTTGGCGCTGGAGCAATCCGGTGCGCAAGGTGTGATGATTGGGCGCGGCGTTCAGGGCCAGCCTTGGCTGTTGGCGCAAATAGCACATGACATTTACGGCACGCCTGCGCCCCAAATCCCCCAAGGGCGCGATTTCGTTGATATGGCGTTGGGTCATTATGATGAAATGCAAAAATTCTATGGAACAAAAATTGGCCTACGCGTCGCACGCAAACATCTGGGTTGGTACATGGATCATGTACAAACGCCAGATCATTTACGCCGCAGTGTTTTTACGGCGCGCAGTATCGAAGAGACAATGATCCTGTTGCCCGCTGCACTTGATCCAAGTCAATGGGACGCTGCCGCATGAGTTTGCCAGATAAGAACTCCAAATCACCATTAAGCGTCGATGAACGCGCGCTTTGGGCATCTTTGCCAGTTCCCACCGTTTTGGTTGGCCCTGATGATATGATCCTTGATATCAACGCCGCTGCCGAGGGTTTTCTGAATGTCTCGGCCAAAGGCGTATGTGGCGTGCCTGTCTGGGATATGATCGCAGTTGATTCTCCCTTGGAAGAAGCGTTTTTGCGCGCACGGGTTTCCCAAACAACATTGTTTGTAAATGACGTGGATGTGGGCAGTGGACAGCGTGCGCCGCTGCAATCCCAACTTCAGATCGCGCCACTGTCTGGTGTTGAAGGTGTGATGATCTTGATGATCTCACCGCGTGAGCTGGCGGGTCGAATGACCCAGAACCAGTCGGTCAAATCGGCTGCGAAATCTGCCATCGGTATGGCCGAAATGCTGGCGCATGAAATCAAAAATCCGCTGGCGGGCATTACCGGCGCCGCGCAATTACTGAGCATGAACCTGTCTAAGGATGATCAGGAACTGACTGATCTGATTGTCGCGGAAAGCCGTCGCATCGTGAAGCTGCTGGAGCAGGTGGAGCAATTTGGCAACTTGACCCAGCCTGAGCGCAGTGCGGTGAACTTGCATGATGTTTTGGACCGCGCACGCCGCTCTGCTTTGTTGGGATTTGGTGCGCAGATGCGCATTGTTGAGGATTATGACCCGTCCCTGCCTATGGCGTGGGGGGACAAGGATCAGCTTTTGCAGGTGGTCCTGAACCTTATCAAGAACGCCTCTGAGGCTGCAGGCGAGGGTGGCGGTACAATCCGTTTGCACAGCTATTACGAACATTCCTTCCGGTTACGTCGCGCGGATGGACAGGGTGTCGCATTGCCGCTCCAGATCGAGGTGATTGATGATGGCCCTGGCCTCCCTGAGGCGATTGCGGGCGATGTGTTTGATCCCTTTGTCTCTGGTCGGGAAAACGGCACGGGCCTTGGCCTCGCGTTGGTGAGCAAAATCATATCCGAGCATGACGGTTGGATATCCGTCACATCAGCGCCGGGACATACTGCGTTTCGTATCTCGCTCCCTAGAGCGGATGCAAAAGAAGAAAACATAAAGACATCAGGCATTCGGTCTGGAAATAGGAGTTAAGCAATGGATGGCACTGTTCTGGTCGCCGATGACGACCGCACCATTCGTACCGTTCTGACACAGGCGTTGACGCGCGCTGGCTGCAAGGTCCATGCGACGTCGAGCTTGACGACATTGATGCGATGGGTGGCTGAGGGCAAAGGCGATGTTGTCATTACCGACGTTATCATGCCCGACGGTAACGGGCTTGAGATGTTGCCCAAAATTGCCCAAGACCGCCCCGACCTTCCGGTGATTGTTATTTCGGCGCAGAACACAATTATGACGGCCATTAAAGCGGCAGAGGCACAGGCCTATGATTACCTGCCTAAACCGTTTGACCTGCCGGATTTGATGAAACGCACCGCGCGCGCGTTAGAACGTGTTGGAACGCCGCGCCGCGCCATAGAGACGGGAACAGAAAAAGACGAAGATGATCTGCCTATGGTGGGTAAAACCGCAGTAATGCAGGCGCTTTACCGTGTGATTGCCCGCGTGATGAATGCGGACCTGCCGGTTTTGATTTGGGGCGAAAGCGGGACTGGAAAATCCCTGATTGCGCGAGCAATCCATGATCTATCTGATCGCCGTTCTTTGCCGTTTGTCACCGTCACCGAGGCAGATCTGCGAGACATTGAAGGACCTGCACGGGTTATGGCGCGGGTGCGTGGTGGTACGTTGTTGATTGATGAAATCGGCGATATTTCGGCCGAAGTTCAGGCCCGTATTGCCCGGATGATGGACACAGAAACCGAAAATCAACCGCGATTTATTGCAACCTCGCAAAAAGACCTAGGGGCGGAGAGCGCTGAAAACAACATGCGCCGTGATCTGTATTACCGCTTGTCTGGGGCAACACTTCATGTACCCGCATTACGCGACCGCGTCGAAGATATTCCGCTGTTGGCCTCACATTTCCTTGAAAAAGCAGATTCTGGTTCGGGTGCGCCGCATGCCTTGTCTGAAGGTGCTGCCAAGATTTTTGCAAATTACACATGGCCAGGCAACGTGCGTCAACTTGAACACGCCATGCGCCAACTCGCCCTGACAAGCAGAGCCGTAGAAATCACAGCCGCCGAAGCAGGGCAGGTTGTGGGGGCGTTGCCGGGCCCAGAGCCAACACGTGCCACAGGCAATGGCGAAAAGCTGGGCGCAAGTGTTGAGCGGCACATTCGGCGGTATTTCGAATTGCACGGCAACATGTTGCCACCTCCCGGATTGTATCAACGGATTCTACGCGAAGTTGAGGGGCCGCTTCTAGAGGTTGCACTGGCTGCGACATCAGGAAATCAGGCGAAATGTGCTGAACTCTTGGGGATTAACAGGAATACCTTGAGAAAGAAGATCACAGACCTTGAAATAGAGGTTACGCGCGGTCGAAAAATGATGTAAAACTGTCACATAACCGTGGCCATCGGGGGACATCCCTGGTTAGGACCACAAAATATGGCGGTACGGTGCAGTTGCACCACATCAGGTGAGGATCCATTCGTGGTATCCCGAACACGTAATTCTGTACTTTCTCGGCTGTCGCGTTGGCGGCGGATGCGGCGTGTCCGCACGTTGATGACGCTTGGTCTTGTTGTCTTGGGACCGCTGCTGGCGCTTGCCACGTATCTTGCGCTGGGTCCGTTGGATCAGGGCAGTACAAATATTCTACGTGTGATTCTGCTGCTTGACTTGGTGTATATCTTGGTGCTGACCGCGTTGGTGTTGGCTCAGGTTGCACGTCTTATTTCTGCGCGGCGCGCGAAATCGGCGGGGTCGCGGCTTCACCTTCGTCTCACCGGTGTGTTTGCGCTGATGGCGCTGATTCCCACCGTCTCGGTGGCGGTGTTCGCGGTTTTGACCATCAATGTCGGGATTGAGGGCTGGTTTTCTGAACGGGTGCGCGTTGTGGTGGGGAATTCACTGCTTGCTGCCGAAGCATACGCCGGAGAAGAGCGAGAAGGTCTGCGCGATGACGCCATCGGGTTGGGACGCAGCATTGATCGCGCACGTGATAACGGCACTCGCCTTAGCGATAGTGAGTTGGTTGGTGAGGGTCAACGTCAAGTGCAACGTGGCCTGCGTGAAGCCTATATGATCGACGGTACAGCAGAGATCAGAGCCCGCGGTGATCGTTCATATTTGTTTGATTTTGATGCACCGACAGCCGAAGAAATCGCGGATGCCAGCAATGGTGATGTGCGCATCATCGAGGATTGGGACAACAATGAACTGCGCGCTTTGGTACGGCTCAATTCATTCGTTGATCGTTTTTTGTATGTTTCGCGTGAGGTGGATGGTGAAATCCTGAGCCTTTTGGATGAGACCCAAGAAACCATTCGCCTTTACCAACAGCTCGAGAGCGAGCGCGGGCGCATGTTGTTTGAATTTGGTCTTTTGTATCTGGCTTTTGCAGTGATCATTATTCTAGCTGCTGTTTGGCTGGGGCTGTGGTTTGCAGAACGTCTTTCAGGGCCAGTAGGTCGATTGACGGGCGCAGCGCAACGTGTCGGAGGAGGGGATCTGGATGTTCAGGTTCGTGAGGATGATGGCGATGACGAGATCGCGATGTTGGGCCGTTATTTTAACCAGATGACCAAGCAACTTAAGGGTCAGCGCAACACGTTGCTGGATAACACGCGCCAGATCGAACGTCGGCGTCGGTTATTTGATTCTGTTCTTAGCTCGGTCACGTCGGGTGTCGTTGGCCTTGATCCTGAAGGTCGGGTGACCTTTGTAAACCGCTCTGCGATGCGCCTTTTGGATTGGGAAGAAGACCAGCAATCGCTAGCACTTGCGGTTGCGGTGCCTGAATTTGGCCCGCTGTACGAGACCCTCACAACAACCCCAACTGAATCCACGCAGCAAGATATTAAAGTGTCGCGTCAGGGCCGGATGGAAAATCTGTTGGTGCGCATGGCAACACGGCGCACAGATGATGGACGCCTTGAGGGATACGTTGTTGCCTTTGATGATGTGACGGATTTGGTCAGCGCACAGCGGATGGCCGCATGGGGAGATGTGGCGCGCCGTATCGCCCATGAGATCAAGAATCCGCTTACGCCGATTCAGTTAAGTGCAGAACGGATTCAACGTAAATTTGCGCCAAAACTGGGTGAAGACAGCGATAAACTTGAACAGATGACAGGTGTGATCATTCGCCAGACAGGTGATTTGCGTCGGATCGTGGATGAATTTTCAAAGTTCGCCCGCATGCCTGAGCCCGAGCGTAGACCCCAAGACCTGACACGTTTGGTGCGGGACGCTGTCTTGTTACAAAAGACCGGAAGACCAGACATAAAACTCATATCTGATGTTCCGTCCGGGGAACTCCCCGCGCTGATAGACGGGACAATGATTACACAGGCGTTAACAAATCTAATCAAAAACGCAGGTGAGGCTATCGATACCCTTCGCGAAAAAGGGGCACCCGACGGGCTTGTCCCGCAGGTTCACGTTAGCCTGACAACGGATGGCACATCCGCGTATCTCACCATCGCGGACAACGGAACGGGACTGCCCGAAGATCGCGCGCGCCTGTTTGAGCCCTACGTCACAACACGCAGTGAAGGCACGGGCCTTGGCCTGCCGATCGTTAAGAAAATTATTGAGGAGCACGGCGGAAGCCTGGTCCTTTCAGATGCCCCCATCTTCGAGGGGCAGAACCACTTTGGCGCCATGGCGGAAATTACACTGCCATTGGGGGCAACCATAAATGCGGGCAATGAGGAGCAAAACCATGAGTGACATTCTGATTGTGGATGATGAACGCGACATTCGCGAACTGATTTCGGATATTTTGGAGGACGAGGGGTTTGCCACGCGGCTTGCGGGGAACTCGGACGATGCGATGGCCGCAGTGAACACAGAGCCGCCCGCGCTGATGATCCTCGATATCTGGTTGAAAGACAGCAAGATGGACGGGATCGACATTCTCAAAACCGTCAAACGCGACAACCCTGATGTCCCAGTGGTGATCATTTCTGGCCACGGTAACGTTGAAATCGCTGTCGCTGCGATCAAACAGGGGGCTTATGATTTCATTGAGAAGCCTTTTAATATTGATCAGTTGATGGTTGTGATCCGCCGCGCGATGGAAACCTCGCGTCTGCGCCGCGAGAACCTGAACCTGAAACGCAAGGACAGCTCAAACACCGAGATGATCGGGAATTCTGGCGCGTTCCGCACATTGGTTAGCCAGTTGGATAAGGTCACTAAATCCAACGGCCGTGTTATGCTCACTGGTCCTGCTGGCGCTGGTAAGGAAGTTGCTGCCCGCTACATCCACACCAATTCAAACCGTGCATCCGCTCCGTTCATCACAGTTAACTGTGCCGGCGTTGCACCTGACCGGATGGAAGAGGTTCTGTTTGGCCGCGAAACGCCTGAACGCGGCGTTGAGCCGGGCTTGCTAGAGCAAGGTCACGGCGGCGTTGTTTATTTTGACGAGGTGGCTGATATGCCGCTTGGCACGCAATCTAAAATCCTGCGTGTTCTGGTTGATCAGCAATTCACCCGTGTTGGCGGAAACGATAAAGTGCGTGTAGATTTACGCGTTATTTCAAGCACAAACAAGGACTTGCTAGAGGAAATTCAAGCAGATACTTTCCGCGAGGAACTGTATCACCGTTTGAATGTCGTTCCAATTGCGGTGCCATCATTGGCCGAACGCCGTGAAGACATTCCATTGCTTGCCTCTCACTTCATTGAGGAATTCAACAACACCCAAGGACTTGCACAGCGCGAAATCTCAGATGATGCACAGGCTCTGATGCAGACGATGATTTGGCCTGGCAACGTGCGCCAGCTCAAGAACATGGTCGAGCGTGTGTTGATCCTCGGCGAGGGTACCGCACCGATTGAGGCCCGTGAACTGCCGGGTGAAGAAGATCACAGCGAAGAAGAGGGCCGCGTTGTTCTATCCGGCTCAATGGCCAGTTTGCCACTTCGCGAGGCACGAGAAGCGTTTGAGCGTGAATATCTTCTCACTCAGATCAACCGCTTTGGCGGTAACATAAGCCGAACGGCAAATTTTGTGGGCATGGAGCGTTCCGCGCTTCACCGCAAACTAAAGAGTTTGGGCGTTGTCACATCAGCCAAGTCGGGCACGCGTGTTGCCCATGTGGACGATTAAGGCGGTTAAATGCGTTTCGACGGCGGTTAAGGTCAGCCGCCGTTGACACGGATCAGCGTAGGCCGATTGCTTTAGCGGTTATGGTCTGCGCGAATACCGACATTTGAATTGACCCCATCCGCCCGTTCTGACATTTCTAGTTTCAATCAGGCACAGGCGTGTCGGCAGTGCTGAACGCATGGCCAACGCAGCAGGGGATTTCCATATTATGAAAGTTATCATTTGCGGTGCAGGCCAAGTTGGTTGGCAGATCGCCCGCCACCTTTCAGGTGAGCGCAACGATGTAACCGTTGTAGACAACAATGCTGATCTGGTTCGGCGCGCCACAGATACACTGGACGTGCAAGGTGTTGCCGGATTTGCCAGCTACCCTGATGTGCTAGACCGAGCAGGCGCACGTGATGCGGATATGATCATCGCGGCGACCCACTCGGACGAAGTGAATATGGTGACCTGTCAGGTTGCGCATTCAGTTTTCGGGATTAACCGCAAGATCGCGCGGCTGCGCTCACAATCGTATCTTGATGCAATCTATTCAGATTTGTACCGCCGCGATCATTTGCCCATCGATGTGGTGATTAGCCCTGAACGCGAAGTCGCAGCAGCGGCCTTGCAGCGGCTTGCGGCACCCGAGGCCTTTGACACTGAAATATTTATGGACGGCGATGCCCAACTGATGGGCATTACGCTTGATGAAGACTGTCCTGTACTCCACACGCCCCTCCGCCAATTGACGGATTTGTTTTCGACCCTTCGGGCGGTTGTCGTTGGGGTGCGGCGCGAAGGCACATTGTTTGCGCCAGAGCCGAAGGACCAGTTGTTCGCAGGCGATGACGCGTACATCTTTGTGCACCGCAATGATATTTCGCGCGCTATGGAGATCTTTGGCAAGAAATCATCAAGCCAAGACCGCGTTGTTTTGGTTGGTGGTGGCAATGTCGGTCTGTCTGTTGCCCTAACGCTAGAGAAACGTGCAAAACGCATCCGCGCCAAAGTTATTGAGAAAAACCGTCACTGTGCCGAGCGCGCTGCCGAAGCGCTTGAGCGTACAATTGTCCTGAATGGGGATGGATTGGATGCGGCGCTATTGGCGGAGGCGGGGATCAAACGTGCAGACGCTATGCTGGCGATTACGGATGACGATAAAACCAACATGCTGGCCTGTGTGCGAGCAAAAGCCGAAGGCTGCCCCTATGTCATTGCGTTGATTAACGATCCTACATTGGTGCCTTTAATGCAACCTTTGGGCATTGATGCCTACATCAACCCGCGTTCAACAACCGTGAGTTCGATCTTGCGCCACATTCGCCATGGCCGGGTGCGTTCTGTCTATTCTATCGGGGATGCCGAGGCCGAAGTGATCGAAGCTGAAGTTCTTTCAACCTCGCCTATGGCAGGGAAAATGATCCACGAGATCGACTTTCCTGAAGGCGCATTGGTTGGTGCCGTACGCAAAGATGGCAAGATCATTCGCCCTATGGGCAACACCCGCATTGAAGAAGGGGACGTGATTGCCGTCTTCGTGCTCACCAAAGATGTCGCACAGCTTGAACAGCTGATGCAGGTCTCCATCGACTTTTTCTAGAAGGGGCCGCTGTGCGCCGCCAGAATAAACTCAGTCGTGACTTGACGCAGCTGCCGCTGTTTTTGCTGATGTTCGGGATCGGCATGGCATCAATGCTGGTGCCTGCGGGATACGCCCTAGCGACAGATGCCCATGGCCCAAGTCAGGCGTTCTTTTATGCTGGGTTGTTGGGGGTTGTCACGTTTTTGCTGATCGGGCTGGCCCACGCAGGGCGCGAACCGCGTGAGGGCGCATTGGGACCACTGCTATCGCTATTTTCGGCCTTTGTGTTTTTGCCGGTGGTCTTTGCCATTCCGTTTGTTGAGGCTTTGCCAACGACGCGGTTCTTTAACGCATATTTTGAAATGCTGAGCGCTTTGACCACCACGGGTGCCACTCTGTTCGAAGACCCTATGCGCCTTAGCCCCACATTGCATTTGTGGCGTGCGCAGGTTGGATGGATGGGGGGGCTACTGATGTGGGTGGCCGCGGTTGCGATCCTTGCGCCACTTAATCTGGGTGGGTTTGAAGTAACGGCACAGGCCGAACCGGGCCGCCGAGAAACAGGCATCCACAGTACCGGACCATTGGCACCACGAGAACGGATTGTACGGGCGCTCAAAACGCTAGGGCCGCTTTATGGCGGACTAACGTTGTTGTTATGGGTGTTGCTTGTTTTTACGGGGCAGGAGCCGCTTGATGCGCTTTGCCACGCCATGTCTGTTATGGCGACATCGGGCATCACTGCGGGCGCTGATCCCGCGTCTGGCGGAATCATCGCCGAGATGGTCATGGTGTTGTTTATGCTTTTTGCGTTGTCGCGTCTTACGTTTTCATCTGACACTATGACCGCAACCCAAGGCGGGCTTTTGACAGATCCTGAGTTCCGCATTGGCCTTGGGATTATTGTTCTGGTGCCATCATTGCTATTTGCGCGCCATTTCTTTGGTGCGATTGAGCTAGATAATGGTGAGACGATCACTGGGGCGCTCAGGGCATTCTGGGGCTCAGTGTTTACGGTGGTGTCTTTCCTATCCACAACGGGATTTGTGTCCGAATACTGGAGCGAGACGCAAAGCTGGTCAGGTTTGGGCACACCGGGTTTGATACTGATGGGACTGGCTCTGGTGGGGGGCGGTGTGGCGACCACTGCGGGCGGCGTTAAGCTGTTGCGTGTGTTTGCACTGTACCGTAACGGCGTGCGCGAAATGGAGCAGTTGGTGCATCCCCATTCGGTGTCTGGTGCCGGAATTGCGGGTAGGCGGCTTCAATCTGGTGGCGCATTTATTGCGTGGATCTTTTTCATGTTATTTGCCTTGGCGTTTGCCGCTGTGACGCTTGCGCTGACATTTGTAGATGTTCCGTTTGACGAGGCTTTAGTTTTGGCGATTGCGGCCTTATCTACAACGGGTCCGTTAACTGAAATGGGCGGCGAAGGGCCAATTGCGCTGATGTCTCTTACGGATGGTGCAAAGGCGATTCTAGCAGGTGCTATGGTTTTGGGACGTCTCGAAACCCTCGCTATTATCGCACTGCTTACACCTGATCTGTGGCGTAGCTGACACGGCCTCATATTACACTATGCAAATGCCTGTTTTGGGGGTGGCAACTTCCACAACGGCACGACATAGTTAGAGTATTATCGCCGATTGCGGCAAAAAATAAGAATAATGAAAGATCAAACTATGGCGTCTGACAGACAGAACCTACAGGATGCGTTCCTGAATCACGTACGCAAGACCAAAGTACCGGTCACAATTTTCCTGATTAATGGTGTTAAACTTCAGGGCGTTATCACTTGGTTTGATAACTTCTGCGTTCTGTTGCGCCGCGATGGCCAATCTCAACTTGTTTACAAGCATGCGATTTCAACAATTATGCCAAGCCAGCCAATCAGCCTATATGAGGGCGAAGACGCCTCTTGAGCAAAGAGCAATTCCAGGTAGATGAAACGGACGGCCCGGCGCTAACGCGTGCATGGGTCCTTCATCCTGACATCAAAAACGACAATTCTCGGCGGGATTCCGCACCTGCTTTGGCAGAGGCTATTGCCTTGGCCGAGGCTTTGCCGAACCTTGAGGTGGTTGGTTCTGACGTTGTGCCATTGCGCACCGTGAATGCCGGCCATCTGTTTGGGTCCGGCAAGATCGAAGAAATTCGTGTTCTGCTGCATGACAATGAGGTCGAGCTGGTTCTGGTGGACGGTCCCGTCACCCCTGTTCAGCAACGCAACCTTGAAAAAGCGTGGGACGTAAAACTGTTAGACCGGACTGGTTTGATCCTTGAGATTTTCAGCGACCGTGCCGCTACCCGCGAAGGGGTTTTGCAGGTCGAGATGGCTGCGCTGAACTATCAACGCACCCGCCTTGTCCGCGCTTGGACCCACCTAGAACGCCAACGTGGCGGTTTGGGGTTTGTTGGTGGTCCGGGTGAAACGCAAATCGAGTCAGACCGCCGCGCCATTGACGAGCAACTTGTGCGGCTGCGTCGCCAGTTGGACAAAGTGGTCAAAACCCGTGCACTACACCGTTCGGCACGGGCAAAAGTTCCCTATCCCATTGTTGCACTTGTTGGTTATACAAACGCCGGAAAATCGACGTTGTTCAACAGGTTGACAGGCGCAAGTGTCTTGGTGAAGGATATGCTTTTCGCCACGCTTGACCCCACCATGCGTAGTCTTGAACTGTTGGATGGTCCTGAGATCATCCTAAGTGACACGGTTGGGTTTATCTCGGATCTTCCAACTGAACTGGTTGCGTCATTCCGCGCCACGCTTGAAGAAGTATTGGCTGCGGATATCATCCTGCATGTCCGCGATGTGTCTCACGCCGAAACTGAATCGCAAGCGCGTAATGTGCGTGAGATCATGACATCTCTTGGTGTCCCAGACGAGACGCGCAGCTTTGAAATTTGGAACAAACTTGATCTGTTGCCCGATGATGCCGCAGAAGCAATGCGCGAACGTGCAGCGCGTGATGATGGTGTGATTGCGATTTCTGCGATTACGGGTGAAGGCCTTGAGACCCTCCAAGAAACCGTAGCCACTGCACTACAAGGTGCGCTGCGCATTGCTGACCTAACCCTCAGCTTTGCTGAAGGGCGCAAACGCGCGTGGCTGTTTTCCCAAGATATCGTTGTGAACGAAAACCAAACCGATGAAGGTTTTGAACTGACAGTTCGTTGGTCTGCTGATGTTGAGGCCGCTTACCAACGGCTTTAACATCAGTCGCTAAGCGCCTGTTGAAGATGCAAATCGCCACACGCCTGGGCGTAGCTTGTTCAGCGCCCAATCCCCTACCTGAATTCGGATCAGCCGCAGCGTCGGCAGGCCGACATGGGCCGTCATGCGGCGCACTTGGCGGTTGCGTCCCTCTGAAATCGTGATGCGCAGCCACTCATCTGGCACAGACTTGCGAAACCTTACAGGTGGATCGCGCGGCCATAGATCTTCGGGTGGATCGGTTTGCTCAACCCGCGCTGGTCTTGTCATGCCGTCCTTTAGGTTGACGCCCTTGCGCAAAGCCTCCAGCGTTTGTGCGTCGGGGGCACCTTCAACCTGTACCAAGTAGGTTTTTTCCAATTTGTATTTTGGGTTGGATATCCGCGCCTGTAGCGGGCCATGATCGGTTAGAACCATCAACCCTTCGCTGTCACGGTCCAAACGGCCCGCAGGGTAAAACCCTTTTTCATCGATGAAACCCGACAAGGTGGGGCGCGGTGATCCTTCGCTGCCCTTGTCAGTGAATTGCGACAAAACCCCGTAAGGTTTGTTGAATATGATGACCCGGTTGCTCATGGTGCTTGCGGGATCAATAAGGTGACACCAACAGAAGCGGCCCGCGCAAGGTCTTGGTCTAGGGACATAGGGATGTATTCTCCGCGCCGCCACAGCTGTGCCAGATCATCGTAATGACGCGACAGGAAGTGGCCTGATTGCCCTGTGGAAGAGATAAACACCGAGCTGTCAGGATCGGCAAAATCATATACACCGCGATACCCCGCACCGTGAACGTTCTGGAACGGATCGGGATCGGTTCCTTTTGTGCGTCCGCGCATCAATGTGTGATCTCCCCCTGAGGTGCTTTGACGGATATTCACAAAATAGCGCAACACGGGCACTTTCCCCAAAACCGGATGATCATGGGTTGCTTGATGCGCATCGCCCCAACGTAGGGATTCAAGCGCGCTGCCGTATTTTTGTGAGATTTGTAGCAATGCATCATCCAGCGCCAACCGCGCCATATCTGCACATGTTTCTATCGGTGCTGATTGGAAAACATCACACCACGCTGATGCACCTTCAACATCACGGAACACCCGCTCAATGAACAGGGGTTCAACGTGTTTGAATTCCGAGGTCAGTGGCCCCAATTCATCACGTACCAGCCGATCCTGAAGCATACGCAACCAAGTGGCGTAGATGAGTGGTTCGGGAAGGTGTTCATTCATCTCACCGGACCAGCCTGCCAGCAGTGTTAGCGCCTGTTGGCGCAGGGCCTCGGGCGTGCCAGCAGGGGCGGCTTCGCCAGTGAACCACAGCTCAGAGCCAATAAGGGGCAGTAACGAACGTGCGGTATAGCTAACCGTATCTAACTGGGCCTCGATAAAGCTGTCTCTGGTGTGCACTTGACGGCCCTGCATCAGACGCTGCCAACGTTGTATGCGTTGCGTATCGCCCCAGAGATATGAGATGTGATTGGGGAAGGGGCGTTCAACCATCTTGTTGTTGGTGTTCCCAAGGATGCCGCCAGACGGTGCGACAAATCCCGGATTTGAGGAAAACGGCAGCGTGCCTTGCCAGCGGTTGGTTGCGATCCATCCGGGGCTGGGCATACGCCCTTTGCTTTGGTGTTTTGGATCGCGCTTTGGCACGGCACCAATTGTCTTCATCGCAATTGTCGTGTGATCCACCAGTGTTAAGTTCTGAGAGGGAGCAATGAATTTTTCTGCCGCAGCAATGCCTTCGCTAACTGTCTTGGCACGCATAAGTTCAATCGCGGCCTGAAGCGTGGTGTCAAGTTGGCTCAGCACGGTCCAATTCACCGACGCGACATGCCCGGGCGGTGTGACGCTGGCAAGGTTATAGTGGCTGCCGGGTAAAACGGGGCCATTGTCCGTCCAGCGCAGGGTCAAAGTAACGGGATCAAGGTCTTTGACATTGATGATTGAGGCCCGTGTGCGGAACTTTTTGAACCCATCAGGTGTGCGGTACTCTTCGCGGTTAGCTGGGTTTAACTCTTCGACATAAAGATCTTGGTCATCAAGGTAGGATGATGTCAGTCCCCAACCCAAATCGGCGGACCGTCCTGTAAGGATCGCAGGAATCCCCGGAATGGAGGCACCAATCACACCGCCAGTCTGCAACTCAAGCCGCGCAAGATACCAGATCGAAGGTGCGGTAAACCCCAAGTGCGGGTCATTGGCCAGCAGGGTTCCGCCGGATGCTGAACGGGACGGGGCAGCAGCCCACGCATTTGATGCGCCAGCAAGGGCAGTACGTTTAAACGGGGACAGCGGATGTTGTTCAAAAGGGGCCGCTTGGGCGAAGCGCTTTGCTGTTGGGAACAGGCTTGCGTATTTGGGTAGGGCGGCCACGCCTGTACCCGGCGCGTCTGGCAGAATGTCGCGGATGCGCGCCTCATCTGGCAAGGCAAGCGATACACGCGCGCGGACAACTTCTGCGTCTAAATGGCCAGACAGCTGCATGCCCATAAGTTTCACAATAGCAATACTATCGGCCGGACGCCACGGGGCCATGGGCGCATTAAACAGGAACATTTCCGGCGAACCACGCCCCAACGCGTCCGTGTTGATTTGATCAAGGCGCGCATTCACACCTGAGGCATAGGCACGCAGCGCTTTTTGGGTGGTTGGGTCCAGCGCCTCCATCGAGGCCACAGAAAGTGCATAGATATCAAAGCGACGCATCAGTTTATCAACATCCAGCGTGCTTGCGCCAAACACCTCTGACAATCGGCCCTGCGCAGTTCTGCGCAGCGTGGTCATCTGCCACAAGCGGTCTTGAGCATGGGCGAATCCAAGACCGAAGAATACGTCTTCGTCTTTGGCGCCAAAGATATGGGGTACATTGGCATTATCGCGCACAATTTCGACAGGGCGCTCAAGGTTAGGGACTTCGACTTCGGCGTTGTAGTCGGGCAAGGACCGCGAGGCGAGCCAGTAAAGCAAGCTCACAATCAATACGCTTAGGATCAAAAGGGTTGCGGCCAGACGAATAAGCCAGCGAAATACCAATGCCATGTAATAACCCTCCGAAAACGCCCAACCTACAGTTTGACCCAGCGGGTCACGGTGTTAGGTATGGGCAGCAATAGCGCAACATCAAAGCAAGGAAAAGCACATGGCGAAGCTGGCGTTTTTAGGTCTAGGCGTAATGGGTGGGCCAATGGCTGCTCATCTGCAAAAAGCGGGCCATGAGGTAACCGTTTATAACCGGACAACCTCCAAAGCCGAAGATTGGGCTAAGGCCAATGGCGGCGCATTTGCAACAACACCGCGCGAGGCGGCTGCTGGTGCGGATTTTGTGATGACATGCGTAGGCAATGATGACGATTTGCGCTCGGTCACCTTGGGGGATGATGGCGCGTTTGCAGGCATGCAAGGGGGGGCGGTACTTGTGGATCACACTACAGTTTCTGCCGCAGTTACACGTGAACTTTATGGAGCGGCCGCTGCTGCACAGATCAGCTTCATTGATGCGCCGATCTCAGGCGGGCAGGCGGGCGCAGAAAACGCGGCTTTGTCGATCATGTGTGGTGGTGATAGCGATGTGTTTGAGCGCGCTTTGCCCGTTATGGAGGTTTATTCCAAAATTTGCCGCCGCATTGGCGATAGTGGTGCGGGCCAAATGACCAAGATGTGTAACCAGATTGCCATTGCTGGTGTGGTTCAAGGTCTGTCCGAAGCCCTTCATTTTGCGGAGAAGGCTGGCCTTGATGGCCGTTCCGTTGTTGAAGTGATCTCTCAAGGAGCTGCAGGCAGTTGGCAGATGGCCAACCGCTATGAGACAATGCTGGACGATGAATTTGAGCACGGCTTTGCCGTTGATTGGATGCGCAAAGATTTGGGCATCTGTCTGGATACAGCGGATGAAACTGGCGCAAGCCTGCCGCTGACGGCTTTGGTCGATCAATTTTATAAAGATGTCCAGAAACTGGGTGGTGGACGGTGGGATACTTCAAGCCTGATCCAGCGCCTGCGCAAGATGGGCTAAGGTTCAAACCTTGTTAAAGCAATATGGCGCCACTGATGAGTGGCGCCATTGTTGTTTAAGGGATGATGCGGGTGTATTTGCTGCCCTCAAGGGTGGCACCAACACGCAGACCAGCACGGCCGAACACAACCGCCAGAACCGGAGACAGCACCGTATTTGTATCGGCATTCACGCTGTCACCACGATCCGAGATGACATATTCAACGTTTGCACCTGCAGCCCAACCGGGCGAACGACGGAAATCGCTTAGGGCGTCATTGGTCATGAAAAACAGCACGTGCGCGTATTGCTGCGCGCCAATCTGTAAACCACCGGATGCTTTGGTGACCGAATAATAGTCAACGGTGGTATTATTCACCCGCAATGCGCCGCGCCCGTATCCGCCGCCAAATCCAAGGCCGGCTTCGGTCACAAGGGGCATGACAAGCATACCGTTGGATTTATCCGCAAGGGTGCGCGTATTGGGGAACGTGCGATACATTTCGGCCAGCGTGGTGTTAACGCGCGCGTCGATTGTACCTGCGCCCGTTGAACCAATGCCATTACCGCATGCTGCCAATGCGCCCGTGGACGCAGCCGCACCCAACGCAAACGCGCGGCGCGATAGAATTTTGTGTGTCATGTGTCTGCCTGTAATTTAAGTCACTGCTCTGATGCCAGTATTGTCCGGCTTGCCGTTATAATAGGCGCTTTTTCGCCCCGTGTCATGGGCTTTTGATACATGCGCGAAAAGATGCTGTGTTTGGCGTTGAGTTGAGTGAGTAGCGCGGCAGAATGATCTGTGTTCAGAGAACCAATTTAAGCGTCGAGCAGTTTGTCTGTTTGTGTTCGTAAAAACTGACTGTTGGCCATATTGGCAATTTTTGTGGCTGTCCGCCAGCTAATACCTTCGCGTTGATCAATGGATAGCGGATGGTTACAGTCCCAGATACGTATTTTGGGCCTTTGCCCCATGGGACCAAATTCAACATCTCATTCTAGATGTACAGGCATCTCATTTGTTTCGGGATGACTGTAGAATGGCATGTTAACCATCAACCAGCCAAAGCTGCCCTGCGTAGATTGATCGCAATCAAAGGTATCGACGTATTGGTCAAAGCTGTTCTTTGACTGGCTGACCCAAACACCCCAAGTGAATGGCTGGGCAGAGTTCCTTATCGGTATTTCTAATATGACGCGAATACAATAAATTACATCTTCAGATGCGTCATCCGCGTTGGGCGAAATTTTACAACTATCTGCATTCACAAGAACCCGCGTTTCTCGTTCGTTCCGAGGGACATCAAAATAGTATTCGGGGTATTTGTATGAGAATGAAGGAGATCCGGTATGAGTTTTGCCACATTCGTGGCACTTGTATTGAAACTGTTTCCTTTGGAATAATCTCTCAAACATTTAATGTCCTCCAGTGCCAAACACGTAAAGCAGGAGCTCGAGGTGTTTTCAATGCTGGACGGTTCAGACCAGTAACGAATGTAATCTTGGCAGTGAATTTGAGAGAGCGCGAAATAGCGCCACAACTCATCCTGAGAAGACAGCTACCTATGTGAATTTGCGAAACAGTTTCGTTTGATCAAACATATCCTCCAGCACTTCCATGCGGTCTTTTGTATCGCCCCATGTCAGGTTCTGGACGGTGGAGATCATCGTTTCGAGCAACAGCAGGGGTGTAACGGCCGAGTCCCACGCCGATGGAACCACGATGCGGCTGCCAAAACTGATCTCGGCCAATTGATGTACAGGGGAGCGCCACTGGTCGGTGAACAGGATAAGCTTGGCACCTTTTGCATGAGCCATCTCTGCCAGCTTGAGGGTGTTGTTTTCGTACCTACGCATATCAAAGATGATGAACACGTCTTCTTCTTTGACGTCCAACAGATAGTGTGGCCATGCGTTTGATGTAGATTGGATGTGGGTGATCTGGGGGCGGATGACTTGCATGTGCAGGAACAGGTATTCGGCCAATGTATGCGTCACACGGCCCCCCACGATGTAGAGGTGGCGATTTGTGTCCGCCGTCATTTCGCAGGCCTTGTCAAAATCGCTTGGATTTATCTGGCCCAGAGTATGGCGAATATTGTCGATTACGGCATCAGTAAATCGGTTGAGAAGATGCTCTGACGGCGCGCCTTCGGCCCATGTATCATGTTTGGCGATCGGATTTTTGGCCTTGGCCTTTAGCTCCTCACGCAGTTCTGCCTGAAATTCGGGATAGCCGTTAAAGCCAAGTTTTTGCACCGTGCGGGCGACTGTGGGCACCGATACTTGGGCGTCTTTTGCAAGCGCACTCAACGTTCCCAAACCTGACGCGGGGTAGTTTTCGAGAATCGATTGAGCAAGCTGGCGCTCGGCGCGGGTGAGGTCTTCAAGCTGGTTTTGGATACGATCTGATATCGTAAGGATAGCTTCGGTCATAGTAGGTGCCTCGTTCTTGATCGAAAAAATAACAGCTTGGGTGCGTTTGATAAATATTTGTCACAATTTAGTTGACAGAGACCAACTTTAACAAGACCTTTACCTTATTGGGGGTGCTATGTCGCAAATTAGTATTGATGCATCAGAAAATTCTGTCTTGGTAGACAACGCTTCAGGATCATCGTCTGTTGTGTTGGTTTGCGAGCATGCGTCGCATCACATCCCGGATTCATTTGACGGGCTAGGTCTGTCGGCAGAGGCTCGGCTGAGCCACGCTGTTTGGGACCCCGGTGCATTTCCCGTCGCTCAGGAGCTGTCTCGCCTGTTGGATGCGACGCTGGTATCCAGCCGTGTTTCCAGATTGGTTTATGATTGCAACAGGCCACCGTCCGCGCCGGATGCGATGCCAATGCGTAGTGAAGTGATTGATGTTCCTGGGAATATGAACCTCAGCCCGTCTGATCGCGAAGCTCGGACGCAACAGTATTACCAGCCCTTTCAATTGGAGTTGCAGCGGGTTGTTGAGCACTCAACCAACCCGATCATCGTAACTGTGCACAGCTTTACGCCGATTTATCACGGAGCATTAAGAACCGTGGAGATCGGTATCTTGCATGACAGTGATACGCGGTTGGCTGATGCGATGATGCAGACGGCTGAGGCGCACACGTCAACGAATGTGCAGATAAACGAACCCTACGGACCAGAGCACGGCGTGACCCATACGCTAAAGGAACACGCTGTGAAATATGGCCACATGAACGTTATGCTAGAGATCAGAAATGATTTAATCGAGACACCAGAGCAGCAAAAAGACATGGCTACTATGGTGTCGGCGTGGATTGCTGACGCTTGTGCGCAGACCCAATCGGGCGAGGGCGTACAATGTCGGGCATGATGCGAGGCTATATTCGCGCGGTTGACGGTGTGAACCACCGCATTGGGCGCGTCGTGATGTACGGTATCTTTGTTCTCATGGCGATCTTGCTGTGGTCTTCGGTAAGTAAGACATTCTTTTTGCCGTCATTGTGGACCTTGGAATTGGCCCAATTTACCATGGTTACCTATTACATCCTTGGTGGACCGTATTCGATCCAGCTGGGATCAAACGTACGGATGGATCTGCTGTACGGCGAATGGTCTTTGCGCAAGAAGGCGTGGTTTGATCTGATCACCGTCTTGTTCCTGATCTTTTATCTCGGTGTTTTGTTGTACGGTGCCGTAAGCTCAACCGCCTATTCGCTGGGTTATTGGGGATCTGAGCCGTTTTCCTTCTTTGGTGGCTTGATCACTGGATCAGAAGAAATTGGCCGGATGGAACGATCCTCCACAGCATGGCGCCCGTATATGTGGCCCGTCAAAACAATCATGGTGTTGGGAATGTTCCTGATGCTGCTCCAGTGTATTTCTGAACTCCTTAAGGATGTTCTGCGCCTGAAAGGTGAAGCGATCTGATGTCGTATGAATTGATCGCCACGCTCATGTTTTCTTCCATGATGCTGATGTTGTTGACCGGACAGCGGGTGTTTGGTGCTATCGGCTTTATTGCCGTTGTAGCATCGCTATTGCTGTGGGGGGATCGCGGCGGATTTGACATCGGGTTCTCGGCCGCGATGAAGCTGATGAAGTGGTATCCGTTGCTGACGCTGCCGATGTTCATTTTCATGGGCTATGTGTTGTCGGAAAGCAAAATCGCGGATGATCTATACAAGATGTTCCACGTTTGGATGGGCGGTCTGCGGGGCGGTCTGGCCATCGGGACGATTGGCCTGATGGTGCTGATTTCTGCGATGAACGGCCTTAGCGTTGCGGGTATGGCGATTGGTTCCACCATCGCGTTGCCCGAGTTGTTAAAGCGTGGCTATGACAAACGAATGGTAACAGGGGTGATCCAAGCGGGGTCAAGTCTGGGCATTCTGGTGCCTCCCTCTGTTGTGTTGGTGCTTTATGCGATGATCGCACGCCAACCTGTGGGCCAGTTGTGGCTGGCGGGCGTTATCCCTGGTCTGATGATGGCAAGCATGTTCATCATCTATATCATTGTGCGCTGCCGGATTAACCCTGATTTGGGCCCTGTTCTGGATGAGAGCGAACGTAACATTCCGCGCGAAGAAAAGATGCGCCTTTTGCGGGCCGGATTGCTGCCAGTTGTGATTTTTGCGGTGATGATGGTGCCGTTTGTGAACGGCTGGACCTCCCTTGTGGAAAGCTCGGCTATTGGGGCGATTGCAGCCTTTGTCGCCGCTGTGCTTAAAGGCCGGATGACCCGCGAAGTCTTTGAAAACTCGGTGCGTAACACGCTGGGCATCACTTGCATGTTTATGTGGATTATCCTTGCGGCATTGGCCTTTGGCGCCGTGTTTGATGGGCTAGGGGCGGTCAAAGCGATTGAAGGTGTATTTACCGAACGCCTAAACCTTAGCCCGTGGATGATCCTGATCATCATGCAGCTTAGCTTTATTCTGATGGGTACGTTTCTGGACGACACAGCCATGTTGGTCATCGTCGCGCCGCTCTATGTTCCGTTGGTCGGTGAGCTGGGCTTTGACCTGATCTGGTATGGTATCCTTTATACGATCACGACCCAGATCGCCTATATGACGCCGCCCTTTGGCTATAACCTGTTCCTGATGCGCGCCATGGCCCCACCCGAGATCACATTGCGCGACATCTATTCCTCGATCACACCTTTTGTGCTGATTATGGTCGGTGCCCTGATATTGGTCATGGCCTTCCCGGGGATCGCTACGTGGCTACCTGATTACGTCTACAACCAACCATAAAAGAACCGCTTTAAAGCGGTCACAACCCAACCAAGGAGAGAAGATATGACTTCGAGACGCAAGTTTATCCAAGGGGCCGCCGTTGCCCCAGCGGCTGCATTGGCCACGCCAGCGCTGGCCCAAAGCACCATCAAATGGCGGATGCAGACCTATGCAGGGGCCTCGTTGGCTGCTGAGGTAATTGTTCCGGCAATCAATATGTTCAACAAAATTGCGGGCGACCGCATGCAGATTGAACTGTTCTTTGCCGACCAATTGGTTCCAACCGGTGAGCTATTTCAGGCGATGCAGCGCGGCACAATCGACGCGGTTCAGTCTGACGACGATTCCATGGCCTCCCCAACCGAAGTTACCGTCTTTGGCGGCTACTTCCCGTTTGGCTCACGCTATTCACTCGACGTGCCTGTCTTGTTCAACCAATATGGCCTGAACGAAATCTGGGACGAAGAATACTCCAAAGTCGGCGTAAAGCACATCTCGGCGGGCGCATGGGACCCATGCCACTTTGCAACCAAAGACCCGATCCGCAGCCTGAAAGACCTTGAAGGCAAACGCATCTTTACCTTCCCAACTGCGGGCCGTTTCCTGACCCAATTTGGCGTTGTTCCAGTGAACCTGCCATGGGAAGACATCGAAGTCGCCATGCAAACAGGCGAATTAGACGGTATCGCGTGGTCCGGCATTACCGAAGACTACACTGTTGGCTGGGCCGACGTGACCAACTACTTCCTAACCAACAACATCTCTGGCGCATGGGCGGGATCGTTCTTTGCGAATATGGAGCGCTGGAATGAGTTGCCAGAAGACTTGCAAACATTGTTCCGCGTCTGCTGTGACCAATCGCACTACTACCGTCAGTGGTGGTACTGGGGTGGCGAAGCAAACCTGCGCGTCAACGGTCCAAAACTGGAGCTGACAACAATCCCCGATGACGAGTGGGCAACGGTAGAAGCGAAAGCCCAAGATTTCTGGGAGGAAATTGCAGCAGAGTCCGACACCAAACGTCGTGTTGTTGATATCTTCAAAAAGTACAACGCGGATATGGTCAAAGCAGGCCGTCCGTACCGTTACGGCTAAATCCTATGTGTTGAGGGCGGGATATCCCCGCCCTCATCCGATCTAACAAAAGTGGAAATGAAATGCCCGGATTACTGAGTTTTGATGACCTGAAGGCCCACGTTGCAGATGGGTCAATTGATACCGTACTTGCGTGTTTTGTTGACATGCAGGGGCGCTTGATGGGCAAGCGTTTCCACGGGGTAAACTTTGTTGAAACCTCGTTTGAGGAAACCCATTGTTGCAACTATTTGCTGGCCACTGATCTAGAGATGGCAACGCCCGAAGGCTATGCCTCGACCAGCTGGGAAACAGGGTACGGCGACTATGTGATGAAGCCCGATTTGGCGACAATCCGCCTCTTGCCGTGGCTAGAAGGCACAGCATTGGTGCTGTGTGATATCCTAGATCACCACAATCATTTACCCGTTCCACATTCGCCCCGCGCCATACTCAAAAAACAAATCGCGCGCCTTGAGGCATTGGGGTTTGAGGCGAAAATGGCGACCGAACTTGAGTTCTTCTTGTTCGAGCAAAGCTTTGATGAAATTCGCAAAAGCGGCTTTCGCGATCTAAACCCGATCAGCGGTTACAACGAAGATTACCACATCTTCCAAACCACCAAAGAAGAAGGTGTGATGCGGCCAATCCGCAATCATCTGTTCAACGCCGGTTTGCCCATCGAGAATTCCAAAGGCGAAGCCGAAGCAGGCCAAGAAGAGCTGAACATCCGCTATTCCCCTGCACTTGATTGCGCTGATTACCACTCAATCGCGAAACACGGGATCAAAGAAATATCTTGGCAGCATGGACACGCGGCGACCTTCTTGCCCAAGTGGCACAAAGACCGCGTGGGTTCTTCCAGCCACGTGCATCAGTCGCTTTGGAAAGACGGCGAGGCGGCATTTTTTGATAAATCCGCCAAACACGGCATGTCTGAGCTGATGTCACATTATATGGCGGGGCTGATCAAATACTCACCTGATTACACGTACTTCCTTGCGCCCTACGTCAACAGCTACAAACGTTTCGCCAAGGGAACATTCGCTCCAACCAAAACCGTTTGGTCTGTTGATAACCGTACTGCCGGTTTCCGCCTGTGCGGCGAAAATACCAAGGGTGTGCGCGTAGAATGCCGCATTGGCGGTTCTGACCTAAACCCTTATCTGGCGCAGGCGGTTATGCTGGCGGCAGGCATTAAGGGGATCGAAGACGCGCTGACATTGCCCGATCCATCAACGGGTGATGTATACGCAGACGCAAAAGCTGCCGATATTCCGCAAACCCTACGCGCAGCTACAGAAACACTGCGCGGATCGGCCTTCCTGCGGGAAGCCTTGGGCGAGGATGTCGTTGACCACTACACCCGTGCGGCAGAGTGGGAACAAGAAGAATTTGACCGTGTGGTGACCGATTGGGAAATCGCACGCGGCTTTGAAAGGGCCTAATAGACATGACCATTCAATGTATCTCGCCCATCGACGGGTCGATTTATGCCACTCGTGAAACCTTGTCGCGCGCGGATGCGGACGCTGCTGTTGCCGTTGCTAAAACTGCTCAGGCTGAATGGGCAAAGCGCCCGTTGTCTGAACGCATTGCGCTTGTGCAGGCGGGTGTTGCAGCTGTTGGTGCGATGAACGACGATATCGTTCCAGAGATCGCATGGCAGATGGGGCGCCCCGTACGTTATGGCGGTGAATTTGGCGGCTTTAACGAGCGCGCCAGCTATATGGCGGACATCGCGCAGGACGCGTTGGCCGATATGGCTGTTGAAGACAGCGACGCGTTTCGCCGCGTGATCAAACGGGTGCCGCACGGTGTTGTTCTGGTCGTGGCACCGTGGAACTATCCATACATGACGGCGATCAACACGGTTGCACCTGCATTGATTGCAGGCAACGCGGTTGTGCTTAAACACGCGTCCCAAACCCCACTGGTGGGTGAGCGGATGGCGCAAGCGTTTCATGCTGCGGGCATACCTGAGGACGTGTTTCAAAACGTCTTCCTTGATCACCAAACCACGTCAGATCTGATCGCGGCAAAATCATTCGGGTTTGTGAATTTCACAGGCTCTGTGGGTGGCGGCAAAGCGATTGAAGCAGCTGCAAGCGGGACATTTACAGGAATCGGTCTGGAACTAGGCGGCAAAGACCCTGGCTATGTCATGGAAGACGCCAATCTGGATGCGGCAGTGGATACGCTTATTGACGGCGCGATGTTCAACTCGGGGCAATGTTGCTGCGGGATCGAGCGAATTTATGTACACGAAAGCCTGTTCAACGCGTTTGTGGAAAAAGCCGTGGCGATTGTGAATGGCTATGTCTTGGGCAATCCGCTGGATACTGAAACCACATTAGGGCCAATGGCACACGTGCGTTTCGCAGATGAGGTGCGCAGCCAAACAGCCGAGGCGATTGCGGCAGGTGCCAAGGCACATATTGATCCTGCTGATTTCCCCAAAGATGGCGGCGCATATCTGATGCCGCAAATCCTGACAAACGTCACCCATGACATGCGCGTCATGCGCGAAGAGAGCTTTGGTCCGGTTGTTGGCATCATGTCTGTGAAAGACGACGCTGAGGCTTTGGCGCTGATGAACGACAGTGATTTCGGCCTGACAGCATCCTTGTGGACCCAAGACGCCGCACGCGCCGAAACCATCGCGGATCAAGTCGAGACAGGCACCGTATTCATGAACCGCGCGGACTACCTTGATCCCGCGTTATGTTGGACCGGCTGCAAAGACACGGGACGTGGGGGCGGTTTGTCTGTAATCGGCTACCACAACCTGACCCGACCAAAATCATACCACTTCAAGAAAGCTTGACCTAATGAGCATAACTGCAAACTGGTCCTACCCGACCTCTATCCGCTTCGGCGCTGGCCGTATTTCTGAAATCGCAGATGCCTGCGCCACCGCTGGCATGAAAAAGCCGTTACTGGTCACGGACCGTGGTTTGGCCGACATGGCAATCACAACCAAGACGCTGGACCTGCTTGAAGCAGCGGGGCTTGGACGCGCGATCTTTGCGGACGTAGACCCGAACCCAAATGAGAAGAATGCCGAAGCAGGTGTGAAGGCCTACAATGAGGGCGGCCATGACGGCGTGATCGCTTTTGGCGGTGGTTCTGGCCTTGATCTGGGTAAATTGGTGGCCTTCCTTGCAGGGCAAACGCGCCCGTTGTGGGATTTTGAAGATGTGGGTGATTGGTGGACGCGTGCCGATGCAGACGCAATCGCGCCAATTGTGGCTGTGCCGACAACTGCGGGCACTGGATCCGAAGTGGGCCGCGCATCTGTCATCACAAATTCGGTGACCGAAGAGAAAAAGATCATCTTCCACCCGAAATTCCTTCCTGCCGTTGTAATTTGCGATCCAGAGCTGACGGTTGGCATGCCGGGCTTCATCACTGCAGGCACGGGCCTTGATGCCTTTGCCCACTGCGTTGAGGCGTTCTGTTCGCCGCATTACCACCCAATGTCCCAAGGTATGGCCCTTGAAGGGATGCGTTTGGTCAAAGAATATCTGCCACGCGCCTTCGCGGATGGCACTGATATTGAAGCGCGCGCGCATATGATGTCTGCTGCCGCGATGGGGGCCACTGCATTTCAAAAAGGGTTGGGGGCCATTCATGCGCTGTCTCACCCGATTGGCGCGATCTATCACACGCACCACGGCACCACGAATGCGGTTTGCATGCCAGCGGTTTTGCAGTTCAACAAACCTGCAATCACCGGCGTAATTGAACAAGCCGCAAGATATCTGGATATCGACGGCGGCTTTGACGGGTTTTGTGCCTATGTCGATGATCTGAATGCATCATTGAACATCCCCAAAAACCTAACAGCGTTGGGTGTTGAGAACCCCGACATCGACCGCATCGTTGCAGGGGCCCTGAGTGACCCAAGCACTGGTGGTAACCCTATTGAAATGACCCGGGAGAATACAACCAAGCTCTTGCTTGCGTGTATCTGAAAATTAGGTGGTGTCAGAAAGCTGGCACCACCCTTACTGAGCTGATTATTGCAGCAGTTCTTTTCGAAAACAGGGCTTAGGTCGCTTTCGGAAAATGTGATACGCAGTATGCGTTTCATCTCTTCCACGTCGTTTCCCCATTTAGCCACGATGAAGCTCAGCAGGGTGTCTCGGTCGGCCCTGAGATAATTGATCTTTGATGACAAAAGTGGATGGCCGCGCCACAGTCGTTTTCTCTTTTGCATGTTATACAAATGCAATCCCTGCAGCCTGTTTCGCAAGCAACGTTCCGCGTTATTTTGCACCTTTTGCTTGCTGCGTTGTAAACTCTGTCTGAACTGTTCCAGCATACCCGTGGTGTCGCGATTATTTTGTCCAGTCCGGTCAAAGACGATAAACGTATTGGCAAAGGATGGGGGGGACCATGCGCACCGTGTAATGATGGCCATCGTCTTGCCGTTCAAGACAACTATTTGTTTTGAAATAAACATTGGTTTCAGGCGTCATAAGGATAGGCTCTGATAATACATCTGAGACCAAAGCAGTGATATCAGAAGTGGGAACAAGAGAGTGGAGCGGTACTATATTTTTTTACCGTGGTAAGTGGCTCACGAGACCAGTGAATTTGGGTGCCGGATGGCGATAACGATCTTCCTACAATTAGGTCCATGAGTGTAGATTGCATTGGCTTCATGTGGTGGCATGGAAATATGCAGATGGAATGGATCAACCGTGTGATAGCAGCTTAAGATCGAATAGAACGCATTCAAGGTATGAGAAACCTTACTTTTACTCTTTCCACAACGTGCCAATATACGCGGTGTGTAAAATTATTTGAGTGAGAGACGTAAACTTGGCTGTTTTGAAGAAATTGACGCGCCGCGCGGCAATGTTAGGCGGCGGTGCTGTAATTGGAGGATTGGTGACAAAGAAAATGTCTTCGTCAAACCCTACTCTTGATGGAACCAGCTTTATAAAACCAACGGGCGCGTCCGGCATGTTAAACGATGCCAGTGGCCTGAGCGAAACACCCATATTCAACCATATCATTGTACGCGATGACCCAGGAGAGCAATTGATCACTGCGATCAGGGCGGAGTTGGATAACGCCCGCGCGAACGGTCGGCCTGTCAATGTTGGCGCAGCGCGGCATTCGATGGGAGGCCAGGCCATTCCACGGGATGGTCACGCAATCACATTTGACAATGGCCTTGTTCAGCCAGACACCACAAATCGACGGATGCGTGTGCACGCTGGCGCGCGTTGGAGCCATGTCATTGGCGCGGCTGACCCGTTGGGGTTAGGGCCGCGTGTCATGCAATCAAACAATGATTTTGGCATAGCCGCGACTTTTTGCGTCAATGCACATGGTTGGCCTGTAAAGGAAGGGCCAATGGGCAGCACGGTTCGTTCGATTGAAATGATCCTTCCGAGTGGTGATTTGGTGACGTGCTCTCGCACTGAGAACCCTGATCTGTTTGGGATGACGATGGGTGGCTACGGATTGACCGGTATCATCACTCAGTTGGACGTTGAGCTTGCGCAAAATCAACGTCTGGAACCCACGTTTGAGGAAATGCCAGCCGAAACCTTTGGCACGCGATTTATCCAAGCTCTTGAAGACGAGAACGTGACCATGGCCTATGGTCGCCTTAATGTGGATCGCGCAGATTTCATGTCGACTGCATTGCTGACCACCTATCGCCCCAGCGCAGATCAAGGCGATTTACCTGCTGCCAGCGGCTCAGGCGCGGCGGCGAAGATCGCCAGCCGGATTTATCGATCCCAGCTCGGGAATGAGCGAATGAAGCGGGTACGCTGGTGGTTTGAGGCGGATCTAGCCACACGTTTGGCAAGCGGCCCAGTTACCCGCAACAGTCTGATTAATGAACCCGTCGTGACATTGGATGACCGCAATCCTGATCGTACTGATATTTTACATGAGTATTTTGTGTCACCCAATCGGTTTGCTGAATTTGTTAACCTATGCCGGGACGTCATCCCGGGTTCATATCAAGAGTTCCTCAACGTGACCCTTAGATTTGTGGACACCGACCCTGACAGCTGGTTGGCCTATGCAACCACGCCGCGGATCGCAGCGGTGATGTCATTCAGCCAAGAAATGACGGCACGGGCGGAAGCCGACATGCACCGCATGACCCAAGAGTTGATAGAGGGTGTGATCGCTATTGGAGGCACCTATTATTTGCCATACCGCCCCCATGCGCACCCCGATCAATTTATGGGGGCTTATGCAGATGCACCCAATTTCGCTGCAGCGAAGCGGGCCTTGGACCCTGACTTGCTGATGCGCAACAATCTCTGGGACAGTTATCTGAGGATGCTATGACTTTAATTCAAAAATGTGCTTTGGGATATTTCGTTGTCCTGTTGGGGGCGGCTGCGCTAAATTATGTGCCTGGACTCACGGATGCCAATGGCCTTGCCTTTGGTATATTCGCGCTTGATCTGTTTGATGACGCGCTTCATCTGGTGTCGGCTATTTGGGCCTTGGCTGCGGCATTTTTTGGCGCACGTGCCAGTAAGGTGTTTCTGGTGATATTCGGTGCGCTTTACCTCGGTGATGGGGTATTCGGTCTTTTCACCGGATACGGTTACTTAGACTTCGGGGTTTTCACAAACCCATCTGAGGGCATGTCATTCACCGTCTTTCGCGTGCTTGCTAATTTGCCTCACATCGCGCTTGGCGGTTTTGCACTGTTCGCCGGCCTTCGCTTTGGGCGTGGTGTATGAAACGGGCGCTAAAGCGGCTTGGTCAGGTGCTTACGGTACTTGTTATCGGACTTCTTGCACCAGTCGGGTACATCGAGCTGGCTTGCCGTCCCGATGGCCAATCAGGTGACTATGCTGCGATCTTACCAGCCGAACATCACCGCGTTGAAGGGCGGACCCTGCTGACCTATCCTGAATGGCATATTGTTCATGCCTATGATGATTATGCGCGTGTGATCAGCGATGGTGATCCGCATGATTATGACTACTTGCCTTCAATCGCAGGTTTCTGGACGTCGCTCTGTAGCTTGTCCTCTGCCTCAGGGAAACACGGTGGTTTTCCAACTGAGTTTAAGCAAACCATTTACACCATCGGAGTGAGTTTTACTGCCGAGCTGTTGGCAAAGGGGCTATATGAGGAAACGATTGGGCGCGTCGCAACATGGATTCGGGGCGATAGCCGCGCGCCACTGGATAATTTATCCGCGCTGCAAGCCAAAGAATATAGCCGGTTTTTGCGCCAAATTCCTTGGTACAAATGGGACTTCACCCAAGACGCCGCAGCCCTTTCCAAAAGGGCAACCAGTACTTTCCGAGATCGTGAACGGCGCATTGCTCTTGGTTTTGAGTATGGCACAAAAGCACGCTACGCGAATGTCATTGCAACTGCTGTTGCCAATATGGAGCCAGACGCACTGCGATTGCGGATGATTGTGAGAGGTATCAGCGCTGAGGAACTGGCCATATTTGATGGGGTCGAAGTGATTGCACAGCGCAGTGAAGGCATTGAAATCGACACACCGCGATACCGTGAGCTTACAGGATTATTGGCGCAAATGGCGCGTGCAGGGGGTGATTTCATCGAGATTGCAGGGAATGACGATATCCTGTTTTCCTTGACCTCAGATGAAGTCGAGCACGGCACAGCACTCCATAGTTTTGCCCGACAAGGTTATGGCGATACGCGGCATTTGGTTTTGCTGTCAGTAACGGATCTGGCCGAAACACTGCGCGGGATTGATGGGCAGGCATTACGATTGGAACATATCCATGACTATTAGGGTGTGGATTTTCTCCATCCTAACGGTGTTGCTTGGCTGGTTCAGCTTACAGATGTTTGTCATGTATTTTACAGATGCTGCACCCGGTGCTGTGGTGCTTTTCCCACCAATAGATTTTGTCGCGCAGTTGCCTGAAGGTATTGCAGTGGTCGGCGGTGGTTCAAACTGGATCGCAATAAAATCTGACGAACCGGACCTAGGCAAAAACCTATACGGTGCAGGTGCTTGGGTGGTCTTGCCTGCGGGCCTTCCTGGTTGTTTACCGCTTTTGTAAAATCAAATCCCGCGACAGATCAATGGTAACCTGTCAGCGGGAAAATAGGCGTGCGTTTAACGTGCCAATAGCCTTGCAGCAGCAGGCGCAAAGTAGGTCAGGATGCCATCACAACCAGCACGTTTGAACGCCATGAGGCTTTCCATCATTACGCGCTCCTCATCAATCATGCCTTGGGCAGATGCGGCTTTGATCATGCTGTATTCGCCAGACACTTGATAGGCGAAGGTTGGCGCGCCGAATGTGTCTTTGACACGGCGGCAGATATCCAGATAGGGCAGGCCGGGTTTGACCATAACCATATCCGCCCCCTCAGACAAATCACGTGCCACAAGGCGTAGGGCCTCATCGCTGTTTGCCGGATCCATCTGGTATGTCTTTTTGTCGCCCGTCAGTGCGCCTGATGCGCCTACCGCATCGCGGAACGGGCCATAAAAGGCCGAAGCGTATTTTGCGGCGTAGCTCAGGATCATCACGTTTTGGTGTCCACCTGCTTCGAGGGCGGTACGAATAGCACCAATCCGCCCATCCATCATATCCGACGGGCCAATGATATCAGCACCTGCACGCGCCTGTTCGACAGCCATCTTCACGAGTGCTTCAACGGATTTATCATTGACGATTTCGCCGTCCACAACAAACCCATCGTGACCATTGATGTTATAGGTATCCAGCGCGACATCCGTCATGACCACCATGTCAGGGACGGCGGCTTTGATTGCACGAATTGCACGGTTTGTGTGGTTCTCAGGATCCCACGCTCCTGCGCAATCCTCGGTCCGTTCTTCAATGCCAGTATAGGGGAACAGGCATATCGCGCCAATTCCTAGGTCATAGGCCTCGATTGCGGCCTCAACGATCTTGTCCACCGAGCGGCGCATAACGCCGGGCATTGCGGGGATCTCTTCAACGATATTTTCGCCAGCGCGCACAAACACCGGCCAAATTAGATCAGCGGGCGAAAGGTAGTTTTCCCGCACCAAACCGCGCACGCCCTCATTCTGACGGACACGGCGCAAACGGGTTGCAGGGTAGGGTGCTTGGATGGGCTGCATGGGAAACTGTCCTTTAGAATACTATGCTCCAGAGTTCGCATGTATCTTTGATTTGCTCAAGAGGCGTCAAGGGATTTGCTCAAGAGGCGTCAAGGGGTGGGAATCGCTGGCTGGCCCAGCTATGACACGTAAAACGAGTTACGTGGATTAAACATTGGACTGGTATCAAACCCTCTTTGAGCTGATCGACATGCGCTCATTCTCGAACCTTTGGTTCTGGATTGTGCTGGCGGTTGTGTGGTCAACAACCAGCCATTATGGCCTTGGTGTTCCATTCGATATGGTGTTGCGTGCAAAACGGCATGGCGGCCAGTCTGAAATTGATCTCGAAGATTTGGTGCGCATCAACACAAATCGATTGTTGTTTATTGCTCAAATGTCCGGGCTTTGGATTGCAGGCTTTGCGTGTTTCTTTCTAACAATCCTTGGATTGCTTGGGTTTGTGTATGGAAATGAATTCGCCCAATCGGTCGTCTTGTTGGCGTTCCCGCTGTCTATTGTGGGTTTGCTCAGCCTATCAACTGCGCGGTTGATCCAAGAAGAGGATGCCCGCGGCGAGCAGCTGTACAAGCGTCTGATGCGTCATCGTTTATACAGCCAGATCATTGGCATGATCTCGATCTTTGTAACGGCCATGTGGGGCATGTTGCAGAACATTGGTGTCGGTCTCTTTGGCGGTTGACACAATGGCCCTTAGCGCCACATCACGTACCTTATGAATTCATCCTCACACATCACGTTATCGGGTGCGCCCGAAGGGTTTGACGCCAAACTGCTGCTGGCCGAACTGGAAAAATCATCTGCGCCGCTGATCCACGTCGCGCGCGATGACAAACGCATGGCATCGATGCAAGAGGCGCTACGCTTTTTTGCGCCGGACATGCCTGTGATTGTTTTTCCGGGGTGGGATTGCCTGCCGTATGATCGTGTTTCCCCCAATGCTGATATTTCGGCAGCGCGCATGGCTACCTTGGCGGGGCTTGTGCATGAAATGCCCAAGCGTTTTATCCTGCTCACGACGTTGGGGGCTGCTACGCAGCGGGTGCCCGCACGTGCAATTCTGCGCGATGCGGCATGGAGTGCCCAAGTTGGGGCACGTGTTGATGAAAAAGGCCTGCGTGAGTTCCTTGTCCGTATGGGGTTTGTCCAGAGCCCTACAGTGATGGAACCGGGCGATTATGCCGTGCGGGGAGGTATCATTGATATCTATCCCCCCGGTGATATGGGGCCAGTGCGCCTTGATCTGTTTGGCGATGTTTTAGACGGCGCACGCCGTTTTGATCCTGCAACCCAGCGGACCACAGAAAAACTGGAACTGGTAGAACTGGCACCTGTTTCCGAGGTGATCCTAGATGATGCGGCGATCACACGCTTTCGCCAAAATTACCGGATCGAGTTTGGCGCGGCGGGTTCAGATGACCCTCTGTATGAGGCAATCTCTGCTGGGCGCAAACACCAAGGTGCCGAGCATTGGCTTTCACTTTACTATAATGAACTTGAGACGCTGTTTGATTACCTGCCAAAGGCGACTGTGTCCTTGGATGATCAGCTGACAGCGATGCGGCTTGCGCGGTGGGACAGTGTTGCGGATCAATATGAGACGCGTAAAATCGCCATGACACACCGCTCCAAAATGGACAGTGTCTATAAACCCGCACCCGCGGAAGGGCTGTATCTGGATGATGAAGCGTGGGAGTTAGCCATTGCGGACCGCCGCGTGCTTCAGCTTGCGCCATTGCCGCAGCCTACGGGTCCGAACGTTGTCGACGCAGATGGCCGCATCGGACGTAATTTCTCGCCAGAACGTCAACAAGAATCCATTAGCCTTTTCGGGGCTTTGGCCTCTCACATTAAAGCAAAAATGGAACTGGGTCCGGTCCTGATTGCCAGCTATTCAGAGGGCGCGCGCGAACGCCTGACCGGATTGATCGAAGAAGAAGGCCTAGCCGAAGCTGTGCCAGTGCCAAACGCTACGCGCATCGGCAAACGCGGCCTGCATTTGGCCGTTTGGGCGCTGGACCACGGATTTGAAGCACCGCTCACCAAGTCCACCGATCCTGCGCGCCTGACCGTTATTTCTGAACAAGACGTTTTGGGGGATCGCCTGATCCGGCGTCCAAAACGCAAGCGACGTGCCGAAAATTTCCTCTCGGAGGTTCAAAGCCTGACGCCCAATGATCTGGTTGTGCACGTGGATCACGGCATTGGCCGCTATATGGGCATGGAGGTTGTCACCGCAATTGGCGCGGCGCACGAATGCCTTGTGCTGGAATATGCAGAGCGATCAAAGCTGTATCTGCCAGTCGAGAACATCGAACTGCTAAGCAGATATGGCCATGAAGAAGGCTTGCTTGATAAACTTGGTGGCGGCGCATGGCAGTCCAAAAAGGCCAAGCTTAAAGAGCGCATTCGCGAGATGGCCGACAAACTGATCCGCATTGCTGCCGAGCGCGCCCTGCGCCGCGCGCCAGTGCTAGAACCACCCCCCGGCATGTGGGACGCGTTTTCCGCGCGCTTCCCGTATCAGGAAACTGATGATCAGCTAAGCGCCATTGGCGACGTGATTGACGATCTAACTTCGGGTAACCCGATGGACCGTCTTGTGGTAGGGGATGTCGGGTTTGGTAAGACCGAAGTAGCAATGCGCGCGGCCTTTGTGGCGGCGATGTCTGGCGTGCAGGTGGCTGTTGTTGCACCCACAACGTTGCTGGCCCGACAGCACTACAAAAGCTTTGCCGAGCGTTTTCGCGGCTTCCCGATTGAGGTGCGCCAATTAAGCCGCTTTGTTACTGCAAAAGACGCAGCCCTTACGCGGGACGGGATCACAAAGGGCACAGTAGATATTGTCATTGGCACACACGCGTTGTTGGCAAAATCCATCAAGTTCAGGGATTTAGGGCTACTGGTTATCGATGAAGAGCAGCATTTTGGTGTGGGACATAAAGAACGCCTGAAGGCGATGCGCACCGATGTGCACGTGCTGACGTTGACCGCTACGCCGATCCCGCGCACGTTGCAATTGTCCCTGACCGGAGTGCGTGATCTTAGCATCATCGGCACGCCGCCTGTGGACCGCCTAAGCATCCGCACTTACGTCAGCGAGTTTGACGCCGTTACTCTGCGCGAAGCATTGCTGCGCGAACATTACCGCGGTGGTCAGTCGTTTTATGTGGTGCCACGCATCAGTGATCTTCCCGAGATTGAGGCATTCCTGAAAGCGCAGCTTCCGGAATTGAGTTATGTTATTGCCCACGGCCAGATGGCCGCAGGTGAGCTGGATGACAGGATGAATGCCTTTTACGACGGCAGCTATGACATCTTATTGGCGACAACGATTGTTGAAAGTGGCCTCGATATTCCGACGGCAAACACGATGGTTGTGCACCGCGCGGATATGTTTGGCCTTGCGCAGCTGTACCAGATCAGGGGCCGGGTGGGTCGTTCAAAGACCCGCGCCTATGCCTATCTGACCACCAAACCGCGTGCCAAGCTGACCACGTTGGCCGAGAAGCGCCTGCGCGTGATTGGATCGCTTGATACTTTGGGAGCTGGATTTACGCTGGCGTCCCAGGATCTCGATATTCGCGGTGCAGGTAACCTGCTTGGCGAGGAACAATCAGGTCAGATGCGTGATGTGGGCTTTGAACTGTATCAATCCATGCTGGAAGACGCGATTGCCAAGATCCGCTCAGGTGAGCTGGAAGGCGTTGTCGATGATGACGGCCAGTGGGCACCGCAGATCAACCTTGGTGTGCCTGTCTTGATCCCTGAGGCTTATGTGCCTGATCTCGATGTGCGTCTTGGACTGTACCGCCGCCTGTCTGAGCTGAAAACCAAGGTTGAGCTGGAAGGCTTTGCTGCCGAACTGATTGACCGCTTTGGTAAGTTGCCGCGCGAAGTGAATACGCTGATGTTGGTTGTCCGGATCAAAGCGATGTGTAAACGCGCCGGCATTGCCAAGCTTGACGGCGGGCCAAAGGGGGCAACGATCCAGTTCCACAATGATAAATTCGCCTCACCCGAAGGTCTGGTGCAGTTCATTCAGGACCAGCGCGGCCTTGCCAAGGTAAAAGACAACAAGATCGTTGTGCGCCGTGATTGGAAAACAGACACCGATAAGATCAAAGGCGGTTTTGCGATCGCACGCGATCTGGCCGAACACGTCATCGCCAAACAGAAAGCTGCTAAAAAAGCAAAAGCGAAGGCGACTTAACCAGTCGCCTCGCGCTGCACAGCTTTTGCCATCCACAACATGCCTGCAAACGCGAGTACCGCGAGAACCAGAATGGAAACGAATAGCATTCGTTCATTGCCGGGGAACATGGTGCCAATGGGCGCGGAAACCATAACTGCACCGATGGTCGCAAATGCGCCCATCACAGAGGCCGCCATGCCCGCGATGTGGCCCATAGGCTCCATCGCCATCGCATTAAGATTCCCGATGGTCATGCCAGCCTGAAAGAAGATGCAGGTCTGCCAAAACACGAAAAAGTAGAACCCGTATGGGCCAGTACCCATGTCGAAGAGGGCAAATGCGCCCGACAGCAAAACCTGAATGCCCAAGGTCACAGTGACCAATCGGTGCATTCCGAACCGCACAACCAGGAGGGCGTTTAATAGGCTAGCCGTTCCCGCCACCAAGGCGACAGCGAAGAACCAGAATGGGAATTCATCTCCGCGGTCATACACCATGTCATAGACCTGCTGGACAAGCATGAGAGTCACAAACAGCATCGAAGAGACAAGCGTTTGAACAATGACCGACATCCGTACAATCGGATGCTTTGCCATCTCCTTTACGGCAGAAAACATGAGAGGTAGGCGCAGTGGTCTGCGGTTTTCTGGGGGCAGTGTTTCGGGTAACCGCACAGTAACCCACGTGGATAAGATCAAGGAAAACACGATAAAGGCTGCGAAAATCGCGCGCCAGCCCGCCATTGAAATGATCAATGAGCCGAGGAGCGGGGCAACCGCTGGAACAAGCGTGAAGATCATCATTACAACCGACACAACCTGCGCCATTTGACGGCCCGCAAAACGGTCGCGGATCACAGCGATGCCAACAACGCGGGGGCCTGCAGCGCCTAGGCCCTGAATTGCACGGGCAAACAATACCATCTCTAGGCTTTGGCTAACCCATGCCAGTGTTGCGCCAAGGATGTACAAGCCGCTAGAGATTAGAATAACCCGTTTGCGTCCAAAAGCATCAGACAGCGGCCCTGTGAAAAACGTACCCAATCCGAGGCCAAACAAAAACATGCTTAGAATAAGGGGCGCTTTTTCAGGTGTGTCCGGGGACAGCTCAATGCCGATTTCAGGCAAAGCAGGCAACATCGCGTCAATGGAAAACGCAATGGAGGCCATCAGCATGGCCATAAGGGCGACAAATTCTGTACGGCCCATTTTGAATGTATCTGTTGAAGGGGCCACGTAGCAGTCCAATGTGTAAAATAAGAAAGACGGATTTCTTATTCAGGAGTAGCTTCGGGCTGCAACATTGGCAATCGGAAAGGGAATTTTAGTGAGGGATCAGTACCCTGACGAAACCCGCAACCTTTGGTCGGGTACTGCGCTGAAAGGGGCACGCGCGCCAATCATCTCGGCACGTGGCACATAAACCACCTGTGTGACGTCCTCAAAATGATCAAACTGGCCTTTCCAGTCTTCGCCCATCGCAAAAACAGACACGTTATAGTTTACGATGTCGGTGTATTTTTGTTCCCAATCCTGTTCAGCAATCACGCGGCTGACAAATCGGCAGCTTTCCAGCATCAAGCGGCGTTGGGAATAGGATGTAACAGCTGGCACGCCCATCTTTTCATTATAGGCATCTGTAGAACACCCTACGATCAATTCGGTTCCCATCATCGACAAACGTTGTAGCAATCGCGCGTGGCCCTGATGAAACAGATCAAACGATCCATAGGTAAGCACAACACGCGAAGACATAGGGGACATCATCGATAGGACCTTTCTCAATTCACCAAACCCCGCGCAAACGCACGTCATGAGCGGTAAGGCGACAAAGAAGTCGCTTGCTGAATAGAAAGGGGGCGTCCCGATAGAACGATTTTCTGATCACTGCCTGCATACCTGCTCAAGGGTATTATTATAGATGAGGCTTTTTGCCTCTTACCCAAATTTGTATGACAGTGTGGCCCTGCCGCCTAGGTGTTTTTGGCGGCGGGATTGGGGCTGAGGCTATTTCGCAACAGGTTTAGGATGACTTGGCGATGTCCGCAATTACCTGTGCCCACAGCTCGGGTGGTTGCGCGCCGGGGACCGCGTGGCGGCCGCCGATGATGAAGGTCGGCACGGAGTTGATGCCCATTTTACGGCTGTGTGCATCACGGTCGCTGATGTCTTTTGCGTCTTCTTCAGTAGAAAGCAGACGTGCAACAACTGCGGCGTCCATCTCGATGCTGTCTGCAATATCGCTGAGCACTTCTGTATCGCCAATGTCGCGCGTGTCTACGAAATAGGCTTTGAACAGGGCAGATACCGCTGCAGTTTGACGCCCTTCAATGCCGGCCCAATGGATCAGGCGGTGCGCGTTTAGGGTGTTTGGCGTCCGCTGCATGCCCTCAAAATTGATTTTGAGACCTGCTTTTTCTGCGCTCTCGACCACAGGTGCATAAGCTCTTACAGCGCCTTCTTTGCCGCCAAATTTTCCTTCAAGGTATGCGCGCCGGCCCATGCCCTCACTAGGCATGTCGGGGTTCAACTGGAAGGGATGCCATTCGATCAAAAAGGGGTGATCAGGATGCGCGGCAAGGGCGCGATCAAGATGGGCTTTGCCGATATAGCACCAAGGGCAGATTGGGTCGGACATGATATCTAGCTTGACGGGTTCGGTCATCGGGAGGCCTCATATTGCTGGCGCAGCGCACGGCGCAAGATTTTGCCATTCGCTCCCATGGGAAGCTGCGGCAGATGAATGAATAGGCGCGGCTGTTTATAGCGAGCCAGATTGGCCTCGGCATACCTGCGCAAGGCCGCTTCGTCCAGTGGTGCCGCGGCAGTATAAAAGGCTGCGATCACGGATACGTCTTGTTTGATTGCTACTTCGGCAGCGCCAACCGACGCAATGCCAGCAAACTGGGCAAGGCATGATTCAACCTCTAGCGGAGAGACGCGAAAGCCTCCGGCGTTCATCATATCATCGTTACGGCCCAAATAGGTTATTTGGAAGTCGCTATCCATGCAGCCTTGATCGCCTGTCAAAAACCAATCGTCTTGCATCTTTGCGGCTGTTTCATCAGGCGCACCTAGGTACCCCAGCATGAGGCCCGGATCACTGCGATGGACCGCGATTGTACCTTCCTCGCCAATGGGCACGGGACCGATCGCATCAAGCACTGCAATGCGACGGCCACTCTGTGGGCGTCCCAGCACAGTTGCTGGAACAGGGTGATCTGGCCCAGCTGAGATAAAGGTCGAGCATTCAGACATGCCATATGCTTCGAAAACGGAAGTTCCAGTTACATTTTCCCAACGGGCGCGTACGGCAGGCGGCAGTTTTTCTCCGGCACTTAAACCGTGGCGCAGACAGGGCATTTTGGGAACGTTAGGCAGCTTCATAAGCTGGCGGTATACGCCTGGGGCTGCCGCAAAAATAGTTGCGCGGTGGCGCGCAATCAGCGCAGGCAATTCTTGCGCTGAGGTGCCCGCGGGAGGGATCAAGGCAGTTGCGCCAACGGTCCATGGGTCCATCAGGCCCGTGCCCAAGGTGTAGGTCCAATTGAATGCACCAGCGTGCAGCATCCGATCTGATGCCGACAGCCCATACCAATCTTGGTGCATCATCTTGCGTGCCCAAATTGCGCGGTGGGCATGGGCGACCGCGCGAGGTTGGCCTGACGTGCCAGATGTGTAGATGATGTATCCCTCGCGCTCGGGGTCGCCCATATGCCACTGGGCCGCTGGCAGATCTCGCATTTGCCGCAGTTCAGTCAGGTTAAGGATCCTTGGGTCTTCAGGGCATGCAACGTTTGGATCACGCAAAATCAACTTGGGATTTAGGCTGGTTATCATCGGGGCAACTTCGCGGGAAGTCAGCACAGATGCAGTTGGCACAGGCACAAGCCCCGCGGCCAATGCGCCAAGATAGGCCAGCGGAAAATCAACGGTATCGCCAAGCCGCATAAGAATGCGATCACCCGGCTGCGCGCCTGTTTGCAGCAAACCCGTTGCCGTACCCAGAACGGCGGCCTTGAGCGCCCCATAACTCCAGTCCCGATCTCCTAGAACCGAAAGGGCGATCTTGTCGGGGTCAAAATCAGCCTGTCCCAACACATGTGCAGCCATGTTGAACGGGTTGGGGCAGGGTGGTGGCGGACCTTGGTCAAAAATTGATTGCATTCGTATCGCTAGCGCGCGCTACGGCGCGTTGCAAGGGACTGACAGCATAGCTATAGAGGAGGCTATGACTAAAGAAGCTGCAAAATCGATGATCCAGATTGCCCGCGAGGACGGTGCGGCCCATACGGTGCCGCCTGTTGACTTGGGCGCACGTGTACGTGAACTGCGCAAGGCGCGGGGCTGGACGCTTGAACAGGCGGCAAGTCAGGCGGGACTTGCCCGCTCTACATTGTCAAAGATCGAAAATGCGCAGATGTCTCCGACCTATGACGCACTGAAAAAGCTGGCCATTGGCCTTGAGATTTCTGTGCCACAGTTGTTCACACCGCCAGCGGCCGAGCAAATCAATGGACGAATGGCAGTCACTAAAGCAGGTGAGGGTGCCGCCCAAGCCACCGCAACCTATGAACACGAATTACTGGCCGATAGCCTGCGCAAAAAGAACATGTTGCCCTACCGCGCGCGTATTCGTGCGCGCCAGATGGAAGAATTTGATGGCTGGGTGCGCCATGACGGCGAGGAATTCCTATATGTCCTCACAGGTGTGGTTAAGCTCTACACTGAATTCTACGAACCCATTGAAATGCGCCGTGGCGATAGCGCCTATTACGATGCCGCGATGGGTCATAACGTGATCTCGATCTCGGATGAGGATGCGACGATCTTATGGGTTACGTCGCTTACTTAAATAGCGCCTTGAGGCTAAAGTGGCCAATCACCACAGCCATCAGCTGCATCACAACGAATATCGCGATATGGCCCGGGTAAATGCCTGCAAAGGTATCTGACCAGCCACGCGCAAAGGTCACAGCCGGATTGGCAAAGCTGGTGGATGAGGTGAACCAATAGGCACCTGTGATGTAGAACGCGACCAGTGCAGGCACGGCATCAGGGCGCGCACGTAGGCCACCAAAAATCACAAACAACAGGCCAAGCGTGGCAAGGATTTCAGAAAACCACTGCGCTCCGCCCGTGCGGTGCATTGTCTGGCTGATCTGTATGATCGGCAAATCAAACATCACATGCGCGGCCCAAACCCCAAGGACCCCGCCGATAAGTTGCACCACAACAAAGCAAGCTAGCATCACCGCGCTGAGTTCGCCGCGCAAAAAGAATGCAAAACTTACTGCGGGGTTGAAATGCGCGCCTGAAACATGCCCCAGAATGGTGATGATCACAAAAAGCATACAGCCCGTTGCAATAGCATTGGCCAGTAGAGCGATGGCGTCATTTCCCTGCGCCAGTGCATCCCCCATAATCCCCGATCCAATAACCGAGATGAGCAGCATCGCTGTGCCGACAAGTTCTGCAAATAGTTTTTGTTTCATGGCAATGTGCTACAGGCCTGCAACTTTGCTTGCAACGCCGAGACCTCAATATCTGCACTAAGACGATCAGTAAATTTGGCAGACCGTTTTACATGCCGGCATTCAGGAAGAAATGATACGGCAGTGCTGCCAGTGCCTAGTTTAAGTATATTCATGGCAGTGCTTTACGGTGCAAATGATACAGTTTCATTACAACTTCTGCTTTGGGGGACGATAGTCTTACTTACTATCGTCCCACCACCACACTTCGGGCATCCACTGAGAGCCATCACCGTAGATCGGTAAATGAGCAGGGAATTTCATTTCTTTTACATGGGCGACGCGGCCTTCGGTATAGGACCAGAACGGAATAACAAAACGACCCGCTGTCAAAATACGGTCGAGCGCGCGGGTTGCAGCGATGAAATCAGCACTGTCGCGGGCATTTAGCATTGCATCAATCATGGCATCAATTGCAGGATTGCGCGCACCCATCAGATTTCGCGATCCCGCTTGTTCGGCGGCAGCAGAGCCCCAGTAGAACTTTTGCTCATTCCCTGGGCTGAGCGAAAGAGCACGCCGGAAGGTTGTAATGTCGAAATCAAACTCGCCACTGCGGGAGAAATACTGGGCATCGTCTACAGCTTCGATGGTGCCAGAAATGCCCAAACGCTCAAGTGCGCGAATGTAGAGGGATGCAATGGCGATGTCTTCGGTGCTGCCCTTTGCGATCAAGATCCTAAAGCTGACGGGTGTGCCATCTCCGCGCAACATCGCCCCATCTTCCACCATGTACCCTGCGGCTTCCAGTTGGGTCATGGCCGCACGGATGCCAGCACGGTTACGTGCAGTTCCATCCGAGACGGGCAGATCATAGCCTTCAATTGTGCCAACGGGCAGCGTGTCTTGATAGGGAAGCAATAGCTCGGCAACGCGACCCTGCGCAGGACCTTCTTCTTTTCCCAATACCGAGTTCGAGAAATAGGATGTAATCCGCGGCTGTGCATTTCCTGTCAGAGTATCGTTGATGTATTCGAAATTAAACGCATGGATCAGCGCATCACGCACCCGCCAATCATCAAACGGCGCGCGACGGGTGTTCATTACAAACCCTGTCATCCCGGATGGTTTTTGATGCGGAATTACGGATTTGACGATCCTTCCACTTTCGATGGCAGGGAAGTTGTATTGGCTCTCCCAACTTTCCGCGTTGAATTCACGAACAGCGGAGATTTCACCCGCCTTGAACCCTTCAAACAACACCTTTGAATCGCCGTAAAAATCCAGTTTGATGCTGTCAAAATTATGCGTCCCTGCGCGGAACGGGATATCCGCCCCCCAATAGTCGGGATTGCGGGTGAGCTGAACAAAACGCCCTGGTTCATAATCGGTGATGGAGTAGGGACCAGACCCTAGCGGAATGTCTTGAACAGGTGCGTTGGCAAATTCGCGGCCTTCCCACTGCGCCTTGGACAGGATCGGACGTAAGCCCGCCAATAGTGCAAGTTCACGGTTGGCAGCATTAAACGTCAAACGCACAGCACGGTCGCCTGTCTGTTCAATGCTTTCGATTTGACGGTACAGGCTGTGGTATTTTGGGTGGCCGATAGTGCCGAGCATCTCAAAGCTGAAAATAACGTCTTCTACAGTGAGCGGGCTGCCATCCGAGAATGTTGTGCCTTCTCGCAGCGTGAACTCGACCCAGGTGCGGTCCTCGTCGGTTTCCACGGTTGCAGCCAGCAGCCCGTACAATGTGAACGGTTCGTCCCATGACCGCCCCATAAGCGTCTCATGTGTAAAATAGGGCAACTGCCACGGAGAGGTGCCTTTGCGCACAAACGGGTTGAGGCTGTCAAAGCCTCCCGTATTACCCAAAGTGATTTCGCCGCCCGACAAAGCACCCGGGTCTGCGTAAGGCAAATGTGTGAAATCTGCAGGCAAAGCAGGGGCACCGTACATTGCGATCGCATGTTGGGGCTCAGCGTAGGCACCGATTCCCCAAAGAATCAGTGAAGATACGACCGCAAAGCCCCGTGCCCTTGGGAAAAAATCTATAGCCATTTTCGAAACAATCCTGCGCTGCCCTTTTTTTTATTACTCAAACCTCTAACGGGGTCCGACAGGAGGCGCAAACTTTATGCTTGGCGTTTAGCCAATAATTCCTTATAAAGACCTTACTGCTCGATAGGTTTCTTGCCTGTATGAAACCTGCCTCAATAACTTGACGCCCGCCTTGCGCGGGCGTTTTTTTTTGGCTGGCAAGTGCTGCCACTTATTCAAGGCCTTTACGATGCGTGCGTTTGGGGGGAATTAGCCGTCGTTTATGTACCTTTCGCAGTTGCAGCATTTTCGGTATTGATCAACCAAACATTTTCAGGAGAACGACAATGGCGCTTACTTATGACTTGTCTGGCAAAACGGCCATCATCACGGGTTCCAACTCGGGCATTGGGCTTGGGATCGCTCAGCAGCTTGCCAAGGCAGGTGCCAACGTTGTGCTGAACTCTTTCACTGACCGCGACGAAGATCACGCGTTGGCCGAGGCAATCGCCAAAGAGACGGGTGTTGCGGCGCGTTATATCCAAGCAGATATGTCGAAGGGGGACGAATGTCGCAAGCTGATCGAAGACGCAGGCGTATGCGATATCTTGATCAACAACGCGGGAATTCAGCATGTTGCCCCGATCCCTGATTTCCCTGCGGCCAAGTGGGACGCTATCATTGCGATCAATCTCAGTTCGGCGTTTCACACCAGTGCTGAAGCGTTGCCGATGATGCGTGCCGCTGGTTGGGGGCGGATCATCAACGTGGCCTCTGCACACGGCCTCACCGCGTCGCCGTATAAATCAGCCTATGTCGCGGCGAAACATGGCATCATTGGCCTGACAAAAACAACCGCGCTGGAGACGGCCGAAGAGCCAATCACCGCAAATGCCATTTGTCCGGGCTATGTTTTGACCCCATTAGTCGAAAGCCAGATCCCCGACACAATGAAAGAGTACGACATGAACCGCGAAGACGTGATCAAGAACGTCATGCTCAAGCGCCAACCAAGCAAGGAATTTGCGACCGTTGAACAGATGGGCGGCACGGCTGCTTTCCTATGTTCATCGGCTGCAGATCAGATCACGGGTACATCTATTAGTGTTGATGGCGGTTGGACCGCCCTTTGATACACGCGCGCGGTCCTGTGAGGGCCGTGCATTTCCTCCGATAGCAAAGGCGCATGCGCATGGCTAAGACCACCAAAAAGATCAATCTGGCCCTTCAGGGTGGCGGTGCGCATGGAGCGTTTACATGGGGCGTCTTGGATCGCCTTCTGCAAGAAGACGATCTTGAGATTTGCGCAATGTCGGGCACTTCGGCAGGTGCGCTGAACGGCGCGGCGCTAAAGGCTGGCATGACAACTGGCGGGCGCCAAGGGGCGCGCGACAATCTGGAATGGCTGTGGCTGCAAGTTGCAGGTGTCTCTGATCTTCGGATGGGCGACTGGATGGCTCCATTTGGCCTTCAGGTTCTGGGAAAACAGATTGAAAATAGTCTGACCTATGCCATGGGCGATGCGGTGTCGCGCATGGTTTCGCCGTATGATTATGGGGCGTTCTACAAGAATCCACTGCGTGAGATTGTAGAAAAGTTTGACTATGAGCGGGTGTGCGACACACATGCGCCGCTGTTTTTTGTGGGAGCGACGCGGGTGCGGAATGGCAAGATTCGCGTGTTTGAGGGCGACGAGATCGGGCCTGATGCCTTGATGGCTTCAGCCTGTTTGCCTACCGTATTCCAAGCGGTTGAGATGTTTGACAAAACTACGGGCCGTGACGAAGCATTCTGGGATGGCGGATTTACAGGCAATCCCGCGCTGTTTCCGCTGTTTGATCCGAAATTGCCTGAGGATATTGTCATCATCAATATCAATCCGCTTGAGCGAGACACTATCCCAACTTCTCCACAGGAAATCCAGAACCGGATCAACGAGATCAGCTTTAACTCAAGCCTATTGCGTGAATTGCGGGCGATTGATTTTGTGCAGCGCCTGATCGAAGAGGGTACTGTAGATTCCGACAAAATGAGCAACGTGCGCATTCACATGATTGCGGATGATGTTCTGATGGGCCAGCTTTCGGCCGCAACCAAAGTCGTTCCTAATCCGGCTATCATTGGTCAGCTGAAAGCAGCGGGCATTGAAGCTGCCGAAGCATTCTTGCGCGATGATGTCGACAACATCGGTAAACGCAGCAGCGTTAACCTGCGCGAGATGTTCGCCTAAGCGCGGTCGCGTAGATCGGCGATGGGTTCATCGCCGTCCTCAAGCGCTTTTGAGTTGGGGTAAACAAGCCCCGCCGAGATCACCAGCTTGGCGGAATCCTCAACCGACATGTCCAACTCGATCACGTCACGTTTTGGCAAGAACAGTAAAAAACCCGACGTCGGGTTTGGTGTGGTCGGTAAAAAGACTGACATCATTACATCAGATGGGTCTGATTTTTCTGCGATTTCTGCTTTTGCCTCGGTTGAGATGAACCCAATCGCCCAAATTCCCTTGCGAGGGTATTCGATCAAACAAGCGGTCTCAAAGCTGCGCTCGCTCTGCGCAAATATCGTCTCCGAGATTTGTTTGATGCCCGAATAGATTGAGCGAACAACGGGCGTCCGCTCAACCAAACTTTCCGCGGCGCGAATTGCCGAGCGGCCAATTAGCCCTTTGGCAACCCATCCCATAAAGATCGTGAACAGCAAAAAGATGACCACGCCGATGCCGCGGACGTTAATCTGCACTGTCGGATCAAGCCCCAATAGGTCCTGAATGAGCCGATCAGGATGGTATTTGAACGGCACCAGCGGCAGCACAAATCCATCAATCCAGCCCACAACGCTCCAGATGAGCCAAATAGTCAGACCAACAGGGGCAATGACGACAAGACCGGTCAGGAAGTTACCCCGTGCACGACCAATCAGGCTGCGTTTGGGGGGCGTTACGGGATCTGGATCAAAAGGGGTGTTCATTAGGTCGGCTGCGTCCACATGGTTTGTTGTGTTAACATATAGCTATGCGTTGCCGTTAACAGTAACAATGGGCGCAACACCTTATTTTTATGCCTTCGTGCGTAATTTCAGAGCAATTTCTGCTGCGAGACGTGCATTGTTACGGACCAAGGCAATATTTGCCTCTAGCGAGCGGCCTTTGGTCAGTTCAAAGATGCGTTGTAACAGGTAGGGTGTGACACCTTTTCCAGTGATCCCTGCGTTAGCTGCATCGGCCTGTGCAGTTGCAATGATGGGGGCCATCACGGCTGCCGGAATTTCCGCGTCTTCTGGAATTGGATTGGCAATCAGCTGTCCACCGGGAAGGCCAAGGGCGGCGCGCATCTGGTGCGCCTGTGCGATTTGGGCGGGGTCATCCATTCGTAGTGGTGATTTCAGCTTCGATCCACGTGACCAGAATGCAGGAAATGCGTCTTGGCCGTAAGCGATTACAGGAACGCCTTGAGTTTCCAGAACCTCAAGGGTTTTGGCAACATCAAGAATGGCCTTTGCACCCGCAGCAACAACAGTGACGGCAGTTTGCGCCAGTTCCATCAAATCAGCGGAGATGTCAAAACTGTTTTCGGCGCCTTTATGCACGCCGCCAATGCCACCGGTCGCGAACACGTGGATGCCAGCAAGCTGCGCGGCAATCATGGTTGCCGCAACGGTGGTTGCGCCTGTCCCGCCTGTTGCAATGCACGCCGCCATATCTGCGCGGCTAAGTTTTGCTACGCCCTTGGTCTGGGCAAGGCTGCTTAGTTGTTCTGCGTCCAACCCAATGTGCAGCGTGCCATTCATCACTGCAATGGTTGCAGGCACAGCGCCCGCATCGCGAATATCACCTTCCACCTGCCGCGCAACTTCGATGTTTTGCGGGTAAGGCATGCCGTGGGTGATGATGGTGCTTTCCAAGGCGACAATAGCGGCACCTGAGGCGCGGGCAGCAGTGACTTCAACAGAATAGGCGATAGGGATCATATGGTTGTTTCTCCGGAAACATAAAGGGCAGCGGCCGACAGTGCATCATCCAATGCGGCTTCGGCGGGCTGTCCGCGTAATTCTGCGGCAATATGCGCCGCCATAAATGTATCGCCTGCACCTGTCACACGGGTGACGGAAACCGGCGGTGGTGTTTGTGTAACTGTCTGCTCTGGGCTGGCAGCGGTTGCAGGATTGCCACCATCGGTGACAACAGCGCGCGCAGCACCGCGTGCCAACAATGTTTCGGCAGCAGCATTTGAGCTGTCAAAATGCATTTGGCACAGCAGACCTGCTTCTTCGAGGTTTACATATAGCGTACCGCGACCTGTCTGAAGGAATGGGCTGAGCCGCAGTGCCTTGCCAGGGGATGCAGGGGCTACACGAAGATCAGCCTGTGCCAACAACGGGCTGCGTGCCATCTGAGACAACAGATCAATTGTCAGGTTCCCATCCAAAGCAACCGAACCTGAATAGGGCTTGGTTGCAGCTTCGAGCGGGCGCAATATTTTATCGCCTGCTGCCTCTAGTGAATGCGCATCAGCAATGGCAGCAATCAAACCATTGCTGGCCTCGATGGCCATGTATTGATCGGTGGGCAAATCATCAGAACGATAAATCAGGTCAGTCCCAAGGCCGCGGGCATGGCAAGCTGCAATCAGAGCGTCACCGTCCGCATCACGACCAACCGCACTTAACAATGCGGGGTGCAGGCCAAAACGGCGTAGGGCCATGGCGATATTCAATGCAACACCGCCCGGCAGTCGGGTGATACGGCCAGGCATATCAGAGCCTTGCCGCATGGGCGCATCAGAGCGGCCAATTACGTCCCAAAGGACAGAGCCGATACATAGGATTTCAGGTTTGTCAGTCATGTGATTGGTTTTGACGTCATGTGCCCAGACGCGCAAGCAGTTTGCAGATCAGTTTGCAGGAACCGCAAACGTTAGCGTCGCCCAAAGGGTTTCCCAAATCGGACCGGCCTCTACTGTGGGCTCCCCTTTAACAGGACGTAACACAACTGCATCCAGCAGATAGTCCATTCCCGCTTGCACGGGTATGGCTGCAAGGCCCTGATCGTCGGTTCTGGTAATGGTAACAATCACTTCGTCATTTGCATCACGGGCATAAACCTCAACCTGAGCATCGCTACGCGGTTCACCATTATACAGCAGAGATACATCCAACGTGCCGTCAAAATCCGTATCATAGGGATTATCAAGGGCGATAAATTCAGTCACCATGCCCAATTCACGATCGGCACCAGTGCCACTCCCTACAGAAATCAATGATTTGGAATGGCGGGTGTAGGTCTCCTTGAAGTTCTCTTGTGCCCATCCGCGCGCTGCGTGGATCGCAAAAGCGTCTTGGAAATCTTTATGCTCGACAAATTTCACAAATTTAGCCCACTCTCGGTAGGTCAAAATTGACGGTGCTGCTTCGTGTGTGAGGATCATCAATCCGTCTTGTTCAGGGGGCGGCAATTGGATTGCAGGACGATCGCCCATACGGCCCATGATCGGAGTTGTCTCCGCTCCCATTGTAACATCCAGTCGCGTGTTGCGTTTTTCGAAAAAAGATTGGGACGTGCCTGCAAATAACTGCCCATTTCGCAACTCAGCGATAACGGGCGCGTCCTTTTCGACTTGAAACTCAGACGGTTCGATCCAAAACTCATGGGCAATGGCCATTGGCGTATATACGAGTGTGGCACAGACAAATGTACAAAATCGGGTGAGTTTCATGAAACGATGTTCCTTGTTGTTGGTTGTAAAGCTGGCGTTTGCGCTGGTGATGTCAAGCACAGTCGCCCACGCACACGAAGTTGTGCCGACAATTGCCGATCTTACGGTGACAGATGCGCGTGCAGAGCTGACCTTGCAGATTAATTTGGAGGCGTTTCTAGCGGGTGTTGATCTGGACAATGTCCAAGACACCAATGAAGCCCCCCAAGCTGGTGATTATGACACGTTGCGCGCGCTAACACCTAAAGTCTTAGCCGAACGTGCACCCCAATTGCTAACGGGATGGAATACGCTGCCTGTGATCAGTGTCGATGGCACGCCTTTGGTATTGGAAACCGTCCATGTGGATGTGCCCAGCGGTGTGAATGAAGAACTCCCGCGGATAGCAGTATGGCAGTTGACTGCTGACGCTGCGGTTGGTGAGCAACTAACAGTCACGTGGCCTAAGGGCGGCGGCGATATGGTCCTGCGTCAACAGGGTGTCGAGGCCCCGTTTACCGGTTTGATCAGCGGTGGTAGCAGCGCTGATATTGCGCTGGAAGGTGGCGATGCCCTGAACGGCTGGCAGACCTTTGTAGAGTATATCCCAGTTGGGTTTGACCATATCTTGCCAAAAGGGCTGGATCATATTCTGTTCGTATTGGGTCTGTTTTTTCTCTCAACTCGCTTGCGCCCGTTGGTCTGGCAGGTTTCTGCATTCACTTTGGCCCATACTGTAACGCTAGCGCTTGGTGCGCTGGGGTGGGTGAATGTTCCCGGCAATATCGTTGAACCGTTGATCGCGGCATCCATTGTCTATGTCGCGGTTGAAAACATCTTCACCTCGGGGCTTAGCCCTTGGCGGCCGGTTGTGATCTTTTGTTTTGGACTATTGCACGGATTGGGCTTTGCCTCCGTCTTGGGAGAGTTCGGCCTACCATCGGACCAGTTTGTACCAGCCTTGATTGGCTTCAACATTGGCGTGGAATTTGGCCAATTGACCGTGATCGCATTCGCGTTTGTGCTGGTGGGCTGGGCCATCCGCAAAACATGGTACCGCAGCGTAATCGCCATCCCTGCGTCCTGTGTGATCGCGGCGGTGGGTGCGTTTTGGGTGATTGAACGGACATTGCTGTAACTTTTGAATATCACGTGACTTTGACCTTCGCATTGGAAACGGGTCCAATTTCAGTAAGCAGGCAAAGGAGCTATTCATGCAACATGATCAGCAACAGTTCTAAGCACAATTAACCAATGCCGCGTGTTGAATGAATATTCGCTATGAGGCGCAGGACCAAAAATCTTCAACAAAGGACTCGGTTTTGAACGGGGCTTGTGACGGCGTCAATCAAGGTGATTTGGACACTCTTCCACAAAGGAGGGTTTTTGGAAGACAACGGGTGAGGGCGGTTTTCCCGAAAAGCGACCGTTGGTGCGGCGAACGGCAGGAACGAGCCCTCACCTCAGATGTTCTGCACCTTAGCGAAAGTCCGCTTACGCGGAGCAGGAATTATGAAATCAGCCAACGCTTACGCCGATTTAGCCTTGGCCCAAGCCATCGGTACTGCATGAAAGAGTGTTCTAATGAAGATCGAACCAGCAACTGTTACAACAGTTTCCGGCGTTTTCGGAATAGCGGTTGCTGAATTAGCCAGAAATGGCGTGACAAAAGACCATGTAGAGCTGCGTCTGTCGTGACAACTACACCTCAGACGCCGCCGCGGCGGCCTTTCGATGTGCCGCAGCCTTGGCGCGGTTCTTGCTGACATCATGGAAATACAATGTACACGTCGGACCTTCGCAATTCCTGACATAGGAAAAATCGGCCTCGCAGATGAATTTGGCGCAGGCCGCGGCTATCCGGAGCAGAAAATCCTGAGGCTGCCTATCTGGTATTTTGTCGTCAGAGATCCCGACTTGGTCGCGCCGTCTTGCTTGTTCGGCGGCGGCGTTATCTGCATCGTCAGCGTTCCGCAACGGAGTATCGCATTTATTAGGGATCAGCGGGTTGCACAGCATCACAACCTGCCATCGCTTTGATGAACTTTCGGTATGCGTCTCGAAATTCATGGATATCGTGCAACGCCTTTGTCTGTTCAATCGCCTGCGATTCACTTTGAAACACGTCTAACTCTTCGCTTGTGCAGAGCCCAGATTTCACAAGCCAGTCCAGTAAACCAGATCCCGTATCGAGCCAGTTGATGACTTTGCCCTTAGGGGAAGCAATCGAATTTAGAAAATCGAGTGCGGGGCTCTCGCCAATAAACATTGGATCGGGGCGATTGAAAACTGAATTCATGTCCACCTTTCTACGGTTTTTGCATCGGGGAATACCCTAAAGTAACCATCTTATTTGAATTATAAAAGTTAGTTATGCGACTCACAACGTTTCAGGTGCTTGCAACATGGTAACTATCGTAAAGACACTTAAAAGGTTAGCAGAAGCAACCATCAAATTACTTGTTGTAGGTTACTAAGGGGCCCAAATATGACCTATTCAACTCAACTTTATGCCTTCGCTGGTGCGATGCTGTTGAGCGCCCCTTTCCAGCCCGCGAGCGCATGGGCAGATACAGATCCGCTCGAAAATGCAACTTATCATGCTGTTGAAATCGATGATGTTTCAATTTTTTATCGCGAGGCAGGCCCAAAAGATGCTCCGACGCTGCTGTTGTTGCATGGCTTTCCATCCTCGTCGCATATGTTTCGCGATCTCACTCCAACACTGGCGCAATCCCGTCACGTGATCGCGCCTGATCATCCTGGGTTCGGGCAATCGTCGGCACCAGATGCCGCAAATTATGACTACGATTTCTCAACATTGGCGCAGACGATGGACGCCTTTACTCAACACATCGGCCTAACCAATTACACGCTCAATATGCAGGACTTTGACGTCCCTGTTGGGCTGCGCCTTGCCGTTGAACATCCAGAGCGTGTCGAAGGATTGATCTTCCAGAACGCGACGATCCATGCCGAAGGTTGGAACCCTGATATCGTAGGCCTGTTTGCCCCGTTTTGGCCAGAACGTTCGGCTGATACTGAACAACCGTTGCGAGGTTTTTTCAAGGCCGAGACCACACAGTGGCAATATGTTGAGGGTTTAAGCCGTCGCGAACATCTTAGCCCAGACGCGTGGATCCACGATCAAGCGGGGCTGGATCGACCCGGAAATACCGAGGTCCAACTTGAGTATCTGTGGAACTATCAAGACAACGTTGCGCGCTATCCGGCGTGGCAAGAATATTTGGCGCAGGCCCAGCCAGATACTTTGGTTGTCTGGGGCGAAAACAACCCGTTCTTTACGCTCGAAGGCGTCTCTGCGCTTCAATCGGTTTTGCCGGATGCGGACGTGAACCTTTTTGATGCAGGCCACTTTGCATTGGATATCCACCCAGCGGAGATCGGCGATGAAATTCTTAAATTTATGGCGCGCTAAGCGCGTGCACCCCTCAAAAGAAGAACCTAAAATGACCAAAATTCTACATATAATAGCGTCGCCCCGCGGCGATAATTCGCAATCCTCAAAATTGGCAAATGCGTATCTTGCCGAACGCAATGCTCGCCAGCCCCACGTGCAAATTGATGTTCTTGATCTGTGGCAAGAGGATGCCTGAATTCGACGGCGACAAGACTACGGCCAAGATGACATTCTTTGGCGTTGGCGAAATGACCAATGAAACCCAAACCGCGTGGGACCAGATTGTCGCGATCTCACAACGATTTACCGATGCAGATGAATATGTTTTCTCGGTTCCGATGTGGAACTGCGGTGTCCCCTACAAGCTAAAGCAATACATCGATATCATTACCGACCCTGGATTTCTTTTTGGGCTTGACCCAGAGGCCGGATATAGTGGGCTGCCAGAAAACAAAGCGGCGCGCGTCTTTTACACAGCCGGTGTGTATGCGCACGGTGCGCCGGCGAAATACGGGGCTGATTATCATTCAAGCTATCTGTCTTGGTGGCTCGAATTTATCGGTGTTTCTGAAATCACAAACGTCCGTTTTCAACCTTCGCTTTTGACAGGTGACCCGCTTGGGGACCAAAAGGCCGCGATTGATCGTTCTGTCCAATTGGTATCATAATACCGTTCAATCCCCCGAAGGACTGTTGGACCATCGGGGGATTTTCACGAAATCCGGTCCAGAAGTTGCTCAACAAATGACGGAACAGAGGTTGCGAATTGCGGGTTGGATCGCATGATCGCGACTGTGCGCTGCACAACCTCTAGCGCTGCAACGTCTTGATGAATGACATCCGGGGCCTTGTGCCCAACCTGATCGCCGTCAAGATGTGTTAGGCCCTTCGCGATACGTCCCTTTTTAAGGGCGGGTGCGATCCGGTTGTCACAGCGGCACGGTGCCTGTTCAGATTGGATGCCGCAATTTTTTTGCATGAACACGCTGACAGAAGATCGCGCACGTCGCAGCCTTTGGCGATATGTGCCAGCTGGAATTTCGAGAACGTCACTGGCTTCTGTATCTGTCATCTCGAAGATATCACCCAAAATATAGGCCATGCGCAGTGGCCGCGACAAACACACCAACATTGCCAAAGTACACCCGACTTTCACTTCCTTTAGCGCAAGCTGATGTTCAATTTCGGTCAAACCAAGGGGTGCTACTTCGCCTTGACCGAGATGCAGATCTTCGGAGAAGTCGTCAAAAGTCATCCGCATCTTTTCGACCCGACCCAGCCGCGCAGTTTCACTCAGGTGACGGGTCGCGACGCGAAAGGCCCACGCGCCAGCCAAATCGACGTCACGCAGATCACCAAGGTGGGTAATGATCTTGATCAAAATTTCCTGCGTGGCGTCTTCGGCGTCCTCGCGATGGGCAAGCATCCGCATCGCGACGTTAAAAACCGGGCCTTTTGCCGCGTGAATAAGCGTTTCTAAGGCCGCACGACTTCCTTGTCGCGCGGCCTCCACTTGTACGGAATCGAAGATGATCATGCAGCAAGAATTCCTTTCAATTCTTCAAGTTCGCTTGCTAAAATTACTTTCTGGGCTGCCAGCGCACCTTCTAGGGCTTCAAGCGGAACTGGCGGTGCCATAAGGACGAATGAAAAGATGGAATCCGTGTCGCCATTTGGCGTAGTGCGTGAATAGGCCGCCCCTGTGGTTCCATCGGGGAAGGTCATGAGCCAATCAACACTTCCTGCATCTCGTGAGGTCACAGTTTGCAACGTGATCGGGACCTCGCCATTTGGCGTCACCAAGTCCGCCGTGGCGGTATCAGCGCGCGCGAATGCATTGGTCCATTTCGGCAAGTTGGACGGCTGCGAAATATAATCGAATGCCGCCTCAGCGGAAACGGGAAGTCCGATAGATTGTACGTCGAAGTTTTTCATTTTGATCTCCAAGTTTTCCGTCACGAAAATGCGTCGGATACATATAAAGAGCGGGCGGAGTGCCAAACCGTTACATTCTGGTTTCGATTTTCTTGTGGGACGCACGGGATTGGTTACCGTGATGCGGTGGCGATCGTGTTTTTCCCAAAGACAGGACGCTGTCAATTTCAGTCCAGTTCGTTACTCTGTGTAGGTTAAGCGCACAACAGCCTGCGTCAACGCGCGTTCCACCACTGATCTGGATCATGTCGTCCGCAACCGGCCAATTTTGCGCCACAAACGGCCATTGGCAATTTTGACCTTCTGAGATCGCGATATGATCTGATAAATAGACGAGGTTCATTAAGCTGAGGAGAACGGTTCATGCTTGAGCAACCCATCATGTCACGGCTTGAGACATCCATGGCAGAAGCGTTCAACGTTGGTCAAACGACGCGGAATTTTTGGATCAACGGCTGCCAACAGCTACAACGGCTGACCAAGATGGATATGTCTGCACCTGTCCTGATGTTTCCGATTGTAGGGCACAAAAGGATTATCGCTGAGCAACAAGTTTATGACGCGAAGCCCGGCGAAATCCTTATGCTTCCTAAAGGCACCCGCTGTGACGTCGAGAACATTCCTGAGCCGGGCCATAACCGTTTTTTGGGAGCGTCTTTGGTGTTCGATCAACAGACCATAGACCTGTTCGGCAAGGTCTATTCAGATGGCCTAAACGATTGGAATTTAACACCAAAGTGGAAAGCTTCTGGTTCAAACGAAATTTATTCGCTGATTGCTGACTGGCTTGTACATGATCAAAAATATTCCGCTGATATCACACAAACCCGCCATCGGTTGGTTGAACTCCTATTGGTTTCGGCGCGACAGGGTCTGGCAGGAAATCTCTTGCTGTCGCGTGCTGACACGTTATCCCAACGGGTCACGCAACATTTCATGACCGACCTTTCCCGCGATTGGTCATTGAAGGATCTCACCAATACCTTCGCGATGAGCGAACGAACCCTGCGCCGCCGTCTTCAGGCGGAACAGACAGGTTTTCGAAATTTGCTTGAAGACGCGCGCCTCAATCGGGGAGTCGAACGGATCATATCGTCAGACATGCCCATTGGCCAAATAGCCTTTGAATGCGGATATCAATCGCAATCGCGGTTTGCTGAACGGTTTCGACTGCGGTTTTCGATGAGCCCAACCGAGCTGCGCGCGACCCAAAGGCGGCCAAAGGGTGACGTTGTTATTCTCGACCAACATCGCGCCGGAAATTGACCGTTTGAAGCGCATCCTTGACCTGCCGCAGCGCGAAAACAGGACTCACATAGGCCATTTCTTTCTGAGCAACTCAGGAAAGGAAAACTATGATACTCTCATTCAAAAACCTCATGTTGGCGGGGTCATTCGCAATCACTGTACCAGCGATGGCAATTGCCGACGCAAATATCAATTTGCCGGATCTGGCATTCGCGCCTGAAGGTATTTCCAACGATGCCTCGGGCAATCTTTATGTCGGCAGTTTGACCCAAGGACGGATCGTGAAAATCGCGCCTCAGTCCGCAGAAGTCTCTGATTTTGTTGCCGCTGGTTCAAATGGTTTGGTGACCGTTGTTGGCCTACACGTCGCAGGCAGCCAAACATTTGTGTGTTCGTCAGATCCCGGTATCGGCGCATTAACCGGAACGGCTGTGCCGGCTCTGGTCGCGTTTGATACCACAACCGGTAAACCCTCAGGCCGCTATCCGCTCCCTGAGGGCGGTGTATTCTGCAACGATATAGCGGAGCTTCCAGACGGCACGATTTTGGCGACTGACAGCTTTGCCCCGCGCATATATGCTTTAACGCCGGGCGCAGATCAGCTGGAAGTTTGGCTCGACGATAACCGCTTTTCGGGCGAAGGATTCAACCTTAATGGAATCGCTTATGATGAGGGATCGGTATTTGTGGCCCGCTATAACACGGGGACGTTGCACCAGATTGAAGTGGACACCGAAGGGCGGGCTGGCACCGTTACTGACCTCGAGATGTCCGAGGAAATTCACGGTGCGGATGGTTTGACAGCATTGGGCGATGGTCGGTTTTTGATTGTAGAAGGCGGTGGCCTATCTGCCGGTGCGCGCGGTGCGCTTTGGGGGGCCAAATTGTCTGACGAAACCATACAGCTTGAAGCAATTGCGACTGACTTGAATGTGCCCACAACTGCAACCGTTGTTGGCCGGACTGCTTACGTGGTCGAAGGCCAGCTTGACCATTTGTTCGATCCAGAAGCTGGGCCCGCGGCCCCATACCGTATCCTTGCGATCGAATTACCTGAAACGTTCCAACAGTCACTGAAAAGAAACTAAGGATGAGCGCGCATGTTGTTGTCATATCAACCCCGGATCCGGTCAAAACCGACGGGGCAAAGCAATACACTGAAGCTGTTGGATCGTTATTGAAGGCCGCTGGCGTCGGGATAAAGCTGCGGGGCCCTGTTGTCGAAAACTTGGCGGGCGGGAAAACACCAGCCACGGTTCTCGCGATTGAGTTTCCAGATTTAGACGCCGCAAAATCGTTTTTCGACCAAAAGGCCTAACAAGATCTGATTCAATTGCGGGACGAAAGTTACTCGCAAATGGAGAATTATGTTTTGAGCGCTTAGTGCGAGAGTATGATGTTGCCGCTATGCAAATTACAGCAACATCATCACATAGGGCTCTAATTGTTGATCACAATTGATTATATGCGGCAGATTGATTTCTGAGCGAGGGCGAGTCGCCGTCCACGAACACTTCTGGAAATCTCTTGTTTAGGCTAGCGGCTGCTTTCTTCCGGCGGTTTCTCGGTGCACATTATGCCTGATGAAAGCGGCCATTCAATGGATACGCTCCAAAGTCGGCTTTGTCCGCACAGCAGACACTCGCCATCCTATTTGGCGTTGATCTCGCGTGCAATCGCGGTGAAAGTCGGCAATGAGCCCAGACTCACCGATGCTGCGCGATGCACGAACGGCAGGTTTAGGTAGTCGGCCTTTTGAGGAGGCGCATGCTTCCGCAGTCGAGTTTATGGATCGTCTGATTGCTCTAGAGGTGATTTGAACCAGGACCAATACTTCAGAATTTCGTCTTCCGTTTCGTCGAATTGCTCATGGTAGTGGTGGCTGTGAGGAAAGGGTACGGCGACTTTACCTTCCGAATACCCATCGGCAGTGAGTTGCGCGGTCATCCGATCAAGATCGCCGTAAGCAAAGACGTAGTTGTGCTGGTCAAAAATGAACTGGCCCTCGCCGGAGAGTGACGAAATCCAAATCGCATGCCGACCATCCTGCTCAAAATACTCTTGGAAGGTGTACATGAACAACTCCAGATCATCGTAGTCAATTGGTTCAGGGCTTTGGTATCTTGCGGGCTCATTTCCCAACCGTGAGGCAAGCAAAACATAAAGAATGCCAAAAGGACCATTTAGAGGTCGGCACAACTCCAGTATTCGGCGCACCTCGTGCTGCTCAGACCCGATCAAGAGCCGGGAGTTTTCAGGATATGTTTCACGTTCCCAAACATTGGGAAAAGTGAACTCTGTCGGTTGTGAAACAGGTGAGCCTTCACCTTCAGAAAACTTCATGTAGGAGCGCATACGTATTGTTCCTTCGATATCGTCCTTGGCACTGGTCGTTCATAGCTGGCCTGAATGCAAAAGCTGTTCAAAAACTATGAATAACGCCGCTGGAAATAAAAGGTAGTCCTCAAAAGCGTTCATTGGTGCAGTCGCAGCGAAAGAGTGCTTTGTCCCGCTCACCGGACATCCATGCGCCCCGCAGCGAGCGTCCGCTTTAGGGTTTTCAGCCTGTCCCAAAAAAAGACCGTTTTTGAACGGTTCAAACCGAAAGCAGATTTGGGTTGAATTCGATCAGATATTCCACAGCAAGGGTTAGCTTACTGCGGACCACAGCGCGCTGAGGGCTGCCAATGGATCTTCTTGACCCCAGATCTCGTTGCCGATGCCAAAAAAATCGGTTTTAGAGGAAAGGGCGGTGATCATCGCCGCGTCTAACTGACCCTCAGCAACGCAGGGCACTTCGATCACTTCGGACCACCACTGAAACAGATCACCCTCAGCAACTTCACCGTCATCCAATGCCGTTGCTTGGACCGGACCAAAGGCCACGTAGTCTGCGCCAGCTTCGCCCGCGCTCATTCCGTCATGGCGTGATCCGCCGCAAAAGCTGCCCACAATTGCATCTGGGCCTAGCACTTTGCGCGCGTGGCGCACGGAACGGGCTGCATCAGACAGGTGTACACCATCAAGGCCAAGACGTTCGGCCAGCAACGTGTGATCTGCAATCACCAACGCCACTTCGCGTGCATCTGTTACAACGCGCAGCGTATCCGCGGCACGCGCCAGATCATCCTCGTCGCGTGTGGAAAGGGCTAGACGCACACAAGACGTTGCATGGGCGTCCAAAACTTTACCCAAAACATCAGGAAAGCTCTGCAAATCCAGCTCGGGTGGCGTGATGAGATAAAGCTGCGGCTGTTCTGGTGCGTTTGACATGGGTCTTATCCTTTGGATGCGTGACGTGTGACTAGCGTAATCCGGCGCAGGATGGAAACTGAAATCCTCTGTCTACATCATATTGGCAAGGGCAGGGGCGCGGGGTATGAGGTCAGTATGACAGTTCAGACACCTTCCGCCCCCAGCTTTGTCCTTGTGCGCCCTCAAATGGGCGAAAACATTGGGGCCGCTGCCCGTGCCATGCTTAATTTCGGCTTGGATCATATGCGTATCGTTGCCCCGCGCGATGGTTGGCCAAATCAGGCGGCAGTTGCGATGGCATCTGGCGCGGGGCGTGTCCTTGATCATGCGCGTGTGTCTCCCGATCTGCCGGACGCATTGGGGGATTGCAATTTTGTGTTCGCGACCACCGCGCGCGACCGTGATTTGAGTAAACCTGTCTATACCCCCGAAGCAGCAATGAAACTAGCCGCAGAGAAGATTGCAGCGGGAGAGCGAGTGGCAGTATTGTTCGGGCCAGAACGCGCTGGCCTTGAGAACGACGACATCTCGCGCGCCAATGCGATTGTATCGGTTCCGGTGAACCCTGAGTTTGCCTCCCTCAATCTGGCGCAATGTGTTTTGTTGATGGGCTATGAATGGATGCGCCAGCAGGGCGATCATACACCCGTCGTTCATGAAATGGCCGGCACTGATTGGGCAGATAACTCAGAGATCGAACATCTGGCCAAACATTATGAAGAACGCATGGAAGACGCGGGCTTCTTTTATCCCGAACACAAAGCGATCTCGATGAAGACCAATCTGCGCAACATGTGGAGCCGTCTGCCGCTGACACGCGCAGATGTGCAAATATTGCATGGCACTTTGCGTCAGATGGTCCGCTGGAAGGAACGCGGCTAGACGCTATATAGTCTAGTAACTACCAAAGACATACGAACCCAACGGAGGGCAAAATGGCCACCAACCGGAAGCTATTTGAAGAAGTCGGCGCAGATACGGCAAAGCCGATTGCCACAAAAGGTGTGATTGATGCGGGGCGTGGAGGCGCGCGTGGCGTCATCCGTATCTGGCTGATGGTCCTGTTTGCGCTGGTATTCCTGATGATCCTTGTCGGCGGTGCAACGCGCCTGACCGACAGTGGTCTTAGCATCACGGAATGGCGTCCATTCACGGGGGCGATGCCACCCCTGAATGCCACTGACTGGGAATCCGAATTTGCGAAATATCAAGAAATAGACGAATTTCGGCTGCAAAACAGCTGGATGACGCTTAGCGATTTTAAATTAATTTACTGGTGGGAGTGGGGCCATCGCCAGTTGGGCCGTGTGATTGGCCTTGTCTGGGGACTTGGCTTCTTTTGGTTCTTGCTGCGCCGCCAGATTCCTACAGGCTGGACGCCGCGACTATTGCTGCTTGGCGGGCTTGGGGGGCTTCAGGGCGCAATCGGCTGGTGGATGGTTTCCTCTGGTGTGACCTCCGGCACCGCTATAACGGATGTGCACAGCGAACGGCTGGCAACACATTTGGGGCTCGCATTTGTAATTATGGGGTTCATCACGTGGTATGTCCTTAGCCTTGGACGCCCGGAACGTGACCTGATGCAGGCGCGGCGCGCCAAAGAGGCCAAATTATATGGTCTTTCCACGGGTCTGCTTCACTTTGCGTTTCTACAAATCCTGATCGGCGCATTGGTTGCAGGCATTGACGCAGGGCGCACATACACCGATTGGCCGCTGATGGCAGGGCAGTTTTTCCCGCCTCACGCCTTTGAGCTTGAGCCTTTGTGGACGAATTTTATTGAAAACCCCGGATTGGTGCAGTTCATTCACCGCATCACTGGCTATCTGTTGTTTGCCTTCAGCGTTGTGGTTTGGTTGCGCGGTCGCGCTTCGGCACACCCCAATACCCGCTTTGCGTTCAACGCGGTATTTGCCGCTATTGTTCTACAGGTGGTGCTGGGCATCACAACAGTTCTTTACGCCGCGCCATTGACCATCGCCTTGATGCACCAAGGCTTGGCTGTTCTGTGCTGGGTTCTTATCCTGCGCGCGCGCCACCTTTCCCTTTATCCTATCGCGACTTCGCTCAGAGGAGCCTCCAAATGACCGCTTATGATGACCTGATGGAATTCACCCGTGACACACAGGCCTTGGGACAGGTGGCAGGCCGCTTGGGCTGGGATCAAGAAACCATGATGCCACGCGGTGCAGCGCCTCAGCGCGCCGAGGAAATGGCAGCGATGGAAAGCGTGCTCCACGCACGCCGGATTGATCCGCGTGTTGGTGAGTGGCTTGAGACAATTGACGTGGCATCCTTGGACGACGTTGGCCAAGCCAACATACGCCACATCCGCCGCAGCTTTGAACGTACCAGCAAGGTGCCTGCTGCCCTCGCCACGAGATTGGCCAAGTTAACATCAGCGGCGCAGGGCATCTGGGCAGAAGCGCGCGAGGCAGATGATGTCAGCGGCTTTGCACCGACATTGGCCGAAATCATCATGCTCAAGCGTGAAGAGGGCCATGCGCTGGCGGCTGGCGGCGATGTTTATGACGCGATGCTGGATGATTATGAGCCGGGTACATCGGGTGCTGAGCTGGAGGCGATGTTTGGCGCAATGCGCCCCGTCCTGTCAGAACTTCGCGCAGCGATCCGCGAATCTGAAGGGCCAGCGCCACTAAAAGGCACCTTTGACGAGGGTGCACAGATGAAGCTGACACGCTTGTTGGCCAAGACATTTGGCTATGACATGGCGCGCGGTCGCGTGGATAAGGCCGTGCATCCTTTCTCATCCGGTTCCGGCCTTGATGTGCGCATCACCACCCGCACCAATCCCGCCGATCCGTTCAACTGTTTTTACTCCACCATCCACGAAGTCGGCCATGCCGCCTACGAGCAGAATATCAACAGTGACTATCTGCTGACCCCGCTGGGCAATGGCGTGAGCATGGGCGTACACGAAAGCCAAAGCCGCATCTATGAAAACCAGATTGGCCGCAGCCGTGCCTTCACAGGCTGGCTGTTTGGTCAGATGAAAGACGCCTTTGGCGATTTCGGCGTGAAGACCGAGGATGATTTTTACGCCCTCGTGAACCGCGTTGGCGATGGATACATCCGCACCGAAGCGGACGAGTTGCAGTATAACCTGCACGTCCTTCTGCGCTTTGATCTGGAACGTGCGTTGATGTCGGGTGATCTGCAAGTGAGCGAGCTTGAGTCCGCATGGAATGACCGCTTTGAGGCTGATTTTGGCTATGCCGTTGATAAACCGTCCAACGGTGTTTTGCAGGATGTGCATTGGTCCGTGGGACTATTCGGGTATTTTCCGACCTATAGCTTGGGCAATGTCTATGCGGGTTGCCTGAATGAGGCGATGCGCAGCGCGTTGCCAAATCTGGATAACCAGCTGGCCAAAGGTGACACATCCGCAGCCACGAAATGGCTGGGTGAAAACGTTCAAACGCATGGATCACTGTATGAGCCCCGCGAAGTGATCGAACGTGCAGCAGGGCAAGCCCCATCAGAGGCACCGTTGCTAGGATACCTCAAAGAAAAGTTCAGCCGTATTTATAACCTCTGAACACCTACACATACGAACAAATAGCCGCCTCAATTTGAAGCGGCTATTTGATATAAAACTGTTCTTGAACGGGCTCTACGACTGCTTGGAGCCCAGAGTCCCCGATGCTGTATCGCGCACGAATGTCGGCTATGGTTCGGCTGTCAAAAACCTTCAACAACCACCGAGGTTTTGAACGGGGTTTTTGGAAGCGCAAATTGAGGTGATTTGCGGTCGTGTCAAAAACGAGGGTTTGCTCACTGAAAACAGGGGGGGCAAAATAAGTACGGATAAAAATGAGAGGCTTTTAACTTGCGTAGCTTGTTTCGATTTGTTCAACTTTAGGGTGAGATTATAGAGCTAATACCAAGTTAGGCTTTTCCATATGAAATACGCGTTTTTATTACTCGCCGCTTTAGGCCTAGGTGCCTGCGGCATTAGCTCCGGGAGTGATCCAGTCTATGCCGCGCTTAGGGCCAATCCGCCAACGTCGATCCCATCTGAGCACTTATCGAAATTGCGACAGGGGAGAGCATCCTGCGATGTCTTCAATAGAGGCAAGTCGAGCCAATATATGACTTGTTGGTGGCCGGGTGGAAAGCCAACTTCGGCTGCATACCTTTCCTATTATGGAGGCGGCTTACAGCGCCCAAACCCCAATAACCTCATCGCACCTGGCGGCAAGCCAGTCACGGAATATATTAAGCTTCCTTAACAGGCAGTTTCCGAAACGTGAGCTCGACCCAGCCTCTGTTGGCAAAGAGGCTTGCATTACTATTTTGACCCTACAAACCAAAGAGCCGCCTCAAATTGAAGCGGCTCTTTGTTGATTTGAAGGTGAAAAGGCTTACTCGCTCGTGTCGCCTTCGACCTCAACAACATCTTCATCACCCTGATCGGCAATCCACGCGACAGAAACGACAACTTCGTTCTTGCCTGTGTCAAACACCTTCACACCACCTGCGCTGCGTGAGCGGAAGGAAATCCCCTCAACAGGCACGCGGATCGACTGGCCCTTGGACGTGGCAAGCATGATCTGGTCGTCCATCTCAACAGGGAAGGATGCCACGATTTCACCGCCGCGCATGGCCTTGTCCATCGCCGTTACGCCCATGCCACCCCGTCCGCGCAGCGGATAATCAAGGCTAGAGCTGAGTTTGCCAGCACCGCCAGCAGTGATGGTCAGGATCAGGTTTTCAGACGCTGACATTTCGGCGTAACGCTCTTGTGCCAGTGGCATATCGGCGTTGCCTTCATCCTCGTCTACGGTATCCGCATCATCTGCCAGACCTGCCATCGCGCGGCGCATCTTGAGGTAAGCGGCGCGTTCATCGCTACCCGCATCAAAGTGGCGGATGATGGACATTGAGACAACTTTGTCATCCCCACCCAGTTTGATCCCACGAACACCAACCGAATTACGGCTGTTGAACACACGTACATCAGTTGCACGGAAGCGGATCGCGCGGCCCGAGTTGGTCACCAGCATAACGTCATCATCATGGCTCGCGATGCGGGCGTTGATAAGGGTGGTGCCTTCGTGCTCGTCTTCGAATTTCATCGCGATCTTGCCATTACGCATGACGTTGGTGAAATCAGACAGTTTGTTACGACGCACGGTGCCCGCAGAAGTGGCGAACACCACCTGGAGGTCGTCCCATTCCTTTTCATCGCGGTCCACTGGCATGATCGCCGCAATCGAAACACCGACCGGGATTGGCAGAATATTCACAATCGCCTTGCCTTTGGATGTGCGACTACCCTGCGGCAAACGCCATGTCTTGAGCTTGTAAACCATGCCATCCGTAGTGAAGAACAACAGTTGCGTGTGGGTATTGGCCACAAAGAGGGTCGTGACAACATCCTCTTCTTTAGTCGCCATGCCTGACACACCTTTGCCGCCACGGCGTTGGCTGCGGAAATCGGCCAATGGCGTACGTTTGATGTAACCGCCAGAGGTGACAGTCACCACCATATCAGCGCTTTCGATAAGGTCTTCGTCGTCCATATCACCGGACCAATCAACAATCTCAGTGCGACGTGGCACAGCGAACTGTTCTTTGATCTCAACTAGTTCGTTATTGATGATTGCCATGATCCGGTCTCTCGAACCGAGGATCTCAAGGTATTCCTTGATCTTGCCAGCCAGTTCTTCAAGTTCGTCGGTAACTTCTTTGACGCCGATCTGGGTCAGACGCTGCAGTCGCAGTTCCAAAATGGCGCGGGCCTGAATCTCGGACAGATTATAGGTGCCGTCCTCGTTGGCCGTATGGGTCGGATCATCGATCAGCGCGATGTAGGGCAGGATATCAATGGCAGGCCAGCGGCGCGTCATCAATTTGCTACGTGCTTCGGCGGCGTCTGCGGAGGAGCGGATAGTGGCGACGATTTCATCGATGTTTGTCACAGCCACGGCCAAACCACACAAAATGTGGCTGCGTTCGCGGGCCTTGCGCAGCATGAATGCCGTGCGACGCGCCACAACGTCTTCGCGGAAGTCGATAAACGACGTCAGGAAGCGGCGTAATGTAAGTGTTTCTGGGCGCCCACCATTCAGTGCCAACATGTTGCAGCCGAAATACGTTTGCATCGGCGTAAAGCGGAACAACTGGTTCAGCACCACTTCGGCAGTCGCGTCGCGCTTCAGCTCGACCACAACGCGCACACCGTTACGGTCAGATTCGTCCTGAACATGCGAGATGCCTTCGATCTTTTTGTCACGTGCGGCCTCCGCAATCCGCTCGATCATGGTGGATTTGTTCACCTGATAGGGGATCTCGTCGATAACGATTGCCCAGCGGTCTTTGCGAATTTCTTCAACCCGTGTCTTGGCGCGCATGATAACGCTGCCACGGCCTTCAAGGTAGGCTTTGCGCGCACCGGTGCGGCCCAGCATAATACCACCTGTTGGGAAATCCGGACCGGGGATATAATCGATTAGTTCTTCGGATGTCAGATCAGGGTTTACGATCAGTCCGAGGCACGCATCAATCACTTCGCCCAAGTTATGGGGCGGGATATTGGTTGCCATGCCAACTGCGATACCGCCAGCACCATTGACCAACATATTTGGGAAACGGGCAGGCAGAACAGTAGGTTCACGTTCCTTGCCATCGTAGTTATCAGCAAAATCTACGGTGTCCTTGTCCAGATCGTTGGTCATAAACGACGCGACCTTGTCCAGCCGCGATTCAGTATAACGCATGGCAGCGGCGCTATCGCCGTCCATCGAACCAAAGTTGCCCTGACCATCAACCAGAGGCAATGACATCGAAAAGTCCTGCGCCATCCGCACAAGCGCGTCGTAGATCGCGCTGTCACCGTGCGGGTGATAAGAACCCATCACATCGCCCACAGATTTGGCCGACTTGCGGTAGGTCTTGTCGTGCGTGATCCCTTTTTCATACATCGAATAGATGATGCGGCGGTGAACGGGTTTTAGACCATCACGGAGGTCGGGAATCGCACGAGAAACAATAACCGACATCGCATAGTCGAGATAGCTTGTGCGCATCTCATGCTCAATCGTCACCGATGGCCCGTCATAAACAGGCCGCACGGGGAGGTTTTCGTCTTCGTTTTCAGGGGTTTCCGGCGTGTCGTTCAATGTCTGTCCCAGCTTTGCTGATGTCTTCTATATATTGGGTATCAGTATAGCGCGAAGCCCAGATAAGGTGCAATGCCGTTGCGCAGGCCGCACCTAATTGGCGGTGTCTAGCAGCGTAAGGAATATCGAAGAAATAAGCCGGTCTTCGTCTCTGTAGGGTCTGACGCCACGTTACACTGCCGATAGTGGATTGCGCCGTTAAGCTGCCCCTAAATCGAGGAGGAACACCTATGCAACGCCTATTGACCGATCACAAAACGATCACCGAAACCCGACTGGAAACCATCCCCTCTGAGCCGCTAGGTTCAGGGCAGGCCCGTTTGAAGCTCAGCAGTTTTGCGCTGACATCCAATAACGTGACCTATGCGGCTTCGGGCTTTGCCATTGGGTATTGGCATTTCTTTCCCACAGGGGTTGACGGGCAGGGGCTGGTTCCAGTTTGGGGCACTGCCGAGGTCGTTGAAAGCAACAGCGGTGATTTGGCAGTTGGTACGCATTTGTATGGTTTTTATCCGCTGGCAGAAGAGCTGGTCGTCACGCCGAAATCTGACGGGCACGGCGGGATCGTGGATGCGGTCGCACACCGTGCCGAACTGCCTGCGGTCTATAACCGTTATACGCCAGTGCGTGCGGGCGAAACGTCCCAAGATCACATGCGTGCGCTTTTGCAGCCGCTGCTCGCAACCTCATACTTGTTGTTTGACTGGTTGATGGACAATGAACGTTTTGGTGCAAAACAAATCATCATCGGCAGTGCGTCGTCTAAAACAGGGTTAGGCCTGTGCAAATATCTGGCTGAGCCCGAAGGGCGGGATTATAAGATCATTGGCCTCACTTCTGAGCGTAATCGCAATTTTGTTCAGGGTTTAGGCGCATGTGATCAGGTCCTGACATATGATGAGATCGCGCAATTGCCATCTGAGTCCTCGGTTTATGTCGATATGTCGGGCAACGCACAGGTAAAGGCGCAGGTGCATTCAACACTGGGCGCACATCTTAAGCACTCCTCGGCCGTGGGGATCAGCCATTGGGACCAGTTCCAGCCCCAGAATGTTGTTGAAGGCGTAAAGCCACAATTCTTCTTTGCACCAGCCCAGATCGCCAAGCGTCGTGATGAATGGGGACCTGGTGTTATAGAAAAACAAATCACCCAAGCTTGGAAGAGGCTGTCTAAAGACGCTTCAAGCTGGTTGGACGTAAAAGTCCATGACGGGATCGGGCAGGCGGCTGATGTCTACGGCGCCTTGGCGAGCGGGAGCGCATCCCCCCGCGATGGTCATGTGATCCAGTTAAGCGACACCTAGGCCGAGCAACTGGCCCCGCCAAGAACGCAAAACTTGGAACAGTGAGGATGGTTGAGCGCGACATCGCGCTCGGCCTCTTGCAACGTTTCACCCAGTTCAAATTCCGGGGCATAAGGCAGCAAGGTACAGGCCAGCACTGCGGGCTTGTCCGCACCGCGCCGTTTGACTACCATACGCGAAGACGAACACATCACTGCATCAGGGGATACATCCAATATGCTCCAACATGCTGTTGTGATTTCGGGTACTTCAATGTTTTCGTCCATCTCTGGAAATAACACTGTCATACCAGCATTTTGAGGGTCGATATTAAAGCCATTCTCGATGTAAAACTCAGCGTATCCGCGGCGGCTGTCCGTGTCGCTATCGCCAAACACAGAGCGCCCTGCGACGGCCATGGTAAAGCCGTTTTCAGATAACCATTTCATTCCTGTTACTGTCTTGTCGAATGCGCCTGCTCCACGCTCTGCATCGTGCAGTTCGCGGCTGTAGTGATCTACAGATATGCGCAAAGTCAGCTTGTCGGGGTAGGCGGCTTGCAAACGCAGCAGCCCTTCGCGCATCTTTTTGCGCATCATTGGCAGCATCGCGTTAGTCAGGATCAGCACGTTGTACCCACGCTCAAGGGAGGCTTCGGTGATCTCGATCATTTGGGGGTTCATGAAGGGTTCTCCACCGGTAAAGGCGATCTCGGAGACGTTCCATTTGCGGTCTTCTAGTTGGTCTAGGTAAACACGCACCTCTTGGGCTGTGATGTAAACCAGCGCATCATTTGTCGGACTGGACAGGATGTAACAGTTTACACACTCGATGTTGCACAGGGTTCCAGTATTGAACCACAACGTCTGCGGATTTCTTAGCGCAACAGTCGCGCGGGCTTCGCCCTTTGCAGTAAAGGCTGGATCCGTAAATTTACCTTGATTGGCCAATGCGAGATCTTTCACATTCATGCCCTCCTGTACTCATTCCTAGTCTTCTAGATGGGGTATGTGGTCCGCGAAGACAAGAAAACACCTTTTTGGTTATTTGCACACTGTTGTGAAGTAGTGTCACAAAGAATGTTTGCGCTAACACAAAACTATTGTATCAGTGGCCCCGAGACGGTTCCTCCGGTGCCCAAGCACTGGTATGATGACCAAATAGAGTTTGAGTATTGAATACGTGCGGCCATTGGCGGTGCGAAACACAAGAGGCATTATCCATGGTTTCACGCGTCATTCCGGTTGATCTGTTTGATCTGGTAATTTTTGGCGGCACGGGCGATCTTGCAAGACGTAAGATTTTACCGGGCCTTTTTCATCGTTTTTGTGTGGGTCAAATGCCCCCCGAAGCCCGCGTAATCGGCGCGGCGCGCAGTGATCTTGATTCTGACGGTTACCGCCAGATGATCCGCGAAGCGATCACCGAATTCGGCGGCAAACAAGCCAGCGATTGCGATCAGCTTGAGGCGTTTCTGGCCCAGCTTGAATATGTGACGATTGATGCGCGCGGTGAGCAAGGCTGGAAGGAGCTTCAAACCCTGATGGCCGGAAAGGAGAGGGTTGAGGCATATTACTTCTCCGTTGCGCCATCGCTGTTTGGTGACATTGCTGAGCGTTTACAGAAATGGGGCATGGCCGATGATGCCGCACGGATTGTTGTTGAAAAGCCGTTTGGCCGCAACCTTGAGACAGCGCGTGCGTTGAATAAGACATTGGCGACCTATTTTAACGAAGATCAGATTTATCGCATTGATCACTACCTTGGCAAAGAGACTGTTCAGAACCTGATGGCCGTTCGATTTGGCAATATGCTTTTCGAACCCCTGTGGAACAGCCAGTACGTCGACCATATCCAGATCACAGTTGCTGAAACCGTCGGTGTTGGTGGGCGCGGTGAATATTATGATAAATCGGGTGCGATGCGCGACATGGTGCAAAACCACCTGATGCAACTGTTGTGCCTAATTGCGATGGAACCGCCTGCAAGGTTCTCGCCTGATGCGGTGCGCGATGAAAAGCTAAAAGTGATACGCGCGCTTGATCCTGTTGCCCCGTATCACATCGTGCGTGGCCAGTATCAGGCTGAGCCCTGTAATGAGGCCGACAATCCGGGTTACCGTACAGCTGTCGAAAACCCGCGCTCCCGCACAGAAAGCTTCATTGCGCTGCGCACCGAGATCAGCAATTGGCGGTGGGCTGGCACGCCATTCTATTTGCGCACGGGCAAACGCCTTGCCGCGCGCTCGTCTGAAATTACGGTCGTATTCAAAGACACGCCACATAGCATTTTTGGGGATGAGGCAGGGCGTCACCGCAATGTGTTGTCTATCCGCTTGCAGCCGAATGAGGGCATCACGCTTGGTGTGACCATCAAAGAACCAGGTCCAGGTGGGATGCGCCTGATCGATGTGCCTCTGGACATGAGCTTTGCCGAGGCGGTGAATTCAGATGACGTGGACCACGTGGATGCCTATGAGCGGCTGATCATGGATGTGATCCGTGGCAACCAAACCCTGTTTATGCGCGGGGACGAGGTAGAAGCCGCGTGGGCGTGGACTGATCCGATTATCGAGGGATGGGAGGGCCGAAATGATGTTCCAAAACCTTATGATCACGGCAGTTCTGGCCCAACAGATGCAACCGAATTGATGCGACGTGACGGCCGTGAATGGCGCAAGGTGACAGAATGAACATGATCGAATACCCAAACCGTGATGCGCTGATGGCCGATGTCGCCATTGCGCTGGCCGCTGATCTGCGGACTGCTCTTGAGCAAAATGAAACCGTTAGCTTTGCTGTGCCCGGTGGCACAACACCAGGTCCGGTTTTTGACGCACTCAGCGCCATTGATTTGGATTGGGCGCGCGTCCATGTTCTGCTGAGTGATGAACGTTGGGTGCCTGAAAGTAACCCGCAATCAAACGCCGCGCTGATACGCAAACGGCTTTTGACGGGCCATGCGGCTGCAGCGCAGTTCACCCCATATTTCAAGTCTGATACGGATAGCCGCAGTGCGGCAAACGCCTTGTCTGCAGAATTGTCTGATTTAGCACCCCTTGATGTTTTGTTGCTTGGCATGGGGGCCGATATGCATACGGCGTCCTTATTTCCGGGGTCAGACGGGTTGTCGGATGCGTTGTCCGAGGATGCGCAGATGCTGTTGCCCATTTCTATTGATGGACAAGACGTGCAGCGTTTCACCTTAACCGCACCCTATTTGCGCAGTGCCAAGGCAACACATGTGCTGATCACAGGTGACGATAAACGCCAGGCCATTGCTGTGGCGCAAAACCTATCTCCTGCCGAGGCGCCCATTCAAACTGTCCTGTCCAACGCCAGCATTCACTGGAGCGCCACATGACCCATTGGGAAACCCTAAGTGAACAACATGCTTCAATTGCTGAGCGGCGCATTTCAGACCTGTTTGATGACCCCAATCGCGCCCAAGCATTTTCAACGCAAGCGGGGGACATGTATTTTGACTATTCAAAAACCAATATTGATGCGCAAACGCTGGAAACATTATTAGCACTCGCGCGTGACAGCGATGTTGCAGGCAAACGCAAAGACATGTTTTCAGGTGTTCACATAAACGAAACCGAGGACCGCGCGGTGTTGCACACAGCATTGCGTAACCTCGACGGCGGTCCTGTGATGGTTGACGGCGCGAATGTTATGCCCGCTGTTTTAGACACGCTTGCTGCGATGCGCGCCTTTGCAACCAAGGTACGCATTGGCACATATACTGACGTTGTGAATATCGGCATTGGTGGCTCTGATTTGGGACCAGCCATGGCCGCTAAAGCACTGTCGCCTTATCAGGATGGTCCAAGGTGCCACTTTGTTTCAAACGTGGATGGCGCTGATATTTCGGACGTCCTGCGCGGACTTGATGCAAAAACGACGCTTGTGATTGTTGCGTCCAAAACATTCACCACCATCGAAACCATGACAAACGCCCGCACAGCGCGCGCGTGGATGCTCGATCATGGTGGCAATCCAAAGGCCCAGTTTGCTGCCCTTAGCACATCCGATGAAAAGACAGCCGAGTTTGGCATTGATCCGGCGCATGTATTTGGTTTTGAAGATTGGGTTGGTGGACGTTATTCGGTCTGGGGACCCATTGGTTTGTCAGTCATGATCGCCATTGGACCAAAGGCATTTGATGCGTTTCTGCGCGGCGCACAGGCGATGGACACACATTTTTGTTCGGCTGAATTGCATGAAAACATGCCTGTTTTGCTGGCGTTGGTGGGCATCTGGCATAACCAAATTTGTGACAACGCGACGCGCGCGGTGCTGCCCTATGATGAACGCCTTGGATTGTTGCCCAACTATCTGCAGCAGCTCGAAATGGAATCTAACGGCAAAGGTGTTCAGCGCGATGGCACGGATAGCCCGCGCAATACTGGCCCCGTCGTTTGGGGTGCAGCAGGCACAAACGGCCAGCACGCGTTTTACCAGCTGATCCACCAAGGCACGCGGGTAATCCCGTGCGAGTTCCTGCTCGCCGCCCAAGGGCACGAGCCGGATCTAGCACATCACCACCAATTGCTTGTCGCCAATTGCCTTGCTCAATCAAAAGCGCTGATGTTGGGGCGCTCGCTTGAGGAAGCGCGCAAAATTGCTGCCGACAAGGGCTTTGATGGGGACGATTTGGAACGCCAAGCGCGTCACCGTGTATTTCCGGGCAATCGCCCCTCAACTACGTTGCTGTATCCACAGCTTGATCCATTCACATTGGGGCAGATTATCGCGCTCTATGAACATCGTGTGTTTGTTGAAGGTGTAATCTTGGACATCATATCGTTTGATCAATGGGGTGTAGAGCTGGGCAAAGAACTGGCAACAACGCTGCAACCCGTTGTCGAGGGCACGCAAGATACATCAAGCGAGGATGGATCCACGGCCCAATTGGTTGATTTTATTCTTCGCCACCGCGACTGAACACTCGTTAGGATCGGGCTGCAAGCGTGGCCTGATCCTATTACATCATGTCAGGGGCGCGACCCACACGGTTGGCCAATTTAGCGACGGTCAACCCCTGAACGATAATCGAGAAAATCACTACAACATAGGTACAGGTCAAGATCAGCGGCTTCCATTCACCGTCCGGCAGGGACAGCGCCAGCGCTACCGAGATACCGCCCTTTAATCCACCCCACGTCATGATGGGAACAACGCCTGTGTTAAATCTGCGGAAGGGCCGCAGCAGGGTGATGGGCACGTAAACCGCAACAAAGCGTGCGAGCAGCGCCAAGGCAATTGCTGCGGCCGCAGTAAGCAGTACATCGTCATCAAAGACGATCGCAAAGACTTCAAACCCGATGAGCAAAAACAAAACTGCGTTCAGGATTTCGTCGATCAATTCCCAAAAACCAGCAACATATGTGCGCGTTTGTTCCGACATGCCTTTGGACGTCCCGACATCGCCAATCAATAGCCCCGCACAGACCGCCATGATCGGGGCGGAAACATGTAACCAGACCGCCAACTCATATCCGCCAAACGCCAGACCCAGTGTAAGTAGAACTTCTAATGGGTAGTCATCAATGCGGCGCATCACGCGGAAGGTTAGCCAGCCTAGAACAATCCCCAATCCGGCACCGCCAACGGCTTCTTGGAAAAACAGAATGGCGGCGCCTGTAATTGGATTGGAGGCCGCGCCGTGCGCATCGCCGTGCGGGAACGCGAGGCCAACAAGGACCAAAAACACCACATAGCCAACACCGTCATTGAACAGGCTTTCCCCTGCAATTTTCGTTTCCAGTGCTTTTGGCAGGTCTGCTTCACGCAACACACCCAGCACAGCCACCGGATCAGTAGGAGAGATCAACGCGCCAAACACCAGTGCCACAAGGATTGGCATACCTGTGAGCCACGAAAAGCCAATGCCAACAATAACCGTTGAGAGCGCGATGCCCAGAGTGGCCATCAAAAACACCACCCGCCACTGCGCACGTAAATCCCCTAGTTTAACGTGCAAGGCCCCCGCAAATAGCAACAGACCCAACATGCCTTCCAGTAGCGCCTCAGAAAAGTCGATGCCCGTGACGATGCCCCGCACATTATCTGCAATACCCAAAGCAGGCAGCATCACATCAAGGCCCAGCAGCACAAACGATGCAAGCAAGGAAACGACAAGAATACCAATCGCAGAAGGCAATTTTAGAAACAGATGGTTTATCGCACCAAATCCCCCAGCAAGGACAATCAGCAATGAGGTGATTTGTAAAAAATTCATGGTGCGCGCTCCGTTTCAGCTAGAGCATCAGTCGCATGCAACAGACCTGTACGCAATATCGATGAAATCAGTTGACCAAATTGGAGCGGGTGAAGGGAATCGAACCCTCGTCACTTGCTTGGGAAGCAAATGCTCTACCATTGAGCTACACCCGCGACGGTGTTTTGATACTGTTTCGTTTGGAATTTCACAAGGCAGCAATTTATGTGGGTTAGTCGTTTTCGCGATCTTCTTCAGCGACGGATACCGTATCTCCAAGGGCGAAGTACCGGCGTTCGGCCAGCCATTGTAAGCGTTTTGCCTGAGTGAGCATGACACGGCGAAGGCCGCCTTGTACCTTACGTTCCGAGATGACCTGGGCCAGACGTGAAATGATCAAGGAACGCCTTGCGATACGAAAATCGGGATGGGACCTGATCCTGTGAACCTCGTCCGAAACAAGACGCCAACGAAGCGATGGAGGTTTGATTACCTGCATTGTCGCGGCGGGCGGATCTTTTTCATTTAAAACAGCTTTGAAGGTGCTTCCCAAAATCGCCTCTTGATACACAAGGTCTTCCAGCGAGTCCAAATGTGCCTTAGCATCTGGATCAGTTGCACCTGTTTTTTGAAATTGAGGTAAGGGCCAAACTTCGACCTCAAAAACTTCAAACGGGTCTAGGACTGACATCGCGACCGCATCGGTTCGCTGATTTGTCAGGTGGCGCCGAATTCGGGTGCTTACTTTTTCTTTGGTCTGTCCAACGTAAATTGGCTCTCCGTCATAATCGAAGAACGCGTATACACCCCATTTGAACCCACCAATGGTTCGGGGTTTCCCCGAGATAGGGTCCTCGAATTTTTGAATTAAAAATTCAGCCAGATTTGTCCGAAGATCTTCGGTTTCAAAGGGCGGGAAGTTTGTGTCGTCGGGATTACGGTCAACCATGACCATCATCTACTAAAATTCACGCAACCAAAGCGAGTCTATTCCGTTTCAATACCGGTTCGAAGATGGCGTCAGCCAAATAGCGAACCACTGGAGCGGCAACACCGTCACCAGCGAGTTTGTAAGCCTCATTGTAACGCTCGGGCAGGATATATGTATCAGGTAGGCCCATAAGGGACGCCGCTTCGCGTGCTGAAAGGAGGCGCGAGCGAATCTTACTGCCTTCTACCAACATGATCGTTTGACGGCTTGAACCACCGGCGGGTGTGCGCAGGCAGCCTGCGATTTGATCAAATCGCACTTCCGCACGCTGTCGTTTCACGCCATCGGAATCTTTGCGTGTCCGTCGATATATCGTACCAACGACACGTTCCTCGCTCTGTTTGGCCGCTTCAACCTTTTTGAGATTGTGGTCGGACATCATGTCCAGCAGGTATTTGGTTTCCGTTTTTGTATGCCATTTTACGCTGGTCGGCTTATCCTCGATGAGCGAAGCAAGGCTGGTAGTACGGACCGATGGAGTAGGGAGGTTCCACCAATGCCACCGCGAGGCGGCTGTAGGAGAAAGCAGATTACACCCTTCAATCAGGGCTGGAGGATGCCACATCGTGCAAGGACCATCAGCTGTGTATCCATCTGGGATTGTTAGATCACCCCGAATTCCGACCATGAAGAACCGTGGGCGCGACTGTGGCAAAAAGTGAACGGCATCAACGACCATGGCACCAAAGCGATACCCCAGACCCGAGAAGGCGGCCGCAAGCGTCGCAAAGTCCCGTCCACCGTTACTTGTGATTGCGCCGTAGACGTTTTCAAGAGCAATGATTTTCGGGCCGCGGCCATCCGCATGCAGCGAGCGCATCAACTGCCAGAATGGTTTGAACATGCCGCTACGTTTGCCCGCGAGGCCAGCACCATTTCCGGCCAACGAAAGATCCTGACAAGGAAAAGAAGCCCACACAAGATCAGGTGATCCAGGCAATTCATCCAATGAAACCTGAGCAACATCCTTTAATAGGAGTTCATTGCCGCCATGATGGTTCGCTCTGTAACTGGCTGCCTTTTTTGCGTCGATGTCATTTGCAAACAGACAATCCCAATGGGACCCAAGGCCAACTCCGGCCATGCCACCGCCCGCAAAGAAGTCGTAGTATGTGTGCGGCATAGGCCCTCCGTCTATTGATGGTGACTATCTCAAGCCACCACCACTTGTCCAAGCTTATCACCGCCTGCATCATATAAGGTGACGCAAATTGGGATGCTATTCAAGAACAAAGATGGAACCTGCGGTACCATGGAACGGATCTTACAGGGTGATGATGCTTTACGAACTCCGGCGCCTGCGACGTCCGCCACTGCCACCGCCATCGCCACCACCTGTGTTAAAGGTTTGCGTTGGCAGCGTGACGATTGAATTGAGGATCGGGAAGGGCTCAACCGCGTTGGGAATGGCCGACGCATTGACAAAATGCTCCTGAAAACGCGGCTCGATCGCTGTTTCAATCTTGTGAATACGGCGCACGGTTTCTTCGATTTCGCTGCGGGCTTCGCTGTTGAGCAGCGCAATCCGTGCGCCCGTGCCGGCGGCGTTGCCTGCGGATGTAACCTTGTCCAGTGGGGCATCAGGGATCATACCCAAAACCATCGCGTGTTTGGTTGAAATATGCGCGCCAAAAGCACCAGCAAGCACAATACGGTCCACTTTATCGACGCCGAATTTGTCCATTAACAGACGCGCACCTGAATAAAGCGCAGCTTTTGCCATTTGGATTTCGCGGATGTCACGGTTGGTGACTGTGATTTTTGGGCCATCGCTTTCAGTGCCGTCATAGACCAGATAGCTGTTTGTACGACCATCGGCGAATACAGCAGGTGACCCTGTCTGCTCAGATGTGCCAATCAAACCGGGGGCATCCACAATTCCGTGGATGCGCATTTCGGCTACCATTTCGATGATGCCTGAGCCACAGATTCCAGTCACACCAGTTTGAGCAATTGCGGCGTCAAAACCTTCTTCGGTTGACCACAGATCAGACCCGATAACCTTAAAGCGAGGCAACTTGGTGACGGGGTCAATCTCAACCCGTTCAATGGCACCCGGCGCTGCGCGCTGTCCCGAGCTGATCTGCGCACCCTCAAATGCAGGCCCCGTAGGAGACGAACATGCTAGCACTTTTTCTTTGTTGCCCAGCAAAATTTCAGCGTTGGTGCCCACATCAACAACCAGCACCAGATCATCCGAGGTTTGCGGGCTTTCAGACAATGCAACAGCCGCCGCATCCGCGCCCACATGGCCCGCAATGCACGGCAAAATGTAAACACGGGCGGATTCGTGGATATTGAGGTCCATGTCGCGGCCGCGGAGGCGCATCGCGTTAGAGGTAGCCAAGGCAAACGGGGCTTGGCCTAATTCAAACGGATCAATCCCGAGGAATAAGTGGTGCATAACCGGATTACACACAAACACGGAATCCACAATCAGCTGTTTGTCGATTGCGGCCTCTGACGCCAACTGAGTGAATAGCGAGTTCATGCCTTCGCGTACCGCCAGTGTCATTTCCTCGGCACCGCGATCGTTCATCATAGAGTAGCTGACGCGGCTCATCAGATCCTCACCAAAGCGGATCTGCGGGTTCATCACGCCCGACGAGGCAACAACCTCGCCAGTTTGTAGATCACACAAGTGCGCGGCAATGGTGGTTGAGCCAAGATCAACAGCAACGCCATAAATCGTACCATCATAAAATCCCGGCCATATATGCATGATGCGCGGTTTGTTTTCATGATCCCCAAGGTGCACGGCAACTGTGACCTTCCATTTGCCCTTGCGCAACACAGGTTGCATGATTTGCAAGATGTGCAGATCGGCGGTGACTTCTTCGACTTGCCATTGCTCTAGTAGGGCCTGTTGCAGCCGCTCCAGATCGCCGGATGGTTCATGCATGTCAGGTTCAACTACCTCGACATAAAATAGCTTTGTCGATGGGTTGAGCGTGATGTCACGAACCTCGGCACGTTTACGGACCACTTGTTTGTGCACTTGGCTTTCGGCAGGTACGTCAATGACGATGTCCTTCAGCACAGTTGCCTGACACCCCAAACGACGGCCCTTTTTCAGGCCGCGTTTTTCATCATAGCGCGCTTCGACCTTGTTCCACTCGGATAGGGCGTCATCTTCCACGGTCAAACCGTGCTTTGAAAACTCGCCGTAACTGGGCGTGATTTGACATTTGGAACAAATACCACGGCCGCCACAAACAGAATCCAGATCGACGCCCAATTGGCGCGCGGCGGTCAAAACGGGGGTACCAACAGGAAAACGGCCACGCTTTCCGGAAGGGGTAAAGATTACAAGTGGATCATAGGTCATTTGGTGCAGCCCCGAATTACAATTAAGGGCACAATAGCTAAGCCTGCGCGCATGGAAAGCCCGCAGGCGTCATCTGGTGGTTTAATCGCGCCATTGCGGATTGTTCAGCAGCCAAACCGATTGCGATCAAAGGTGAATTCCGCGGGTGCAACGCAACGGTTCAAACGGTAAGGCAGTGCGCCTGTTGTCAGCTTGAAGGGATCACCCGCCAGCTCGGCAACAATGGTTTTACGCGAAAGATCCAAAGGCATACAGGCAAAGTTCCCACCGCGTTTTTTGGTGACAGGATTATAAGTGTTCCCTCCGTGACGCCAGCACAGAACCTGCGTGTCACCGATCACATCGCGTTTGTATTCTTCGTCTAGAACGGCCCTGTTTCCCGGATACCAAAGCTTTGATGCGCCGCCTTGACCAAGGTAGTTAACCTGAAAGCCGTGAGCTGAGGAAAACGACAGATAGGTCCGCCCCGCCTGAGGATAGTTGGGGAACAAGATTGCGCGTTTTGACACTTCTTTAGCTGCTGTAGGTCCGTCGCTTTGGGGCGCTGGGGCGCAACCAGCCAACGTGACGCAAACGAAAACACCCAGAGACTGCGCAAGCGTCCTCAGCATGCTAAATCGACCCGCCAACCGCTGAAACGTCCGGATATTTTGCTTCTAAGGTCATTTAGATCAACCGTATTGATGTCTCCCGACAAAAACGCAAGAATTCCGGGTGAAAATGTTGCTTTGCAGCCTGTAACACGCGCTCCGGCACGTTCTACATCAGCTACAGTATACTTTGTAGATGTGCTTTGCAGCTCAACCAAAGCATACGCTTTTTCGGAAATGGTCGCTACGCGAAAGGTTTTTCCGTCTACAACCACATTTTGTGCAGTTTTTAACGCTTCATCGTTTCTCGCAATGTTGGCTGCGCGCGTAGCTTTCTGCTCAGGTGTGAGGGAAGGGCCGCCGCATGCTGACAAAAGAACCGCGCAAGCGAGTGAAGATAGAAGTAGCCGCATTTAATTGCCTTTTCATCAAGAGTTTTTTCTTTTTACTCAAAGGTCAAAAGCGTTAGCAACCATTGATTGAATTTAAGTCTCGCGACGCGTATGAAAAATGAACCCCAGAAAATTCAGCAGAATCTGCGCCGCTAGGATTTGAGTAGAACCTGAGGGGTCATAATCAGGGGCAACCTCGACCAAGTCCATGCCAACAACTTCGTGCCGTTCGGCCACGGCCTTGAGCAGTTCCAAAACTTCGTAATACAGAAAGCCACCGTGTGAAGGCGTCCCTGTACCGGGCGCAATAGAGGGGCAGAACGCATCGATGTCCAATGTCACATAAACGCGTGCATCTGCCGGAATATGGGCCATCACGCCGCCCACACCCATTTTACGGGCTTGGCGCACACTGATGATGTCCGAACCCATCCCGCGGGCATCTGCATAGCCTTCTTTGGCGGTGGAGCTGACGTTGCGAATGCCGACCTGCGTCAGCCCTGTGACATAGTCATGTTCCGCGGCGCGGCGCATGGGGTTGCCATGACCATGGCGCACGCCGTGCCGTTCATCCACAAAATCCAGATGCGCGTCGATCTGAAGGATGTGAATGTCGCCTTGGCCATCAAATGCGCGGATGCAGGGTATGTTGATCGAGTGATCGCCGCCAATCACCACGGGCAGGGCAGCCGCCTCTAGTGCCGCGCGCACACCTGTCTCAATGTTGGCATGGCTGGCTTCGGTATCCGTGTGGATAATGTCGGCATCCCCCATATCCACAATGTTCACGTCACCGGGTAGATAGGTTGCATCGTCCTCATGGTCATAAGCGCCAGCATGGCCAAAGCTAAACAGGGTTGAGGCTTCCCGCACAGCGCGTGGCCCAAACCGTGCGCCTGCACGAAACTGCGTGCCCGCATCATAAGGCGCACCAAGGATCGCAACATCAGCATCCAGCTTTGCCCAATCAGGTTCGTAGGGTCGCTTGCCAAAGGTCGAAATCCCGACAAACGGTAGGTCCAACCTGCCGCCTTCATAGCCATGCTTGCTCATTATGCTCTCCTGTTTTGCCGCAGCTTTGGTCAAGCATGCACTGATTGCAAGAGATCACACCATCAGCCCTTTTCAAACCCGCGTATCCGTGAAATAGCAAACCGCCAAATGAACCCATTCCCCATGGAGGTTTTTATGGAGATTCGTGAGGCCCTGACGTTCGATGATGTGTTGCTTGTTCCAGCCGCATCTTCGGTCCTGCCCACCACCGCAGACACCCGCACACGCGTGACACAGTCTATCGCGCTTAACATCCCGTTGTTGAGCTCTGCGATGGATACCGTCACCGAAGGCCGTATGGCCATTGCCATGGCCCAAGCGGGCGGCATGGGTGTGATCCACCGCAATTTAACAATTGACGAGCAGGCCCGCGAGGTCCGGCGCGTAAAACGTTTCGAGAGCGGGATTGTTTATAACCCGATCACGCTAACGGCCAATCAAACACTGGCAGACGCTAAAGCTCTGCAAGCGCGCTATCGCGTCACTGGGTTTCCCGTGGTTGACGAAATTGGTCGCGTGGTCGGCATTGTCACGAACCGTGACATGCGGTTTGCCCATGATGATGCGACCCCTGTCCACCTGATGATGAGCACCGACAATCTGGCGATCCTTCACGAACCTGCCGACCGTGACGAAGCGATCAGCCTGATGAAGGCGCGCCGCATCGAAAAACTGCTGATCACTGACGGCACGGGCAAACTTACGGGTTTGTTAACGCTCAAGGATACAGAACAAGCAGTACTGTTCCCAACAGCCTGCAAAGATGAACTGGGTCGCTTGCGTGTGGCTGCGGCGACAACTACGGGTGATGCGGGCTTTGAACGTTCACAGGCGTTGGTTGATGCAGGTGTAGACATGATTGTCATCGACACTGCGCATGGTCACTCCGAAGGAGTGGCAATTGCCGTTGAGCGCGCCAAAAAGCTCAGCAATGAAGTTCAGGTTGTCGCAGGCAATGTCGCGACAGGCGAAGCAACCCGCGCGCTGATCGGTGCTGGTGCTGATGCGGTTAAGGTTGGTATCGGACCAGGTTCTATCTGTACCACCCGTATGGTTGCAGGTGTTGGTGTTCCACAGCTGACTGCGATTATGGATTGCGCTAAGGCTGCGGGTGATATCCCTGTGATTGCCGATGGTGGCATCAAGTTCTCTGGTGATTTCGCGAAGGCAATTGCTGCAGGCGCGTCCTGTGCAATGGTTGGATCAATGATCGCGGGCACCGATGAAAGCCCCGGAGAAGTTATACTGTATCAAGGCCGTAGCTTCAAAAGCTACCGTGGCATGGGCAGCCTTGGCGCCATGGCAAGTGGTTCAGCTGATCGCTATTTCCAAAAAGATGCCGCCAGTGACAAGCTGGTGCCAGAAGGCATCGAAGGTCAGGTCGCTTACAAAGGCACTGCAGCAACTGTCGTTCACCAGATGGTCGGCGGTTTGCGCGCGGCGATGGGGTATACTGGATGTGCTACTGTCGATGAAATGCGCAAGAACTGCTCGTTTGTAAAAATCACTGGTGCCGGGCTCAAAGAGAGCCACGTGCATGACGTTCAAATCACCCGCGAAAGCCCTAACTACAGGATTGGTTAAACCATGACACCTGCCGCACGGGTGGCTGCCGCCATCGAAATTCTCGACATGATTGGCGATGGTCTTCCCGCCGAGCAGGTGCTGACCCGTTGGGGCCGTGGCAACCGCTATGCAGGCTCCAAGGACCGCGCCGCCATCCGCGACTACGTTTTTGACGTATTGCGGGTTGAGCGCAGTGCTGCTTGGCTGGGCCGTGCTTCAACGGGCCGTGGGCTTATGATTGGCTTGCTGCGCGGGCAGGGCGTTGACCTTGATACCTTGTTCACAGGGGAAGGTCATGCGCCTACGCCGCTTGTAGATTACGAGGTTGATTTGGCTTCGGGTGAGATGCCAACTGAAGAGGCGTGGAACCTTCCTGACTGGCTCATTTCCCGTTTTGAAGACTCTCTTGGCGATAAAGCAGCTGATACCGCAAAGGCTCTTCAAGAACGTGCGCCCATTACACTGCGTGTGAATACTGCAAAAACAAATACTTCTGACGCGATCCTGATGCTAAAGGACGCAGGCGTTGAAGTGACGGCCAATCCGCTCAGCCCAACCGCACTTACGGTTACAGAAGGACCCCGGCGTATTCGCAATTCACCAGCTTACCTCGATGGGTTTGTGGAGCTTCAGGATGCAAGCAGTCAGGCTGTTGTTGATGCATTGCCAAAATCGGCACGCGTTTTGGACTATTGCGCAGGTGGTGGTGGCAAATCCCTTGCACTGGCAGCCCGCGAAGACATTAGGGTGTTTGCTCATGATATTGAGGCTTCCCGCATGCGTGACCTTCCCCTCAGGGAGGCTCGAGCTGGCGTTGAGATTACGCAACTGGGCACCGGTGATCTAGCCGATCAAGGACCGTATGATCTGGTGCTGGTTGATGCGCCTTGTTCGGGGAGCGGATCATGGCGCCGCGCACCTGAGGCCAAATGGCGTCTTACATCCGATGAGCTGGAAAAAACCATGGGCCTGCAAGACGATATCCTTGATGCAGCAATGCAGTTGGTAACGCCTCAGGGAACGCTTGCGTATGCGACGTGCTCGATCCTGAAAGAAGAGAACGCAGCGCGTGTTGAGGCCTTTTTAGAGCGCAACACAGGCTGGCGCTGCACATGGCAGCATACCTATGATGTGACTGAATTAGGTGACGGTTTTTATACTGCACACTTGACGCAGAGCAAATAATGGCCAAACCTCAACCGACACGGGAATGTTAACTGGTTTCTCGTGTCGGTTAATCGCTGATTAACCCTTCAAGGCAACAGTGAAGGCACGATTCGGGCAGATGTTCCGGACGATGCTGGAAGGGGAGACATGCAGCACACCACTAGCGTTTCGTTTACTGAACGGTTGCTTATGATAGCACCGCAACGATTGGGCATTCTGGCTGGTTTGGCCATACTCCTGGGTGGTGCAGGATGGATGATGTTTGAAGGTCAAAGCCAGCGTGCGGTGACGGCTGCGGCCCTTAGTCTTGCCTGCGTTGTCGTTATTCTTAGCTTGATGCGGTCTGGACACAGCATTGCGCGAGACCAGAGCCAAAAATCAGTCTCCCATTTCATTTCAAACGATAGCGCACCCAGCTTTATCACCGAATCTGATGGCCAAATCGTCTCGGCCAATCCTGCAGCGGATCGCGTTTTTGGGCAGACACAGGATAAAACACTTTCTTCAGTTTTGACCGAACGAATGGCCAACCCGAATGCGATTTTGTTTCGCTTACAATCGCGCGCTGAAATAGGCGGCTCTGCCCGCGAGGAAATCGTGACCAACAGCGGCCAGATTTTGTTGACGGTTCATGCCGTCGGTACAGGCTGTTTTGCTTGGCGTGTCGAACCGCAAAATGTCCAAACAAGCGGAACACTCCCTAGTGATAACCGCATTCTTCCTATGATGATGGTAGGGCGCAGCGGTGCTATTTTGTCGATGAACCATGCGGCCAGGCAATTTATTGGTGTGCGCTGCAAGTCGTTGGATAACGTATTTTCAGAACAGGTTGTTGTACCTGGAACCGTGATGAAAGTAGCGACCATATCAGGCAACCAGCCTGCATTGGTGGCGCAAACCGATGCCGGAGCAGGGCGACGCGCAATATATTTCTTACCGCCCCCTGCCATTGACGATGTCGGCCAAAACCCCGACTGGCAAGTATTCCAGGACATGCCGATCCCAATGGTAAAAATAGCGCCGGACGGTACAGTTCAGGCGTTCAATAGACGTGCTTCTAAACTTATTGGCGTTGTCTTGACTGAGGGCGCACATATTTCTTCATTGATGGAAGGGCTTGGACGATCCATTTCGGATTGGCTCGAAGATACACTCGCGGGTCGTTTGGCTCAAAAGTCCGAATTCCTTCGGCTCACGCGTGGCGACCGCGAAGCATTTGTGCAGGTCACTCTGAACCGGATCGAGGAAGACGGAACGCCGGCACTAATTGCGGTGTTGCATGACGCGACTGAATTGAAATCACTTGAAGCGCAATTTGTCCAAAGTCAAAAGATGCAAGCGATTGGTCAGCTGGCTGGAGGCGTTGCGCATGATTTTAACAATCTGTTAACCGCAATTTCGGGGCATTGTGATCTGTTGTTGTTACGTCATGATCAAGGTGATGGCGACTATAGCGACCTTGTTCAAATCAACCAGAACGCAAATCGTGCTGCAGCCCTTGTGGGGCAATTGCTTGCTTTTTCACGCAAACAAACGCTCCAGCCTGAAACCTTGGACATGCGTGATACGCTGGCCGACTTGACACATCTCCTCAATCGCTTGGTAGGAGAAAAAGTAACCCTTACCCTTAGCCACGATCCCGTACTTAAACCCATTCGGGCCGACAAACGGCAACTAGAACAGGTGTTGATGAACCTCGTTGTGAACGCACGTGATGCATTACCTAGTGGGGGGGAAATTCGGATTCTGACAGAATGCGCTAACTTGACCGAACCACTCCAACGGGATCAGGTTTCCGTCCCTGCGGGTGATTATGTCACCATCAAAGTATGTGACGATGGCACGGGGATTCCTTCTGATAAGTTGCAAAAAGTATTCGAACCTTTTTTCACAACAAAGCGTACGGGAGAGGGAACTGGTCTGGGGCTTTCTACAGCGTATGGGATCATCAAACAGACCGGCGGCTACATCTTTGTAGATAGTGATGAAGGGGTTGGGACATGCTTCACGCTCTACTTCCCTGTTCTTGCGCCTTCGGAACAGATTGTTTTGCCAAAAGCTGCGGAGGTGCCCAAAGACATGTCAAACTTGCCAAAGGGTGGCGTGATTTTATTGGTTGAAGATGAAGCGCCAGTGCGTGCTTTCGCCAGTCGAGCGCTCCGATTGCGCGGATACACCGTGTTGGAAGCTGAAAATGCAGAGGCTGCATTAGAAACACTTGAAGATGTGAGCCTAAAGATTGACGTTTTCGTCACCGACGTCGTTATGCCCGGCAAGGACGGGCCAAGCTGGGTTCGTGAAGCCCTAAAAGAACGGCCAGGTGTAAGAGTTGTCTTTGTTTCGGGATATGCAGAGGACAGCCTAGGTGAGGCCCAAAAGAAGATTCCAAACTCAGTCTTCTTGCCAAAACCTTTCTCACTCAGTGATCTCACTGAAACGGTTAACAAGCAGCTTCATTAGTCTTGAGAAATACTGTCGTACAATGCGAACTCTTCAGCGAACTTGCGGCGGAACCTTTCCTCAACATCAGGTGATAATTCCACTTGGATGTTTGGTGATACATTTTCACGTGCGAGATCCAGCTTGACATCGAGGCGATCCTCCAAAAACGATTGCAATCGGCCTTGGTCTTCGTACGCGAACAAATGGGTGATGCCAGTGCCGTTTGGTTGCTTTTCCAAGAATTTCAGCTGACTTCCGACCTCGGCAAAGCCTGGTCGTTTGCCTTTCATGTATGCCAGCACAAATTCGTCAAAGTTGATTCCATGAGTATTGTTCGGGCGATCTTTCATAAAGGGACGTTGTCTGTAACGATACCAACTACTTAACCAGCTGACGGGATGACGCATTACCGCCATCAGCTCCATCTCAGCATCACAAACATTTAAAAACATGGGACGAATAAAGCGATTATATCGGTAGACTGGCGCATGCTTCAAAAGCGGTGGATCAGTAATAACCAAATCGGCACGCGGTGCCAAAGCTGTTTGATAAGCTGTGGTTCCCGTTTTGGGAACAGATAGGAACGCCAAACGTTCTTTAAAGAAAACAAGCATTTACGGTCTCCATCCAACCTGTCGATACGACGTTTAACATTATAAACACCTTATTAACCAATCTACTCCCAAGATGGCATAAGAAAATACTTATTGAAATGTTCCATCTTTGTACCCATAAGAACATTAGCAGAACATAAGAACTTGTTGGTCAGGGGCGATTGCCGCCACCGCCACCCTGTGACAGTAAAGGAAGAACCCCAATGGCAACGGCAGATCTTTTGAATATGGATAAGAAATCAGCAGACAAGCAAAAGGCGCTTGATAGCGCGCTGGCGCAGATTGAACGGCAATTTGGCAAAGGCTCAATTATGAAGCTGGGTGCCGAGGGGGCGATTCAAGATATTACATCATCTTCTACAGGATCGCTTGGGCTTGATATCGCACTTGGCATCGGTGGCTTGCCAATGGGACGGATCATCGAGATCTACGGCCCTGAATCGTCGGGTAAAACAACTTTGACACTGCATTGTGTTGCAGAGCAGCAAAAGGCTGGCGGTGTCTGTGCTTTTGTAGATGCCGAGCACGCGCTTGATCCACAGTACGCAAGAAAATTGGGTGTGGATATTGACGAATTGCTTATTTCCCAACCCGATACTGGCGAACAAGCATTGGAGATAACGGATACGCTGGTGCGTTCTGGTGCTGTAAACATGGTGATCGTGGATTCGGTTGCTGCACTTACGCCAAAGTCCGAACTAGAAGGTGAAATGGGCGATAGCTCTGTTGGTGTACAAGCGCGCCTGATGAGCAAAGCAATGCGCAAATTAACTGGATCGATTTCGAAATCGAACTGTATGGTTATTTTCATCAACCAAATCAGGATGAAAATTGGCGTCATGTTCGGCTCACCTGAGACAACAACTGGCGGTAACGCCCTTAAGTTTTACTCTTCAGTACGTCTTGATATCCGTCGCATTGGTTCGCTTAAGGACCGCGATGAGGTTGTGGGCAACCAAACACGTGTGAAAGTTGTTAAGAACAAAGTTGCAGCGCCGTTCAAGCAGGTTGAATTTGACATCATGTACGGCGAAGGCATTTCGAAGATGGGTGAACTACTGGACATGGGTGTAAAGGCCGGCCTTGTAGACAAATCCGGCAGCTGGTTCTCTTATGGGGACGAACGGATCGGGCAGGGACGTGAAAACGCGAAAAACTATCTGCGCGAACACGAAGCCATGGCTATCGACATCGAAGATAAAATCCGCGCCGCACATGGGCTGGATTTTGATGGTTCCGAAAATTTGGATGATCCTGACATTCTTGACGGTTGATCGGGTCACATTGACCAAGCAAACTTGAAAAAGGGGGCATGCCGCAAGGTGTGCCTCCTTTTTTACTGTGCGGCCTGTGGACAGACCCTTGTGCCAACGTTATCTCAAAAGGATTATTTCGCGTGCCCAAAGGACGGACATCATGCAAACGCTCAACGAAATTCGCTCGACCTTCCTGAACTACTTTGGGGATAACGGCCACGCGATTGTGCCGTCCAGCCCGCTGGTCCCGCGCAACGATCCGACGCTCATGTTTACTGCTGCGGGTATGGTTCAATTCAAGAACCTTTTTACGGGTGTCGAGACACGCGATTATAGCCGCGCCACCACTTCACAGAAATGCGTGCGTGCCGGTGGCAAACACAATGATCTGGATAACGTCGGATATACTGCGCGCCATCACACATTTTTTGAAATGCTCGGCAACTTCAGTTTTGGAGACTACTTCAAAGAAGATGCCATTCCACTGGCGTGGGATCTGTTGACTAAGGTATTTGGTATCGATGCGTCACGCTTACTAGTTACGGTTTATCATACCGACGACGAGGCCGTGGAAATATGGAAAAAGCACGCTGGCCTCAGCGATGACCGGATTATTCGGATCGCCACGGATGATAATTTTTGGTCAGCGGGTCCAACAGGCCCATGCGGCCCGTGTACCGAGATTTTTTATGATCATGGGGATCACATCTGGGGGGGACCTCCCGGTTCACCAGACGAAGACGGGGATCGTTTCGTTGAAATCTGGAACCTCGTATTCATGCAATACGAACAGTTTGAGGATGGCACCCGTCAGGACCTCCCGAACAAATCCATCGACACCGGCATGGGGATCGAACGGGTAGCAGCATTATTGCAGGGCACCAACGATAACTATTCCACTGACCTAATGCGCAGCCTGATCGAAGCGTCCGCCCATGCGACCAACAGCGATCCTGATGGCCCATGCAAAACGCACCACCGCGTTATTGCCGATCACCTGCGCTCGACCTCCTTCTTGATGGCTGATGGCGTGATGCCCAGTAATGATGGTCGTGGTTATGTTCTGCGCCGGATCATGCGCCGTGCAATGCGTCACGCGCATCTGTTAGGTGTCCAAGATCCATTGATGCACCGTTTGGTGCCGTCACTTGTTGCCCAGATGGGGCAGGCTTATCCCGAACTGGGACAGGCACAGTCGATGATTGAACAGACACTGTTGCAGGAAGAAACGCGCTTCCGTCAAACTCTTGATCGCGGGTTGAAGCTGCTTGATGATGAGTTGGTTTCACTGCCAAAAGGTGCAAACCTACCCGGTGAAGCAGCGTTCAAACTATATGATACCTTCGGTTTCCCGCTTGATCTGACCCAAGACGCGTTGCGTGAAAAGGGCCGCGCGGTAGACACAGACGGTTTTGATGCTGCCATGGCGGAACAGAAAGCCAAAGCGCGTGCTGCATGGTCAGGGTCTGGCGAAGCTGCTGATGCTACTATTTGGTTTGACGTAGCCGATAAATCGGGCGTGACCGAGTTCCTTGGATACGACACCGAAACTGCTGAAGGTAAAATTGCGGCTTTGGTTCAAGACGGCAAAACTGTGACCGAAGTCGCTGAGGGGCAAAAGGTACAGATTGCGCTGAACCAAACACCGTTTTATGCCGAAAGCGGCGGCCAGTTGGGAGATACTGGTATCATCCGCACCGACACGGGCACTGCCCGCGTTACGGATACGCGCAAGGCTCAGGGTGTATTCATTCACTTCGCAGTGATCGAAAAAGGCAGCGTTTCCAATGGGCAATCAGCAGTTCTTGATGTCGATAATGCGCGCCGCACTGCTATACGTGCCAACCACTCCGCAACGCACTTGTTGCACGAAGCACTGCGTCATGCGCTAGGTGATCATGTCGCGCAGCGCGGCTCACTTAATGCCCAAGATCGCCTGCGTTTCGATTTTAGCCACAACGAAGCGATCAGCGCCGAGGATATGGCACGTGTTGAATCCGAGGTGAACAGCTACATTCGCCAGAACAGTATGGTTGAAACCCGTATCATGACACCCGATGACGCGCGCACGCTTGGTGCGCAGGCACTGTTTGGTGAAAAATACGGCGACGAAGTACGTGTTGTCTCGATGGGCCAACAGACGGGTTCCGGCAAAGGTGTTGAAAAGAACACCTATTCGCTTGAGCTGTGCGGCGGTACGCATGTTGAACGAACTGGCGATATTGGTGCATTTGTGATGCTCGGCGATAGCGCCAGCAGCGCAGGTGTGCGCCGTATTGAAGCGCTTACGGGCGAGGCAGCAATGGCGCATCTGCGCATGCAAGATCAGTTGCTGGCACAGACCGCGCTTGAGCTTAAAGCACCTGCCAATGTGGTGCCTGAACGGGTACGCGCCTTGATTGACGAACGTCGCAGCCTAAGCAACGAAGTGGCACAGCTGCGCCGTGAATTGGCAATGTCTGGTGGAACAAGCACCCCGGAGTCTGTTGAGATCAACGGGATCGCCTTTCACGGTCAGGTTTTGTCAGGCGTAACGGGTAAAGATCTGCCCGCATTGGTGGATGAGCACAAAACCCGTCTTGTTTCTGGTGCCGTTTTGTTGATTGCTGATACTGGCGGCAAAGCAGCAGTTGCAGCAGGTGTGACAGATGACCTCAAAGGGAACTTGTCTGCCGTAGATATCCTGCGCGCGGCAGTTGCCGAGCTGGGTGGTAAAGGTGGAGGCGGTCGCCCTGATATGGCTCAGGGCGGTGGCGCATCAGCTGAAAATGCAGAGGCTGCAATTGCGGCCGCACAAAACATTTTGAAAGGATAACACTATGCCAGCACTTTGGATTGCTCATGTTACTGTAACCGACGAAGCCGCCTATAAAAAGTATGCTGCGGGAGCGACGATCGCCATCGCGGCGCATGGCGGCGAATTCATTGCACGGGGTGGACGTTTTATTCAGCTGGAAGGAAAAGAGCGCCCGCGCAACGTTGTGGCAAAATTCCCAGATGTTGAAACGGCTGAACGCTGCTACCACTCGGAAACCTATCAAGCGGCGCTTGCCTTTGCAAAAGGCGCATCTGAACGTGAGTTAATGATTGTAGAGACAACCGAGTAAACCGAAGGTCCGCTGAATATTCATTCAGCTTAACAATCTTAGAACTAAAAAAGGCGCTCCGAATTGGAGCGCCTTTTTTAGTATCTTATGCAGATTTGGACATGCGCTTGCGCTCATGCGGGTCAAGGTAACGTTTGCGCAGACGGATGGCGTTTGGTGTAACTTCCACCAGCTCATCATCGTCGATGTATGCAATCGCTTCTTCAAGGCTCAGCGTGATTGGCGTAGTCAGGCGAACCGCTTCGTCTGTACCAGAAGCACGAACGTTGGTCAGCTGTTTGCCTTTCAGCGGGTTCACTTCAAGATCGTTCTCACGGCTGTGCTCGCCGATAACCATACCTTGATAGACGTCAGCCTGAGCGCCAATAAAGAACTTACCGCGATCTTCCAGCTTCCAAAGAGCGAAGGATACAGACACACCGTTTTCCATGGAGATCAGAACACCAGCGCGACGGCCAGGGATTTTACCTTTGTGCGGTGCCCAAGTGTGGAAGACGCGGTTGATAACGCCTGTGCCGCGTGTGTCGGTCAAGAATTCACCGTGATACCCGATCAAGCCACGTGAGGGGACGTGCGCGATAATACGGGTTTTGCCCGCACCAGCAGGACGCATTTCAACAAGCTCACCCTTGCGAACACCAGTGATCTTTTCGATCACCGCGCCAGAGTATTCGTCATCAACGTCAATTGTAGCTTCTTCGATCGGCTCGTGACGGACACCATCGATGTCTTGGAACAAAACCTGCGGACGCGAGATCGAAAGTTCAAAACCTTCGCGGCGCATGTTTTCGATCAATACACCCATCTGCAATTCGCCACGGCCAGCAACCTCAAACGAGTCGCCGTTCGGGCTATCGGTCACTTTGATTGCGACGTTGGATTCTGCTTCTTTCATCAGACGGTCACGGATAACGCGCGACTGAACTTTTTTACCATCGCGGCCAGCAAGCGGGCTGTCGTTGATACCAAAGGTCACTGTGATTGTCGGAGGATCGATTGGTTGGGCAGGGATGGCGTCGACCACTGACGTCTCAGCCAATGTATCGGCAACCGTTGCTTTGGACATACCAGCGATGGAGACGATATCGCCTGCTTCGGCCAAATCAATGGCGGTTTGGTCCAAACCGCGGAATGCCAAGATTTTGGTAGCGCGGAAATTTTCGATCAATGTGCCATCACGTGACATCGCTTTGATCGTTTGACCCGCTTTCAGCGTACCTGATTCAACACGGCCTGTGAGGAGACGACCCAAGAATGGATCACCGCCAAGCGTGGTGGCCAGCATTGTGAATGGCTTGTCATTGTCAGCGACCTGCGCAGGGGCAGGAACGTGCTTGAGCACCAGCTCAAACAGCGCTGTCAGGTCTTTGCGAGGACCGTCCAGTGTCATGTCAGCCCAGCCAGAACGACCAGAAGCGTACATATGTGGGAAGTCAAGCTGCTCGTCTGTCGCGTCAAGGCTGGCAAACAGATCGAAACATTCGTCAAGCGCGCGATCAGGCTCGCCGTCAGCTTTATCAACTTTGTTGATAACAACGATCGGCTTCAATCCAAGCTTCAACGCTTTTGATGTTACAAATTTTGTCTGTGGCATCGGGCCTTCGGCCGCGTCAACCAACAGGACAACACCGTCTACCATGGAGAGGATACGTTCAACCTCACCACCAAAGTCGGCGTGGCCCGGCGTATCAACGATATTGATACGTGTGTTGTTCCACTCAACAGAAGTCGGCTTGGCAAAAATTGTAATGCCGCGCTCGCGCTCTAGATCGTTGCTGTCCATGGCGCGTTCTGTCGTCGCCTGGTTTTCACGATAAGTGCCGGATTGTTTCAATAGTTCGTCCACCAGCGTCGTCTTGCCGTGGTCAACGTGTGCGATGATTGCGATGTTGCGCAGGTCCATTTGGATTACCTTGTCTCAGGGGATTGAGCGCGCTCTAACGTGCAATGGCCACAAAGGCCAGCGAAAAACCCCTCAGACTTAACAGACAGCCGATTAGCTGCGTTTAATGTGGTGCTGTTGCCGAAAAGAGGTGGATTACGGCAATTCCACCGATAATCATACCAAGACCCAAAAGCGCGGGAAAATCCAACCGCTGTTCAAAAACGACCCAACCAATCCCGGCGATAAGAATAATGCCAAGGCCACTCCATAAAGCATAAACAATGCCCACGGGCATCGAGCGCAAAGTAATAGACAGAAGATAAAATGAGATCGCATAGGCCACAACCACCAGAGCTGACGGTCCAATCCGTGTGAATTGCTGGCTGGCCTGCAGCGCAGTTGTTCCTATTGTTTCAGCCAGAACAGCCAAAGCTAGGATCAGGTAGACGGGCATATTAGCGACCTTTCAGAGTGGTAGTTCAGAAGTTTCTTTTATCTCTTCCATCACAAAGCTGGCCGAGACATCAGATAGGGCGACAAGTGATATCAAGCGTTGATACAGTTTGTCATACCCTGCCATATCCGCAACCCGCGCCCGAATGAGATAGTCCAGATCACCGCTCATCCTATAAACACCTTGGATTTCTGGAATGATGTTGGTCGCCGCCGAGAACTTCTTGAGCCAATCAGGGGCATGCGCATTTGTTCTGATTTGCATAAAGACCGTCAGGCCAAGGCCCACTTTTGCTGGATCAACCAAAGCCACCCGTTTGGTGATTACGCCCGCGTCCTCAAGCACACGAATACGCCGCCAGCAGGCATTGCGCGACAAGCCCACCTCAGCACCAAGCGCATCAAGGGATTGCGCCGCGTCGCGCTGTAAAGCAATGAGCAGTCTACGATCCAAGGTGTCAATGTTATCCATATTTATATTATCGCGTGAAATTTTCCCATTATCAATCAATATTAAGATATATTTGGGATCACTGCACGACGTGAGGCGGGTAGATTGTCACTCAAATACACGTAATGGAGCCAACATGATCAATCGCATTTTCCTCGCCCACCCTGCAAAAGTTGACGAAACATTCTTTGAGCACATGGCTTTCGCGGCCAAATTTTCGGGCAAGCTGTTTTTAGCAGCAGGTGCGGCGCTGGTTCACGCGGTGATCCCGTGCCTGTTTGAAAAGACAGCAAGCAAGATCATCGCTGATTTATACGCGAAAACCCACAATCGGGGCCAATAGATGTGTCGTTGGGCTGCGTGGCAGGGCAAACCTCTATATATTTCCGAAATTCTGAGTGCTCCGGATCATTCATTAATCCATCAATCGCGCAAAGCATCTAAGTGCAAGACCGCGATCAACGCCGATGGATTTGGTGTGGCGTGGTATGATCAACGCGCTGAGCCTGGCTTATACCGAGATGTCTATCCGGCCTGGTCTGACCCCAACTTGCGCAGCATAGCAGAGCAGGTCTGCTCGCCGTTGTTTATGGCGCATGTGCGGGCATCCACAGGCACAGCAACCAGCCGCAATAATTGTCACCCTTTTGTTCAAGGCCAATGGGCGTTTATGCACAATGGTCAGATTGGCGGGTTTGAAGGATTTCGGCGCAAGGCCGAGCATTTGATTACTGATGAACTGTACCTAACCCGCAAGGGTGCGACTGATAGTGAAGCTCTATTCCTGATCGCCTGTGGTCTGGGGTTAGATGCGAACCCTAAAGGGGCTATGGAACATGCGGTGGACCTGCTTGAAACCATGTCGCGGGAAGGGGGCATTGGCCCGCACATGAGGTGCGCCGCCGCCTTTACCGATGGCAAGGCGCTTTATGCTGTGCGCTATGCGTCGGATGATCTGGCACCATCGTTGTTTTATCAGTGGTCAGAAGACTGGCAAGGATGGTCTGTTGTTTCAGAGCCATATGATACCGATCATGGAAACTGGATCGAGGTCCCCAAGGGGAGCTTTTGCCGGTTTGAAGGCCATCACTGTGAAATTACACCGTTTGTTCCCGCGCAAAACAACACTGTGCAGCATTTGGAAACAGCATTCAGATAGAAAAAGGGCCGCATCACCTGCGGCCCCTTTATTCAAACCATTCGTTCTTAAACGTTGAGCGCTTTGCTCAGGTTCTCGTCAACCTTTTCCAAAAAGCCCATCGTTGTCAGCCAGCTTTGATCTGGACCAACCAGCAGCGCGAGGTCTTTTGTCATGTCGCCCGCTTCGACAGTGTCCACAACAACTTTTTCCAACGTCTCAGCAAAGCTGATCAGTGCTGCATTTTCATCCAACTTGCCGCGGTGCTTGAGACCACCAGTCCATGCATAGATTGACGCGATGGAGTTGGTTGACGTCTCTTCACCCTTTTGGTGTTGCCGGTAGTGGCGTGTAACTGTCCCGTGTGCAGCTTCAGCCTCAACAGTTTGGCCATCCGGTGTCATCAAGATAGAAGTCATCAGACCAAGTGAGCCGAAACCTTGGGCGACAGTATCTGACTGCACATCGCCATCATAGTTCTTACAGGCCCAGACGTATCCGCCATTCCATTTCATCGCACATGCAACCATATCGTCGATTAAACGGTGCTGATAGGTGATGCCCAGTTCCTTGAACTTTTCCTCAAATTCAGCCTCATAGATCTGCTGGAACAGCTCAAGAAAGCGACCGTCATATTGTTTGAGGATCGTGTTCTTTGTGCTGAGGTACACAGGCCACCCCATGTTCAAGCCATAGTTGAGAGAAGCGCGCGCAAAGTCGATAATGGATTTATCAAGATTGTACATTGCCATCACCACACCGGAATCAGGTGCATCAAACACTTCGTGCTCGATCTCGGTACCGTCTTCGCCGACGAATTTGATTGTCAGCTTACCCGCACCGGGGAATTTAAAATCGGTTGCGCGGTATTGATCACCAAAAGCGTGACGGCCAACGACGATTGGTTTGGTCCAGCCCGGAACAAGGCGGGGCACGTTGGAACAGATGATCGGTTGGCGAAAGATCACACCGCCCAGAATGTTGCGAATGGTCCCATTGGGAGAGCGCCACATCTTCTTAAGGCCGAATTCTTCAACGCGCGCCTCATCCGGCGTGATGGTCGCACATTTGACGCCGACACCGTATTTCTTGATCGCTTCGGCGGAATCGATGGTGATCTGATCGTCGGTGTCATCACGAGCCTGAATGCCCAAGTCGTAATATTTTAGGTCTACATCAAGGTAGGGAAGGATCAGCTTTTTCTTGATGAAGTCCCAAATGATGCGGGTCATTTCGTCACCGTCCAGTTCGACGATGGGGTTTTCTACCTTGATCTTGGTCATGTGCATTCCTTTGACTTGGACCTTCTTTAGGTGCGTATAACGTATAAATCGTTAAATTGAAATGCGGTATGCAATTGTATACCGTATAAAATTACTTGCTAGAATGAGCTGCAAAGAAGGCCGCTATCTTTTCTTGTGCATAGGTCCATAGTGCAGGTGCACCAATCGAAATTTTTCGCCCAACCCGTTCCTCAATCATTTCTGGCGTAACATTATAGTCTACCCAACTGCCGCCACCAGACTGGAGGTTCTGCATAGGCGGCTGAAAGCGATCAAGGGATTTCGCGAACTGGGCCGATGGCGTTTGGGCGGCTTCAAACTCTTCCCAAATCGCTCTAAGATCGGAACCTAAGTCATTAGGTAGCAATCCAAAAATACGATCAGCTGCTACCTGCTCTTGTGCCTCCATCGCAATGGCATCGTAGTCGCCGAAAATAGGATTATCGCCTGCGTCGATCTCAACCAGATCGTGAAGAATGAGCATCTTGATCACGCGATTGATGTCTACATCCGTCTTAGCCTGATCCGACAATACAAGAGCATAGAGGGTCAGGTGCCAGCTGTGCTCAGCCGAGTTTTCGTAACGCGAATTGTCGCATAGCTCAGTCGCACGCACGACTGATTTGAGTTTGTCTGCCTCATTCAGGAAGGAAATCTGCTGGTTAAGCCGTTGTGTCATGGTGCCCTTTGTACATATCTGTCAAGTTTTGGAAGATTACTCATAAAACGGTGTGCAAGTTTGGGTGGACGTGCATCTGATTTGTTGCGCAAGCCTGAAACGATCGCCGCAATGAATACCCAGAATAGATACAGCATCTGAAAGGCCATCGCAAAAAGCCAAAACCCGATGGGAACGTTTTCTCTGTTGGGTATGAGCCGAACGTCGATCACCCGATCAATGGCAATATTTTCAGTCGCAAAATCGTCATTCGCATACTCAGCCGCGTCGCGATTACTTGCAGTAACGGGAATGGTATGGATCGTGCAATCCGCCACAAACGACGGCTCTTCAAGGTCTGTTACCCAAATATTCGCACGTACGATACGCGTTTGCGACGCTCGGTAGAAAAAGCTTCGGCCTTGACCAAGAGAGACTTCATTGTGGTCGATATCACTGATTTCATAGAACCCGCGATCAAATAATGCGGGCGCAATATGGTCGGCCATCGCCCTTGAAAGCTCCATCCGCGACATCTGGTTTGTCATTGTCTCAACTATTCTGATGGTGACGCACGGTGTTTCTTCAGTTTGTTCGCCAGAAAGGTACGGCCCTTTTGTTCAGCCATTCGCGTACGAATAGCGGTGAGGAATGCCTCCTCAAGTGTTTGGGAGGAGGCGCCTAAAACGTCGCCCACTTCCATAAACAAGCGATCCTCGCCGGTCTCTTTTTGAACGGCGAGGCATTCTTCGGCCAACTTGTTGGCCATTTTGGTGACTGCTTCGTCAGCCATTAGCGTGTATTTTCGGTTAGACGACGGCGGACATACTGCGTTGTTGAATCGATCATCGTGTCCATGTGCGGCTCTTCAAAGAAATGGCCCGCGCCTTCGACTTCTTGGTGGGTAATAGTGATACCCTTTTGCTCATGCAATTTGTTGACCAGACCAACCGTATCGGCAGGTGGCGCAACACGGTCACCAGATCCGTTGATGATCAGGCCGGATGCAGGGCAGGGTGCAAGGAAGCTGAAATCGTACATATTTGCTGGTGGCGCAACCGAGATAAATCCTGTGATCTCTGGGCGGCGCATCAAAAGCTGCATGCCGATCCACGCACCAAACGAAAAGCCGGCAACCCAGCAGTGTTTGGAGTTGTTGTTCATGGACTGTAGGTAATCAAGAGCAGAGGCAGCATCTGAAAGCTCACCAATCCCTTGATCGTATTCACCTTGGCTACGGCCAACACCTCTGAAGTTGAACCGCAAAACGGTAAAACCCATCTTGTAGAAAGCATAGTGCAGATTGTAGACCACTTTGTGGTTCATCGTGCCGCCAAACTGGGGATGGGGATGCAGCACAATCGCAATCGGAGCGTCACGCTCTTTTTGTGGATGGTAACGCCCTTCTAGACGACCTTCAGGACCTGGGAATATGACCTCGGGCATGGGTGTTCTCTCTTACTGGTTCAAAAGAGCGGATGATATTCTTGACGAAATCTGTCGGCTACCTTAGAACGGTTCTAATATGAGGCACCCGAAACCTCGGATGCGTCACTGGGATGTAGGCATTACAAGCGCCTTCGTCAAACAAAAGCCTTATCAGGCAGGGAAGTAGCCATGAAGCTATCGACAAAAGGACGTTATGCGATGGTGGCGCTGGCCGATATCGCGCTGCAACCCGCAGATTCGCTTGTCTCGCTTGGAGACATTGCCGAACGGCAACAAGTGTCGCTTCCCTACCTTGAGCAACTGTTTGTCAAGCTGCGCCGTGACGGGCTGGTGACATCTGTGCGCGGCCCAGGTGGCGGCTATCGCCTTGCACGGCCTCCATCCGATATTCGCGTGGTCGATATCCTGAGTGCGGTCGATGAAACCGTTGATGCAATGCACAAAGGGGCAGGTGCCTCTGGCGGTGCTTCGGGCAGCCGCGCACAATCCCTGACCAACCGTCTGTGGCAAGGGCTAAGCGCGCATGTCTATGTATTCTTGCATCAAACACGCCTTTCGGACGTTGTGGATAACCAAATGACACCCTGTCCAGCCGTGCCGACGCTGTTTGCCGTGGTGGATGAATAACGTCATGACCTTTGAATTTTCCGGTAAAAGAAAATGATGCGCACCTATTTGGATCATAACGCCACCACACCGTTGCGGGCCGAAGCCCGTGTCGCGATGGTTGACGCGATGGACGTCGTAGGTAACCCGTCTTCGGTACATGCCGAAGGGCGCGCAGCCAAAATGATGATCGAACGGGCACGGGCTCAAGTTGCTGAATTGGTAGGCTGCAAGCCGCAGCAGGTCATCTTCACGTCCAGCGCGACCGAGGCTGCCGCCCTAGCTGTGGCACAAAAGGCGCGCCACGGCGGTGTTTTTGCCGCGTTGCCTACGGAACACGATTGCCTTGGCGTTTGGAGCGACCTGAACATGGAATCGGTTCATGACCGCTCGGGAAAATTGTCCGTCGATGGCGTGACACATTTATTCAATAAAGTGACGGAATTAGCTGGCTCTGACTGGCAAGCGGACCGTAAACCAATCGCTTTGGCCGCAATGTCAGCCGCAAACAGTGAAACTGGCGTGTTGGGTCAAAAGGGCCTGGTGATCGGTAGTGGGAAAGTAAGTGCTTTTCGAGCTGGAACTGTTCCGTATTCAACCGTCTGCGACATAACCCAACTCGCAGGAAAGATGCCTGTCAAATATTCGGACGTCACACCGTCATACGCGATCCTATCGGCCCACAAAATTGGTGGCCCAAAGGGCGTCGGCGCATTGATCAACTTCACTGCCGAAGACCCTGAACCAACTCTACGAGGTGGTGGTCAGGAAATGAACCGCCGTTCCGGTACCGAAAACGTCATCGGCATAGCCGGATTTGGTGCTGCAGCGCAGGCCGCGCAGCGTGACGTTGAGGCAGGGCGTTGGGATGATGTCGCCGAACTTAGAAATATTCTAGAAAAGACCATTGAAGACACTACACAACTGACTACTTTTGTCGGAAAAGGCGTGCAACGCCTGCCTAACACCTCGTGCATTCTGACCCCCGGTTGGAAAGGCGAAACACAGGTCATGCAGATGGATTTAGCAGGGTTTGCCATTTCTGCAGGATCTGCGTGTTCTAGCGGCAAAGTAAAGGCCAGCAAAGTACTGCTGGCGATGGGATACACCGAGGCCGAAGCGGCATGCGCAATACGCGTGTCTATCGGCCTTGAGACAACTGAAAACGATGTGCTGCGCTTTGCGGAAGCTTGGACAGCAAAATTCGAGAAACACCAGATGCGGGCGGCGTAATGCCAGACGTGAGAGGAACATGAGCGTGGACAATACAATCGTAAAAGACGGCGTCGATCAGGACACAGTAGACGCAGTGCGCGAAGTTGGCGCTGCCTACAAACACGGCTGGTCAACTGACATTGAAATGGATTACGCCCCGCTGGGTTTGAATGAGGACATCGTCAAGCTGATTTCGTCCAAGAACGAAGAACCCGAGTGGATGACTGAATGGCGCCTTGGTGCCTATGCCCGCTGGCAGCAAATGCGCGAACCAGACTGGGCGATGGTCGACTACCCCGAGATCAACTTCCAGAACCAGTATTACTATGCCCGTCCAAAAAGCATGGCCGTAAAGCCTAAGTCATTGGACGATGTGGACCCCAAGCTGCTGGAAACCTACAAAAAGCTAGGTATCCCGCTCAAAGAGCAGGCCATCTTGGCCGGTGTTGAGGGCGCTGAGGAAATGTCCAACGAGCCACGCAAAGTTGCTGTGGATGCCGTGTTTGACAGTGTGTCTGTCGGGACCACTTTTAAGGATGAACTGAAAAAAGCCGGCGTAATTTTCTGTTCGATCTCCGAAGCGATCAAGGACCACCCAGAGTTGGTCAAGAAATACCTCGGTACAGTTGTTCCCGTGCAAGATAATTTCTACGCCACGCTGAACTCAGCCGTGTTCTCCGATGGCTCGTTTGTCTATGTGCCGCCGGGTGTGCGCTGCCCAATGGAACTGTCCACATATTTCCGTATCAACGCAGAAAACACCGGCCAGTTTGAGCGTACGTTGATCATCGCTGATAAGGGCTCATACGTGAGCTATCTTGAGGGCTGCACAGCGCCACAGCGCGACGAAAGCCAGCTGCATGCAGCCGTGGTTGAAATCATCATCGAAGAAGATGCTGAAGTGAAATATTCCACCGTTCAAAACTGGTACCCCGGTGATGAAAACGGCAAAGGCGGGATCTATAACTTTGTGACGAAACGCGCCGATTGTCGTGGTGATCGTGCCAAAGTGATGTGGACACAGGTCGAAACCGGCTCTGCTGTGACGTGGAAATACCCGTCGTGCATTCTGCGCGGTGATGACAGCCAAGGTGAGTTCTACTCCATCGCTATTGCCAACAACATGCAGCAAGCCGATACGGGCACCAAGATGGTCCATTTGGGCAAGCGCACAAAATCGCGCATCGTGTCCAAGGGCATCAGCGCGGGCAAGGCGCAAAATACCTATCGTGGCCTTGTTTCGATGCACCCGAAAGCCAAAGAAAGCCGCAACTATACACAGTGCGACAGCCTGCTGATTGGCGATAAATGCGGGGCCCACACCGTGCCCTATATTGAGGTCAAAAATAACTCGTCACGGGTTGAGCATGAGGCGACAACATCCAAGGTAGACGATGAGCAACTGTTCTATTGCCGCTCACGGGGGATGGACGAAGAAGAAGCCGTGGCGCTGGTGGTTAACGGGTTCTGTAAGGACGTGCTGCAGGCCCTGCCAATGGAATTTGCGATGGAAGCACAGGCGCTAGTCGCGATCTCATTGGAAGGTTCAGTAGGGTAATGCCTAAGCTTCTTAAGGAAACCGCTGTAGCTGCAGTGATTTACCTCATCGCGAGCCTTGGCTTCGGCTTTGGTGTCGAAGAAGGCGATGGCTGGCAGGAAGCCGTCTTGTCTGCTGTTGTCTTTGCCGGATTCTACTTTGTTGTGGGGCTTGTCATTCGCTGGTTTAAGGCACGCAATTCGTCATGATCTTAACCTTTGATAGAAAAGTTTTGGGCGCGTTCATCCTATGCTTTTTGGTTGTAGTGTCACCCTTCAGTGTCTCTTTAGCGGGCGGGGACGTTTCTGCGATCGACCCAACCGTGCTGCCGCTTGTGGGTGGAGACATAGCTGGCTTGATATTGGTTTATGGTTCCGGCTGTCCTCCACACGTATTTTGTTAACCTGAGGAAACGTAAAATGATTGTCACGACCACAAACAGTATCGAGGGCCGCCCGATCTCCAATTACCATGGCATCGTTGTGGGTGAAGCGATTATGGGGGCCAATATCGTGCGCGATATGTTTGCACGGGTCACTGACATTGTTGGTGGCCGCTCTGGCCAATACGAGAACAAACTGCGTGATGCCCGCGAAGCCGCAATGGCTGAACTGACCGAGGCCGCTCAGATGAAGGGTGCCGATGCTGTTGTTGGTATCGATATCGATTATGAGATCATTTCGGACAGCATGATGATGGTTTCTGTATCCGGCACTGCGGTGAGCCTGAGCTGATGTCAGACGCGTCCAACACAACACCGCTCCGCGTTCATTGGTGGAAGGCAGAGCCAAATTTTGGCGATGCGATCAATCCATTGATCGTTGGACATGTGGCTGGACGTCCTGTTGAGCATATGGGGCCACGGCGTGCAGAAATGTTTGCAATTGGCTCCATGTTGCAGGTTGTGAAACGTACTCAAAAAGAGCCACGCACAAGCGGCGAAAAACTATGCGTTTGGGGGACGGGGTTGTTGAACCCAATCTTCGGGCATGATTTTTTGGATAACGTTGAGCTTGCGTTGGTTCGTGGTCCTATCACAGCGGCCCTGCTAAAGCGTGAGATGAAACGGTTTGGTGATCCGGGCCTGTTGATCAATGAGGCGTTGCCATTTGAAGGCACACGTCAGGACCGCATCGGTATTGTTCCGCATCTTTCCTTAATGGAAGACCCTGAGCTGTTGGCCTTTGTCGCCTCTGACCCTGCCTATTTGCTGATTGATCCACGAGATGACAAAGCGCAGGTATGCCTGGAAATTGCGTCTTGTGCGCATGTGTTCGCATCCTCGTTACACGGTTTAATTGTGGCTGATGCTTACGGCATTCCAAACACGTGGATAGAACCAAAGGGGCAAAGCTGGCTCAAATATCTCGACTATGCGGCCTCAATCGGTCGGCGTGATATGACCGCGCCGCTTTGCTTTGACGAGGCCAAGGCGGCTAAACCCGCCGCCATAACTTATAACGACGCCATAATCGCTGCGCGCGAAGCTTTGTATCAGAGTTTTCCTGCGCGACTGAAATCAACGGCCTAAAGGCCAGACACATCATTGGCGCTCCGCGCCACACAGACTTAAAAGGAGCATTTCCATGCTGAGCATCAAGAACCTACAGGTAAAACTGGAAGACGAAGACAAGCAAATCCTCAAAGGCGTTGATCTAGAGGTTGAAGCCGGCAAGGTGCACGCGATCATGGGGCCAAATGGCTCTGGTAAATCCACACTGTCCTATGTGCTTTCGGGCAAAGACGGCTATGAAGTCACAGGTGGTTCTGCCACGCTGGAAGACCATGATCTGCTGGACATGGAACCGGAAGAGCGCGCCGCCGCTGGCCTGTTCCTTGCTTTCCAATATCCTGTTGAAATTCCCGGCGTTGGCAACATGACGTTCTTGCGTACAGCCGTAAACGCACAGCGCAAGGCACGCGGCGAAGACGAAATGTCCGCAGCCGAGTTCCTCAAAGTGGTGCGTGCAAAAGCTAAAGATTTGAAAATTGACGCGGACATGCTGAAACGTCCTGTCAACATGGGCTTTTCCGGCGGCGAGAAAAAGCGTAACGAAATCCTACAGATGGCCATGCTTGAGCCAAAAATGTGCATCCTTGACGAAACAGACTCGGGTCTGGACGTTGATGCGATGAAACTGGTTGCTGAAGGCGTTAACGCACTGCGCTCAGAGGGCCGTGGATTTTTGGTCATCACACACTACCAGCGCCTGCTGGACCACATCAAACCGGATGTTGTGCACATCATGGCAAACGGCCGCATCGTGAAAACCGGTGGCCCCGAGCTGGCACTTGAAGTCGAAAACAACGGCTACGCAGATATCCTTGCCGAGGTGGCATAATGGCAGACGCAGCAACAAAACCAAACCCAACCGAGGCGATGATTGCATCCCTTGCGATGCCAGCCGGAACATGGGCCGTAGCGGCCCGTGAAGACGCGCTGGCACGTTTGCGTGTGATGGGCTTGCCCCAGCGCCGCGACGAGTATTGGAAATACACCCGCCCTGATACACTCACCCAAGTAGATGCGCCTAAAGCTACTGTCCTTGAGAGCGACGAAGCGCCGATGTTTGACGGTGTTGATCGTTTGCGCATCGTCTTTGTTGACGGTGTGTTTGACGCAGAGGCATCTGATGACCTGAGCCTTGAGGGCATCACTATTGAACGCCTTGCAACTGCTGATAGTGACCTGCACTGGGCTAAGAACCTTTATGGCGTGCTGGAGACAAACGGCCAGACACCTGTTGATCGTCCTTTGGCTGCACTGAATACGGCCTTTGCGACGGATGGTGTATTGATCCATGTTACAGGCAAGCCAAGCAAACCTGTTAACATCGTTTATCATCACAAATCAGACACTTCCGATGCAATCCTACATCACTGCATCAAGTTGGATGCAGGCGCTGAAATGACGTTGTTGGAAAATGGCCCAGCTGCGGCACGCTTTAACAAAGTGCTCGAGGTTGAAGTTGCTGATAACGCTTCCTTCCACCACATCCGCGCGCAGGGTCGTGACCATGAACGCCGTGCTGCTACGCATATCTTTACACGTCTGGGCACTGAATCTGCGTTCCGTTCCTTTACCATGACAGTCAACGGCATGCTGACGCGCAACGATTGCGTGATCGAACTAACCGGCGATGACGCAATTGCAAATGTGGCGGGCGCTTGTGTTGGGGATGGCGATTTTCTGCATGATGATACTGTCTTCATCACCCATGACGCGGTGAATTGCCAAAGCCGTCAGGTCTTTAAGAAGGTCCTGCGCAATGGCGCCACAGGTGTTTTTCAGGGCAAAATCCTTGTAAAAGCGGGTGCTCAAAAGACAGATGGTTACCAGATCAGCCAGTCCTTGCTGCTCGACGGTGACAGCCAGTTTTTAGCCAAACCCGAGCTAGAGATCTATGCGGACGATGTAGCATGTAGCCACGGATCAACTTCTGGTGCCATAGATGAGGACGCATTGTTTTATCTGCGCTCTCGCGGTGTTCCAGTGAACGAGGCTACCGATCTGTTGACGCTGGCATTCTTAGCAGAAGCTGTTGAAGAGATTGCACATGAGGACCTACGTGATGACATGACCGCACGCCTTGGTGCGTGGTTGATGCGTCGCAGGGGCTAGTATGGCGCTGACGCAGGATATCATGGCCACCTACAAAGGGCCGGGGCGGGTTGTCGCGCGTTTTTTGGCGCAGGGCCGCAATGAAGTGCGCGGATTGCTGTTTTTGTTGATTGCAGGGATGTTGATGTTTGTCGCATCAACACCCTTTCAAGCACGTGAAGCACAAATGGATCCAGATGTTCCGCTAGCGGCACGGATCTATTGGAGTGCCTTTTTATACATCTTCATGATGCCAATCTTGGTTTATCTTTTTTCATTTGTTATCTGGTGTTTAGCGCGTATTGCACGCCGTCAGGTTACGGGTTTTGAGATACGCTTTACGTTGATCTGGGCCTTGCTTGCGTCAACGCCGATATTGCTGCTGATGGGGCTCACGGCCGGATTTATCGGTCCGGGACTGCAACTGCAGATCGTCGGATACATATGGATTGCTGTGTTTGGATGGTTTTGGGCTGCTGGCTTACTTACTGCGGATGGGTCAATCAAATGATGAATCAAGACGCACTGAAAAATCTGGCGCTGGAGACAATCCAAAGCCCGCGCACTGCTGCGCAAAAGATCATGTCAATGAACCTAAGCAGAGATGTCCTTTGGTCTGGTTTGGTGTTGGTGGCCTGTCTCAATAGCATCATAACGGGGCTGTCCTTGCTGCTAGGCGATGCATCTGTTTTACCAACGTTATTGCGTAATCCGGTGTTGTTCTTTGCAATCTTTGCAGGGATTCAAGTGCTTAGCGTGCATGCATTTTATTGGACAGGCCTTGCAATTGGCGGCAAAGGTGATTTGGGCGACGTGCTTGCCCTTTTGGTCTGGCTACAGGTGCTGCAACTTGTTGCTCAGGGCATCTTGTTCTTTCTTGTTTTTGTTTCTCCGGGGCTAACTGAAATACTTGCCATGGGGGTCAGTGTTTTTGCACTGTGGATCACCGTAAATTTCCTCACCGAAGCCTTAAATTTCCCCAGCTTGCTGCATGCAGTTGGCGCCATGGTTCTGGCCGCTGTCGGCATCGCGTTTGGGTTGATGATACTTGTCGGGCTGATTGGCCTTGGCGCTATGGGAGTTCCCGCAAATGTATGATGTTTCTGCAATCCGTCGTGATTTCCCGATCTTGTCGCGTGAAGTAAACGGCAAGCCGCTGGTTTACCTCGATAATGGCGCATCTGCGCAAAAACCGCAGGTTGTGATTGATGCAATCACAACGGCCTACAGCCATGAATACGCCAATGTGCACCGTGGCCTGCATTACCTGTCCAACCTCGCGACCGACAAATACGAGGCAGTGCGTGGCAAAGTAGCCAGTTTTATCAACGCAGCCTCCGAAGACGAGATCATCTTTAACTCTGGCACCACAGAAGCGATCAATATGGTCGCCTATAGCTGGGCCATGCCGCGGCTGCAGGCAGGCGACGAGATCATCCTGAGTGTAATGGAGCATCATGCGAACATCGTGCCTTGGCATTTCTTGCGCGAACGTCAGGGTGTGGTGATCAAATGGGTCGATGTCGATGCTAATGGCGCGCTGGACCCGCAAGCCGTCATTGATGCAATTACACCGCGCACCAAATTGATCGCTGTCACCCACATGTCTAACGTTTTGGGAACAGTTGTTGATGTAAAAACCATCACGCATGCCGCACATGAAAAGGGCGTCGCGGTTTTGGTGGATGGATCGCAATCAGCAGTACACATGCCTGTGGATGTTCAAGATATCGGTTGTGATTTTTACTGCCTGACAGGTCACAAATTATACGGTCCTTCGGGCTCTGGCGCGGTCTATGTCAGGGCGGCGCGCATGGACGAAATGCGTCCGTTTATTGGTGGCGGCGATATGATCCGCGAAGTGAGCAAAGATGGTGTTATCTACAACGATGCCCCCATGAAATTTGAGGCCGGCACACCCGGCATCGTGCAAACCATCGGCATGGGTGTTGCCATTGATTATATGACTGGTGTTGGCCTCGAGAACATTGCAGCGCATGAGGCTACCTTGCGCGATTATGCCGTCTCCAAGCTGGCTGGCCTCAACTGGATTTCGGTCCAAGGCACTACACCTAATAAAGGAGCGATATTCAGCTTTACCATGGACGGTGCAGCACATGCGCATGACATCTCGACCATCCTAGACAAAAAGGGGGTTGCGGTACGGGCAGGGCAGCATTGCACAGGGCCGTTGATGGAGTATTTGGGCCTTAATGCAACATGTCGCGCCTCCTTTGCGATGTACAATACCACCGATGAAATCGACACATGGATTGATGCACTTGAACTGGCGCATGATCTTTTCGCATGATCGCTTCGGTTTTTGAATTGCAGGGGCAGGATGGGCAGACTATACCGCCCCTGTAAACAGTTGTTCTGGCCGGATCGTGTGATGAAGATCCGGCAATGATGCGCAAAGGTCTACGTTGAATTGCGAAACCTAATTTATGTTACGTGTTGCATAAAATTTGGTCCCATAGCTCAGCTGGATAGAGTGCTCGCCTCCGAAGCGAGAGGTCGCTGGTTCGAATCCAGCTGGGACCACCATTTCAATCATAAGTGATTGAAATTAAATGTTTAATTTGACTTTTTTGGAAACTTTTCAATACGGTTTCCTAGATTCCCACTTTGTTCTCCTCCAGAAAGAATGCTGATTTGATCAGCGGCGCGCGTGTAGTGTGCTATCTCTGCGAGGCTGACGTGGCCAGTCCAAGCCCCTATCTGATGAGTCGTGGCACCAATCTCTGCAAGTGCAGCGGCACGGGCAGCGCGTATGCGACTTGTGGCCCAGAGATAGCAAAGGCCCAAAGACGGCATGGTTTTGTTTCCCTTACATGCCCCCATTGGAAGATCGAAGATCACTAGTAACCGCCCCATTGCTACCGC
>JAWSVL010000059.1:0-473 GCA_033851935.1 Sulfitobacter sp.
GCGGGAAACGATACATTACAGGGCGATGGCGGCGCTGATCTGATCTTGGGAGACGTAGGGAATGATCGTCTCGAGGGTGGGGTTGGGCGCGATACGCTTTATGGCGGCGCAGGCAATGACGTGCTCATCGGGGGCGACGATGCGGATATTGTGCGTGGTGACGTGGGCGATGATCAGGTTTTAGGCGCTAGCGGCAACGACACGATATACGGCGATTCTGGTAACGATACTCTGCAAAGTGGTGATGGTAATGACTCGGCATGGGGGGGCGATGGTAACGATCAAATAGTGGGCGAGGCGGGCTATGATACCCTGAAGGGTGGTTACGGCGATGATCTGATGTTTGGCGGTACAGAGGCGGATGAGGTCTGGGGCGATCAGGGAAATGACACGATGTATGGTAACGAGGGTAACGATACGCTGGGCGGTTTTTTCGGCGAAGATGTGTTTTATGGCGGTGATGGCAATGACGA
>JAWSVL010000011.1:0-70090 GCA_033851935.1 Sulfitobacter sp.
CGAGACGATCATTCCCTACGTCTCCCAAGATCAGATCAGCGCCGCCATCGCCCTGTAATGTATCGTTTCCCGCATCACCGTATATCGTGTCTTCCCCCAGGTCGCCCCTGATCAAATCATTGCCGTCACCACCACGCAAATCATCCGCACCGCTGCCACCATCCAGCACATCATTCCCTGCAGCCCCAGCAACAAAATCATCATCTGCACCGCCAAAAAGCATGTCACTGCCATTGCCGCCAAACAATGAATCGTCACCCGCGCTGCCAAACAGGCTGTCAGCACCACCACCGCCAGTCAGTTTGTCATTAAGAACATTTCCCTCAATACGGTCTGCGCTGTCACCTCCCGCGATAACCATCGCCGTCACCGGAGTTACAGGTGTTGGCGTCACAACGGGTGGCACCACTACGGGTGTTGGCGTCACAACGGGCGGTTCAACTACTGGGGTTGGGGTCACCACAGGTGGTACCACCACTACCGGTGTTGGGTTTGCTTCGGGCGGTGCTGCCGTCCGCTCCAGAATGGGAATGCGGTCGGCCCATTCAAAAGCCAACCCAAACAAATCCTCGCTATCCAAGGACATCCCATTCGTCGATTGAACTTCAACTACAGTGTCACGCAATGAAATACGTGCACCCGAAGACGTGGCATTCACGCTCAGCTGATCAGCCGTGCGCAGCATGAAGTAGGAGGAAAAATCAAGGATATCCACACCAGGCGTAAAATCGAGGATACGTGTCTTGCCCCCTGTTTCTGACAGCACAAAGCGGTCAGCGCCTGCGCCCCCGGTCAACCGAGCATCCAACGCGCCCACAATGATATCATCACCGTCACCGCCCAGCACCGTATCACCCTCGCCCGCCACCAACATGTCATCGCCCACGCCGCCCGTCAGCCGACCTGCAGCGTCGGCATCACCGCGCTGCGTGCTGCCAAGATCTGATAAATCGACAACGTACCGCACGATGCTGGCATCTGTCGCACTGCTGACAAATATCTGGAGCGCATCGCCCATCACGGACACTTCGATCTGATCCACATTCATCAGGTTCGCACCCGTCGTGTGGGGAATGGTTTCAAGATGGATCAGCCGCCCGTCTGGCATCAAGGTATGCAAACTCAACCCGTCATCGCTTCCACCTGCTATAACAAACACACGGTCATCTACCTGCGCAATTTCTACTGAGTGCACCCCACCAAACCGCGTCTCGCGGGTGTCCATGATGTGATCTACCACTGCCATCTGGCCCGCAGCATTCAGGGACAGCACACTCAGCGTTGATGTGCCTGCACTGCCTAGAACAACCCATGTCTGACCAAAGGCTGTGACTGTATCGAATGTGGTGGGAGCGGTAATGCTCAAGCCTTCTTCGGCCCCCAGATCATCTGCTTGGGTCAGCGCGCCACTGGCGCTGTTGATGCGGTAACTGCTGATACTATTGGTGCCGTATTCGCTGGCCAGTAGGAAACTCTGTGTTCCAACCTGAACGGTATCAAGGGCGGTCACACCGTCCAACACAACCTGCTGGGCGGTGCCTGCACTGCCATCGATGTGGCGCGCGACCTGTCCGCTGTCTTGGGCGACGCTGTAGGTCGCCCTTCCCGCAGTGACCTGCAGTGAGGCCACATCACTGCTACCCTGTGTCGCGCTAATCGCCGCCGCCGTTGAGAAACTACCATCTGCCGTCAGCCAGTATTGAACTATGGCTGTACTTGCACCGCCCGCCGCCACAACCATGGCTGTACTGCCGTACGTCACCACGTCGATTGTACCGCTAACGGTCTCTCCCGCATCCTGAGAAAAGAACACCCGGTCAGTCACCGCAACGGTCCGACCTGTCGCGTCCAGTTGGTACGAAACCAGCCCTCCGTTCAGACCTGTAGAGGACACCAGAAACGTACCTGAATTCAGATGTACGATTTCCAGATCTCGAATATCACTAGTTAATGTAATATCGCCCGCCCCAAGGCGATCTTTGTACTCAAAAAACATGCTGCCACTCCACATCGCGCATGTGTTAAGGTTTGGCAGGGCAGCAGGGATGGCTCGGGTTTGAAATCAGGCTAAATCTGGCCGTTTATCCCCTCTTTTATATACCTTTTCATAAGGTTTTAACGGTTGTTCCTCAGCTGTGGGTTTCCTACTGTGCGCCAGCAGGTGATGCACGGCAAAGGGCAACATATGAATTTCTTGATTGTAGGCGCTGGCCTTAGTGGTGCAGTGCTGGGGCGCAGCTTGGCGCAAGCAGGTCACATGATCACCGTGATCGACAGCCGCCCCCATGTTGCCGGCAATTGCCACACGCAGCGGTGCCCGAACACGGGCGTCCTGGTGCATGTCTATGGGCCGCATATCTTTCACACTGATGATGTGCAGGTCTGGGATTATGTAAACGGGTTTGCCAATTTTCTGCCCTACCGTAACCGCGTCAAAAGCACGGTCGGCGGATCCGTCTATTCGCTGCCTGTGAACCTACACACGATCAATCAGTTCTTTGGCAAAACCCTGCGCCCTGATGAGGCACGCGCGTTCATTGAACAAACCCAAGCAGACACCACCATCACCGATCCGCAAAGCTTTGAAGAACAGGCTCTGCGGTTTGTGGGCCGTGATCTCTATGATGCGTTTTTCCGCGGCTATACGGAAAAGCAGTGGGGGTGTTCGCCCACACAGCTGCCCGCCTCGATCCTCAAACGCCTCCCGCTGCGGTTCAACTACGACGACAACTATTTCAACCACCGTTTTCAGGGCATGCCCGAGCAAGGCTATACCTCCATGGTTGAGGGTATTCTGGACCATAAAAATATCGACGTGCATTTGGATACGCCGTTTTCGCATGAGATGGCGAACCCTGCAGATCATGTGATTTGGTCCGGCCCATTGGACAGCTATTTTGAGTATAAGCTTGGCCGCCTTGGCTATCGCACGCTGGATTTTGAGCGGTTCACCGCTGAGGGGGATTATCAAGGCTGTGCGGTCATGAACTACGGCGCGCGCGACGTGCCTTATACCCGCATCACCGAGCACAAACATTTTGCCCCGTGGGAAAGCCATGACAGCACCGTGTGCTACCGCGAATATGCGCGCGCATGCGGGCCTGATGACATTCCCTATTATCCGATCAGACTGGTTGAGGAAAAAGCGCTTCTGGGTCAATACGAAGCCTTGGCCGCAGCTGAGCAGGGCGTGAGTTTTGTAGGTCGCCTTGGCACCTACCGCTATCTGGATATGGATGTCACCATCCGCGAAGCATTAGATTTGGTGCCACAACTGTTGACGCGGTTTGGCGGTGAATAGGTCTCTAACAAAGACATAATAGGTCAAGCAACAGGCAACGTCCGCTCTGGGATGAGCGTATAAATCATTTTTCCACAGGTTTGCCATCACACACCTGCAGGAGAGTTGCCCCCATGTCTGACACATCCCCCCGTCTGTCCCTTCCCTTTATTGCGCCTGCACAGGCCCAAAAACACGTCACCCATAACGAGGCACTTCTGCGCCTTGACGCGCTCACCCAGCTGACGCTAGAAGGGGTAGAGCAAACAACACCGCCCACGACCCCGCAAGAGGGGCAAGTCTGGGCTTTGGGGGCAGCACCCGGTGGTGCATGGACAGACCAGCCCGGCACATTAGCCACCTATCAGAACGCTGGCTGGGTGTTTGTGACACCTGTTGCGGGCTGGCAGGCGGTTGATCTCACCGATACCAGCATCAAAATATGGAACGGCACCACATGGGAGGCCACCCTAGAAAACCTCCAAGGCATCGGCATCAATGCCACCTATGATGCATTCAACAGATTGGTTGTGGCATCCGAGGCTACGTTGTTCACCCATGACGGCAACGGCCACCAGATCAAAGTGAACAAAGCCGCCGCCGCCGACACCGCCAGCTTGTTGTTCCAGACCGGATTTTCAGGGCGCGCAGAAATGGGCACCACAGGCAGTGACAGCTTTGAGATCAAGGTCAGTGCCGATGGCGGGACGTGGAATACAGGTCTGCTGCTTGATGCGGTCACCGGACAGGCACAGGCACCTTCAGGGCTGCAGGTGACAGGTCAGATCACAGGCACCGCCATCACCCAAAGTTCGGTTGATGCAACGCCGAACCGAATTCTAAAAGTAGGGGATTTTGGTGTGGGGGCCACGACGGCCCCTGTGATAAGCGACATTGACTCCTTCAGCCTGCCTTTCGGTCAATACCGCACCACAGCACCCGATACAGTTGGCACCTTTCCAACGGTAACCCCATGGGGCAACTTGATCGTGTTTGGCTCTACTCTCAGCAATTTTGTGCAGCTTTTCACCACGGTGGTGGACGACAAATTATTCATGCGCCGCTACCGCGTCAGCGACGGCGGTTGGCAGCCGTGGCGCACGTTTTGGAACACGGCAAATACCACAGTGGATGCAAACGGGTTTGTCCGCGCCGCCAGTCCGATTGTGCAACTGTTTGACGATCGCCATGAAGAACCTGTTGAAGAGGTTGGTGCCCGATTTGAAAAGCAGGCCGTGGGACATTACACCTTGCACGATGTATCGCCATTGGCGCATGAAGGTTGGTCAGTTGAGATCCCTCGCGACATCAATGGCAACCGCCAGGTTTTTGTCGAGCTGGACTACGATGCAGACAGCGCGGTTTTGACGTTGCACACCAGCACACCTGTCTGGGATGGGCGCTGGCAGGCGGGCGCACCCTGCGATATTCCATCACAGCGCTGGATTGATCTGCGCTTCATCCCTCGCGAGGCGGAGGATCTCTCCGAAGAGACCCTCTAACCTTTGGCACCTTGGCCGCGCGAATAGACATCCTCATAACGGATGATGTCATCTTCGCCCAGATAGCTGCCTGTCTGCACTTCGATCAGAACCATCGGCATTTTGCCGGGGTTCTGCATCCGGTGGACAGCGCCCAAGGGGATATAGACAGACTGGTTTTCCGTAACCATTTTGATCTCATCGTCGATGGTCACCTGCGCGGTGCCTTCAACCACGATCCAGTGTTCGGCGCGGTGGTGGTGGCTTTGTAACGAAAGCGCCGCCCCCGGGTGCACCACGATGCGCTTGACCTGAAACCGGTCACCTGTGCCCAAACTCTCAAACCAGCCCCACGGGCGGTAATCCCGCGGCAATGTATCGGCTTGGGCCGCGCCTTGCGCCTTGAGCATGGTGACCGCTTGTTTCACCCCTTGGGTCTGGTCGCGGTGCGCCACCAAAACGGCGTCGGGCATGGCGATAGCAATGATGTCTTCCAGACCAATACCCACCAGTTGTTGGCTTGGATCTTCTGCGCGCAGCAGGGTGTTGTGGCAATCAATCGCCGTGGCCCCCTGTGTGGTTACAACCCCGTTTTCATCAGGGGTGCCTTCGCGCCAGACAGCCTCCCAACTGCCCAGATCAGACCACGCGCCGCCGTAAGGCACCACACTCAGGTTGTCCGCCTTTTCCATGATCGCATAATCGATGGACTCGTCTTGCAACGTGGCCCATGAGGCGGGGTCAAGTCGGGTAAAGTGTAGATCATGCTCGGCCTGCGCTACGGCGCGGCGGGTAATCTCCAACATCTCTGGCGCGTGTGCGCTAAATGCTGCAATCAAAGTGCGGGTGGTAAACAGGAATATCCCTGCGTTCCACAGATGCGTTCCCCCCGCGACCAAAGCCTGCGCCGTGGCCGTATCAGGCTTTTCAACAAACCCTTTCAGCGGTTGAGCCACAGGTGCAAAATCGTCCTCCAACGGACCGGATAGGGCCAACCAACCATAACCTGTTTCGGGGCGCGTGGGGCGAATGCCAAATGTCACCAACTGGCCGGCGCGCGCCGTCGGCACCGCCGCTGCAACAGCTGCGCGAAACAGCGCCTCATCTTCGATCACGTGATCAGACGGGGCCACCAGCATCAACGTATCCGCTCCACCTTGCTGCGCCTCAAGCGCCAGTGCGCCTGCCAACACCGCAGGCGCGGTATTGCGCGCCTCGGGCTCGATCAACGTGGCCAGCGCCCCTGCGCCAATGGCCGCCAACTGCTCTGTCACAACAAACCGGTAATCCGATCCGGTAATGATCAGCGGTGCGCCAAACCCCTCCCCTGACAACCGACGGGCCGAGCTTTGGAACAGGCTGCTGTCGCCTGTAAATTTGGCAAACTGTTTGGGATAGCTTTTGCGCGACAAGGGCCACAGACGGGTGCCGGAGCCTCCACATAAAAGTAGCGGGTAGATTGTATCGGTCATGCACATCCCTCTGAACACATGGCACTATGCCTTGCACAACCATAACAACAGCGCACGCCAAGGGGAACTGCCCCCGGGTATAATTGCACCACGTCCAATGGTAGGCTAGGACACAGACAGCCCTATCAGGATGCCCTGCCCCCATGCGCCTTCATGCGATCATCATCAGCTGGAATGGATATGCTGACAAAGCGCGCGCCATTGCCCACGCATTGGAAGGGTCGGTGGATGCGCTCACGGTGATCTACTCCAGCGCGGATGCCCAGCCGCAAGAGGGCCCAGGCACATGGCTGCAAGTTCCCAACAGCTGGTATTTTGGACGCAAATTCCATGCCTCACTAGAGGCGGTTGGGCCGGATGATCTGATGCTGCAAATTCAGGCCGACGCCCATAGCGATGATTGGCCTGCCCTCGCAACGGGCTGTGCGCAGTGTTTTGCCAACCACCGCGATATAGCCCTGTGGACCCCCGATGTGAACTGGAGCCCGTGGCACGCGGAAGTCGTAGGGGACGGCATGTTGGCACAGACCAATCTATTGCAGGTCAGCCAGACGGATGGCATTGTCTGGGCGATACATCCCGCCCTGTATCCTGCCCTGCGCACGCCTGACTATACCACCAACAATCTGGGTTGGGGGATTGACTGGTTAGCCCTGTTAGAGACACAAAAGCGCAACATGATCGCTGTGCGTGATCTATCTTACCCTGTGTCCCATCCTTACGGGCGCGGCTATCACAACATGGCCGCCGCACAGCACATGAAGAATTTTCTCACGCAACTGCCCCTTGCGGATCAACACAAAATCCTATCCCAACATGACGCGCTAGAGGCCCGCAAACGTACCTTTGCTGGCGCGCGCCCCAAACCCGATACCGCCCCCCAAACACCGGAGACGACCCTTATGCCGTGGCCCTTTATCCGCGCGCCGCTGGCCGCCAAGACCTCTCAGGCCTTTGTCATCGCCGGGCATGTCTATGTCAAAGCGGCCGCTAAAAATATCGAAGCCGAAGCAGCTATTGAATATGGCAGCACTCAAACACCGCTGACCCGCATGGATACTCCCCCCCCGCGCGGCCACATCACACACCCATTCCCTTTGCATGCGACAGAGAGCAAAACCGCCTATCAACAGGTGAACGGGTTAAAAGAATGGCAGGTCGATGGCTGGCCCACCCTGCGGGTGATCCCCGATTTTACCGCGCGCGTGCAATCCATTACGCTGAGTGGGGATATGACCCTTGCACCGGCAGACGCCCCGCAAATGTTCACCGCCAACCTGGCCGTGCACCGCGGCAAGGGCGATTTGATCATCTGCCTGTCGGATATACACGGCACGATCCTGCATGAGTTCCCCTGCCGGTTCGAAACAACGTATTGGGGTGGCGACCAATCGCAGAATTACAAACTGGTGCAAATCCCCCTACCCGCCCACGACCACCTTCTTCGCATGACCCTGCGTATCGAAACCCAAGAAACACCCGAAACAACAGCCGATCAGCCTGCCGTCTTTTTTGTCGCCCGCCCCCGATTGCGCAGCGCGGATGATGATGCCCTGCTGACCCCGGCGGTGGTACAGGCGAAAAAACCACGCGGCGATGCGGTCTGGTATAGTGCGCAGCTCGGCCTTGAGGCGCAGACAGATGCGCGCGAGGTCGCGTTGATCATGGGCAAGGCGCGCACGCCCCTGCTGTCGGTTCCTGATGTGCAGATCACATTGGTCAAAGACCACGGACACATGCTGGAATTACACAGCGATCATGTACTGACAGCCACCCTATGGCGGGATGGTGCACCCTGTTATGTCGCCGCATTGGAGCTGGGCAAAAACACCCTGCGCCTGCCTTTATCAGAAGCGCAAACAGCACCTGTCTTGCTGGAATTGCGCGACGCCTCCGGCACGCTGACTTTTTGGCATACTTGGCATGTGCCCTCTATCCAGCCGCCCGTCCCCGTTCAAGAAATGCCTACACGTGATCTGTTGGCCCGCACTACGGGTCGCATGGACGCGGTGCGCCAACATCTTGCAACATCCACAGAGTTGTCACTTTTACCTCAGTTAGAGACTATACTTACCGCATTAGAGGCAGGACCAAACGCCCTAACCCTGACCCCTTTGCACTTTCCCGATGTGACCGCACCGCAAGTGAGCATTGTGATCACCGCTGCTGCCGATATCGCTGTGACCTATACCTGCCTTGCTGCCCTCCTGCTGGCATGGAACCGTGCCAGTTATGAGGTGATCCTATTGGCAGATACCGCGCAGGCCCCACAGATTGAGGCGCTTTTTGCTGGTGTCACCGTGGCCTCCAATGTGAATGCCGCCACCGCACAGGCGCATGCGCCCTACATCACGCTGCTGGACACCCACGCAGAAGTAACAAGCGGCTGGCTGGATGCCCTGATCGTCGCCTTTGACCGTTTTGAAAATGTCGGGTTGGTAGCTGCAAAACTGCTGTATCCCGATGGCAGACTGTGCAGCGCTGGTGGTCTGGCCACAGACACACCGCAGGCCCACGGCACAGGCCAGCATCCGGATGATCCACGCTATTGCTATGCCCGACAGGTGGATTATGTGCCCCGCACCGCCCTGATGACCCGCAAGGATATCTGGCAGTCATTAGGTGGATTAGACACTAATTATGGCTCCGACCCCTTTGCTGATGTTGATCTTGCCAGCCGGATACGCGCCGCTGGCCACACAACATGGTATGTGCCTGCCGCTACCGTCTACCTGAATGCAAATACGGAACAAGCCGCTACCTCCTCGCAACAGGCTGATCCTGACTGCGGTATCGCCGGACGTGTTTTGCTGCTTTCTTCTGGCGCGCCTACGCTGGCGGTGACCGCCCCCTTGCGCGCAACCGGATACAAAATCACCTCCCTTGCCGCTGACATGCATGCGCACAGCCCCCACACCCCCGATCTGCAAAACAGCGGAGTCGAAGTGATTACGGCCCCCTTCCATCCAGACCCTGATGGTTTTCTAAAAGCGCGCGGTCGGGAGTTTGATGTGTTTTACATTCTCGGCTGTGATCTGGCGCAGACCATGGTGCCGGCCATTCGGGGCGCGCACCCGCTGGCGCGGTTGGTGCTGGCCACAACAGAGGCACCCAAAGCCGATGACTTTGACATCATGCGCAGTGTGGATGTGGTGCTGGCCCACAGCGCGGCAGCCTATGCCCTGATCACGACACAGCAAGACATCACCGTTTTGCGTGGCGATACCCTCACGGCTGACATCCTGCGCGCGGCGTTTGTGCAAGCAGGCGTGCCGCAATAGCCCCACGCTGGTTCCGTCCGATCACACGATTTCAAGGGCATCTGTCAGGCTGGTCACATTGTTCAGAGTCAACACTTCTCCGCCGTCAAAGCGCAGGGTCAGGTTGCCGCCCTGCGTGCTGCCAAATGTCGAGACAACGGCACTGGCGCTCAAATTTCCATGGTTAGAGGTCCATAGATTGTCATTCAGACGCAGCACATCACCCTGCCCTGCATCAAAATCAGTGATCACATCACGCCCCCCTCTTGCGGCAAAAACAAAGGTGTCAGCCCCTGTGCCTCCGGCGACGGTATCTTTGCCCCATCCCCCCCAAAGAATGTCATTCCCTGCACCCCCATAGAGGCGATCATACCCCGCGCCCCCAAAGACGCGATCATTTCCATCGCCACCACGCACAGTGTCACTGCCGTGACCGCCATAGGCCAGATCATCACCGCGCCCCGCAGCGACAATGTCATTTCCCCGGCCGCCGTTCACCAGATCATTGCCCCAGCCGCCATACACGCGGTCCGCCTGAGAGCCTCCGTTGACCGTGTCGTCATGCAGACCACCATCCAGCGTATCCTTACCGTTGTTCCCCCACAGCTGATCACTGCCCCTGTCGCCGTAGATCAGATCATTGCCATTGCCACCACCAACCGTATCAGCCCAACCACCGCCGAACAGGGTGTCATTCCCCTCCCCGCCCGACAGGGTATCAAAACCATCCATGCCCCCCATCAGGTCGTTACCATGCCCGCCAAAGGCGTGGTCGTTGCCCTTGCCGGTCCAGACTTTGTCCCACCCCCGCTCGGCGTGGACGATATCATCACCGTCCCCCGTGATGATCCGGTTGGTGACGTTATTGCCCGTGACCGTGTCATCCCCGCTGCCGGTTGTGACAAATTCAATCATGGTGCCGCGCGCAATAGCCAGATTGCCCGTCAGCCCCCCTACATCCGAAAACGTGCCCCAGCGCATGTTGATCGTATCGTCAGTGGTTGAGGTGGACAGGTTCAGCGTATCAATGCCGTTACGGTCATAAATCGTCAGGGCCACATCATCGCCGTCATAGATGCCCGGAATCCGCGTTCCCGTCAGCATGGCGTCTAGGTGGCTCCAATAGCCATCCAGATTTGTATTGGCCCCCCAGATGGTTCTGCCCGCTGTTGCACTGCTCGCGTCCGGCGCACCGTACAGGTTCTGGATTGCGATAATATCCACCATCTGTGCCGAGATGACATTGGCATTACTGCCGTTGGTGTTCGGGTTCTCATCTGTTTCGAAATAAGATTGTATCGACAGTTGGCGGCTGTCATCAGCGAAATCGGCATCATGGTCAAAATCGGCATCCCCATTATAATGCCCCTGATGGCCCAACCCCAACGCATGACCAATCTCGTGAATATAGGTTGCCATGGCATAGCCATCGATGGCCCCTCCATGGGAGTTGACCCAGCTGGAAGAGACATTGACCTGCGCGGATACCGTGTTCCCGTTAATCGAACTGGAGGCTGCGTAGGCACCGGACCGGTTGTCGTCAAAGGTGATGTCCGCATTTGCACTGCCCGTCTCTACAAAATTCAGGTCTGCCACTGTCTCCCATACTTCAAATGACCACCGTGCCAATTGCTTGGCCTGTCCGGTCAGCGCAGTGATGTTCACTGTCAGGGTGTTGTCACGGTCTGTGTCAAACGTACCGCGCCCCTGGTTGGTATCTGCAAAATACCCATGCGTCAGATACCGCGCCATCGCGTCCAGCGATGCCGTTGAGGGGCTGCCAGTGCCAGAGGTCGAATTGCCACTGCCCGATCCGCTGGCATGGTCATGTGTATGAGAGGCCTCAGAGTCCAGCGCGGTTTCATCAAGTGACATGATCGGATCCTTCTAAAACGGTGCAACGCATTACGGCTGCGCTGGTATTGTGCGGTGAGGGAGGGACAACACGCACAATACCAGCGGCACACAAACGTCGGACTGCACAGACCGCTCCATGCAGGATTAGCCTTCAGTCTGAGCACCAATTATGTCTGGAATTTGGCCACAAAATGACTGCGCCCTGTCATCACAAGTATAGGTTAACGCTGCATTTACCACGTTCAAGATGGCCGCAACCATCCTCCCAAAGAGCGTTCTGAATTTATAGAAAATTGTCTTAAAATGCGTGATCTGTTTAGGCCGCGCCAGCCTGTTTGCGCACCCAGCCCAGAAACGCCTTGTCCGGGCTGCGCACCACGGCCTGACCTGTGCGATCCCAATATTCCTGCCAGTCCGCCTCCAGCGCATAAACGTCCGCACCGGGCAGCAGGTCACGCGCCGCCTCCAGCGCCTCGCGGCTCAGCATGGGGGCGCTGCTGGGTTCGATCACACGTGCACGGCGGGAGAACAACATCAGATCACCCGCCTCTTCGGTCATCTCGTAATCGGGTAGATGGGCAGCAAGGATCATCTTGCGCACCGCTGCGCGAAACACCCGCAAAGGCGCCGCAGAGCCGGATTTTTTGTGCAAGGTCGTCACGCTGACACGCCACTCACGTTGGCGACCACAATGTTTGCGCGCCAATTCATAGATCCGCCGCTCCAGCGGTTTGCGCAGCTTGAAATACGCTCGGTTCAACGTCAGCACCGATTTTGTCTGTACCGCCCGAAACAACCAATCACTCAGCGTCACACTCACCGAGATCATACGCCCGCCTTTGGCACGTCGCTTGATTTCCCATGCCTCGATCAGGCCAAAACCCTGCGTCGTCTCGATGCCGCCGGTGGCCATGTTCGTGGTGATGCGCGTGCCTGCCAGCCGCTCAAACGCTTCTTTAAGACGGGTATACGCATCACCGGATGTATCGCGGTTTGTCGCCACCAGCAGATCATGCGCCTTCAGCGTGAGCGTCTTGGAAATTGCCCGTCCTGCATTTAGCGCCGCCATCAACTGGCTGATGCAATAGATCACAATATCTTTGTCATGGATGGTCGCGCGGCCTTTGACCGAGGGCACAACTTCGATGGTGGTGCCATTATGCGCGTAGGATAAAATACGTCTGTCAGGCCGCGTGGAGAGCGAAAATATCGGATGCTCCATCGTGCCCAGATCATTCTTGGGAGAGGCATCAAAAACGTCGCAGACGAAATACTCCGCCCCGCCTGTTGCTCCAGGCACTCCGCCCGCTGCGGTGAGATGTGTCATGACTGCCGTCCTACCTGCCGGTGCCTTTTTCCAAGGCATCCATATTACTGCTTATCCTCGACAGGGGTGGATCATTGCGCGCCCACCCGTTGCCTTCGTATCTTTTACCGCCCCCGATTCTTCGGGGTTTCAGTGACACCAACCTAGAGTTATCCACAGGCTGCGTCCAGCAGCCCTATCGGGGGAACAGAGTCACTGCAGCGTGGGATCAGAGTCGCCTTATCGGGGTTTCAGAGTCGCATCGCGCCTCAGAAAGCCAAAATCACCCTTAGCTCTCATAGGCTTAAGGTTACCACAGGAGTCCCGTAACTCTTAAATAACATATTATTAACTAGAAAAAGATTGGCCTTTGCAGATTTGACAGGGATAATATCTATAAATAGCCTTGGATTTGCTTAGAAAATAAGAAGATGTAATCTCTTTCCTTTCATGTGCCCTCTTTTATGGTATGTTGGATAAAACGTGATACATCAGGGATTTTCATGCCAAGCGATCCACAAGCCCACCTGCCCCCCTATTTCAACATTGATCCTGATCAGGCCAGTGCAGCAATGGGTGATCCAACCACCACCACCACCTTTGAGGCCTTGGCACGCGCCTGTGATACGGGCCGCCGAGATCTGCAAAGCCGTGGATTGCATGACAAGAACGGCCGCCAGTTGCGCCGCTTTTCCACATGGGAAATTACCCGCTATCTCATCCCTGTCGCCACCGGCCATTTCCGCCGCGTGCTGAAACAAAACCCTGATCTACCTCAAGGCACCTCAGAGACCGCAAGCGGGGCAAAGTGGTTCACCCTCGACGAGGTCCAGCGCCTGCGCGCCTTTTTTGGTCATGAGGGATCAAAGGCAAAAGAATACCTGCCCTATCGCCCCAAAGGTCTGCCTGCAAAAATAGTTGCTGTGGCTAACTTCAAAGGCGGCGTGGGCAAGACATCCACCGCGGCCCACCTTGCGATGTCCGCCGCTCTTGATGGCTACAAAGTATTGGTTGTTGATCTGGACAGCCAAGGTTCGATGACCTCGATCTTTGGCGGCACGGTCAAAGATGAATGGCAGACCGTATTCCCGCTGATGGCGCGCCATTACGCCCAGCAGCTGCGCATTGAAAACCAGCGCCGCATGGACCGCGGCGAGGCGCCTGTGCCGCTGGATGATACGCTGACAGATGCGCTAGACGTTAAAAGCAAATCCCTCATCCAAAGCACCCACTGGCCTAACATTGATCTGATCGGTGCACAGCTCAATCTCTACTGGGCCGAGTTTCAGGTTCCCGTGTGGCGCATGCAGGCGCGCGGCTGGAAACTGTGGGATGCGTTGACGGATGTCTTTGAGGCCGACGGCGTGCTGGATGATTACGATGTGATCTTCCTCGATACCCCCCCTGCCCTTGGCTACCTCACAATCAACGGTTTGGCGGCGGCTGATATCTTGCTGGTCCCGCTTGGCGCATCTTTCCTTGAGTTTGACAGCACCGGCCGTTTCTTTGACATGCTGCACGCGACGTTTGGCTCGATTGAAGACGCTGAGAACACCGCAGCCCGCGCGCTGGGGCGTGAGGGGCTGAACTTTGAATGGGACGCTGTGCGCGCTGTGGTCACGCGCTATGACGGGGCTCAGCAGGCCGAACTGGCCGCATTGATGCAAAGCTATCTGGGCACCACGCTGTCGCCGCACAGGCAGGATTTTACCGCGCTCATTGGGCAAGCAGGTGAGCAGGTGCAAGGCATCTATGAGGCCGACTACCGTGATTTCAATCGCGAAACCTACGTGCGCGGCCGCGAAACATTTGATGCGACCTATGCCGCGTTCAAGCAATTGCTGATCGGTGCATGGCGGCGTGATGAACTGGCCGAGCAGGAGGCCAGTTCATGACCGCACGCTGTACAAACCCGATCTTTATGCTTTGTGCCAATCCTCGCAGCACCCTCAGATCAGGAGACACCCTATGGCCAAACGAAAACGCCTGACCCCCGCCAACCCTGATTTTCTGGGGGCTGCGCCGGAGACAAAATCAATGGCGCCTATGGGCGGGATGCGCGCACCTATTGCCGATGTCGCCTCGGAAGCGTCAGCGACCTCCGCGCTAGAAGAGCTGAGCCGCGAGGTGCAAAGCGCCCGTAGCGAAGGCCGGATGATCACCGCCCTGCCCCTGTCACAGATCCGGCTTGACCATCTGGTGCGGGACCGTGTGGCAAATGATAATGACGACATGGCAGCCCTTGTAAGTTCCCTGCGCGATCGTGGCCAGCAAACCCCGATCGAGGTGGTTGCGCTGGCAGAGGGAGGCTATGGCCTGATCTCGGGATGGCGGCGGTGTACTGCCTTGCTGCAGCTGGCCGAGGAAGGGCAGGGTGACGGCACTGTCCTGACGATTGAGCGGCGCGCAGGAGACGCACCTGCTGCATACCTCGCTATGGTCGAAGAAAACGAAATCCGTGTGGGCCTTAGCTATTTTGAACGCGCCCGCATCGCGGCCAAAGCGGTTGAGCAGGGTGTGTTTGATACAGAAAAACAGGCTCTATTAGAGCTGTTTCGCACAGCGTCACGCGCCAAGCGATCAAAGATCCGCTCCTTTATCAATGTGGTTCATGCGCTGGACGGTGTGCTGCGTTTCCCCCATGCCATCGGGGAGCGGCTGGGCCTGCAACTGTCTGCCGCGCTAGAGCGTGAGGCAGGAACAGACGTGCGTCTGCGTGCCGCTTTGCAAGCCGCTGATCCACAAACCACAGAAGCCGAGCTTAAGCTGTTGGCAGATATGGTGGCGCCAAAAACAGAGCCTACCAAAACCAAAAAAACCAAACCTGAAGCACCCTTTTCAGAGCGTGATCTGCGCGAGGGATTGCAGGTGCGGGTTCACAAAGCAGACGGCCGGGTAGAGCTGAGCGGCCCTGCCCTGACCCCTGAATTGCGCGCGCGGTTGTTGTTGTGGTTAGAGAAAACAAAATAAAACAGGCCCTAACATTCAAGTTAGAGCCTGTTTTAAATGTTTCGCGCGCGAAACATCCTGTTTATTTGAACAAGAATTGGCCTACTTAAAGAAGCCTACCCTTACTTAAGTAGGCCTGCCAGATAGGCACCATAGGTGTTCTTGGAATACTTCTTGGCTTGCGCTTCTAGCTCCTCAGGGCTGATCCAGCCTTTGGAGAATGCGATCTCTTCTGGGCAACCAACCTGCAACCCTTGGCGGGTCGACAGCGTACGCACAAAGTTACCTGCATCCAACAAGCTGCCATGTGTGCCAGTGTCCAGCCATGCGTAGCCGCGGCCCATCTGTTGCACGGTCAGGCTGCCGTCATGCAGATAGGTTTCCAGCAATGTGGTGATTTCTAGCTCGCCGCGATCAGACGGTTTGACGGTACGTGCGCGTGCAGGCGCTGTGCCATCAAGGAAATACAATCCGGTCACAGCATAGTTTGATGGCGGCACTTCAGGCTTTTCAATGATCGAGCGTACAGTGCCATCTTCGGCGAAATCCACCACGCCGTAGCGTTCGGGGTCATTCACACGGTAACCGAATACGGTACCACCTGTTTCCAGCTTGTCGGCTTCTGCCAACTGTTCCGGGAGGCCGTGACCAAAGAAGATGTTGTCGCCCAGAACCATTGCGCTAGGCGCGCCATCAAGGAAGTCCTCGGCCAGAATATAGGCCTGCGCCAACCCATCGGGAGACGGCTGTGCGATGTAGGTCAGTGACAGCCCCCATTGGCTGCCGTCGCCCAAGGTGCGCTGGAACTGTTCTTGATCCTGCGGTGTGGTGATCATCGCAATTTCACGAATGCCAGCCAGCATCAAAACGGACAGCGGGTAATACACCATTGGTTTGTCATAGATCGGCAGCAGCTGTTTCGAAACACCAATGGTGATCGGGTACAAACGCGTGCCAGAGCCGCCGGCCAGAATAATGCCTTTGCGCTGTTTTGAAGTCTCTTGGGTCATAATAATAATTCACTCACAATCTTGGCCAGATCTGTTTTCCAGTCTGGCGGGGTAATGCCAAATTCAGTCTCTAATAAGGTGCAATCGAGACGAGAGTTAAGGGGGCGTGCCGCGGGTGTAGGGTACTGAGAGGTCGGAATACCGGTTACATCAATGCTGCGCCCTGCCGCTGCAAATGTTTCGCGTGCGAAACATTCCCAACTGACTGCTGGAGCACCTGCATAATGATATGTGCCGCCAGCGTGTCCATCGATCATGGCGCGCGCCATGATCAGCAGTGCATCCGCAATGCCGCCCGCTGGGGTCGGTCCACCGATCTGGTCATTCACCACACCCAGTGCATCGCGGGTTTCGGAAAGACGCAGCATCGTTTTAACAAAGTTGGTGCCGTGGGCCGAGAATACCCAAGACGTGCGCAGGATAGCATGTGCACCACCGGCTGCGCGCACGGCGTGCTCACCCGCAGCTTTGGTTTCGCCGTAAACCCCTAAGGGGGCGATAGCATCGTCTACAGACCACGGCGTGTCGCCGGTTCCGTCAAACACATAGTCGGTCGAGATATGCAGAAACGGGATGCCCAGCTCTGCACAGGCCCGCGCCATTGCCCCGGGGGCTTCGGCGTTGATGGTATGGGCAAGGGCAGGTTCGTCTTCGGCGCGGTCAACGGCAGTGTAGGCGGCAGCGTTGATCACCACATCGGGGCGCTGCGCCATGATTGCCGCAGCGCAGGCAGCCGGATCGCTCAGATCCGCCTGCGCACGGTCCAGTGCAATAACGTCGTCACGCGCCTTCAGCTCAGAGGCGACCTGACCAGTGCTGCCGAAGACAAGCGTTTTCACGCAGTTTTACCCAAACGATCGCCAACGCCATCGCGCTGTTGCAGCGCGCGCCACCAGTCTTCGTTGTCGAGATACCACTGCACTGTGCGCGCAAGGCCTTCCTCAACGGTGACAGACGGTTTCCAGCCCAGCTCGGTGATGATGCGGTTTGCATCGATGGCATAGCGCGCATCATGGCCGGGACGGTCCGTGACAAAAGTGATCAGATCGGCGTAGGTGCCACCATCGCGGGGGCGCTTTTCATCCAGAATGGTACAGATCGTTTTGACAAGCTCCAGATTGGTGCGCTCGTTTTCGCCACCGATGTTGTAGGAACGGTTCAGTTCGCCTTTTTCCAACACACACAGCAGTGCGTCAGCGTGGTCTTCGACATACAGCCAGTCGCGGATGTTGGAACCGTCGCCGTAGATCGGCAATGCTTTGCCTGCCAGCGCGTTCAAGATGACCACAGGGATCAGTTTTTCGGGGAAGTGGTAGGGGCCGTAGTTGTTGGAGCAGTTGGTCAGCACCACTGGCAATCCGTAGGTTTCAGCCCATGCACGAACCAAATGGTCGCTGGCCGCTTTTGACGCGGAGTAGGGGCTGCGTGGATCGTAAGATGTCTCTTCGGTGAACATGCCTGTGGCCCCAAGTGAGCCGAACACTTCATCCGTGGAAATATGGTGAAAGCGGAAGCTGTCAGGCTTGCCTTGTGCGGCCCAATAAGCGCGCGCAGCTTCCAGCATGTGGTAGGTGCCGGTGATGTTTGTCTCAATGAAATCACCCGGACCGTCGATGGAACGGTCAACGTGGCTCTCGGCGGCGAGGTGCATGATGGCGTCGGGTTTATGTGCTGCCAGAATACGGTCCAGGGCGCCACGGTCGCGGATGTCTGCTTTTTCAAAGGCATAAAGCGGGCTCTCGGCGGCCTCGGCTACATTCTCAAGACAGGCAGCATAGGTCAGTGCGTCCAGATTGACGATTTCATGCCCGCGCGCCACAGCCAGCCGCACCACGGCAGAGCCGATAAAACCAGCACCACCAGTAACAAGAATTTTCATAATGTGGGTCCTTCAAAAATAAATGGAGTATCAATATCGCGCAGCGCAGGCGCATCGGTGTCTTTAGCGGACAGCAGGGGGGCGGTATCGCCCAGCCCCCAGTCAATTGCGATGTCAGGGTCGTCATAACGCACGGCTGCGTCGCAGTCGATAGCGTAGTAATCCGAGCATTTGTAGATGATTTCCGTATTCGGTTGCAGTGTGGCGAACCCATGCAAAAAACCTTCGGGGATCAGCAATTGCTTGCCGTTCTCTGCGCTTAACTCAACACTTATCCATTGGCCAAAGGTTGGGCTGCCACGGCGGATGTCTACGGCCACATCCAACAGTGCGCCCTGACCACAGCGGATCAGTTTGGCTTGTGCGTGGGGAGGGGTCTGAAAATGTAGTCCGCGCACGGTGCCTGATTGTTGCGACAGAGAGTGATTGTCTTGCACAAAATCATAGTGCAGGCTCGCGTCTTCCATGCGTGCCTTGTTCCAGCTTTCCGAGAAGAAACCACGGGCATCGCCGTGGCGTGTAGGTGTCAAGATCACAATGCCTTGCAAGGCGGTTTGTTCGATTTGCATGGCCGGATAACCTTATGAAAATACAATTGTCCCTTCTTGCCACATAACGGCAGAAATACAACCCGCTGACAGGGCTGCGCGTGGCGATATATTTGACTTATGGCGTCAGCCGTGAGTAGAGCACAGGCGCGTATTCTGGCAAAAGGACATCCCCATGCCGCATGATCCCTCTTCCGAGCAACTAGGCCTTGTGGCTGTGGTTGTAACGTATAACCGGCTGGACCAGCTTAAAGTGACGTTGGCACGCCTTCTGGCCGCGCAATCCGAAGGGCTGGACCGCATTATTGTGATCGATAATGCCTCGACAGATGCCACGTCTGAGTGGCTCGCCGAGCAAAGCGATCCGGCGCTGGTGGTGCACCGCTGCGCAACAAATGGCGGCGGGGCAGGTGGGTTTGAGGTCGGGATGCGGCTGGCTGTGGCGCAGTTTGATCCGGACTGGATTTTGGTCATGGACGATGATGCGCGCCCTGATGCAGGCGCTATTGCAGCGTTTCACGCAGCTGACCGTACGCAGGCCGCGGCATGGGCCGCAGCAGTCTATCATCCCGATGGGCGGATTTGTGATATGAACCGCCCCACACTCAATCCGTTCTGGCACAAGGGCATGGTGGGGCGCACTGTGACGGGGATGTTGCGCGGCAAGGGGCGTGATGGTTTCCATCTGAACACAGCGGATTACGAGGCCACTCGGTACCGCGCAGTTGATAGCGGATCGTTTGTGGGATTGTTTGTGTCGCGCAGCGCAATTGATCTGGTTGGCTATCCCGATGGGTCGTTGTTTATTTATGGCGATGACGTGCTGTATTCACTTGGAATACGGCAAGCGGGCGGACAGATCCTGTTTGATCCAGCCATCCGGTTTGAGCATGATTTCACCACCATAACAGGCACTGACCAACGGTTTAGGCCCTTATGGAAGACCTACTACCATTACCGCAACCTGCTGATGGTTTACCGTCTGGCTGCAGGGCGCTGGTTTGGTCTGGTGCTGCCGTTTATGGTGTTGAAGTGGTCAATCAAGGTCCGTTTTTACAAAGGTGAGCGGGCGCTGTATCTGGGATTGGTGGGGCGTGCAGTATGTCACGGCTTGCTGGCGCGGACCCGTGTGGCACATGAGCGGGTGCTGGAGTGGGCAACGCGCCGCTAGAGCCCTTAGCGGTTAAGAATGACGCGGTGGAACCTGCCCAGCAAAACAACCCCGAAAAACAGACAGATCCCCGAGATAGCACTGACATAGCCAATGCTGACATAAGACGCCTCATAGGTGCTGTAGAACCCGCGCCGCATCAGGCCGGTCAGATGTAATAGAGGATTGTACCACAAGATGTTTTGCAGGGATGTCGGCATGTCCTCGTAGAGGAAAAACGTGCCCGAGATGAAGAACAAAGGTTTGTTTGCAATTCCCCAGATTTGCATCCAGACGGTGAACAGACCTAGTAGGACACAATTGAGGGTACCAATCCCCAAGCCCAGAAACGCGGTCAGAAGAACAGCCTCGGTAATGGCGCTGATGTCCAATTGCGCGTTGGATTCTATCGTCATGATTAATCCGGTAAAGAGCAGGGCCATCACAACAATATTGGTGAGCGTTCCAAGGATAAAGCGGGCGAGCACAGCATCAACCCATGTGACGGCAGGGTAAAACAGCAAAGCACGTGAAAAGTTGATGCTGCGGCCAATCGTAGAGGACAATTGTTGGTACATCGTGAAAATCAAAAACGCGGTGGCGAAAAACAACTGGAAGCTGTTGCCGATGGGCGGTGTGCGGATCAGGATCGACATGCCGAACGAGAGTACAAGAATACCCCCTAACGGTTCTAAGATGGCCCAGGCGTATCCGCCGGGCGAGCGGCCATAGCTGGTGGCCATTTCGCGCAAAATTAAGGCTACAACGGAACGTCCTGTTGCAAAACGCCGTTCTGAGCCATGGGCGATCTTTGTCACTTGTGCGCGGGGGGAGGGCATTGTCGGGTGTTCCGATGCTAGTATTTCCGAGAGCAGTATGTAAAAGGTTTGGTAGAAGTTCAAATCGTCTTTTTGGAAAAATAATGAATGACATAACCCCAAAAGACAGCGCAGCGGTACAGCAACCCGCCTCGCCCGTCAGCCCCCCTAAACAACCTGCGCCTGCACAGGCCCCAAAACCTGCCCCAAAACCGGCGGTAAATGCGGGCCCAAAACCTGTACACCGTCCGGTGCGTGCGGCCGGGTTCCGGCGGCGGCATTTCGGTTTGATCCTGTCGTTTTTGTTGTTGGTGGTGGTGCCTGTGTCGACCATCGGGTTCTACATGATCGTTGTGGCCAAAGATCAGTACAGCTCGCTCACTGGATTTACCGTGCGTCAGGAAGAGGGCGGCAGTGCGTCGTCCTTGCTGGGGGGGCTGGCCAGCCTTACGGGGGCTACGGGATCATCGGACGGGGATATCTTGTTTAAATTTATCCTCAGCCAGGCTTTGATCAAAGATATCGACACAAATATTGGCCTGCGTGAACATTACGGAAATTATTGGAGCGAAGACCCGTTCTTTGCCCTAAAACCGGATGCCAGCATAGAAGACCTTGAGGAGTACTGGAGCCGGATTGTTAAGGTTTCCTATGACAAAGGGTCGGGGCTGACGGAAATGCGGGTGCAGGCATTTACCCCTGAAAAGGCGCGTGAAGTTGCTACTGAGGCCCTGCGGCTGAGTCAGAATATGATCAACGCCCTGAATGAGCAGGCGCGTGATGATGCAATGCGGTATGCGCGCAGTGATCTGGAAGAGGCACTGGCGCGGTTGAAGGTATCGCGTGAAGGGCTGACTACGTTCCGTTCGACCAACCAGATTGTAGATCCTGAATCTGATATTCAGGGGCGCATGGGGGTGATGAACAACCTTCAACAGCAGCTTGCTGAAGCCCTGATCGAGCTGGACCTGCTTACGGGCACGACCAATGAAGGTGATCCGCGCTTGCGGCAGGCGGAGCGCATGATTGTGGTGATCCGCGAACGGATCGCCAGCGAACGCGAACAACTTTCCTCTGGCGGTACGCTTGAGGGGGGGACAGGGGATGATTACCCTCAGTTGATCGCCGAGTATGAAGGGCTGATTGTAGACCGTGAGTTTGCCGAGGAAAACTACCGCGCCGCGCTTGCTGCTCTTGATCTGGCACGGGCAAATGCCCAGCGTCAGAGCCGATATTTGGCGACGTACATCGCGCCCACACTGGCTGAAACCAGCGAATATCCGCGCCGTACGGTGATTATCGGTCTGGCTGCGTTGTTCCTGACACTGGGGTGGTCGATCATGGCGTTGGTCTATTATTCCATCCGTGACCGTAGCTAATGGTGCTGTGTTATGCTCCGGTTTGAAAACCTGACCAAAAGCTATTGGGTGCAGGGATCACAGAAAATAGTGATCGACCGGCTGAATATTGAGCTGCCGACAGGCAAGTCATTGGGGCTGTTGGGGCGCAACGGTGCGGGCAAGTCAACGCTGATGCAATTGATTGCGGGGACATTGCGCGCAGATTCGGGGCGGGTAGTCTCGGATGGGTCTATTTCTTGGCCCGTTGGGTTTGGCGGATCGTTTCACCCTGAATTAACAGGTGCGCAAAACGTGCGGTTCATTGCGCGGGTGTACGGTGTCGACACGGATGAGCTGGTCGCTTTTGTTGAGGATTTTGCCGAGCTGGGCAAACATTTCAACATGCCCGTGCGCAGCTATTCGGCGGGCATGAAATCACGCCTGACGTTTGGTGCGTCTTTTGGAATCCAGTTTGATACGTATCTGGTGGATGAAGTGACAGCCGTGGGCGATGCGGCGTTTCGCCGAAAAAGTCAGGCTTTGTTCAAAGAGCGGATGCAAACTTCCAGTGCGATCCTTGTCAGTCACGAAATGGGGCAGATGCGCAGTTTTTGCGATTCAGGGATTTTGTTGGAAGATGGTCACCTGACTTATTTCGAAGATGTGGAGGAAGCGATTGCCGCTCATCTTGAGCTGGTTAATGGGAAATGATTGGTCCCCAATGAGTTATAGTCCCAATGATCAGATATCCTACCAATAAACCGCTTTGTGATTTTGGGACTGCCGCGCAGTGGCTCTCCTTATCTGATGTCGATGTTAGACAGCCGCCGTGATGCTGCCGCATTGGTTGGAAGACGAGCTGTGAGCCGCCTGTTTTAGGGGCTGCACAGCGATCGCATGATGCCACACGTGATATGATCAAAGACAAATGGCTGTCATGGGATGGTGCTTGAAATCACGGCCCTATTTAGTATAGGCAGCGGGCAGTCACAGGGGACCAAGCGATTGAAGCGTTTGCACCTGTGAGGCCTGTAGTGATGGCCACGTATGATTGACAGTTGTACTGTAAAATTGAACTTTATCTTGCTGAGCGGTTATGACCCAGACCATCTATCTCCACATCGGACATTACAAAACAGGCACCACTGCTTTACAGGCGGCGATGACAAAGAACACGAAATCGCTGGCGCGCCAAGGTGTGCATTATCTGAGCGAGATTAGAAGACATAACAAACATTCCAGCCTCGCGTTTTCCATCCTTCAGGCTGCGGGTGTGACCGATCTGATGCATGGGTATGCGAATAAACAGACGCCGCAAGATGTCTGGAATCAAATGTTCGATGAAGCGCGTCAGTCCAGTGGGAAAGACATCGTTGCCAGTACCGAAGAGTTTATGCGGATTGGTGCACATCCAGATGCGCGCGAAATCTTGCGTGAGATTATCGCGCCAGTCCGGGCAGAATTTGACTTTCGCATTATCGTCTACTTGCGCGCGCCGCTGTCGCATTTGCAATCTTGGTACAACCAGTTGGTAAAGATGAATACAGGGCCTGTGCCATCGTTCAACGCCGCTGTGTGTGATCTGATGGAACCTGTCCACTATGATTATGCTCAAGGGCTTGCGCCGTGGATCGATATTTTTGGGCCGGATGCATTAATTGTACGTCCCTACACAGATGACTTGCGCCAAGACGGCGCGCTGTTTGCGGATTTCTTGTCTGTGTTTGATGTGGCTCCAAGCATGTGGACGAAAGCCGCCAACCGCGTTTCGAACCCGCGCATGGACGACAACCAAGTTGAGATTGCCCGCGTTATGCAAGCTGCAGGCGCATCCGAAGAGCTGATTGCACGTGTGCAGGTGCGTGCGGCGCGGTTGCGCGAGCAAACCAAGCGCGGCAGTGGGATGGATATGTCAGACGTGGCGGCGCGTGCGCGCGCAGGTCTTGATACGCTTGCCGCACTTCCTGGTAATAGCGTCGATGCGGCGACGTTTGCACAGGAGTTGCCGCTGCTCAGCAGCGATACACATGGCGAGGACATCGCAACATTGACCGATTTGGTGGTTTTCCTTTTTGCAGACATAAATTTATTGCGCACTAACCTCCATAATACGCAGGCAGGTATCTTAAAGCGGCTTGTCGCACTGGAAAAGGGTACGTCTTGAGGGTCCTTTACTACAATTGGGTCGACTATCTGGATGCAGAGCAGCGCGGCGGCGGTGTGACCCTATATCAGCGTAATGTCATGGCAGGTGTGCAGGATCGCAGCGACGTTGAGGCGGTGTTTATCTCCTCTGGCACCTCCTATGATTTGCCCGTTCGTGCGCCGCGATGGGAGGCCGTGCGCCATGGCCCCCAGGCAGACCGCGCGCGGCGGTATGAGGTGGTCAATTCCGGTGTGTTGGCCCCCGCGCACCACAGTTTCGGGGATCCCGCACAGCTATCGCATGATGCGACACGTGATGTGTTTTTTGATTTTGTCGCGCGCACTGGCCCGTATGACGTGATCCATTTTAACAACCTTGAGGGGTTGCCCGCCGATGTGCTGCAGATCAAAGAGCAGTATCCTGATACGCAAATTATCCTGTCGCTGCACAACTATTATCCGATCTGTCCGCAGGTAAACCTGTGGTTCTCCGAAATAAAAAGCTGCGAAGATTTTGAGGGTGGCGCACACTGTGTTCAATGTTTGCCGTATCAACATGACGGGCGTTTGCTGCGCACGGCCAATGGTGTGTCTTATCGCCTGCGCTGCGCGGGGCTAGAGCCGGGAACGGCGACTTATGATGTGGCGTTTCGCTGGATTGTACGGGTTGGCGGGCGTGTGTCGCGTGCGCTGCGCTGGGTACGTGCTGGGGGACGAAAAAGCACAGATGCGCCAGTGTTAGGGCCTGATACGGGGCGTGATCGCGCTGCTGCGTTTGCTGCGCGCCGCAACCTGATGATGTCCCTGATCAATGCACATTGTGACCGTGTTCTATGTGTGTCGGATGCTGTGCGGGTGCTGGCCGAACGTTACGGGATTGACGCGGCGTTGACCGCAACCAACTATATCGGAACACGGGCTGCTGATCTGTATGACCAGACACAGGCCGCACCACAAGATGCCAAAAAACAGACTCTAACATTAGGGTATCTGGGGTATATGCGCCGCGACAAAGGGTTTTATTTCCTGCTTGATGCGCTTGAAGCTTTGCCAAAAGATATGGCTGGGCGCATCCGCATTGTGATAGCGGCGCGCAGTGTAGACCGTACAACGATGGCGCGGGTCACGCGGCTGGGTGATCATCTGGGGCAGGTGATCTACCGGGATGGTTATACCCATGATGATTTGGATGCAGTGCTGGAACAGGTGGATGTGGGCGTGGTGCCGGTCCTGTGGCATGACAACCTGCCGCAAGTGGCGATTGAAATGCATGCGCGCCACATTCCGTTGCTGACATCTGACATGGGCGGCGCAGCTGAGCTGGGCAATTGTGCGCAGATGACATTTGCCGCCGGTGACGTGGACAGTTTTGCTGCGCGCGTGGCCGGTCTATTGGCAGGCGATGTTGATTTTGCAGATTACTGGAGCGGCGCAATGGCCCCTGTTACGATGCCTGCACATATGGATCACCTGATCCAGACATACACGCAGTCCTGATGCGCCACCCTGATTAGGTGAGCCTGCTTTTCACAAAGGGCACATCACTCCAAGGCATGGACAGATTGGCGTCATAGATTACGCTGCGCCCTTCTGATGTCAGGGCGAGATATTTGCGGTATTCCTCGGCATCATTGAAGTGTTGGCCGCGCAGGACTTCGGCCTGTGCCTTGCGCCGGAAATCAGCGTTATATTTGAAATGCGCCAGTAATAATTCACGCGGTGCGACAGTAACGTCGCCCACAAAATGCAGACCCGCTGACAGGCGCATTGTGGGATTATACCGCAGCAAAGCCAGCTTTTGAGCGACAAACAAATTCAGACGTGAGCCAGGGATCAGGCGGTGACGCAGCGCCGATGTCCAGCATTGCTGATTTGAATGAGGTCCACGTGTCAGCGTGTTGGTCAGGAACGGAATGCGATCGGCAAACCCTGCCTGCGCAAACGGCGTGTCGGTGGTGAAGTCCGCGTTTTCCAACGGCCCCTTTGGGTACATGTCCAACATGAACAGGCGCACGGCATCGGCATCTTTGAAGTCAGGTTCGTTCAGTAAGTCAGGCAGGGTTTGGGTCTGTTTTTCCTGCCAGACCAGCAGCTCGTCGGCATCGGCGATCAGTGACCATTTGCCAACGCGAAAGGCAGCCAGCATCGCCTGTTGCCATGCCACTCCGTAATGGGATGCGTTGTAATCGGTATCGACGGAAAACAGTGCCACGTCTGGTTGCTGGGCCAGATATTCCAGCGTGCCATCATCCGAGCAATTGTCAGCGATCAAAAACGCGTCCACGCCCAGTTTGCGGTAATGCGCCAGAAATTGTGGGAGCATGAACATCTCGTTGCGCATGCAGGCAACCACGGCGACCTGCGCCGCACAGGCCCGCGCCACGCTCTCCTCAGATGTGATCAGCTCTAGCGCGTTGGTTTGATGGCCCAGTTTCACGCCCTGATAGCTGGGCCAGATTTTGCGCGGCCACAGCCCGGGTTTGCCAAGTCTCTCAAGCGCTGCGGCCTGATCCAGATGTGTGTCCAGATGCACCAGTTGCAAAGGCGCTGTGGGGTTGGCGTGAAAACTATTGAGCCATGAGGCCACGGGGATCGCATCGCGGTGGGTGCGCCTGCGGATGGACACGCGGTAATCCTCATCCGCCACATGGATGCCGCGCATCGATAGCAGGTCGCCCAGCATTTTATCCTCCATGAAGGACACAGCAATCAGCTGCTGGCCCTCAGGGCTGTGTGCGGCGTCTAGTGCTGCGGCCATGGCTGTCCGGCTGAGGGTATAGGCAGAACCTCCATCGGCGTATTCGGAGGGTTCGGGCGATTTATCCAGATCCATACGCCCGCGCGGGGTGGTGGATTTACTCTGATGCCAGATGCGGTCTGTCTGGCCATGGATGCGGTGCAGGCGGCGGCCGTAATAGTCAAATTTGGTATAGGTGAGGGATTTGAAAAACAGATCGGCGTTGAGAAAACAGTCATCGTCGATTTTAAGCATATGGCCAAAACGCGTATTGTCATGGACCCATTTGATTGTGGCGAGGGTCTTTTGCGGCAAACCCTCGTAATCATCGGGCGCGTCTAGGTGCAGGGTATCGCCGTGGCGCGTGCCGTCTCCGTCGCCCACAACAATGACATAAGGGATGCCAAGAGTTTCTAGCAGGCTGAGCCAGCCGCTGCGCAGTGCAGGGATGCGCGTATCAAGGTAAGGCGCGCAGGAAAAGACGGTGACGATTGTGTCAAACAGGGGATGGCCTGCGGGTAGATCAGCAGGGCCGGTATCGGGAAATACAGGCTCTAACAAGGCCAGTTCGTCCAATAATTTGTGCACGTCAGGCAACAGGCCAGCACGCGCGCGCAGGCGGCGTGTGGGGCTGCGCAGGGCGGGTGCCGTACGCCATGCTGTGTCTTGGTCTGCTGTTTTGCTGCGCAGCCAGTCGCATAGAATGTGCGCTTGGTCGGGGGCGGTATCGTGTACGGCGTCAATCAGTGCCAGGGCCATGCCCAGTCCCAGATGGTGTGCATCCTCACCGGTCAATTGGTCAAGGTTATTGGTGAGCGGCGCCAGATCAGCACCGGGGTTTGCCAGCCATGCCATTGCTTGGGTTGTGGTGGTGTGTTGCAAGGTGAAATCAGGCGCGCATGGCGTTTCAGGATAAAGCGCGGGCAGCGCATCGGTTGCATGCTGTGCTATGGCGGGGGGGATGTCCGCGCTGTTTGGATTGGCCATGTGACGCAAGATGTCTTGCGGTGCGGTGTGCGCCAGTTGATCGCTGGGCTCGCCTGCTGGGCCAAATATTTCACGGCGCACGCGCGGTGCATCTAGGGTGCCTGCGGCATCAAACAGATGCATGGCCTGCGCGCGATCGGCGGGAGGTGTTTGATCTGACATGACGTGCGCGTAGGCTACGCGCGCGCGCTGCATTTTGGTGGGCAGAGGGGCATCTGCGACATCTGCCCAAAACTGGTGGGACAGGCCGTAAACTTCAAGACATAGGGACATCAGCTCGTCGTGGGGAAGTGCGTCTGGCATTTGTTGGATCAAGGTCGCGGCCGTGTGGGTCAGCATGCGACAATGCGCACGGTTCCAGTAGTCTGGTGCGCGGGCGCGGATAAAGGTGGCAAAGCTGGTGAATATCTCTGTCTGTAGGTCTGCTGGGGCATCTGCATCTGTCAGCGCGTGGCGCACGGCCCATGCGATCGCGGGGGTAACGGGCCAATCTGACGCAAGCTCTACCAGTTGGGTGAGGGCCTGTGACATCTGTGCATACTCACCACCCGCCGAGAGATAGGGCAGGGCGGCAGATAGGCTCCAGCGGTCTTGCGGCATGTTGAGGGGCAGCATGCCGCGCTGATGAGCAAGACGGTAAAGCCCGTCAAAGTCGCGGGCATTGACGCAGAAATACTCGGTCAGGGCGAGGAGTAGTGGCTGTTGCGCCGCGTCTGAAACTTGCATTGCGGCAACCACGGATAGGGCATCAGGGCGGTGATCTGGCGCCGCGGTCTGGCTTTGGGACAGGCGCGACAAGGCAGTGTCGACCTGCAAGTTAACGAGATCGGCTGGCAAGGGAGGAAGCATGGGCTGCGGGAGCTGGATGAATTGTTTGACGTTATAGAACGCGGCAATGCGGGCCAGTTGAGCATGGGCTGCGGTGGATAACAGATCTGCCAAATCGCCGTGGCGGACGTGCTCTATCAGGTTCGTGCACAGGGTGGTGTCCTTGGGTGCCAGCGGTAGGGTTAGCAGGGCCTCAATGCGGGCGGCCATATCTGCGCGGGTGATCGTGAGGGGGGTGCCAGCATGGTTGATGTTGAGCAGGCCATCCTGCCAAAGGCGCGCTGGCAGGATGGCAGCCTTGGTGCCAGCGGGGGCCGAGGTCAATTCGGGGCCGGTGTGGGTGTTGATGATGAGATCGGCGTCTGGTGTTGTTTGGGCTGTGCGCAACATCAGGCGGCTGTCCAGTACCAAGGCACTGTCGGGCATATCTGGGATCACGTGGTGGGGGATCACATGGCCTTCAACAGTAAAACCCGCAATGGCATCCAGCGTGCGAAACCCTGTGCGGTTCAGCAGGCTGCGCGTCCCAAAATTGAAGATTTGGGTGCCATTCACCACACCTGTGACCTGTGAAAGGGTGAATGTTAGGCTCACATTTACGGTGGAAGAGGATAGATCAACGGGGCAGGACCGTTCGGCCCGCCATTGGCCATCAGGGCGTTGATCGTTGCACACGGCCACCCCATCTGTCTGGCGCAAAGACAGGTGGAACACGACCTGACGGCGGTTTTTGGTGTAGAAGAATATATTGGCGTAGGGTGCATCAGGGCGGAACATGGCCTGAAACTCCAGCACGCCGTGATCGCGCAGATCAAAGGCATGCAGCGATGTGTCAACGGCGCGCGGCAACTTGCCGGGGAGGGGCGGCACAGCGGCATCATGTACCGTTTCGCGGCGCAACAGCACGGCAGCAGGGTTCATCATGCGCGACAGACGTGGCCCGACCGCAGGATCAAGGCCCGCCAGCGTGGATGCGCCGTAGCCCATGTGCGCAGACGCGGTGGCCGCTCCGGCAAGCAGGGCAAGACGGCTGATGCGCGTAGCGTACTGGCCGAAATAGACCTGTTCACGCAGCGCGCGGGCAAACAGGCGGCGTTGCCAACCTTGGGGGAGTTCTGTGTCGGGTAGATGTATAGATACAGTCTCTAACAGGGCTCTATGGCCTTGCTTTAGCATGCTGGCGCTGTGGGGCGTGCGCCACCGGTTAAACCCTTGATCGGTCATGGGGACGGTCACGCTGGCCTGTGCGACATACGTGACAGCGCGTGCGCGTAGGGCAGCGATCAGGCACAGGGCCCAATCGGGGCGCGAGCCACGGGTGAAGGGGGCTGATGCAAAAACATCCACCAAAAACGCGCGGCGGAATGTCTTGGCAGAGCACTGGGCCTCAAGGGTGAGCGCCTGCAGGGGCGTGATGTCTAGGGGGCCTGTGGGTGGCGCATGCGGCACGTTCCAGCACGACATATCATGGATGCCGTTGTGGTAGCTGACAGTATCCGTTGCTTTGTCATAGAGCTGCATTTGGGACAGCCCAAAATCGGCATCTGCATGCAACATGGCCTCAACGCTTTGCAAAAAACTCCACGGGGTAGGGACATCGCCAGTGGCGAGAAAGATCACATTGACGCCGCGCGCCAACGTAAGGCCATGGTTGTAGCCTGCGCCTTCACCAGAGGTCGGCGCGGTGATGATCTGCCAGTGGGGCATCACATCCAGATCATCACTCAGTGCACGGTGCGCCGCGGCGGTTTGACAGACAATCAGCACCTCATGGGCGGGGGTGGTTTGTGTGCGCAGGCCATCAAGGCTTTGATTTAGGGCGTCTGTGTCTTGTCCATCCCAACTGAGGATCACGCTAAGGGGCAGCGTACCTGCCATCTCCTGCCCCCAGCTGAGGCCGATGTCGCAGTCCCAATCGGTTGCGTATTTCAGGCCGTGGGTGTGTAGAAAATCGCGCGCGGCGGTGGAAAACCGTGCGCGGCGCGCAGGATCGGCGATGATTGTGCTACGCTCAAATACCAAACGGCTGGCGATGCGGGCGAGGGCCAGATCACCGCCGGGGCGCGGGCTGGCGGCAAACATTTTCTGCATGTCACCCAACACATCGAACTGCTCAAACACGCGGTCATCATCGGTGGTGGTGATCTGCCCCTCACGGCCGCGCGTCTGGATGTACAGCGCTTCGGGCAGGTGAATGATATGATCGGTGCGCGCGGCGGCGCGGTGGAAAAAACCGTGATCTTCAAACCACGTACCCTCATCAAAGCGCAGACCGTCAATCAGGGTGCGGCGGTAGAGCTTGTTCCATGCGGAGGGAAAATGGCAGATCACATCTGACCATGTCTCGAAGGGATAACGTGTTGCGGCCACATGGCGCGACAGATCAGGGGCACCGTGAATGGCAGAGTGAGCGCCGCCTGTGCCATCCGTGCTGTTGGACTGTATTGCACAAGCAACCCAATCACCGCCGGTTGCCTCTAGGGTTTGCCACAGGCGCATCAGGTAGTCGGGCATCACGCGGTCGTCACTGTCAACAAAGGCGATGTAGGTGCCCGTGGCCACATCGAGACCCGTGTTGCGCGCCCCGCTGAGGCCCGCATTGTCCTGTCGGATCAGACGAAACCGTGGATCATCCGCAATGGCGCGCTGTGCCACGGCACCGCTGCCATCGGTTGAGCCGTCATCAATCACAATCGCCTCGAACGTGTCCAGCGTCTGGGCGCGCAGGCTGTCGATGCAGGCGGCCACATGTTCCGCCACATTATAGACCGGGATAATCACGGAAATACGGGCCAGTGTCACAGGTGCACCACAGATGTTGAGAGGGAATGCTTGATCATGGGATCGTTGTTTCGCAACTTGGGCCTAGGGTAAAGAGCGGTTGTCGGGTGGGATCGCTGTCTTGCCCCGCGCAGGGGGGGGTGCTACGTCAAAGTGCAGTTCCGCAGCACCCGAATAAATGAGGCCCTAAGTGAGCGATCCCTACGTTATCTGGACCATGCGCAGGACGGGGGGCACCACGCTTGCTACGCTGTTAAGCCTTCTGTCAGAACATCCCCGTGTCCAGCATGAGCCCTTCAATACAGATCGTAAATTTGGCCAAGTGACCAAGGACTTTCTAGAGAGCGCAAGCAAGAGAAAGCTGCGCGCAGCCTTGTTGGAGTGTCTGGCTCCACGTCCCGTGATCAAACATTGCTATGAGCTGATTAACCCTGTGTTCAACGCCACCTTGATGCAGGTCACAACCGAGTTGGGCTACCGCCATATTATACTGGACCGTCACAATGAGACGGACCGTATCGCATCACTGGGTGTGGCGCAGTTGACGGGGGTTTGGGGCCGCGACGAGGCGCAGCAAAAATATCCGGCCATCGAGGCCGGTGAGGTGGTGATGGCACCGATGGATGCAAACCATGCAAAGCACCAGCTACAGCTGTGTCACCAGCGCCGGTTGGAGCTGGCCAAATTGACCGCACGGGCCAAGCCCGCCCCCTTTGTTGTGTACTTCGAGGACATCTATACCGATCCGCAGGCAGGCCGCGCCTTGATCGAGAGATTGTTGGCGTATCTGGGCGTCCGCCCACAGGATTTTGCGAATTACGACCAGCTGGTTGAGGATGCCCTATTGGGGCGGGATCAGAAGTCTAGGCGCGTTTTTCAGGCTGTTCCGAATTTTGAGCAGGTTTGCGCCGATCTGGATGCGCTTCAGAAGGGTCGAAAGAGGGTGTTTGTAGCCTCATAGTTGTATGACAGCCGCGACCTGCAAAATTTATTGACATCAGCTGTTGGGTCGGTGAATTAAGTAGCTTATTAACATTTGAGCAGGCCGCGCTATGTTGTTTTCTGCGGCACCACTATTGAATAAAGTTTTTAGGGTAATACATAAATATGTCAGAGCTCACAGAGCCGAAGCTGATCGATGTGTCGTGTTTTTCTGATTCACGCGGCCAGTTGGGGGTGATCGAGGGCGATGGCCTCCCCTTTGATATCAAACGAGTGTACTATTTGTTCGGTATCCCGATGGGCGCAGTGCGCGGCGAACACGGGCACAAAAAGCTGGAACAGTTCATGGTTTGCATGAATGGCTCTTGCGAGATTACGTTCAACGACGGAACGCGCCAATTCAAAATCCTGCTTGAAACACCCGAAAAGGGCGTGCTGGTCCCGTCCGGCCTGTGGCGTAGCATCCAGTTCAAAGAGCCAAGCTCAGTTTTGTGCGTGATGGCATCACACCCCTATGAAGAAGAAGACTACCTGTATTCATACGAAGAATATCTAGAGTGGGTCCGAGAAAACAAGGAAGCAAAGTCATGAAGTACCCGTTTCTGGATGTAGGTTTTACCTATCGCACACTGAAAGAAGATATCGATGCGGCGTATCACGGTCTGATGGACAGTGGCATGTATATCGGTGGGGATGCTGTGGCATCGTTCGAGCAATCGTTTGCCGATTATTGCGGTGTCAAACATTGTGTGGGTGTGGGCAACGGTCTGGACGCGTTGGTGCTGACGCTGCGCGCTTACGGCATTGGTGCGGGCGACGAAGTGATCGTGCCAGCCAATACATTCATCGCGACATGGTTAGGTGTGGCGCAAGTGGGCGCAGTGCCGGTTCCGGTGGATGCTGACCCTATTACAATGAACATCGATCTGGCGCTGGTGCCAGCGGCCATCACGTCGCGCACGCGTGCGATCATGCCTGTGCACCTGTACGGCCAGCCTGTGGCCTCAACAGGCCTGCGCGCGTTGGCAGAGAAACACGATCTCAAGATCATCGAGGACGCAGCCCAAGCGCATGGCGGTTATGATGGTTCACGCCGTGTGGGCCAATTGGGCCATGTCGCAGGCTTTAGCTTTTATCCAGGTAAAAACCTTGGCGCATTCGGCGATGGCGGGGCCATCGTAACGGATGATGATGCGCTGGCGAAATCCATTCGCACATTGGGTAACTACGGTGCTGAGAAAAAATACCAGCACGACGAGGTTGGCTATAACTCACGGTTGGATCCAATTCAGGCGGCGATGCTGTCTGTTAAACTGGGTAAACTGGACGAGTGGGGCGCGCGGCGCAGTGCGATTGCTGACATCTATACAGAGGCGTTGGCGGATGCACCAAATCTGACCCTGCCTATCGTGCCCGAAGGTATAAAATCTGCTTGGCATTTGTATGTGGTGCGTGTGCCTGATCGCGATGCGCTACAGGCTGCTTTGGCGCAACGCGGTGTGGCTTCTGCGATGCATTACCCGATCGCTAACCACAAAAGCGGTGCGTTTGAAAAAGACTTTGGCGATATGTCCTTTCCGGTCACGGAAGAGATCTGCCGCACGTGTCTGAGCCTGCCCATTGGCCCGCACCTGAGCACGCAGCAAGCGCAAGAGATTGCACAGCATGTAAATGATGCGGTCCGTAGCCTGACCTGAATAGTGGTGGAAACTTCGTGATGAATGCAACGTCCCCTGTGACCTCCGCAGAACAGACCTATTTGACACAGGCCCAGGATGCGATTGCATCCGGGGACTGGCCTCAGGCGCTAGAGCGGGCAACCTCGCTGGCGTGCACGCAGTTGAAAGCGTCCGAAAACAAAGCTGGATTGTTTTTGGAAGAACTGGATGCGTGTTGCGCCCAGTTGGCCAAAGGTCTGGCGGCGGCGATACCTGTCACGGTCACGCCTATCGGATTTGACGCGCCTGCCAATATTTATGTTGTGACGGAAATCTACCACTCTGGTGGACACAGCAAGCTGATCGAGCAGATGATCGCGGCGCGCCCCAAGGAGCGGCACATTGTGCTGTTTACCGGCGCATTGCAAAACACCCGTGATTTTGGCCGCCGCGCGATTGTCGAGGCGGGTGGATTCCCGATTTACCCTGATGCTGCTCTTGATCATTTTGACTGTTTGTTGTGGCTCCGTGAAAAGCTGGCCAGTCTGACAGGTCAGCGGCTGTTTGCATTTCATCACCCTGAGGATGTCCTTGCTGCTGTGGCGTTGGCGGAATTTGGCGGCACATATGGGCCGCGCGCCTATATGATGCATCATGCAGATACGGTGGCCAGCGTTGGCGTAGATTTGCCCACTGCAACCCACCTTGCCATCCGCCCCGAGCAGCGCGAAAAAATCCTTGAGCAGCGCCCGGATTACCGCGTGCATGTCTTGCCGTTGGTCTATGCGCCAGAGCTGATGAAGCCTGCGTTTAATCCGGATTTGCACAAGAAGATCACAGCAGACGATCGCACGTTTTTGGGTACAGGCACGCTCAATACCGCGACCTGCGGCGGGATGCATAAATTCCATGCCAAGGGTGAGCTGAGCCTGCCCAACGCGTTATCGCGCATTTTGATGACTACACGGGGGCTGCATTATCACATCGGCCCCGTGAGCACGCAGATGAAGCTGGAGATCGAAACCGCACTGGAAGAAGCTGGTCAGGCGCTGGACCGGTTGGTGTTTGTCGGCGAAGTTAATTCTGTGGCCGAGACGCTTGTGGCCCAAGATGTCGATTTGTTTCTGACTTCGTTTCCGTCAGGTGGCGGGCTGACCGTGGTAGAGGCCGCCTATGCTGGTATCCCCATCGCGGTGTACGGCGGTGGTGCGGATGAGGTCGGGCGCTATTTGGGCGGGCTGACGCATGTTCCCGCTGAGGTGCTGGTTTGGGAAACATTGTCGGATCTAGAGGAGTCATTACGGGCTTTCTGGCTCAAGGATGGGGTCAAGCGGCTGGAACAGATGTCAGAGGCATCGCGGGTCTGGTCTGATCAGGGTCATTCATGGGCAAAGTTTAAACGTCGATTTGGCGCGATTGTGCAAGCGACCGAAGGACAACGCGCGCGCGCGCTGGATGCGGGGCGCGGTGGCGTGGCCGATGCCCTTGTCGACGCAGAATACTATCTGGAACAACACACTGATGTGGCGGCCAGTGGCATGGCCGCGGCTGCTCATTTTCTATCCCATGGCGAGGCTGAATTGCGCGCCTGTAACCTCTTGTTTGATGCCAAGTATTATTTGGCGCAACTGAGCAAGCTGGATCGCAAGGTCGCAGAAGATATGCCGCTGACGCATTATGTGATGCGTGGTGAAGCCCGTGGATACAAGCCACACCCGCTTTTTGATCCAGCCTTTTGCAAGGCGTCGTTTGCGGCTGCAGGCAAGCCATTGGCACGCACAGGTGATCCTCTCAAAGATAATGTTCTGGGTCACTACTTGCGCAGCACAGACGCTGTTGCGCCACATATGTTCTTTGATCCTGTGCATTACGCGCAGAAAGCAGGGCAGGTGCCCGACGATCAACCTTTGTTGGTGCATTTTCTAACCACTGGTATTGATGAGATGCTGAGCCCGCATCCGCTGATTGTACCGGATATGCTGGGCAAATCAGGCAAGAGTTTTGAGAAAAAGCTGTTGTCGTATCTGAGCCAGAAAAAACCACAGCTTAAAGAGGGGCATGTGACGCCCCTGTTCCAGCCGCAGCTGTCCAGTGCTGACGTGGATCACTATGCGTGGGCGGCGCCCAACCTAATGTGGGCCCACCTGATCGAGGGCAACCGGAGCGCATGTGACCCCCATGTGCTGATTTCTGTCGGGCATGTTGAAAAGATGCGGCCGGGTACGTTGGTATCGGCTGTCAGTGTTATTCAGCTCATGGCACGAAATGGGCTGGGTGTGGACACGCACCCGCTGGTCTCAAGGCGCCATATCCTCAAGCAGGCCCCTTATGCCGAGGCGATGCCGATCAGCCTGACACAGTATTTTATGGAAAACAGCATTGGGCATAACATTGACCCGCATCCGCTGTTTTCGACCTCGTATTATCTGTACAATAACCCCGACCTGCACGGTCTGGACATCAGTCCGTTGGAGCATTTCCTGGAGGCTGGCCAGATTGAGGGTCGCCTGCCGCACCCCGCATTTAATGGGAACTACTACTACCAGCGTTTCTTGAAGGACGATGGGGGCGGTGCGCCGTTGCAGGATTATCTGGCGCAGGGCATGGCAGAGTTTCGGCCTTCGCTGGGGATGGACGACAAAGAGTGTACGCTGGCGCGCAAGATGGCTGCTGGTCTGTTTGCGGTGGGCAGTGATATTGCCGCCCATGATATGCTGTCGGGGTCTATTCATCCTGATGACGAATTCAAACACCCCACCCTGATCACCGAAACCCGCGTGTTTCATAGCATTGCGCAGGACGCCTCTCAGATCACCGAGATTTATCCCGCTGAGCGCGTTTTGGTAAACCGCCCATCGGTGGTCGCGCAAATGCACATCGCGCCGCCGATCGGTGAATACCTTGCCCCTGCGGCCACAGCCACGCTTTATCCTGAGGCGACGCTGGTTGCGGGCAATGACGGGTTTATCGACACGGATGGCTGCTGGATTGATCATGGCCTTGCGGATTTCGATCCTGAGGTGATGCTGGTCAAAGAAAACGGTGCTGTTGCTGCCGTGTCGGGCGACAAGGTGCTGCTGCGCCGTTATGCGTCGGATATCTCACTGCCTTCGGGTATTCTGGCGTCGGGTACATACAGCCATAACTATTTCCACTTTTTGTTGGAAATCCTGCCGCGCGTTTTGCTCGCCGCCCAGATTGCCCCTGCAGATACACCTATTCTGGCCGATGATGGCATGCCGGATCAGCATTATCAGATGCTGCGGCTGTATTTGCCTGACCGCCAGATATTGCGGTTTGTGCGGCACAGTTCTGTGGCTGTGGGTCGCTTGTATGCGGGCAGTATGCCCAACATCATTCAAGACGCATTCGAGAGCGATATGCCGCCCGCAGATGCGGTGCGGTTCCATCCTGCTGTGATCCGCTTGCTTGCCCGCTTGAGTGTGCAGACCGCCACTGCGCCTGCGGATGAAAGCCGTTTGTGGTTGCAGCGCGATAGTGCCGTGCGCCAGCTGCTCAATGCATCCGAAATCGAAACGGCGCTGGCTGCGCGTAAGTTTGATTCCGTGCGTTGTCAGACCCTGCCTTTCTCACATCAGGTGGGGCTGTTCAGCAAGGCAGGAGGCGGTATCGTTGCACAGAGCGGCGCGCATCTGGCCAATATCATCTTCGCTCCGCGAGGCACCCGCGTGTTCGCCCTGTTCTCCAATGCGCCGGGTACGAATTTCTACTTGTGGAGCGCGCTTGGCGCGATCCTGGGTCACGATGTGGTCAATATCGCCGGCTGGCGGATCATCGGCACAGCGCCGGGGCGAGCCCCGGTTGTCGACGAATCCTTTACCGTACCAGTCTCGCTCGTCACGCCGTTCTTCCCGCAACCCTTTGTCGCGCCAGAAACCGACAGTGCGCTGGACGATGCACGAGCGCTATTGGATGAGATTTCGGGCGCCTACCTCACAGCGAACACAATTACCAGCGCCTGGAATTTACATTCAAGGCCGACACCTGTCACGTTTGATGCTACAATGATCGCGGCACGTCGCGGGCTTGAGGTGCTTCTTCGAGAAATGAACGAAGAGGACATCCAGCAGTTGCTGGATCATACTTTTTTTCAGAATTACGACCGTAATATTTGCTCAGGGTATGTGTCGCTTGAGGAGTACAGCGAACAAGAACTGCATGTCATCGCCGATGTGCATGCTCGGTTTGCGCTCCTATCAGAGACCACCGCCTTCGCAGGAGATGTACGTTCCAACCAGCTTCTGGCTTTGGCAATTTTATACGTCCCAGTATGGAAGTTGCCACTGGTTCAAAGGCTTGGTCTGTTCAAAGACGTGGCACAGCAAAACCTGTATCTCAAATGGTTGACCACACCGCCCTATCTGTCCCGTAAGGGGGAGGATGCCGGTTATGTCGCCTATACCGAACGCCTGCTGAATTGGCTTTCTCTGCATCTGGACGATGATCAGAATGCCGATATTCGTGAACGAATTATGGCTATGACAGAACGGGTCGACATGGGGTGGCTGCTGCTGGTGGATGCGCCTTTGCGCCCCACGCTGGAGGCGCGCAACACGTTGCTGGAGCATATAGCGCAGCGCAACGGTCCCGCTCCGCGCACCAAACCACGCCCCGCCGATCTGTTACAAGGGCGCATTCGCGTGGGTCTTTTGTGCCGGACCTTTGCCAAGGGGCCAGACAGCGAAGCAGTCGTGGCGTTCTTCCGCGCCTTTGACCCCGCAAAATACGAGATCTTTGCCTATTCCATGGCGTTCCGCGACCGTGTCGTGACCGACGATGCGGACTTCGACAAGGAGTTTGACGAAGTCATCACACATCGCCGAACCCTTTCGGGCGGGGCTCATGACATCCGCGAGCAAATCCTGGCTGATGATCTCGATGTATTCCTCTACGCCAACGCCACAACGTTTGGATTGCATGACCTGGAGCGTGCTCTCTACCATCGTGTCGCCCCGATTCAGATGTCGCTCAATTCGCATCTCCCTATCTCGCCCGGTTTCCCCTCGTTCGACTATTTCGTCACTGGACGTAGCGACAATCCCGACGTCGAGGTACAGGACGCGCACCACCCTGAAACCATACTGCGTGTCGAGGGGCCGGTAATCAACTTCTTGCATTCGCTCAAGCCAAAGAAACTAGCGGGATTCAATCGCGCCACGCTGGGTTTATCCGAAGACGACGTCGTGTTGATGAATGGCGGATCCTCGCAAAAGTTGCGCTATGAAGGGCTCAGGACAATGTTACGGGCGCTCAAGGCAGTACCCAATGGCAAGTTGCTGCTGGCCCCGTATAATCCGGGCTGGGCGGCGCGGAGCCACGCCTTTGCCTTTAATCGCCAGCTGGCCGAGGCCGCGCAGGCTGTGGGCGTTGATATGGACCGCATCGTCGTGCTGGGCGAACTGAGCGTGCCCGAAGCGGAAGCTGCGATTGCGCTGTCGGATATCTATTTGTCCTCTTTCCCGCATGGGGGGGCCACGATGACGCATCTGTCGCTGATCTATGGCACGCCGCCTGTGGTGCTGCGCCGTGAGTTTACCCGCTCGATTGACCAATTTTTGGTGAGCACACTTGGGTTTAATCAGATGCTGGCCAATACGCCGGATGATTACGTGGCACTGGTTGCCAGCCTTGCGCAGGATGCTGTGCGCCGCAAACAGCTGTCCGCAGAGATCAAGGCCGCTGCCAAAACGCCGCCCTTTGTGGCCAACCTTGCCTTCTCACATGAGATGCAGCGCGTTGTGCGAGATGCAGTCGACAAGGCGCGCAAGGTCGACGTGATCGAAGCTGTGATTGCACCAGAGCCTGTTGTGCCCGCACAGCCAGTAGTCGCACCGGCACCAGTCGCTTCTAGACCTGCAGTGCCCGTTGCACAGGCGGGTGGAGGCCAACAGAGCGCACCGCCAGTGGGTGCAGGAGGGGCTCCAACCCCACCGCAACCGCAAGCAGGGGCTGCACCGAAAGTGCCGCAGCCTTTAGCACAGCCTGTTGTGCCAAAGCCGCCGCAGGCTCCACAAGGTGCAGCGCCAGTGAAGCCGCCGATTGAGGGGCCAAAAGGCCTGGCAGCCGAGTACCGGCCAGTTGCAGAAACGGCACCGCCAGAGGATCCTACGCTTTGATGTTTGGTCACCAAAACTGCGGGTGCAAAGGCGCGGCAATCACTCTGTTTGCCTTTGCTTTGCGCCTTGCTGGAGGGCGTGGGGAGCCGTATCATTGTGGCGATCTTGCCGCATGCGGGATGCCTGATTTTGACTAGCGCGTAATGTACCTGTACAGAGCCGCATAAGACCTGATGAGACGACGCTGATATTTTGAGTACCGACCTGTTTGCCAAGGCCAAAACCGCGGTGATGCAGGTATTTTTCTAAAGAATTTACCAAGAGAGAATCGCAATGGACACCTTGATTGACCCGTCGGCAAAGATTGGCAGCAATGTTACATTTGGCCATGGCACGCGCGTTCATGCCAACGTCGAAATCGGCGATAACTGCACCATTGGCGATTTCTGTGTGATCGGCCATCCGGGGCCGGGCGACAATGGTCCATTGGTGCTGGGGGCGGATGCCACTGTGCGCAGCCATGCAGTCCTGTACGAGGGCTCCACGATCGGTGACAAGCTGGAGACAGGCCACCACGTTGTGATCCGCGAAGGCGCTGTGATTGGCGAAAACCTGCGCGTCGGCAACTTCTCGGATATTGAAGGCAGCGGACGGATCGGTGATTTTGTGCGCATGCACGCCTATGCCCACGTGGGCAAAGGATCAGACATCGGTGATTTTGTCTGGTTGTTCTCCCTGACCACGCTAATGAATGACCCGCTGCCGCCCTCACATTTGGCGGACCCTGTGGTGATTGGCGATATGGCGACGGTTTGCGTAAATGCGCAGCTGATGCCGGGCGTGCGCGTGGGCCGCGGAGCCTTCATCGCTTCGGGTGCTGTGGCCAGTGGTGAAATTCCTACCGGCGCGCTGATCACGGGACCTGACGGCGAGATCGCAGGCTCTGTCCGGTTGCTGATGCACATGGAGACGCGCACGCGCCATCCGTGGCACAAACATTTCGCTGATGCCTATCCTGAGCACGCACGGGCACGGATCACCGAATTAGGTGCCGAGATCGACGCCGAGATGGCCGATCTGGATCTTTGATTTCCTATATAACTGACACACTAACGTACTGAGAGAAAATATGACCCGTACCGAGATTTTGACCATCATGAACCTGATCATGACCAAGAAAGGCCGCGCCGAGATTGTGGATGAAACCCAGCCCACGCGTGACGTGAATTTCCGCAGCCTGGATTTTTCCGAAACGGCGCTGCGTATCGAATATAAAATCGGCCGCGAGCTGACATTTGACGCCGCTTCCATGCGCAAGATCGAAACCGTATGTGACGTGTTGGACTTTTTCGAAGAGACAACCAAAGCGGCATGACCGATCTATGTGACCTCAACCGCGTCCATTTCGGGGATCTTACCCTGACCATTGCCCAGCTGCGTGACGAAACGGCAGCTGGGTTGGGATCGCAAGATCTGGCTGCAGAGCGCTGTGTGTTTGTCGTAGACAGCATGCGCCAAGCGCTGGGATGCGTGGCCTACGGCATGGCGCATGATTTGGATTTTGGTGTCGTAGAGCGCGTGCGCCTGTCGCCCGAGGTTGAGGCACGGTTTGCCGAAAATGGTGTGCAGTTGCGCGATGCTCATGACGGACAAGCTTATGGCGCTGCCCCTGAGGCTGCGCAGGTACAAGCGGGTCGTGTGACGGTACTGACCTCTGGCACAACGGGGTTGCTTAAGTTGATCCCGCATACGGCAGTGACATTGAACACGTTTGACCGTGTGCAATCGCTGCCAGAAAACACGTGGTTCTTGCCGTATCAAATCGGCTCGTATGCGTGGTACCAGATGGTGGCGCTAGGGTTGTTCAAAGAGGAACAAAGCCTGATCCCTGGAGACTTCAGCGATCTAGCGGCCAGTTTTCAGGACGCGCTGACGCGCGGCACTGTTACGGCGATATCGTCTACCCCGACGTTCTGGCGTCATGCCTTGATGTCGATTGACGAAGCCGTGTTGGCCTCTGCTCCTTTGCGCAGCCTGTCTATGGGCGGTGAAATTGTGGATCAGCCCATTCTGGACCGTTTGGCCGTGCTTTATCCCGATGCTCGTATCCGCCACATCTATGCCTCTTCCGAGGCGGGTGCGGCGATTGTGGTGAGTGATGGCAAGGCCGGTTTCAATGCCGACCTGCTAGAGCGCGACGACGCAACCATTAACGTGAAGGTTGAGGACGGCCGCCTGTATATTCGCTCGCCCTATGCCAACCGCACGGATGCGGACGGCTGGGTCGATACCCAAGACTTGGTCGAATTGCGCGGCGAACGGTACTATTTCTTGGGCCGTGCCGGAAATACGATGATCAATGTGGGCGGCCAAAAGGCGTTTCCACAAGACATCGAAGCGCATCTGATGGCACATGCCGATGTTATTTGGGCCCGTGTTGTGGCCCGTAAGGCTCCGTTGATGGGCGCACTGCCCGTGGCGAGCGTTGTGCTGCGTACACCAATGGACGAGATGGCCGCGGAACTGATGCTGACCACCCATTGTGAGGCGGGTTTGGCTGAATTTGCCATACCGCGCATGTGGGATTTTCTGGACAGCATCCCGATCAAAGCCAGTCTGAAGAGCTAAAGCAGCCTGAAAAGTTAAAGCCGTCTGAAAAGTTTGAATAAGGAATACTCTGAAATGCATACCACTGGACAATCAATCATCGTCAGCGGCGGATCACGCGGGCTGGGCCTGCACATGGTCACACAATTGCTGGAAGCCGGTAACAAGGTCGCAACATTTGCGCGCTCACACACCGAAGCGATGGACACGCTGGCAGCCAAATACGGCGACAGCTTTCACTTTGCTTCACTTGATGCGGTCGATGTTGCAGGCGTAAACGCCTTTGTAGGCACGGTCTGTGACAAATTTGGTCAACTGGACAGTGTTGTAAACAACGCGGCCATCGGTCAGGATCAACTGCTGATGCACACGGATCCTGAAACGATCCAACAGATTGTGGACATCAACATCGTTGGCCCAACGCTGCTGACACGCATCGCAATCAAGCGCATGCTGCTGCAAGGCAGCGGCAACATCTGCAACATCTCCTCGATCTGTGGATCACGTGGCTATGCAGGCCTGTCGGTTTATGCAGGATCCAAAGGATACCTGGATGCGATGATGCGCGCATTGGCCCGTGAAGTGGGTGAGGCAGGCATTTTTGTAAACTGCGTTGCACCAGGATTCTTTGAGAGCGAAATGTCGTCTGTGCTGCGCCCTGAGCAGTTGAACGCCATCAAACGCCGCACACCATCCGGCGCGCTGTCTAACGATGAGAACATCTTTAAGGTGGTCGATCTGGTGATTTCAGGCACGACAAACATGCAAGGACAGGTGGTGTTTGTTGATGGTGGCATCACCTGCTAATCCAGTTCTAGCACAGGCGTTCGGGGGGGTGGTCATGGCAAGTGACACCGCCTCGGGCGCAGTGAGCTATGACGATCAGGGAAGGCGCTTTGTGTTTGTGCCAGGCCCCGGTGACACATCACGCTATGCGCTGGATATCGAACCTGTAAGTGGGCAAATGTCTGATGCAGTGATGAAAAACCTAGGCGCGCGCTCTCAGGAGCAAGGGTTCAAGGCGTGGACCGTACTGGAGGTACAGGCCAAGTTGTGGTCTGTACCAGTGCTGGCATTGTTACGTGCACCGCAGCAGGACGGGGGGGGTATCGAACTGACCCGTTGTGATACAAATGACTATTGGATCGTTGTTGGAAAACACATACAATCGCGAGAATGTTAGAAGAGAGAGAAGTTGGTTATGACTGGTACTGAGAGCCCTATCTATTTTGTTGGCGGTGCGCCGCGTGCAGGGACAACTGTTACCCATGCTTTGATGTGTACCCCGTCAAAGATGAACGCCTATCATTCTGAGATCAGCTATGTGACGCCGATGGTGCGCGCATATATGTTGGGGCTGGAGAATTGGAGCGGTCATACAAGTACGTTTTTCGCTGAAAGAGAGCATTTTCGCTTACATATGCAGGGTCTGATTGGTCAGACCTTTTCGCATATTAGCCGTGCTTTGGGTGAACCTGAAATTCTGTGTCTCAAGGACCCATTGCTGACGCCCTATTTTCCACGGCTTCACACGTTGCTGGGCGCCCGTGCGCGTTTTGTGACTGTCATTCGCAACCCGTATGATGTGGTCCGCTCACGCCAAGAAGTGGCGAGCAAAGCAGGTCGTGATTTCACAGCAGATGAAGCAAGAGGCGTGTGTAGCCAGTACCTACAGTCTTATCAGCACATCGATAATCCTGCGTTTGGCAACAACCTGATCTATTTCCGCTATGAGGATTTGTTGTCTGAAGATGTGCTGACAAATCTGCGCAACTTTACCGGCTGCGCTGACATGTCTACGGACAATGTTTGGGGCAAGAAACCTGAGGAAGTCGCCGAGCCGGAAACCAAAGGTGAAAAGGGTGCTAAAGATCCTTGGTTCTCACCTAAATATCATTCCTCGATCGATCTTTCGAGCCGCCTGTCACCGTTGTCGAAAAAGTACCGCACAATCGTCAATGACATGTGTGAGCCGTTTATGAAGCGGTTCGAGTATGACGTTCTGTAAGCAGGCAAACGTATTGCTGGGGTGATCCGAAGGCCGGATTACCCCGACTGCTCTTGCACCCAAGCCCACGTATCCTCAATCCCTTGACCCAGCGTGGTTTGCTTTTGCCAACCGAGTTGGGTTTTCGCTTTTGTCACATCCAGAACCACGCGTGGCACATCAAAGCCGCGACCGGGTTTGTAGGCTGGCGTAATATCGCCACCAACCGTATTGCGGATATGCCCTACAATATCATTCACGGATGCGCCCTCGCTGCTGCCCGCGTTAAAGACCCCGCTGACATCCGAGGTGAGTGCTGTGTGGCACAGACCAGCCAGATCACTGACATGGATATAGTCGCGCACAACACTGCCATCGCCCCAGACCTCGATCTGTTCACCGCGGGCAAGTTTCCACAGGTAGGTGCCTATGATGCCTTGGGTGCCTGTGTGTCCCTGACGCGGGCCATAGGGATTGGAAGCGCGCAGGACTACATGCTGCAACCCGTGCAGTTGGTGTTCCATGAATAGGTAGTTCTCGATCGCTATTTTTACGATCCCGTATGAGCTGATAGGGTTGAGGGGGTGGTTTTCGGGGACGGGGTCCATTTGGGGCACGCCGTAGACCGTACCGCCCGAAGACAGATAGACCATCTTTTTTACATTCGCTTCGCGCATCACTTCCAGCAGTCGGACCATGGCAATCAGATTGCCGGTAATGTCTGCGGCGGGATCCATGTTGGAGGTTGCAGGCACGGTGGTGCTAGCCAGATGAATGACCGCATCAACCCCCACCAGCGCCTCGAATATCTGGGCCGTATCGCTGAGGTCGCACATAACATATTCAACACCGGGCAAGGGGGGGCGGTACATTTCCGGACGTCTGTCGAGCACACGCACGCTGACCCCGTTTGCCAGCAGATTATCAACCACATGCGAGCCGATAAACCCGCAGCCGCCAATGACAAGAGCTTTCATGAAACGTCCTCTCTGTGCGCTGTTATACAGCATCAACGGGTTTGCCTGTGTTGGACAAAAAGACCCGAAAAATATCAGGTATCGCCCTTTTGTCCGGTGTATCTATATTGGTAAAGCCTGTCCATTGTACATGCCTTTGGTGCTCGGTAGCGGGCTTGCGATGCCGTTGAATTAATGCAAGAAGTTGCACTGGCGTTTTAGGTGTTCTGTGCCTGTTATTTGGGCGACGGTGATATGTGCTGCTTATAGTTTTTCTGTAAGGTAATATTTTCGGGTCATGTGTCCCGTGACGAACGAATATGGGTTTTTATGAAGAAGATCATTTTACATTGCGGCATGCCCAAAACGGGTTCCTCCGCGCTACAGGTTCAATTTTCAAAGAGCCGCGACGCATTGCTGAAACATGGGTATGACTACCTGAAAATGGGTGATTTTGACCTGGCCACCCGCGGTAAAATCAGTTCAGGAAATGCCGCAGGACTGGCACGTACTTATTTGTTTGACGGGCATCCGGCCAGTATGTCCGGACGCCGCGCAGAGTTGACGGATAGATTTGTGAATGTGGTGCGGGATTCTGAAGGGGATGTGATCCTTTCAAGCGAATTCTTTTCGGCCATTCCACGTCCCAACATGGTGCCTCTGGTAGAGGCTTTGTCGCAGGTCGGTGAAGTGCATCTGGTCTTTTTTGTGCGTGAGCAGCTGAATTTCCTCGCGTCTGTTTATATTCAACAGGTCAAGCGTCACGGCCTGCGTGAGTACCCCGAAGAATATTATTCGGACTGGCAGGGATATAAGATTCCGCTGATGTATTTTTCATATTTTGACCAGCTCAAGACGGCTCTGCCGAATGTGAAGATTTCCGTGCAACCTTACGAGCTTTCAAAAACGCACTCGGGCGGATTGATGGGCCAATTTCTGGAAATGATCGGCGCGCAGGTTCCAAAAGAGGATCTGGTGTCGGATCTACAGGTGAACCTGAGCCCATCGGCCAAAGAAATCCGGTTGATGCTTGAGGTTAACAAACACCAGCCGCGTATGCAGTTCTCGGACATATTGGTTGAGAGTAGCCATAAATCTGGCCGCGCCAAGATCCACTCCCAGCATACAATTTTACCGCCGGCGTTTAAGAGTGAAGTTGTCGAATTTTTCCGTGAGGAAAACGAGAAATTTTTCAAACATATCGCCAAGAGCGAAAACATTTACAAAACGTCCGGTCAGAACGAAGAGTTTGTTGATTTGCGCGATGTTACCTTTGAGGCCAACGACGTTGTAGACATCGTGACAGGCATTCTCGTGGACATGGACAATCGTTTGTCCCGTCTGGAATCTCAAGGTTCATGAAATAAAAAGGGGCAGCGCATCAGCGCCGCCCCTTTATTCAATTCTTCAATTCCGGTTTTTCCACTCAAGCGCACCTGCGCTATTGTAGGCCTCTGCGTATTTATCGACCATTACGTCTAGACGGTACTGGTCGTCAAAACGGGCGCTGGCATTCTGGCCGAATGTCGCGCGGACCTGCGGATCTAGCATGTGCTCTGCCGCCTGAACCAATGCATCCACGTCCAGGCCCTCACCTTTGAGCGGGATAAGCGTGCCTGCGGCGGTCTCACCATGGCCTAGAATGCCTGCAATTTCTCCGATGTCCGTGGCGATCAGAGGCAACCCTTTTGCCAACATCTCGATCAGGACCAGCGGTAGAGATTCCCCGACGAAATAGCTGGGCAGCAGGCCAATGTCGGCCACGGCAAAATAATCTTGCAGGTTCGCGACCTGACCCATCAGATGTACGTGCTCGGGCGCTTGCGCGCGTGCGGCATCCGCTGACGGGCCTTCGCCGATCAGCATCAGATCGACCTTGTGACCGCGTGCATTCAGGGTCTGTGTCAGGGCAATTGCCTCGCCCCAGCCCTTGGATGGGATCGCGCGTGAGGCCAAACACAGCACAACCGCATCTTCGCGCAGGCCAAGTGCCGTGCGGTCCAGATGCTGGCCGATAGGTTCTGCGCGCATGCCGTTGGGAATGCGCAGCAGTGTGTCAGGGCGCGGACAGGTGTCAAAGATGGCGAGGTTTTTATCCGCCGTATAGACCCATGCATTGACCCGTTTCAGCATCCGGTCCACCCGTTCGTGGAAGGTGGCATCGATTTCGGGATCTTTGATAAATGTCTCGTGGCAGCCATGCATCGAGATGATCCACGGGATATCTGGCGACAGGGTATCGCGATAATTGTCGACTGCGGCATCGGCCCACCAGATGCTGGAGTGGATGACGTCAATGTCATGCCGTGTCACGATGACATCGAGTTCCTCGCCGCCCGCCTCATAATAGGCGACGCCGGTGTCTAGCTTGGACAGAACCGCAGGGTGTGTGGGTTGGGAGATCGCATTGAACAGGACAGCCCGTCCGCCCCGTGCAACCCATTCATTGGCCAGCGATATGGCAAACATCTGGCCCCCACCCGGCGACAGATCCGGGGCTACAACCATCAATGTCGGCAAGGCCTTGGCTGGTTTGGGCGCTTGGGCCAGTGCGGCAGGATCGGCCACGTTAAAGCGGGCGGTGTCCTGATCCAAAAATGCCTGAATTTGCGCGCGGGCGGCATCGTTCTGGTGGTAGGTGCGGCCCAGATAGCTGCGCACATCGGCCAGTTCTTCGAAATACCGCAAGGACCCTTCGAGTTTGTGGGTCACTGTCTCGGTGTGGCGGCGGTGATAATTGAGGGGAGCAGCGGAAAAGCCCACAAGCCCGCCCTTCATCGCGCGGGTGTAGAAGAACCAATCGCCGCACAGGCGCATGTTGGTGACCATCTCCACAAACTCGGGTTCGGCCTCAAAGCGGCGGAACATCACACCGCTGGCGTTTGGGATGGTGTTGGCAATGCCAAGGCCGTCGTTGGCCTCTTCGTGATCGGTCACGATGTAGTCGTTGTCAAAACGTCCCGGTGCGATGCGGTCCAGATAGATGGGGCGATAATCCCCGATCACCGAACGGTCGGCGCGGACAGGCACCGACATACACGAGGCCATACGCATGTTGCGATCATCAAACATTGGCAACAGCGTGGTCAGCAGGTTGGGTTCGCAGTAATCATCGGCCTCGGCAATCCAGATGATGTCGGACTTGGCCATATCCATGCCCAGCATCCACTGCTTGAACGGCGAGCCTGAGTTTTCTGTGTTCAGTTTGACCTGCGTGCCAGCACGGGTCTTGGCAAAATCGGTCAGCACCTGTGCAGAGCCATCGGGAGAGGCATCATCGAGCAGGATGATCTCGAAATCCTGGAATTCTTGCGCGGTAATGGTGTCCAGACGTTCTGGCAGGTAATCCTCATAGTTATAGTTGGGCAGGACCACGCTGACCTCGGGAGCCATACCCGCGACATTGCGCAGTGCGTTCAGCAGCAGGGGCCCTACCACGTTGATGGTGTGCTGTGTTGCGACCTGTTTCATGCCTATCGCACCGGTTTGCGCGCGCAAACCTGCATCACGGGCATAGCGGGTCACGGCATCTGCCATCGCGTCAATATCCATAAACGGCACGGACACGCCGCTGCCGCTTTGAACAAAGCTTTCGCTGCCGCCAGCATCCTTGAAGCAGACCACCGGAATACCCGCCTGTGCGGCGTATAGAACCACCAACGGAAAGGGGTCTTCTTGGGAGCTGAGAAGGAAGATGTCCGCGCCTGCGGTTTTACCCGCGACGTCAGGTTCATAGCCTGCAAATGTTACACGCTCACTGATGCCAGCCGCTGCTGCTTGGGTCACGCAGGCATCCAGATCGGGGCCACCGCCCAACCAAACAAATTGCGCATCCACACCGCTGGCCAGCACACGCACGGCGGTTTCTACAAATTTATCGGGTGACTTGCGCCAATGGGCCACACCGCAGCCCATAACCAAAATCCGGTCATCAGGGATGTTCATGGAGGCACGCGCCGCTTGGCGGCGGGCCATGCGGTCTTCTTCGGTATCATCTGCAGGCAATGCTTCAACAAAGCTGTAGGCAGACGTGAGCCTGTCAGGAGCAACGCCATGCACATCGCGCAGCGCAGTCAGCACATCAGGGCCACCGCTGACCACGTGATCGGCATGCTCTTTCAGTAGTGCGACCTCTTCCGGATACATCTCGAGGATTTTTTCCAGCTCGTGGATAAAGGCAACGCTGGGCGTGTCGGCCTTCCAGTATTTGTAAAAGCTGCCACTGGCGATGGAATTGACAAAGATCGCTTTGACGCCTGCGTCAGTGCCTTCTGCGGCCCAAGCGGCTAGCGCATCGGCGCGGTCTTCTTCCTTATGGCTCGACAGTACAAAAGTAGGGGCGATTGCCTCAAAATCAGGCAAGAAGGGGCCGCCTTTGACGGCGACGATGCCCACAGAGAAACGGGTGGAGGATTGGACCCAGTCGGCAAACAGCTTGAGGACACGCTGCGCGCCGCCGAGTTCTGCATCATGGGTCACAAGGATAAGACGCCCGCGATCCCCGTTTGTACGCAGGATGTTTGTGGGTGCAGCAGTGCTGGCCTGCACGATGTTGCCGCCCAATTGCTCAAACAAGGGCGCGGCTTTCCTGCCGGGTTTATCAATGATCTGATAATCTTTGTTGGGCAGTAGACCTTCCTGCCAGCCATATGCCAGATAGTGCTCTAGTGGATTACAAGCCTGTGCCAACGGATCAAGATAGGTCGCTTCGTACCACTGCGCATCAAACAGCGGGTGTGGTGCGCGCCCCATGCGCCAGCCGTCGGTGATGTAATCCATCCATGGGTTAGCTTGTGCGTCCAGCTCATATGTTTCGGCGTACCACTCAGCATTAAATACAGGATGCGGAGAACGCCCCTCGCGCCAGCCATGCGTCAAATAGTGAGCGATCGGTTCAATCTCCGCTTCGGCCACGTCGGGGTTTTCGCTGAGGTACCATTGCGTATCAAACAGCGGGTGCAGTGTGCGCCCTTCACGCCAGCCTTTCTGGAGGTAGTGCAGCCATGGATCAATATCCGCAGCGATGATGTCCGGGTTCTCCAGCAGATACCACGCAGGGTTAAATATAGGGTGTGGCGTGCGCATTTCGCGCCAGCCAGTTTGGACATAATGCGTTAAAGGTTCTAGGCCCTGTGCCGGCAAATCGTGGACCTGGGTATAGTACCATTGCGTATCAAACAGCGGGTGCGCAGAGCGCCCCTCGCGCCAACCATATGTTATGTAGTGCTCGCTAGGATCTCCGGGGAAATACTGAACATCAGGGTTTTGGGATAAATACCAATCAGGGGAGAAGATATCTTTGACAATGGGGAGCATTTCAATTCTCTTTAGCTTGACGTTCAGTGAGGTGCAGTACGCATTTCAGAAGTAAATTAATATATGTAATATAATAGGTTGTAGGATAAATCACCCGCGTAATGCGGGCAACATAGTGGTCTGGCTGGGCGATTAAACCCCAAAAGCCTAGCGTGGTCTTAAAAACAGAACCAAGCTGCGTAGCGGCTTTGTGATTTTCCATGATGTACTGTGACGTAGGGCCCAATTGTCTCCCTCAAGGTCGGCGATACGCTGGTGTTGCTGGGCCTGGGCATTGGCTAAATCAGTGCGCATTTTCTCGCTGCTTTTACGGTTTTGCATCAAGGTTTCCTGTAGCTTCTGCTCCAGTTCTTTTTGCAAATTCACGCGCATCATGCGTCCGCTTTTCTTGAGCTGCTCATTCTCTTGCGCTTGGATGTCAGCTGCGTGTCTGAGGGTCGCTATTTCTGCGTCGCTTTGGGTGCGGAGCTGTGCCAGCGCTGTTTCGAACTTTTGCTCTAGCTCTTTTTGAGTGTTCACCTGCAACAGCCGTGCGGATTTCTTGAGCTGCTCGCTTTCTTGTGTCTGGGCGGCTTGCGCACGCTCCAGGTCGTCTATCTGTGCGGTCAGGGTTGCCATTTTCTCAGTATATTCGGTGTTCTGGCGCGCCAGATCCATAGTTTCGGATGTTCGCTGGGCCAGTTCGCTTTGGAGCTGCCATTTCTCCTGATCCACTTCGGTCAGGTTTTTTGTCAGCTGCTCAAGTTCTTGTGTGACTGCGGTCAGTTGGGTGTCCAGATCAGTGGCGGTTTGTCTGGCTGTGAGCTGTTGCGCATGCGCGTCGTCATGGGCTGCCTGCTGTGCAGTCAAAGCCTTGCGCAGGCTCTTTTTCTTTTTGGCCAGCTTGTCCAGTGTCTGCTGCATCTCTTCACGCAGTGCCTGTTCCTGTGCAGTCTGCTGACGGGTCGTCTCAAGCTCTGTTTGGGCAGCTTGTAGCTGGGCCAGCATATCCTCGGCTTGCAGTTGGTACCCGTTGATCGAGGCTTCCTGCGTTGTGGTTTGCGCGCGCAGGGTGTCCAGTTCGGCGGTGACGGCCTCAAGCGCTGTTTTGTGCTGTGTGGCGGTGCGCGCATCACGGATCAATGTCCCGAACAAGGGGGCAACGTCCTCCATCTCGGCACGTACATCATCAAACGTGGCAAAATCGGCAGGGTCTTCGCCCTGTGTTGCCCAGCGTTCAAGCACCTCTAAAATCCGGCCCGCCCATTTAGAAAGCAGCGGGTTTTGATGTGTGTTGCGCGCGGCGGCGACACTGGTGTTCATGTCTGGCGTCAGGAAGGTGCTGATCTCGGCGTTGACACTGTCGGAGGTGCGCGAAAACACTAGCCCCGTGTCGGCCTTGATCTGTGCGATCACATCAGTCCAGTTTCCCAACACCTGATCATAGCTGGTAAAACAACGCAGGGCGTCGCGCGATCCGAGTTCGGCGTCCAGCACATGGCGCAACCACAACAACACACCGTAGGTCAGCGGCAGCCCCTCGCGGGTGTGCAGGGATGTCGCCACCTCCATTGGGCTGTGGTGGATGTGCACATAGGTTGGCGTAATTTCTTCTTGCTCAAACAGACGATTCCAGAAGGGCATCAGCACGCACATGCGCGGATCCTTCAGCACAAACATGCGCGACGTGCCGTATTCTTCGGTCAAAACCTCAGCACCGGTGGCTAAAAATTCCTCGGCGCGGTGGGAGGTTTCCCAGTCAGGGTTGAACGGCTGCCAATCATCCCATTGCGCGCCCCCGGAACGTAAAATGGCATCGTTCATCTCGTACAGACGTAGAGATTCGTAATACCCCTTGGCGTTAAAGTCATTGGTCGGCATCAAGGTCTGGGGCAGATCGCACCCCAAACGTGCCAGAACACCAGCAAGTGCGGATGTCCCCGACCGGTGCATTCCCAGCACAACAACAGCATTCCGTGATTTCGGCGAAAAGCGTTTTTTGGTCATTTTAGATGGGTTCCTTGGGGTAGGGGCAGATGGGGTGTGACGTCTGTGTATAACACCGCTTCACCGGATTAAAACGGGCCTTAACAGTCGGAAAGCACCTCATTGCCCAAACAAGGCCTATGGCTGGCGTTTGGTTGAGGCTTGAAGGCCACACCCTTATCCAGATGAGCGCAAACCAGCGTGGGTATTTTACACGGATCAGGTCCCTAACCGAGGAGATGCAAAGCCCTCGGTTGGTTCGGATTTAGTGGTGATTTTGGGTGAAAATTTTGACCAACCCGAGAGGGGCAAGGGGCGCATTCTGTAGATATACAGCCCCTGTTATAGGTTGTTTTTCAACGATAGCCTGTTGTCCTCATCGGATGTGATGTCCGAGGGGGGGATTTGTCCAAATACCAGCGATGAGCGCTGGCAACGCCCTAGCGCGGGCATCGCTAAATCAGGGAATAACCGTCACAGTCGAATCTTGTGTTTTGGGCCTGCCTGTAGCGCCGTCACAATCGATTCACGTCCCCTGAGATGAGCGGCATCTAACGCTTTTGTGACACCCCGTCAGTGTGTGATGGGGCTCCAATTCGATTTTTTGAGACCAATCGGGCGATCAAAAAGCGCAAGTTGCATGCCTGACAGATGCGCCTTGAGCAGAGATATGCCCATCAATCCGCACCCTAAAAGGGGATATTTACCCCTTTGTTTACGTTGAGTAATCTGGCTGTTGGACAGGGATGAAGTGCCAAAGAGCGCATTCCCGATGCCGCCCTTGATACAAAACGGTAGGCAAAAACACGCCTAAATCCAAAGGTAGTGAATACCTGACCAAACGTTAAAAAGTGGTTGATTTATGGATAGCTGCGCTTCACGATCCCGTTAGTTTAGAATTTTTTTCACGATCCTTTTCACGACCTTTTTCGATTTTCACTGCTATGTCCGCTGCTCATTCAAACACGCAAAACCTCTTGATCGCATGCCGTGCTCCAAATTTTTTGGAGCGTTTTGAATCGGCTGATTTGGCATTTTTTTAATACTTTTTGGGGGAGATATCCCATGACCACCACACCTCTTGTTTGGCTCGATGAATTCACTGCAAATCTGGCAACCTCCGGCACTCAATCTGACCCTGTCGTTACCGGCCTGTCCAATGGCAACTTCCTTGTTGTCTGGACCGACGCTAACGATACGACCGCCAGCGGTAGCGGAACCGACATCGTCGGGGTGATTTTTGATGCTTTGGGTAATGCCATTACCGGATCGCTGTATCTCAACAATGGTTGGGGCACTAGCCGCGAGGAACAAGACCCGGTAATCGCCGCCGACAACAACGGTGGTTTTGCGCTTGTCTATGAATTTGTATCTGGCATCGACACCGATATTCTTTTCCGGCAGTTTAATGCTGCGGGTACAGCTACCAATAGTGGGTATATCGTTAATGACGGCGGCGGCACCGTCACGAACTCTCGTGATCCATCTATCACGATGCGTGACGACAACAGCTTTCTTGTCTCTTATGAGGCCGACAATGCCAGCGACGAAGACATCGTGGGGAAGATCGTCAGCGCGGGGGGCGTGGTTGGCGCGCAGTTCACCATTCGTGGCGACCAGGATGCAGCGGGTTCGGGGTCAGACCCAATTGACCCCGACAGCGCGACTCTGACCAACGGTAACTTTGTCACGGTCTACCGCGAAAAAGACGGTACCGATTACGACATCGAATTTGCCATCAGCAATGGCATAACCGGCGCTGCGATCGCTACCAGAAACGTGAATGGCGATACCATCGCCGATAGCGATCCCCATGTCGCGGCCCTGTCGGGGGGTGGTTTTGTTCTTACCTGGCAAGCGGGCAACGATATCATCGCCGAAATCTACAACAGCACAGGCGGCGTCGTCATCAACGAATTCAACGTCGCCGCAGGGGCAGACGACCAGAACGAACCCGATGTGATCGGTCTGGAAGACGGCGGATTCTTTGTGGTCTGGGACAATGATACTGACAATGCTCTCGAAGGGGCGCGGTTCAATACCTCGGGCGTACAGATTGGCAGCACCGTGGTTATTTCCACTGGTGGGATCGAAACACAACCCGAACTGGGCCTGACATCGGATGGCCGCGTTCTGATCAGTTGGAATAACAATAACGATATTTTCACCGCAATCTACGATCCGCGCGAAAACTTCATTTTGGTGGATCCTACTGACGGCGTAACCACAGGGACCCAACAGAACGATACCATTGCCGGATCATCCAGCTCTGATGAGATTTACGGTGTTGGCGGCAATGATGACATCAACGGCAACAACGGCTCCGACTTTATCGACGGCGGCGACGGCAACGATAACCTGCTGGGCGGTGACGGCGTTGATACAATTCTGGGCGGCGATGGCAACGACGCCATCAACGGCGGCCTTTTCACCGATAGCATCGAAGGGGGTGATGGTAACGACAGCATCTTTGTCAGTGCCGGGGACTTCCTTGATCATGTTGATGGTGGGGCGGGCACAGACGAGCTGAACCATATTGCGGTATTGGCCTCTGACGTGTCGGGTGCGATCTTTGACTTTGCAGCTGGTACAATTACGTCGTCCTTTGACTCTGGTACACCCACGATTGTGAACCTTGAGCGGTATCTCGACGGGGCTGGGTCCAACACGATCATCATGGGTGGTGGTCTGACCTTTGCCCAAGGGAGTGTTGGTGATGATACGATCATCGGTGCCAACACCAATGACACGATCTTTGGTGGCAACGACGAAGACAGCATTGAAGGTGGCATCGGTGATGACAGCATCGATGGCGGCAGCGGTGATGACACCATCGGTGGCGGTAGCGGCAACGATATCATTGATGGTGGTAACGGCAGTGGCGATGACGACATCGATGGCGGCAGCGGCAATGATACGATTGATGGCGAGGGCGGCGACGATACAATTCAGGGCGGTAGCGGCACCGACAGTATCGACGGTGGAGACGGTGACGACTACATTGAAGGCGGTAGCACTTTCAATGACACAATGCATGGCGGTGACGGCGAGGACACGCTTCAAGTGATTGGCGGCGGGGTGATTACCGGTGATGCGGATGATGACGTCTTTGTCGTGCGCAATGGAAGCCTTATCGGCTCCTCAACACCTGGTGACGATCTGTTTGATGGTGGCACAGGCATAGATGTATTTGATGCCTCAAACAGCGCTACTGGGGTGTTCAATATCGACCTCAACGCAGAGGAGGTGAGCGCATACAGTCAGACCGTCGAACTTGTGAACTTTGAGAATGTGATTGGGAGCCTGCTCAGTGACACCATCACGGGTGATGCGAGTGACAACAACCTGGCTGGCATCGATGGCGATGATTCAATTGCGGGTGGCGATGGTGCAGATACCATTTCAGGCGGCGCGGGTGATGATAGCGTGGTCGGCGATGATGGTAATGACCTCGTCACAGGTGGCGTGGGCAACGATCTTGTCGGCGGCGGTGATGGCAACGACACTGTCTCGGGTGGTGCTGGCAACGATGCGGTCTTTGGCGGCTTTGGCGAGGATTTGCTAAACGGCGGAGATGACAACGACAGCCTTTATGGTGGCGCAGGCGCTGACACGGTGCTGGGCGAGGATGGCAATGACAGCCTCTTTGGTAATGGCGGTAATGACTTGCTGGGTGCTGCGGATGGCGATGATACGCTGGACGGTGGCATCGGGAATGACCGCATGTTTGGCGGCAGCGGGCTAGACAGCATGCTGGGCGGTGACGGCAACGACGAGATGTATGGTGAAGACGGTAATGACACCGTGCTAGGCGATGCTGGCAATGACAGCGTCTACGGTAACACCGGTAATGATCTGGTCGGCGGCGGCGACGGTAACGACACCCTTGATGGCGGTGCTGACAATGATGCGGTCTATGGCGGCTTGGGTGCAGACCGCGTGCTAGGTGGTGCCGGCAACGATGCGGTTTATGGCGGTGGCGATAATGACACCGTGCTAGGCGATGACGGCAGCGACAGCGTCTTTGGCGACAATGGCGATGATCTGGTCGGCGGCGGTGACGGGAATGACACCCTTGATGGCGGTGCTGGCAACGATTCAGTCTATGGTGGCCTTGGCATGGACAACGTGCTGGGCGGTGCTGGCAACGACAGCGTCTTTGGCAACGCCGGTAACGATTTGCTAGGCGGTGGTGACGGCAATGATACCCTTGATGGCGGCGAAGACAACGATGCGATCTTTGGCGGCTTTGGTGAAGACAGCCTGCTGGGCAATGACGGCAATGACACTCTCTATGGCGGTGCTGACAATGACACAGTCCTAGGCGATGAGGGCAACGACAGCGTCTTTGGTAATGGCGGCGATGATCTGGTCGGCGGCGGTGATGGGAATGACACCCTTGATGGCGGCGACGGCAATGATGCGGTCTTTGGTGGCTTTGGCGAAGACAGCCTATTGGGCGGTGACGGCAACGACAGCCTCTATGGCGCTGCTGACAACGACACAGTCCTAGGCGATGGCGGCAATGACAGTCTCTTTGGCAACGGCGGTGATGATCTGTTGGGTGGCGGTATCGGCAACGATACGCTGGACGGTGGTATCGACAATGACCGTCTGTTTGGCGGCGACGGAGCGGATGTCCTGCTCGGTGATGCTGGCAATGACAGCCTCTATGGCGGCAACGGCAACGACGGGCTGACCGGCGGCGATGGCAACGACTTGTTGGGTGCTGGCAATGGTAACGACACGCTAGGCGGCGGCAATGGCAATGACAGCCTGTTCGGCGGCGGCAATCAGGACGCATTGTTCGGAGCTGCGGGCAACGATCTGCTCAATGGCGGCGCCGGTCTGGATACTCTGACCGGAGGATCGGGTGCGGATATGCTGACAGGAGGAGGTGCAGGAGACGTGTTCGACTTCAACTTCGTCTCTGAAAGCACAACAGCCAACCGCGATACGATCACCGACTTCGGGGCGGGTGACGTCATCAACCTCGGTACGATCGACGCCAACACGGCCATAGGGGGCAACCAAGCCTTTAGCTTTATTGGCGGAGCGGGCTTCAGCGGCACAGCAGGCCAACTGCGCTTTGTGAGCAATGGCACCGACGGCTTTGTGCTTGGGGATGTGGACGGCAACGGTGCCCATGATCTCAACATCTTCTTGTTGGGTGTCACCTCCATGACTGCGGGCGATTTCGTGCTGTAATACTGCGCGACGAATACCTCAAAAACCACAGACGGCGCGCCTCTTTGCAGGGCGCGCCGTTTTCGTGTCCGCTACGTGGGCGTTGATGCGATACCAGCACGTTTTTTGTGGCAGAGCTGCAGCTTATGGTAGAAGTTTACTCATCGCGTAATTTTTGGGGTTGGATCATAATTCCCAGCCTCACGTATTAACCCTGACCTTTGTTTGATGGATTGAATTCATGACTGAATATGAACTGACCGACCCTCTTTATGCTTTTCAATTGCACTATGACTTCCAAAGCCTGGCGCTTGGCGGTCTTGGCATGGATACATTGCTGAGCGGCGGTGCCGGCAACGACAGCCTGAGCGGTGGTGATGGCAACGACACGCTATTGGGTGAAGACGGCAACGATAGTCTGCTTGGCAATGGCGGCGATGATCTGATTGGCGGGGCGGACGGCAATGATACGCTGGAGGGCGGTGACGGTACCGACCGGATATTTGGCGGCATCGGGTTGGACAGCATGCTGGGTGGTGCGGGCAACGACGAGATGTACGGCGAAGACGGCAATGACACCCTGTTCGGCGATACTGGCAACGACAGCGTTTTTGGCAATAGAGGCGATGATCTGGTTGACGGTGGCGCAGGGAATGACACGGTCGATGGCGGCGTGGGGAATGATACGGTTTCTGGCGGGATTGGCGCGGACGATTTGTTTGGTGGTCTTGGCAACGACAGCCTGAACGGCGGTGACGGTAGCGATTGGTTAGAGGGTGGCGACGGCGGCGATACGCTCGAGGGCGACAGCGGCAATGACCGACTGTTTGGAGAAGCAGGCAACGACCTCATTGAGGGCGGCACTGGGAACGACAGCCTCTACGGTGGTAGCGGCGATGACACTATGTTGGGCGGTGACGGTAACGACGAAATTTTCGCCAATGACACGGAGCCAACCGTCAACGACAATTACTATGGCGTCAATGGCATCTTTGGCCCCCCTGGCCATGATTTTTTGGACGGCGGGGCAGGGAATGACACGGTCTATGGCAGCAACGGCGACGACACGATCTATGGCGGCGACGGCGCGGACACTCTTTATGGGAATCTTGGCGACGACAACCTTTTCGGGGGCGACGGTGATGATTTGTTGAGCGGCGGGCGACAAAACGATATGCTGGACGGCGGCAGCGGCAATGACACTCTTTATGGTGGTTTCAGCAATAGCGGCGACACCTTGTTGGGTGGTGCAGGCCAAGACTGGTTGTACGGGTCGGGGAGGCTCGAAGGGGGCGACGGGTACGACAGGCTATATGGAGGCGGCAGCCTCTTTGGCGGCAACGATAATGATACTCTGAGTGGCGTGGCGAGTGACGACACGCTGGCTGGTGACAGTGGCGACGATCTGCTTATTGGGTGGCGTGGCGACGACAGCCTGGTCGGTGGTGCTGATCAGGATCGGTTGTTCGGGGGGGAGGGGCAAGACATCCTCGACGGTGGGGCTGGCAACGATCTGCTCCGTGGCGGTGGCGGTTGGGATACGATGACAGGGGGGGGCGGGGATGACATGTTCGACTTCGACTATGTCTCTGACTTCATCTTTGACGGTCATAATCTGAACCGGGCCGACATCGCCGACACGATCACTGATTTTGAGGCGGGTGACCTGATCAACCTCGGCACCATCGACGCCAACACGGCCATAGCGGGCAACCAAGCCTTCAGCTTCATTGGTACGGCGGACTTTAGCAATACGTCAGGCGAACTGCGTTTTGAAACTGACGGTACCGACGGCTATGTGGAGGGCGATGTGGACGGTGATGGCGGCGTAGACGTCCATATTTTGTTGTTGGGTGTCACCTCCATGACTGCGGGCGATTTCGTGCTGTAATACTGCGCGACGAATACCTCAAAAACCAAAAACGGCGCGCCTCTTTGCAGGGCGCGCCGTTTTTATATTAGCTCACAAAGAGCAGCTCTATATGTGGTTTCTACTTTTGCGGGTTTATATCTGCTCTGTATTTCGCGCCAAACGGGAAGGCACGTAAAAGTGAGCAAGAACTGAATATGCTGTGGTGTATTTTAAAGAAAAATACGTAAATTATTGTTATAAAGCAATATAGTGAAGGTGAAGCCAAAGTGTCACGGGCATTTCGAGCACGCGCTGGCCTTTTACATACCTAAAATAGGTTACATTTGTGGCATAGATACAGCCCCTAGAAACCAATTATTCACCTAGAATTCTTATGGCTAGGCAGAATTCATGAGACACATATAGTGCCGAGCAATATCTTTCAAACGCTGCTTCTTTACGGATGGACTTTACTTTATGCCGACATATACGCCGACCGATCCTCTCTATGCCTTTCAGTGGCACTATGATCATCTTTCCCAAAGTTTGGGATTTGGCCGGCTTGGCATCGAAACGATCTGGGATGAATACAGCGGCGACGGCGTTCATATCGGCATATCAGATAGTGCGGTCGACCTGTCACATCCTGAATGGGAAGATCGCTTTGATGCAGAGACCAATGTCTACATAGAGACACCTGACGGAGCCATCGTTAAGGTCAGCAACACGGAACGGACGGAAAATCACTCAAACTCCGTGGCAGGTATTATTGCCGCTGGTGATGATGGTGTGGGTACAGTCGGTATCGCGCACGGGGCGACGATTACGTCGGTTGATGTGTTCTTTGACTACGATGGCGACGGGTCTACCACGTTTGGCGATAACGAGATGAGCCGCGATGCGCCGCTGATGTCGCAGATCATGGAGAGTTTCCAGCAATTCGATGTGGTCACCGGCAGCTGGCACACGGATTCCACCTATAGCCAGACATTGGCCAATTCCGCCGAGACACTGGCCCAACTTGATGCCCTGGAACAGGCAACAACACTCGGGCGTGACGGTCTGGGAACGGTTGTGGTTCTGGCTGCAGGCAATGATTATGATGACCTGTTTTACGACTACAATGGTGTACCACAGCGGATTTTCATCGAACGTGATACCGATGGCACCTTTAGCATTGATTATGTCAAATCCGGTTTCCTCAATCCTGGCGAAGACCCTGCAACAACAACTCCGCTGGTAGATGTCGCCGATATTCTGGCGGGTAATACAACCGCAGCAGAAGCCAACACAGGCAACGACATGCGGACCGCCTCGCGGATGACAATTGCTGTTGGTGCCTATAGCGAACAGATCACTCTTGCCGATGGTGTGACCACCGTCGAGAGCCAGGTTATTCCTTATGTCTCGCGCGGGGCCTCCTTGCTGGTGTCCTCACTGTCGCGTGTCGAGCAGCCTTTGGACCAGTTTTTGTCCTCAACGGATGTGTATTACGACATTAGCGACCCTTCGTTGTTTGCCGCGCATTTGCGCGACTATGGGCGCGGCATTGTCGGAACAGATGTTGTGGGCCCGGGCGGCTATGGCTGGGGTGATGCCAGCGGGGAGCAAGATGATCTGCTCAACGATGGTTATACGGATTACTTTGGTGGCACATCTGCGGCCACACCGCAGGTCACAGGCGTTGTTTCGCTGATGCTGGAGGCCAACGAGGGGTTGGGCTGGCGCGATGTGCAAAGCGTTCTGGCACATTCCGCCCACCATGTAGGCACGGACATTGACGGCACTGCACAGGCCAATTCCACTGAACAGTTCAGCTGGTATTCCAATGCCGCCACAGGCTGGAACGGCGGCGGGCTGCACTTCTCCGAAGACTACGGATACGGTGCTGTAGATGTCTATGCGGCTGTGCGCATGGCCGAGGTTTGGACCCTGTTCAATGACGCCCAAGTAACGGCAAACGAACAAACCGATACGTTACTGGATACCAACGACACGACCATTGCAGCGGGCAGCGCTGGTACGCCTGTTTCTTCATACCGTGGCCTGTCGCTAAGCGGTGTAGACATCGAGCTGGAATATGTCACCGTCACCATATCGCTGGAGCATGCCCATTTTCAGGAACTCGATCTGTATCTGATCTCACCGGATGGCACCCGCGTCGCGTTGCATAACGTGTCGACTTCGAACTTCTCCTATGAGGAAGTTGCGGACGTCGGGCTGCAATGGCGGTTTGCGGTCAACGCCCTGCGCGGTGAAGACCCCAATGGCGAATGGCTGGTCGAAGTTGTCAACAACGGCACTGTTACTGGTACTGTTCTACAGGTCGAACTTGATGTCTACGGATCGGAAGCCGACGACAACGAAGTTTATCACTTCACCAATGAAATTTTTGACACCCAGTTTGCAAGCCGCCTGACACAGGTTGTCAGCGACACCACGCTGGGCGATGCCGACTGGATCAATGCCGCCGCGATGACGGGCAATCTGAGCCTTGATTTGAACGCGGGGGGCCTGTTGCAACGAGCTGGCGTTAACTTCGGCAGCATCGGCACGGGCGCCAACGGCCGTATCGAAGGCGCGGTTTCAGGTGATGGCGACGACACGCTGACAGGCAATGACCTGAACAACCAACTGTTCGGGATGCGCGGCGATGACAGTCTGATCGGCGGTCTGGGCGATGACACTCTCGAAGGGGGTGCGGGAGCCGACACGATCATGGGCGGCGACGGTCTGGGTGATGTGGTGTCTTATTCCATGTCCAACACAGCCGTGAATGTCGTGCTCGCCAATACCGCAGTGCCGGGCGCGCAGGCCACTGTTTCAGGCGGCCATGCAACGGGTGATGTGGTCACTGGCGTTGAAGGGGTTATCGGCTCCGCGCTGGATGATACATTGTTTGGATCAACACAGGCCAACCTAATCGAGGGTGGCAAGGGCGATGACCAAATCTATAGCGGTGGTGGTGCCGATACGGTTCTGGGCGGCGAAGGTAATGACAGCATCGCGCTCTATGGGGCAACCACGTCTATTGACGGGGGCGCTGGCATTGATGCGCTGGATATGCACTATTTTGGCAGCGGTGTTTCTGCTGACCTGTCACAGGCGCGCATTCAAAATGTCGAACAGATCATCGGCTCGAATTTTGCCGATACGCTGACAGGGGATGCTCTGGAGAACACGCTGATCGGTGGCGCGGGTGCCGATATTTTGGACGGCGGCGCAAGCTTGGATGTGGCGTCTTACAAGGATGCAGGCGCAGCAATTGCGGCCTCTCTTGAAAGCTCATCCGGCCTTTTGGGCGATGCGCAGGGCGACACCTATGCCAATATCGAAGGGCTTGAAGGCTCGGCTTATAACGACGAGCTGACCGGGGACAGCAACGATAACGTGCTGTCCGGTCTGGCAGGGGATGACAGCCTGTTAGGCGGCGGCGGCAACGACACTCTCATCGGTGGCGCGGGTGCTGATACGCTGGACGGCAGCGTCGGGATAAACACGGCCTTGTACGACACATCTGATGCTGGCGTTGCGATTAATCTGGACGCGAATATCGTGTCAGGCGGACATGCGCAGGGCGATGTCCTAAGCGGTATTGCCAACCTTACGGGATCGGATTTTGACGATATCCTAACAGGCGACGGCGGTGCAAATGAGCTGCTGGGCGGTGCTGGTGCGGATACGTTGGTAGGTCTGGGGGGCGCTGATGTCCTGTTGGGCAAAGGCGACGATGACAGCATCGAGGGCGGAGCAGATAACGACACGATTAGTGGCGGATTTGGTCACGACATACTCATTGGTGGTACTGGAAACGACAGCATCACAGGTGATGAGGGCAACGACACGCTTGAGGGCTCGGCAGGAACCGATACGCTGGACGGCGGCGCGGGCGACGATCTTCTCGACGGGTCTGATGGCGCGGATGCGCTCTATGGCGGAGAGGGTGACGACACCCTGCAAAGCAGTGGCAGCAACAGCACCATTGATGGCGGCGCGGGCACTGACGTTCTGGATCTGTCACAACAGGGTCTAACTGCGGGAACGGTGTTCAATCTGGCCACACCCGGGGCAGGTATTACAGGCATTGAAGGCGTAATCGGGACCGAATTCGGCGATACGCTGAACGGAGATGACAATGACAACCTGATCGAAGGCGGCGTGGGTGCAGATAGCCTGACGGGCGGCAACGGCAAGGATACCTTGTCTTATGATCGCTCAACGGCAGCTGTGGCCATTAACCTGACCACATCAACCGGCCTTGGCGGCGATGCGGCAGGGGATGTCTTCTCGGAATTTGAGAACGTTACAGGCTCTGCCCACAATGATACGCTGACGGGTGATAGTGGCGTTAACGTGCTACGCGGCGGCGATGGCGACGATCTACTGGATGGTGGTTTGGGCCATGATATCCTGTATGGCGGTGCGGGCTTTGATACTGTCACCTATGCAGGCTCTGCCGCGGGTATTCTGATCCAAATGGGCACGTGGCGCGGTGAAAACCTGCCCGGCGGTGCCGCAACCACGGCCGAGGGTGATTTCCTTGACGGGATCGAAGGCGTTATTGGCTCTGCTTTTGCAGATGAGCTGATTGGTAGCGGCGAGGGTGATTTCCTGGATGGCGGCGCAGGCGATGATATCATCGAAGGTGATCTGTTTGGGCGTTCGGGCGATGACACCTTGCTGGGTGGCGAAGGCAACGATGATATTCTGGCCGGCGGTGGCGACGATAGTGTCGATGGCGGCGATGATAACGACACTATTCTGGGTCAGGACGGCGATGATACGCTGGAAGGCGGCGCAGGCGATGATGAAATCAACGGCGAGGTCGGCGATGACCTGATCCGAGGTGGCGCTGGCGTCGACCAACTGATCGGTGCAGAGGGCAACGATACAATTTACGGTGACGACGGCGACGACAACATTTTTGGCCGTGAGGACGACGACAACCTGTTTGGCGGTGACGGTAACGATGCATTGAACGGTCAAGAGGGCAATGACAGCCTGACAGGCGGCGAAGGCAATGACACCCTAAGCGGTGAAATTGGTGCGGACACCATTCTCGGCGGCGCGGGTATGGACGAAATCGTTGGCGGTGCAGATAATGACCTGCTGGGCGGCGAAGACGATAACGACAGCCTGTTTGGCGGTGACGGTAATGACACCCTGAACGGTGATGGCGGCGATGATGACCTGAACGGTCAGGACGGCGATGACAGCCTGTTTGGCGGAGCCGGTGATGACACGCTTGCTGGCGAGGTCGGTGCAGACACTATCCTTGGTGGTGCTGGTATGGACGAAATCGTCGGCGGCGAAGGCAATGACCTGCTGGGCGGCGAAGCTGATAACGACAGCCTGTTTGGCGGTGATGGCGCTGACACCCTCAGCGGCGATGGCGGCGACGATGATCTGAACGGTCAGGGCGGCGATGACAGTCTGACAGGCGGTGAGGGCAATGACACGCTTGCTGGTGAGGTCGGTGCAGACACCATTCTTGGTGGTGCTGGTATGGATGAAATCCTTGGCGGCGATGACAACGATTTGCTGGGCGGTGAGGCTGATAACGACAGCCTGTTTGGCGGCGCCGGTAATGACACCCTGAACGGCGATGCTGGCGACGATGCGCTGAATGGTCAGGACGGCAATGACAGCCTGAGCGGCGGCGAAGGCAATGACACGCTTACTGGTGAGATCGGTGCAGACACCATCCTCGGCGGTGCAGGTATGGACGAAATCGTTGGCGGTGCAGACAATGACCTGCTGGGCGGCGAAGACGACAACGACAGCCTGTTTGGCGGTGACGGTAATGACACCCTGAACGGCGATGCTGGCGACGATGTGCTTCAGGGCCAAGAGGGTACAGACACCCTCTATGGCGGCGACGGCGATGACAGCCTGACAGGGGACGCCGGCGATGACCGTCTAGAGGGCGGCATTGGCGACGATACCCTTGTTGCAGGTACAGGGGCTGACTTGGCTCTGGGAGGAGACGGTGCGGATAGTCTCTTTGGCCTGGACGGCGCAGACCGCCTGTTTGGCGGAACGGGTGCGGACCACCTTGAGGGCGGGAACGACAATGACCTGCTCAGCGGGAACGACGGGAACGATAATTTACTGGGGGGTGCGGGCGTAGATAGCCTGTATGGCTCTGAGGGCAATGATACGCTGAATGGTGGCGCAGATGCTGATCTCCTTAATGCAGGGGTTGGTAATGATTTCGCATTCGGTGGCACGGGCAATGATTCACTTTATGGTTTGTCCGGTGACGACACGCTGAACGGGTCTGACGGGAATGACCTGTTAGGCGGCGGCACAGGCAATGACGTTATTGTTGGCGGCACAGGTAATGACAGCGGCTACGGAGCCGATGGTAACGATGCCTTGTACGGACAGGCGGGTGCTGACCTGCTGTACGGCAATGGCGGTACAGACAGCCTGTTTGGCGGTGACGATAACGACAGCCTGTATGGCGATGCGGGCGCAGATGTGTTGAATGGCGGCGGCGGCAACGATATTGTTGGTGCCGGCACTGGCAATGATACAATTGTCGGTGAGGCGGGCAATGACAGTCTGTATGGCGCTGCTGGCGATGATAACATTGGCGGCGGGGACGATAACGACAGTCTGTTCGGTGGTGATGGTAATGACACCATTACCGGCGGCACAGGTGCGGACCGGTTGTACGGCGAAAACGATGCAGACCGTTTGTCGGGCAATGATGGCAACGACTCCCTATATGGGCAGGCGGGTAATGACGTCTTGTTCGGTGGCGCAGGTGCAGATTTGCTCAGCGGGAACGCCGGCAATGACACGCTATTAGGCGAGGATGACAATGACGCGCTGTACGGATCGTCCGGACTGGACGAGCTGTATGGTGGGAACGGAAACGACCTGCTTGCAGGCGGCACCGATAATGACAGCCTAAGTGGCGATGCCGGCAATGACAGTCTCTATGGCGCAAACGGCAATGATACCCTCAATGGCGGCATCGGGGATGATACGCTGGACGGCGGTAATGATGCAGATATCCTAACCACAGGGGACGGGAACGATCTGGCCCTTGGCCGTGCGGGCAACGATACCATCTATGGTCAAAACGGAAATGACCGCCTCTATGGCGAGGGCGGCAATGATACAATCAGTGGCGACGCAGGCGATGACACTATTATCGGCGGCAGCGGCAATGATCTAATCACTGGAGGGGACGGAGCTGACCTTGTAGGGGGCAGCGGTGGCAATGACACCCTGTCAGCTGGCACAGGTGACGATACGATCTATGGCGGTGCGGGTAACAATGTCATCTTTGGCGAAGCCGGCAACGATCTGATCATTCTGGGCTCTGGCAATGACAGCCTGCAGGGCGGCGACGGAAATGACACCATCAAAGGCAATCTGGGTGCAGATACCATCAACGGCCAGACGGGCGTGGATGTTGTGGACTACACAGGCTCAACCGCTGCTGTCGCAATTGCGATGACGGCCACGGCGGGTACTGGTGGTTATGCCGCGGGCGATGTTCTGGTTGGCATCGAGCACCTCATCGGCAGTAGTTTTGCCGATACGCTGACAGGCAACGGGCTGGAAAACACCATCGAGGGTGGCAATGGCAACGACCTGATCGACGGCGGTTTTGGCGGCGACGTGCTGGATGGCGGTGCAGGCATTGATATCGTGACCTACGCAAATTCGAACTCCAACGTGACGATCAGCCTGGATGGCAGTGTGACAGCAGCGGGCGGCTTTGCCGCTGGTGATGTCCTAAGCAACGTCGAGCATTTGCGCGGTTCTATCTACGGCGATAAACTGTACGGCGATGATGGCGGCAACTGGCTGGATGCTGGATCCGGTTTTGATGCGCTATTTGGCGGTGCGGGCAATGACACGCTGAGTGGTGGTACCGACAACGACACCCTGACAGGTGGCACAGGTGCGGATCTGTTGAACGGAAATGCAGGCACGGATACCGCCAGCTATGAGACATCGACCGCTGGTGTAACCGTCAATATGACAACCAATGTCAATGTCGGCGGAGACGCCCAAGGCGACAGTTTGTATAACATCGCTTATGTGACGGGCTCATCGTTTGGGGATGACATTACGGGAACAGCCAGTGAAAACCGTCTGTTCGGCGGTGCGGGCAACGATATCCTATCTGGGATGGCCGGAGCAGATACCCTGTTGGGCGATGTTGGTGATGATAGCCTTGATGGTGGTGCAGACAATGACTACCTCCTCGGAGACAGCGGGAACGATACCATCCGCGGCGGCGACGGTGTTGATACGATCAATGGCGGCGACGGCGATGATGTCATCATCGGTGGTGCAGGTGTTGATAACCTGTTCGGTGGAGCGGGTGCAGATCAGTTCGTCTTTGAGAACGTTGGCGATTCAGGCATCACTGCAAGCACAGAAGATACCATCATCAGCTTTACCAGAGGTAGCGATGTGATCGACCTGTCGGGTATGACAGATACCACTGGTGCAGCGCTGACCTACAACAACAACACCACCTTCTTCGGGAATTCAGACAATGTGATTTTCCAGGTGGTTGGCGGTCATGGCAATTTGATGGTCGATGTGGATGGGGACAGGGTCAGCGATATGACAATCATCCTGCAGCACGTAACAGGGTTTGATGAAACAAACCTGATCCTGGTCTAGTCTTGGGCTAACAGCCTTGCTCTTGAACAGTTTTTCAGCAGCAAGGCACGGGCTGCCACCCTTGGTTATAAATAGCAAAAGGCCCGCCATTGGCGGGCCTTTTGCCATGATAGTGGCTGGTAAGGTTGCAAGCTGCAGCAAGTTTAGGAACCTTTTGAAGGTCAAAAACATATCAAAATGCGTCCACTGCCGAATGTGAGCGATATGTAAACGCCAGTCAAAAATCTCCCCGATTGTACAGAGCAGAGATGTCACCACAGGCGACCACAGTCGCGCAGCCTGACAGGCTGTAGACCCCAAACATCTCGACCCTGACTGGCTTTGCGTTTAATTTTCGAGAACGGTTTTATTGGGGGTAATACGCCCTTGGTCACCGAGTGTTTTGATCCGTTGGCCGGGGATACCTTTGTAGTCGATTGATGATCTACGCCCGCATCCGTCCGTGATTGTAACTGTGTACATGTTTCCGCCACGCCCAGCCTCAAATCTTGTCTTGAACTCAGTGAAGTCAGATTTGGATGCCCCATGCTTTTGGCAAAAATTCTCAAACCCGTTCTGAAAAAGGGAGAGGGCATGGAGAAGTTGGCCTGATCCGCTTCCTTCATCCAGTTGGCCTGTCAAAAAATCCACAACGAGGCACCCGTCCGGATTGCATGCGGCGTCTGCAAAAACATGCGTTTCACAATGGCCAACGACGAAGCCATGCCCACACGCCAAAGAGTCGGTGAAATTGTGGGCGACAGCGTGCAGTTGTGAGTGCTTCATAGATGTCATTATGAGACTATCTGTCGGCGCCGTTAAACTGCAGTCGCCCCGTATCTGAATAGTAATTTCAGCCTGATCTCGCGGTTGATGTCGAGAGCGCAGGTTGCAGATTATCGGCGATCTCTCTGATAGGTGTTTTTCGCTTACTGCCATTTGCTCAGCTTACGGCGTTCTTTGAAGTTCAGATGAGGGTAACAGCGACCCAGTGATAAACTCCATGTAAGATTATGTTTTAATCAAAATATTGCACTTCACTTGTGAAGTCGCCGCCTGTGAACTCGCGCTGAAGCGC
>JAWSVL010000060.1:0-1112 GCA_033851935.1 Sulfitobacter sp.
GGTGAATTCACAAATGAAGTGCAAATTTTGTATCAAGGTACTGAATTGCATGGAGTTAATACATGGGACGTTGTTACCCTCACCTGAACCTGGAAGAACGGCGTAAGCTGGCGAAATGGCTTGAAGCGAAGATACCAGTGAAAGAGATTGCCGACAATCTGCGTCGCGCGCCCTCAACCATCTACCGCGAGATCAAGCGTAACGACTACCGTGACGACGAACTCCCACAGTTGAATGGCTATCATGCGGTCGTTGCCCAAAATGCTTATGAAGAGCGCCGCGCGGTGCATCGTAAGTTGATCCGGTATCCTGACATCATGGCTGCGGTACGGAGTGGTTTTGATGCAGGTTGGTCACCTGAACAGATCGCTGGACGCATGAAACTTGAGCGCCATCCCATGCGTGTAAGTCACGAGACGATCTATCGATACGCCTACTCAAAAGATGGCCGCGCTGAGAAATTTTATCAGCACCTCCCTTGGCACCGTCGAAATCGTAGATCACGTGGGATGCGCAGGCACCACGGCCGCCATTTTCTTGATGAATTGGCCATAGCACACCGCCCTGAGGTAATCGCTGAACGGAGTCAGTTCGGTCATTGGGAATGCGATTTAGTCATGTTCCGCAAGGAGTTTGGCAAGGCCAACGTGACCTCATTGGTCGAGCGTGTCAGTCGCTTTGCAGTCGTGTTGAAGAACCCGGACAGGCAATCAAAACCCGTGATGGAACGCCTGATCGACAGCCTTTCTCCCCTGCCCGCTGAAGCGCGTCGCAGCATCACCTTTGACCGTGGCACAGAGTTCAGTGCCTGGCAGCATTTGAAAGATGGTCTGGGCGTTGAACCGTGGGTCTGCGATCCTCAGTCGCCGTGGCAAAAGGGCGCGGTCGAGAACACCAACAATCGCCTGCGCCGATACCTACCCCGCAAGGCCGACCCCACAGCGTTCACAAATCGATATTTAAGGTCGATATGCGACCGCCTCAACGCAACACCGCGAAAGTGTCTGGGGTATCAAACGCCCGCTGAGGTGTTCCGGGCAAAACTGATGGAAGGAGAAGACTGAACCGGATAAACTGAACAAACAGAAATTGCGCTTCAGCGCGAGTTCACA
>JAWSVL010000012.1:0-189513 GCA_033851935.1 Sulfitobacter sp.
CCGGCAAGGGCGGCATCCTGCCGGGCATGAAAGTGACCCCTGAAATCTCGGCAATCCGCGGCATTCCTGAGGGCGAGGATTCAATCTCGCCCAATCGCCATCCCGAAATCAACGATGCGGCGTCCATGCTGGATATGATCAACCGCATCCGCGACGTCACTGGCAAACCCGTCGGGTTCAAGGCCGTGGTTGGCAGCTACGGCTGGCTGTCCGAACTGGCCAAAGAAATCCACCGCCGGGGCATCGATTCTGCGCCCGATTTCATCACCATCGATAGCGGCGATGGCGGCACCGGCGCGGCCCCCATGCCATTGATGGATAACGTCGGATTGGTGATCAAGGAATCCCTACCGCTGGTTGTCGACATCCTGACAGAACACGGCCTGCGCGACCGCGTCAAAGTCATTGCATCGGGCAAACTGGTGACCCCCTCCGAAGTAGCATGGGCGCTGGCCGCCGGCGCCGATTTCATCAATTCCGCACGTGGGTTTATGTTCTCGCTTGGCTGTATTCAGGCGCTAAAGTGTAACAAAAACACCTGCCCAACCGGGATCACAACCCACAACAAACGCTTACAAAAAGGCCTGAACCCCGCTGATAAATCGGTGAAAGTCGCTAACTTTTGCACAAACATGATCCACGAAGTCGAAGTGATCTCCCACTCCTGCGGCGTAGGCCGCCCCCGCCTGCTCAACCGCAAACACGTGCGCATCATGCAATCCAACGGCACCTCAACCCCAATGGACGAACGATATCCCTACAAAGACATCCTACCCCAGTACTTGCCTAAAACTGCTGCTGAATAGCCATTTGAAAACAGAAAAGCTGATGCGAAAATGTCCGCACCAGCTCCTGATAAACCTAAATCATAAAGTTCAGTTGCCCCGTGCGTTACCCACACAAAGCAACTGGACGTTTATCAATTCGTGGCAAAGCAATAGAATAGGCCGTCCCCACCAGTACTGCGCAGGTTTTCCAAGCTACATCCTTTTGACGGATGAGCGGAACCCCAAGACGTAGGATCGGAACCTCCACCCGTGCGGTCATGGTGGCCAACTAACGCAGAGCTATCTGCTGCACTGCTGGTCCAATCTTCACAAGCCGGTCCTACGTAGACGCCATTGGCGTTAGACCCCGTAAGGATGTCGTGGCGGTTTGGCGCATCGCCGCGTCCATTAACAACTTCACCCACTTCATTAACCGAAGTTTCTTTGGTCAGGTTGTTCGCAGACGCGTCATGCAGGTTATCCACGTCTTGCGCAACAACAACACCATTTGCATTTGTCCAAGGGCCAATGCCAATGCGGTCACGCGCATTCTCAGCGCTAGATGACAAATAGGCGACCCAGTTTTTTCCCGAAATACCTGCCGCTTCGGCCAAGGATGCGCAATGTGCATCGGCACCACTTAGCCCGCCAAGGTTGGCACCCTCGCCAGGATTAACACTAGTGATAAAAAAACTCGTGGTTGCATCTTGTGCCTGCCCTATTTGTGCAAACCCTATGCTGCACATTGCGGCACATGCCAATGTAGTTAGTTTCATAACTCTCTCCTACGGTTAGTTTATTGGAACAAATGTATGGGTGACCTAAAACCTCTGATATCAATTTTTCCGTGACGTGCGGAACTCCGCCTTAGCTTTGTTCAGTTGCAAGCGTCACATCGAAATTCACCGATAGAAATGGAGCATCCACCTTACCTGATAATGCCATGCCAGAGGGAAAATCGGCCGCGGGCTTTTCAACGTAGGTCATGACTAAATCATCGCGCACACCAAAAACGGTATCTTGATCCAGATACGGATCATCGTCGGGAAATACTTCTGTCACAAGAGTGCGATACCCTGGTGCCTTTACGATGTAATGCAGGTGGGACGGACGCCATGGATGACGACCACAAGCCCGCAGAATATCCCCAACAGGACCATCTGACGGGACGGTATATTCGACAGGTCTAACGGTGGTAAACGAATATCGCCCATCCTCACCAACCGTCATAAGACCATGAAAGGAAAACGTATCCTGATCCACGTCTTGGCTGGCATAAAGGCCATTGGGCGCCGTTTGCCAAATATCAATCTCTGCGCCCGCGATAGGGTTTCCGTCGATGTCGCGGATGACTCCTTCAGACAACAAAACCGGACCACCAAAGCTGCGCTTCATGTCCCCACCAACAGCCAAGGGCGGCGCACCAGACACATGGAACGGGCCAAGCACCGAGGAAGATGTAGCGTCTGGCCGTGAATGCAGCATGTCCACCAATGATGACAAGCCCAACACATCAGACGCCAACACAAATTCATGTCGGTCATCGGTTTCTACCGCGGCACATCCCTCTAGAAAGCCGATGCCTTGACGCCACTCATCGTGGGTCAAATTAACGTCGCGCGCAAAGTCATGCAGATGCTGAACCAGCGACCCCATAACTTCGCGCATCCGCGGTTCCATGTCTTCGGCCATATAGCCTTTGAAAACATCGGTGATGTTGTCTTTTGTTACGTTGCGCATGATAAATTCCTTACAAAAGGGCGAGGCTGAGGATCGGGAATTCGATCAAGATGAGCAGAACCAGCAACATGACCAAGGCGAACGGCAACGCGCCCATGAACACATCTTTTAGCGAGATGCTGTCGTCGTTCAGCGTAGATTTTATGACAAAACACGATATGCCAAGTGGTGGTGTCAGAAGCCCTATCTCGGCACCGACAACTGTGATGATCCCGAACCAGACAAGCGACATGTCCATCGCTTCGACAAGCGGGAGGAACAGCGGCACCACAATCAGAATGATCGACGCCGTGTCCAAAATTGTGCCCAAAAAAATCATCAGCAAGATATACAGAAACATAATAGTCCAGAACGATGCGGAGTTTCCGGCAAGCATATCCTGTAGCTGATTGGGTAGACCCGCCAGCCCAAGCATCCGCGAATAAATCGACGCTGCAGTGATCAAGAACAAGATCGCTGCAGTGATGTGACCCGTCTCAAGAAGTGCCTCCCAGAATCCTTTTAGAGACATGGATCTTCGGAGGACCGCAATAATCAACGCAACAAGGGAACCCGTGGCACCCGCCTCAACGGGTGTCATCCAACCAGTATAAATTCCACCAAGAACAACTGTGATCAAACCCAATGTTGGGAAGGTCTTTGATGCGATCTCGGATTTTGACATCCACTCCGTGTCCATGACCTGACGCCCACCTACAAAGTTAGGTGTGTACCGCCCCATGAACCAAATCGCGCCAACATAGGCGATGGCCAACAGAATGCCGGGAATAACCCCCGCAAGGAACATATCCCCTACGGATTGTTCCGCCACAAAACTATAGATAATGAGCATCGCCGAAGGAGGGATGATCATCCCCAACACCGACGATCCGGCAACAACGCCAACCGCAAAACGCGGATTGTAATCCTGCGCGATCATCTGCGGTACGGATACTTTTGTAAAGACAGACGCGGACGCAATCGAAGACCCCGTGACCGCCGCAAACACAGCGTTTGCACCAACTGTCGCCATGCCGATCCCGCCTTTGACTTTGCGAAACCGCATGGTCATGACTTCGTAGATGTCTCGACCCAGCCCAGCCTTGGATACTATTAACCCCATAAACGTAAACAGCGGAATAGTGGCAAAACTGTAGACCATTGCACTATCACCAACCGCAATTTTCAGCAGGTTCAGGGACAGCGTAAAATTATCGCGCATCAACCAGATCGACACCAGTGAAACAACACCCAACGCTATTGGAATATACAGACCAGCGTAGATCAAAAAGACGATAACAATGACCGAAATCAAGCCAATTTCAATGGGGGTCATTTGGAGATCCTGTCGGTTGGAGTATCGTCATGTTCCGGTGCGCGGAGCAATACAGGACGGTCTTGTGCGGTGATGACCTTCAGGACAAAAACCAAACAGGCCAAGGCACTGCCGCTGGCAATAACCAATTTTACGGGCCACCACGGGACCGTAAAGACGCCCGGCACACCAAAGAAATCCTGCGTGCCCCACATCTTGAGAAATTCAGGAAACATAATATAGGCGATCAGCCCCATAAAAATTGCAGATACCGCATTGATGATCCGGCGTATCGCAGATGTCAGGCGCGGACGACGACCATGCAACAAGTTCAAAAAACCGTCTGAGCGGGTCAATCGATCAACACGCACAACGTCCGCCAATTGCAAGAATACAATCAGAACAACAGACAGTTGAACCAGTTCGTATGTCCCCTTGAGCGGTGAGTTAAACAGACTTCGGGCAATCACGTCGACATTCAAAACGACCACCAACGCAAGCACGGTTAACGTACCGGCCACGTTGGCAGCTATCGCAAGAATGTTGGCAACCCGAGACAGATCAGCCAATCTTGTTTTAAGCATAGTCGGTCTCCACCTCAGGTCGAACAAATTTTAGGGTAGCGTCCAGTCGCGAACGCCAACAAAGCCAGCTGTTTCGAGCTTACCAAGGTACGTCTCAAGCATCTCCGAACCAGCCTCGCCCCTGTCATTCAGGTTTGTCGCCCATTCTTGCGCAATGTTGGGCATTGCTGCAGCCCACGCGCCGCGATCTTCTGCTGATACATCAATGATTGTGCCGCCCGCCGCGACATATGCCTTTTCGGCTGCTGCTGCGCGATCCATTGCGATGCCCGCAAGATGGTCACGGTAATCAATGGCAACTGCTTGCAGTGTCTCTTTGACCTCGTCGGGCAAGTTGTTCCAATAGTCTTGATTTACCGTCACTGTTTTAGAATTCACCGCACCAAGATCAGCGCGCAACATGTAGGGTGCCACTTCAGATATCTTGAACGTTGCTGCCGCTTCGGGCCACAACATGCCTGCATCAACCAAACCCGTTTGAAGCATGTTATAGAAATCGGTCAAGCCGCCACGCACGCCCGCCGCATCTTGAATACCTTCAAGGTAACGCAAGTTTAATCCTGCGCCCGCAACCTTGAAACCAACCAGATCAGAAATCCCTGCCACTTCCTTGGTCGAGAATAGCTGATAGCTGTTCAGTACTACGCCGGTCGCCAGATACACTTGGTTCTGGGCTGCAAATTCATTCTGCATCGCGGGATATTCGCGCGCGATTTCGTCCACGGCTTTGGCCACAGCACGTGCATCAGACGAAACAAAGGGCGTCACCGCAGCAAGACCCTGACTAGGCAGCTTCGAGGAGTGGAAAATTGTTGTGACGATGCCGATATCACCCAAACCCAGCTCAACACCTTCAAGAACACCTTTGGGTTTTACGATGGAGCCGCCATAGTTTTCCTGCCAATCCATCACATAGTTGCCGGTTTCGGCCAAACGGCGGTCAACTTCTGGGATAAAGAAATTCGAGAATTCTTTTACCCAAAGGGCGCGATCAGGATAGCCGTCGATTACAACGGCCGAGATTTTCTCTTGTGCGAAAGCGGGTAAACCCGCCATCGTCGCAAGCGCCGCACCCAACAAGGTGCGTCTTGTCCAAGTGGTCATGTGTTTTTCCTCCCAGAAAAGTGGGCTCGTTGGCCCATTTAGTTTAAGTAACCTTGACCCAATTGACGGTCAGGTCTGTGCCCGCTGCTTGAAACAGCTTGGCTATTGCGCAGTACTTTGCGGTTTCAGTGCCAACTAAATCCAACGCATCTTGGCTGGCTGAAGTGTCGCAATTCACTGTCAACGTGATTGCGGGAAATGGCACATCGATCTCTTCTTCCATCAGAACACCGCGCCGATCGAACTGGCAATTTGCGTCAATTGTAATTGTACCCAAATCAACACCCAAGCGGTGTGCGTTCTTGTGCCCGATAACATTGGTACAGGCGATCAACGCGGTCATTGCCGCCTCGGTTGGTGTCGGTCCCATATTTGTGCCACCGCGTTCGGCAGGTTCGTCAATTACCACGTTCAGATCGCGCACAGGGATTTCGGTACGGGCATGTGTTGGACAAGTCGCTTGTGCACGGTACGTCACAACAGTTTTCAATTTTACGGCCATTGTTATCTCCTCAGATCACGCTGCAAACTTTGTCGAATGCAAAGCGGGGTAGTTTTTGGAACAATGCACTTTCGTCAGCATATCCAATGTTGCACAAAAAATTAGACGTCAGCGTGGTGCCCCCAAAGAACTCCTCGTCCACAATCGCGTTTGAGAACCCTGACATCGCCCCCACATCCAGACCAACGGCGCGCGCCGCGATCATAAAATACGCCCCCTGAAGGGTCGCGTTGCGGTAGGCGGTATCGGCACAATAGGCTTCATTACCATCAAACAAATGACGCCGATCCTCATGCGGGAAAAGATACGGCAATTCGTGCCAAAAATTTGCGTCCTGCGCGATAATCGCCGTAACCGGAGCACCCATCATTTTAGCAACATTTTGTGGCTTTAATGACTTTGCCAAACGGGCTTTGCCTTCTGGCGACTTCACAAACACAAACCGCGCGGGCAGCGTGTTCATCGAGGTCGGTCCGTTGATCGTAATGTCATAGATTTCTTCGAGTAAGCCATCAGGAATGGGCTTGTCCGTCCACGCATAATGCGAACGGGCATCCCGCAAAATCAAATCGATAGCATCATCCGACAACCGCCCGATCCGCCCACGTAGGGCGCGGTGATCATCCTGCGCCTTAGCCCGCAAGATCTCTAGTTTTGATCCGGTTGGAGCACTCATTTCACAAGGTCTTTCTCATCCACGACAGGGTTGGAGCAGATACCTATCCCTTCGATTTCAATGTCCACAGTTTCACCCGGCACCAACCAACGCGGGTTAGGTTTCTTGGCATGCCCAACACCGGGTGGCGTACCCATCGCAATCATGTCTCCCGGCTCTAACGTTGTGTATTCAGAAATGGTGGCAATGGTTTGCGCAACCGACCAGATCATGTTTCCGGTGTTTGAAGATTGCAAAATTTCCGAACCCACGCGACTTTCAATCTTGAGACCCGCAGCGCCTGCTGGAACCTCATCAGGTGTCACGACAAACGGGCCGATCGCCCCCGTGTCGTCGAAATTCTTACCCGGCGTCCACTGGTGGGTTTTGCGCTGATAGTCCCGCACTGACCCGTCATTAAACACCGTATATCCAAACACATGATCCAGTGCGTCGGCTTCTGAAATATGGCGACCGCCTTTGCCTACAATGAACATCAGTTCGGCTTCGTAATCCAATTTGTCTGAACACGTTGGACGCACCAACGGCGCACCTGCCGCCATGATTGAATTCTTCCCCCGCATGAACAGTGCGGGATATTCAGGTATCTCATAACCGCCTTCTTTGATGTGATCCGTATAGTTCAGGCCAAGACAGATAATGGTTCCCGGCTGGGCCACAGGTAGCGCCGGTGTGATTAATGAAACATCAACCTGTGGTGCATCCGCCATTTTGCTCTGAACTGAATTCATCAGATTCGCATCGTTGATCAAAGCCATCAAATCGGTGCCGATTGCCGCGTCCAAAGCAGTTAAATTAACGGCTTTTTCGCCAGTCACAGCAAAAACCGCTGTACCCCCTGCAGTCGTGCCAACCAAATATTTCATGTCTTCAATCCTTGCTAATTCACCCATTTTTTGACTACAATAACACTCAATGTCAATAAATATCGATATTTTGGAGAAACCTCGATGGTTGCGTGGACAGATTACAAAGCAAATGCAAAGGCGCGGGGCGCGATAGCGCTTGAACTTTATGTGGCGCACAGCACGCCTGCAAAATCACTGGAAGACATAAAGGCCTCCCAGCCCGATCACCTTATCTATCAAGCGGAACTTGAAAGCATGGGGCAGTTGGCCTTTGCAGGTCCGCTGTCGGATGAATCGGGTGATCACATGCAGGGCGTAGGTCTCATTATCTACCGTGCTGACAGTCTGGAAGACGCACGTGTCATGGCTGAAAATGATCCAATGCATAAAAGCGGTGCCCGCGACTACACATTGCGCCGCTGGATGTTAAACGAGGGATCCCTGACCTTATCAGTCGGCCTTTCAACGAAAGTTATCGATCTCTCCTAAACACCATGACGAAAGCAAAGCCATGAATTTGATTGATGAGACCGGGGCCAAAGAATCCTCTGCAACGCGGGGGGCTTATCTGACCCTTCGCGACATGATCCTGACAGGTGCATTGCCTGCCGGCCAAAAATTGAAAATCGAACAACTGCGCGGGATACTCAACACTGGCGCGTCACCCGTGCGCGAAGCCCTGAGCCTGCTCACCTCTGACATGCTGGTAGAGCGGATCGATCAACGCGGTTTTCGGGCCGCCCCCGCCAGTAAAACCAATTTTGAGGAAATTCTCGCCCTACGGTGCACCCTCGAAGACCTAGCTTTGCGCCAATCCATTTCCGCAGCCACATCCGAGTGGGAGGAACAATTGGTCCTCTCACATCATCGTATGAAAAAGGTGACAGGTCAGGACTCCGCTGCATTCGAAGAGGCGCATAGAGCATTCCATATGACCTTGCTTGCCAACAGCGGATCACCAATGCTGGAACGTTTTTGCGCCCAGCTATATGATCTGAATATTCGCTATCGCAACCTTGCGGCCAACAGCGTCACCTATCAGCGTCGCGATATCACCGCAGAACACGACGACATTTTGGAGGCCACTGTGCAACGTGACACAGATCTCGCGTGTTCCTCTCTGCTCAATCATTATCGCCTAACCGGAGAGTATCTGTCCCGCAGCTTAGACACTTAAACCCCATCAATCTAAATATCGAAAAATATCGTCTCTGACGGGCCCTGCAAATGAATATCAAAACGATATTCACCTGACCCAACGGATTTAGCCAACAGCGTTGGAATGCGGTTTTGATGCTCAATCCGTGTCAGGATCAGATCGGTCGCGTTTGCATCCGGTTCGTCGTCAAAATAGATGCGCGTTTGCAAACCAATGTTAATGCCACGCGCGACAATCCAAACCGTAATATGAGGTGCCTGCATGCGCCCGTCAGGGAACGGCACCGCACCTGGCTTTACCGTTTCAAAGGTAAATTCACCCGTTTCCATATCTCCTGATGAACGGCCCCATCCTGTAAAATTTGGATCAGCCGCTCCGCGCGTTTCATTCGCCGAGGCGAACAAACCCGCACTGTCAGGTTGCCAGATTTCGATCATGGCATCGCGCAGAGGTGTGCCTGTTCCGTCATAAACGATACCTTTTACGGTAATCTCCTCCCCCTGCACCGGACCCGTTTTCATCACTGACCCCAGATCACCGCCATAGACGTTTATTCCCGTCGCGTTGGGCGTGCAACCAATGTGAACGTAGGGGCCAGCAGTTTGGCTGGGGCTTTCTCTTAGGTACTCATTTAGTTTTTGCACCATGATCAAAGACCTTCCTTGCGGTTCTCGAAATACGTCTGGCGCCGCCCGCGCAAAACGATGTCGAATTTAAACGCGCGGCTGTCCATTGGAACGGTGCGGTTCATATCTAGCGGCGCAGTCAACGCGTCTACCGCCTCTTGCGTTTTTAACACGCCAATGATCGGGCACAGCTTGATGTGCGGATCGCCTTCAAAATACATCTGCGTGATCAGACGCTGCGCAAACCCATGGCCAAATACGCTAAAGTGGATGTGCGCGGGGCGCCAATCGTTCATGCCGTTTGGCCACGGATACGGCCCCGGCTGAATGGTTCGAAATTCATACGAGCCATCCTGCGCCGTGATCGTACGCCCGCAGCCGCCAAAATTGGGATCAAGCGCGGCCAGATAGCTTTCTTTCTTGTGGCGATACCGCCCACCGGCATTTGCCTGCCAAAATTCTAGCAAGGCACCCGGCACACCACGGCCCATTTCATCTAGGACCCGCCCATGCACAATAATGCGCGGGCCAATCGCAGCCTCGCCATTTTTTGCGTAGTTCAGGATCAGATCATTATCCAACTCACCAATCAGATCATGCCCAAAAACCGGCGATGTTTCTTCGCTTAATGTGGAAGGAAAGGACAGCAATGGCGCCTGCGGACTACGCTTGATGCTGGTTTTGTAAGGAGGCGTCAACGCCTCGGGTTGCCAATCGCGATCACGTGGAATGAACCCTCCGGTTTGTTTAGTCAGGCTCATATTTCCACCCCTAATTCCGCGAACGTCTCTTTCGCCAATTTAATCGCATGGTTTGCCTTGGGAACCCCTGCATAAACGGCAACATGCATAAACGCCTGAAGAATTTCATCCGGCGCAGCGCCCGTATTACGGCTAGCACGAATATGCATGGGTATCTCGTCGAAATTCCCTGTCGCAGCCAATAGCGCCAAAGTCAGCAACGACCGATCCCGCCGCGAAATCGTATCATCGGCCCATAGGGTTCCCCATGCGCCTTCAGTGATCATCGTCTGGAACGGTGCATCAAAATCAGTCTTTGCTGCTTCGGCACGGTCAACATGTGCATCGCCCAAAACTTCGCGGCGCACAGCCATTCCGGCGGTCAAACGATCAGACATCATGGGTCTCCTTTGGAACTGGGAAATTACCAAACATCAGTACGGCAGCCCCACATAATTCTCGGCCATCGCCTGCTGGGCAGCCTTGTTGGAACGTAGAAATTCCAGATCAGCAATCTGCATTTTCAGATCAAATTCGGACTGATCTGGATAGCGGTGCATCATCGACGAGAACCACCAGGAGAACCGCTCAGCCTTCCAGACGCGTTTCAGCGCCTTTTCAGAATATCGATCAATCCCTGCGTTAGAGCCGTTTTCATAGAAATCACGTAACCCATTGTACAGGTAATGCACATCAGACGCGGCTGTATTCAGCCCCTTTGCGCCAGTTGGTGGAACGATATGCGCAGCATCTCCACATAAGAACAACTTTCCCCACCGCATGGGTTCTGTGACAAATGATCTCAGCGGCGCAATCGATTTTTCAATCGACGGTCCAGTGACCAGTTTCTCCACTTGTTCCTTCGGAATGCGCCGCTTCAACTCGGTCCAAAACGCCTCATCCGTCCAATCATCAGGACTGTCACTTAGCGAACACTGGATATAATAGCGGCTCAGGTTTTCGTTGCGCATCGAACACAAGGCAAACCCGCGCTCTGACGTGGCATAGATCAGCTCATGATTGACGGGAGGTGTTTCGCTCAGGATGCCGAGCCAACCAAAAGGATAAACCTTTTCATATTCGCGCCGCACATCCAGCGGAATTGTTTGACGGCTCACACCGTGAAACCCGTCACAGCCCGCAACAAAATCACACTCAATCCGCCGCGCCTTACCTGCAACAGTGTATGTCAGATGTGGGCTGTCCGTATCCGCGCCATGGATGACAACATCCTCGACGTTATACTCGATCTTGCCGTTTGCCTTTTCACGCGCTTCGTACAAATCGCGGGTTACTTCTGTCTGGCCATAAACCATCACAGGCGTTCCAGTATGCTCGGCAAAATCAACGCGAAACATCTCTTCTCCGTACGAGATCAACGTTCCATTATGCAGATATCCCTCAGCGAGCATGCGTTCATCGCAGCCCGCTTCTTCCATCAATTTCACAAGGCCCTGCTCCAGCACCCCTGCCCTAATACGCCCCAGAACATAGTCCTTAGTTTTGCGTTCTAAAACGACACTGTCGATCCCGCGCGTATGCAATAGTTGCGATAACAAGAGCCCAGAAGGCCCGCCGCCAATAATCGCTACTTTGGTCTTCATGGGTTTCTCCGATGCTGTTCTAAGCATCTTAATGCAACAAAAACGATATGATAAATGAAGATTTGGCAGATTTAGATGCCAAAATGGCAACCAATGAACATTGAACACCTGCTGGAGGCCCCATTGCCCACAGCACCGAAGCATTATCAACTGTAACGGGAATTACTGCCCCCCAAGGCATCTTCCAAGCACCTCAAAACCGAAAAATGGCAGAAAATCCGCTGTTTCGGGAAATTATGCCCCTATTTGGGTATTCCCCATCAGCCTTGCTGAGCCCCATAGTGTTCCAAATACCAACTGCAGGGATATTATGACCGATCCGATAGAGCCAGATCAAAACATTACGCCTAATACCAAAGGCGATCTGATCGAAAGCATCTACCGCATCGCGCTAGAACCCCAGACATATGACAGCTTTATGGGCCAGTGGGACGACTTCATTTTGGGCCAAATTTCCAAGTTGAACACCCTACAAGCCGACACCTCTGATTTGGATGCCGCACTCAGCGAAACAGAGATTACAAACCATTTTGCCATCGCCATGCAGCTGCTCGAGCAGGCAGGTCGCCCCGACGGGCCGAGCAAAACAGAAACCCTGCGCAGCAGTTTACCGCAAATGGTGTTCAACGAAACTGGCATCCTTGTGTGGCACAACAATACCGCGCGCAACATCTTTGGCATCGGCTATGGCACCACACTGGAAAGCCTGAAGCTCAGCGACGAACACCGCACTCAGGTACTAGAGCTATTATCCGGCGAATCCGCAATTCGGACTGTTCTTGTTCGTATCGCCCCAGCAGACGGTAACAAACACATCCCCGTGGCCTTTCAAATTTCTAACGCTTCTCCAAATGAGAGGTTGTTTATGGCCACTCAGGTCAGACAAAGTTGGCCGGAAAATACAAGCAACCTACTCAACAGCGGCTTTGGGCTCAGTAAATCAGAGGTCGATATCTGCGAATATCTGGTGGAAGGCCAAAGCATCGCCCAGATTGCTGAAACACGGCAAAGCGCGGTGGAAACCGTCCGCACCCAAATGAAGAAGATCCTCCAAAAGACGGACTGTTCCGGACAGGTTGAACTGGTAAATCTGTTGCACGGCACAATGCGACTGGCAGAACAAGAAATCCGCGATCATTCGTCAGTTGCCCGAATTCCAGACACTGTAATGAACATTCGGCTCAACGATCGGCTGATGCCTGTTGAAACATTTGGAGACCCAAACGGAACGCCCGTTATTTTCTTTCACGGCATGTTGGACGGCAACACCATGATAGATAGTTTGCGCCGCCTGCTACATGAGCGTGGGTTTCAATTTATCTCACCTGTCCGCCCTTCCTTTGGTACCGCATCCCCCGATCACCGTGAAACCGTGGCTACTGCGCCCGCAAGACTTGCCCGTGATATCGAAGCATTACTTGAAACGACCGGAACACATCGGCCCATTTTTTTAGGACATATGGCAGGAGCCGTTTATGCCCATGCTGCCGCTGCCCACCTCGGGGATCGCGTCCGGGGTGTTTTGTCCGTCTCCGGAGCCGTCCCAATTACGGCAGCATCGCAATTTGCGTCCATGTCAGTGCGCCAGCGCATTGTGGCACTAACCGCCCGTTACACGCCTGGTATCTTACCCTTTGTCATTCGCGCTGGCATCAGCCAAATCGACAATAATGGGGAACGGCAATTCCTACATTCCTTGTATCAGCATAGCCCTAGCGACATGCGCACCATATCAGATCTGGAAATCCGCGACATCATCTTGTCAGGTTATCAATCCACAATCGCACAGGGACACCGCGCATTTGAGATCGACAGCTATCATGTTGTTCGTGACTGGACGTCTATTTTGACGAACAGCCACTATCAAATTGAGTTGCTGCACGGTGTCGATGATCCAGTGGTAAGCATCGCCTCTGTCAGAGATTTCGCACATCGCTATAGTAACCGCATCGCTCTCACGAGTATCGAGGACACGGGGCAATTGGCCCTGTATGCACAACCCAATGCGGTGATCTCTGCCCTAGAACGCCTTCGCGATCTATAACTACCGTTTTCAATAGCGCGTAATCCCCATGGTCAATACACCTGATCCTTGCGATGATAGGGCAACGCATTTTTTGACAGGCTTTAATATGTCCTCAACCGCCCCCCTGCCCGACCACGAAATTACATACCGCAAAGCCCGCGATCTGATCCTATTCGGAGAGCTAGCTCCCGGCGAGGCGGTCACAATCCAAGGGATCGTAGAGCGTTTAGGAACAGGTATCACACCCGCGCGCGAGGCCATCCGCCGTCTCACGGCTGAGGGGGCATTACTTGCAACCGAAAATCGCCGCCTAATGGTGCCCGAGCTTACTATCGAACAGCTTCAGGAACTGACCTATGCCCGCACCGGCATTGAGCCCCAAATTGCCCGGCTAGCAGCAGTGGCCATTGAGCCCGAAGACATCGACGCGCTTGAGCAAATTGACGAAAAGGTCAACACCGCCTTGCGAACCGGAGATATCCAAGCCTACTTGCGCTACAACCACGTCTTTCACTGGACACTTTACGCGCACTCCGAGGCTGAAATATTAATGGCCACGGCCGCGTCACACTGGCTGCGCGTCGGCCCCTCCCTGCGGGTGATGGTCAAAGGTGGCGAAAGCACACCAATCCCAGATATGCACGAAGTCGCCATCGCCGCGTTACGCGACGGTGATTACGAAGCCGTGGGCGAAGCCATTCACAATGACATTTTGCAAGGTCACTCAAACATTGCCCACGGGCTCGACGAGGCGGATTAGAGACTACTTTTTGTGATAACCTTCAATCACAGCAACCTCGTCGCGTGACCCCAGAATAACCGAAACGCGCTGGTGGTGGCCTGTTGGGGCCACTTCCATGATCCGGCCATATCCCGTTGATGACGCGCCGCCAGCCTGCTCAACCAACATCCCCATTGGGTTTGCTTCATACATCAAACGCAACTTCCCGCCTTGCGCCGCGTTACCTGTATCTTTTGGATACAGAAAAACACCACCACGTGTCAGGATACGGTGAACATCCGCCACCATAGATGCACACCAGCGCATGTTAAATTTCTTGCCGCGTGTGCCTTCAGCTCCCCTCAGGCAATCATCAATATAGTTGCGAACGGGTGCTTCCCACAGATCATATCGCGACGTGTTGATTGCAAATTCCTGCGTTTCGGCGGGGATACTCATTTCTGGCTGCGTCAACAAAAATTCACCTGACCCAGGGTGATGGGTAAAGCCGTCTACACCCTGCCCCGTTGTGATCACCAATCCAGTTGATGGACCATAAATCGCGTAGCCCGCTGCGATCTGTTCGGTCCCGTTGATCTGCACCGCGCTCGCCTCTGGCGCAATCGCTGCGTCCAGTTTCACGATAGAAAAGATCGTGCCGACGGACAGGTTCACATCCAAATTCGACGATCCATCAAGCGGGTCATAGTAAACTACAAAATCCCCAGCCTGTGGCGCGGATTTGCGCCAGTTCACTTCGTCTACTTCTTCAGACACCAACGCCGCGACAGTTGGATTTGCCCCAACAATTTCCTGAAAAATCTCGTCCGAGATCACATCCAGTTCTTTTTGCGTCTCGCCCTGAACGTTTTCAGTTTCAGCAGCCCCAAGAACACCGGCAAACGCACCGTGGCGCACACGATCTGCAATCATCCGGCAGGCTGTTGCGATATCTTCCATCAGGATCATCAAATCCGTGTCTGTGCTTTGAGCAGTCAGATGCTGGCGCAATGTGGTCTGTGTCATGTGATGTCCTGTCTGGGCAAGTGCCCCTTGATAAATGTCTTTTCTGGCGCGGCCTTTTAGCGCCAATCGAAAAATTCTGGACCCGCTTGGGATAATAACTTCTGCGCCATCTCTTTGCCTGCCTGCACGCCATCCTCAATCGGACAACTCATCGCGTCACTGATTGCTTCAGACCCGTCTGGACGCAAAACCTCACCGCGCAAATGCAATGTTCCGCCGTCCAGTTCCGCCAGACCCGCGATAGGTGTCTCGCAGGACCCATCAAGCTCTAGTAAAAAGGATCGCTCCGCCGCAAGTCGCTGGCCCGTTGGCGTATCATGGATCGCGCTCAGCATTTCAGCCATGTTTGTATCGTCGACCCGTCGCTCAATCCCGATGGCACCTTGGGCAACAGCCGGCAGCATCACATCAGTCTCTATTGCGGTTTTTGGCACATCTTCCATGCCCAAACGGTTTAATCCCGCCATCGCAAGGAATGTCGCCGCAGCAACGCCATCTTCAAGCTTTTTCAAACGAGTTTGTAGGTTTCCGCGGAACTCGACCACTTCAAGATCGGGACGCTTGAGCATTAGTTGCGCGCGACGGCGCAGGCTGGAGGTGCCCACGACTGTTCCCGCGGCCAGTTCCGCCAAACCACCGGCGGTGGGCGAGATAAACGCATCGCGCACATCTTCACGCGGCAGGTAGGTATCAAGGATCAAACCATCAGGCTGCAGCGTTGGCATGTCTTTCATCGAATGAACCGCGATGTCGATTTTTCCCGCCGACATGTCTGCTTCGATTTCGCGGGTGAACAGGCCCTTGCCGCCAATTTCTTTCAACGGGCGGTCAATGATCTTGTCACCAGTGGTTTTGATCACAACAATGGTAAAGGCTTCGAACGGCAAATCAAACGCTTTTGCCAAACGTTCCCGCGTCTCATAAGCCTGCGCAAGCGCAAGCGGTGATCCACGGGTTCCAATCATCAAGGGCTGAGCGGGGCTGGGCAATTTCAATTTCATGGCCCTTCCCTAACGCTGTAAGGCAAACCTGACAACTCTTGTATAAACCTTCGGGTTTATCGCATTATGCCGCGAGCCAAATTCAATGATTGAGACAGCATATGACCTCCCAGAAAACAATCCTGCGCGCACTTGCGGGTGAAACCCTCCCTACTCCTCCGATCTGGATGATGCGTCAGGCGGGTCGCTATCTGCCAGAATACCGCGCAACCCGCGCACAAGCAGGCGATTTTCTGAAACTTTGCTACAATCCCGAACTGGCCGCCGAAGTTACGCTGCAGCCAATTCGCCGTTACGGGTTTGACGCTGCAATCCTTTTTGCCGACATTTTGCTGGTGCCTCAGGCCTTGGGCGCTGATCTATGGTTTGTCACGGGCGAAGGTCCGCGCCTGTCTACCATCACCACCCAAGCTGAGCTGGATAAATTGATCCCCGCGGATGCAATCCATGATCATCTAAGCCCGATCTATGAAACGGTAAAAATCCTATCCAAGGAATTGCCATCCGAAACCACGCTGATTGGATTTGCTGGCGCGCCTTGGACGGTGGCCACCTATATGATCGCAGGCCAAGGCACACCAGACCAAGGACCTGCACACGCGCTCAAGGCCGAAAACCGCGCCGTGTTTGATAGCCTGATGGACCGCATTACCGATGCGACGATCCACTACATGTCCAAACAGATCGAAGCGGGCGCTGAGGTCATGAAAATTTTTGATAGCTGGGCAGGTTCACTGCAAGGCTCTGATTTTATGAACTATTCTATCAAGCCAATGGCACGGATTACCGCAGCCCTTAAGGAAAAGCACCCGAATGTACCGATCATTGCCTTCCCGCGCGGCGCAGGAGATCGCTATTCGGGTGCCCATACGGCGATTGGTGCTGATTGTGTCGCGGTCGATGATGGTGTCACCGCGGAATGGGCTGCAGAAAACCTTCAGCCCGGTGGGTGTGTTCAGGGGAACTTGAAATCGACGCATATGGTCACAGGGGGTGACGCGTTGGTTTCCGAAACCCGCCGCACTGTTGAAGCGTTTTCAAAAGGCCCGCATATCTTCAACCTCGGACATGGCATTACACCAGACGCCGATCCGGAAAACGTGCAGCTGATGATCGATACTGTACGCAACGGCTAAATCCGTTGTCCTAGTCTATGCATCCTTGGTAAGTGGGACCAAGGATGCCCCTACCCTATTCTAAATCGGGTTTGCCTCTGCGAATGTCTTGAAGAACGCCAAAAATGCACGGTCTGGATCGCGCGGCGCGTCTTTGCCCTTGGACCAGTCGCGCCATTCGCCCTCAACATGATAAATATCATATCCCGGATAGCGCAGGCGCGCCGTCTCATAGGTATCGGGCCGCAGCGCAGCCCCTCGCGTCTCAAGCCAAACAGGGCGTGGCCGAACCGCTTGGGCGCGTTCTTCGGTGCGGACCTTGCGCCCGACCTTGGAAAAGCTAAGCTCCCGTTCCGCCTCAGCCTCTGATTTTGCATCCTTACGCCACCAGCGCAGCTCAACATGTGTAACTCGCCGGCCCGTCTTGATCGGCAACACCTCGACCACAAAATCACTCAGCATACAGACTTCGTTAACGGCAGGATCAATTGCGCGCAGCTTGAGGTTGGACCACGAGGTCAGCTTGCCCTTTGGAACGCCTAAAATCCCGCGCAGATCATCAACACCAAATTTCTCAGAAGACTTCCACCGCAGGTTCCCGCGTTTCTGGATCATCTCATACAGCGTCAGCGCATATTTAGAACTCAGCGCAAACATGACTTCCCGCTGTAGGCGTGCAAAAACGGTACTGTCTTTAATGATGCGACGCAGCCGCGTGGGGATTTCATATTCCAACAAACCATCGCGGCGGGTTGTTTCGATGTTCCCGCCCAACAGTTGAACACGTTCAATCGCGTCCTCACCATCACGTTGGATTTTGACCTTAACGATTGATCCCATCAACCGCTCGATCGACTCCCCTACCCTATCGTTCGAATTATGCGATCCGCGCAGATCGGCTTTGGCAATGACATGGGTGACGGGCTTTTCAATCGCGTCCCACGCATTTTCCAAAAGCTGATTATAGATTCGCCTGTCCGCCAGTGTCAGTGGGGTAACCTCAACGAGGTCCACCAACTCACCTGGTTTCACCAGACTTTCTGCATTGGGTCGCGCCGTAATGGTACGATAAGGTTTGGTTGCCATCTGCTCGCTTACACGCTTATTCTTACTTTTGTATCTACCTGGATGTAAGTTAGCGTAAAAGTTGCCCATGGGCAATCACCCGAAAAGTAAGGATAGAAACACGAGATAACGACCATCCGATTCGCATCCCCCTGTATTTTAGCGCCTTTTTGCACCCTGCCTAGCGACTTGAAGCGTCCACCCAAAAGGTAAGATTTAGGGCCGCCCCAATACGTAAGATAAGCCATCCCAGTACGTAATTTCAACGGTCCCTATATGTAAGCAAAACAGTCCCGATATGTAAGTTTAGAGACTGATATTGTCGTATTTTCAGCAGGTTGAGCCTCTAGAACTTAGAAGACTCTGAAGATAGAACCAATAAGGGTTTTGGATATATTGTTTTTTGGTAAGAAAGAGGCTCGATTAACGACAGAATCCTTAAACTTACTTTTGGGGTGTTTCCTGTGGATAACTTCCATTTCGGGTCCAAATGAGCCACGATTTCCAAAAATTTCCGATCCAAACGGCATATCAGACATATTTCCCGTTTTTCAGGGCAATTCCCAGAATATTCACACTTGAGCATTCCAACGCATCAGTTCATGATTCTAATATAACCATAACATGAGGATCTCATGGAGCAGCCTGTTCTTCCCCCCGTCACCCTTGCCGAGCTTGACCAACTGTCAACACGCGCATCCACAGTCATCGGTCGCTTACGTGATCGGTTGTTTGCACCCGGCAGTACAAAAACGCTGGATCTGCGTTTCACCGTAAGAAAAGCCGCCGAGATGGTTGGCCGTAGTGATAAACTTATCCGCGACGCCGAAGCAGATGGGCGTTTGCCTGAGCCGGAAAAAGACCCGACAACCGGACGTCGCACTGGCTATACCCTCGCGCAGGTCAATGAGATGCGCAGAGTATTTGGCACCCTGCCCCACCGCGCCCCTGAAGATCCGGCCATGGTTCTTGCGGTTCAAAATTTTAAAGGTGGTGTCGGTAAGTCAACTACAGTTTGTCACCTCGCCCAGTTTCTGGCCCTCAAAGGCTACCGTGTCTGTGTGATTGATTGTGACAGTCAGGCCAGCACCACGAGTGTCTTTGGGCTTAATCCCGATATTGACGTGGATGAAGAAGAAGAGACCCTCTATCCATTCTTCCGGCACGGTGGACCGAAATCGCTGCATTATGCGTTGAGAGGCACCTACTGGCCCGGGATTGCTTTGATCCCCGCGAACCTTGGCCTTTATGACGCGGAATATGAATTTGCGGCGCGTATGGCGCGTGATCAAACCTTTGTTTTGGATCGTCTGCGCGAAGGGATCGAAAGCATCAAAGATGAATTTGACGTCATCCTGATGGACCCGCCGCCAGCGCTAGGAATGTTGTCATTGTCGGTGCTCCGGGCAGCCAATGCGATCGTAATCCCTGCGCCGCCCAATAACATCGATTTCGGCTCTACTGCGCACTTTCTTAAGATGATGGGCGCAACGCTTAACGAACTGGCAAGGGCTGGCGGTGCGCGCGATTATTCTTTTATTAAAATTCTTGCAACCAAGATGAACGACAGTAAATCAGCGCATCAGGCAATCAAGCGGATGATGGATGCGGTATTTCCACATGACATGTTGAACGCGGTTCTAAAGGACAGTGCTGAGATCGATAACGCGGCTGCAAATCTAGCCACTGTTTATGAGCTAACGGGTGCTGCGACACGTACTGAAACCCACCGTCGTTGTCGCGCGTATCTGGATGCGGTGAATAGCGAGATCGAATTACTGATCCGCAAGACATGGCCGAGCCATCACAAGAGCCTGCGCAAGGAGGGGCTGCTATGAGTAAAAAACATGATGCGATCTTTGATGATGTCCTGAGTGATCTGGATGGACCAGTACCTGCGGCAGGGCCACGTGAATCGGCCCGCTTTCTCAAGCGGTCAACCACGATCAACGACCGCCTGACCGGTGAGCTGGAAGAAAAAACGCTGCGCTGGATTGATCCATCCGAGTGTCGGATGTGGGAGCGGCACAACCGCGACTATGAACTTCTCAACGAAGAAAACTGCCGTGACCTGATCGACGGAATACGCGCACAAGGGCGGCAGGAATTCCCAGCCATCGTGCGGCCAATTGATGATCCGGATTACAAATTCGAAGTGATCTGTGGTGCGCGCCGCCACTTTGCAGTGAGCTGGCTGCGCAAAAACAACTACACCCAGTTTAAGTATTTGATCGAAGCCCGCGAGATGAGCGATGAAGAAGCTTTCCGTCTTGCTGATATCGAGAATCGCGAACGCGAAGACATCAGTGATTACGAGCGGGCGATTGACTACGCGGATGCCATCGCGCGCTATTACGGCGGCAAACAAAAAGCCATGGCCGAACGTCTGGAAGTGAGCCAGCCTTGGCTGTCTCGTTACCTCGCATTGGCTGCATTGCCGGAACAGATCGTGAGCGCATTCCCGTCCATCCGTGATCTCAAAGAACGCCATGCGCGCGATCTTAAACCACTGTTGGCGCGTCCAGCTACTGCCGATCCTATGTTGGCACAGGCCGCACGGATCGAGGTTCAGCAGCAAAGCGCGCGCAACGGACGTGGGCCATTTGTTGATCCGCTTGATGTTGTCAAACAATTGCGGCTCGCAGCGGAAGAGCCAAAAGTAAAACCCGCTCGCAAGGTTGACGAGGTCACGTATCGCCGTTCCGCAGGAGAGAAGGGTATCACTGCACGCAAGCGGGGCCGTAAATATCATCTGGAATTCGACGACAGCCTGTCTGAGTCCAGCTTGAGGGGTGCTTTGGATGCGTTTTTGAAGGATAAGTTCGGCAAATAGACGTTGCCCATGGGCAATTTCAGCATAACTATTTGAAAATATAAGATAATAGTAAAAAATTTAGGCCGGTGATTGCAAATCATCGGCCTGTTTTCTTTTTGACGCATCACAGCGGGGTGTAGGTTAGATTGTGGGGCCAAAAATGAGCGCGCTATGTTGCTCCATGTAAATCCGAAGCCAAGGCGTGAAGATGTCTGGAGTGTTTGCGATTTCGCTGCGCAAGGCTTCTAACGTGATCCATCGCGTGCCCATGACTTCATCTGGGTTTGGTGTCACAGGCAGAGCACGAGGGGCGTCCACGACAAACACTTCAACAAGTTCATGTTCAATCAGGCCGCCACCAACGTCCGCGCGGTACTCAACCTGACCACGGGGCAGGGGATGTGTACCCTCAATCCCTAACTCATCGTTTAGCCGTCGAATAGCACAGGCCGCATCGTCTTCGCCCCATTGGGGATGTGTGCAGCAGGTGTTCGCCCAAAGGCCAGGTGTGTGGTATTTCCCCAATGCGCGACGTTGGATCAGCAGTGAATCACCCGCCATCAGAAAGACAGAGACGGCCTTGTGACGTAACCCGCGCACATGCGCGTCCAGCTTTTCAACAGGCTGTAACGTGCCATCGACCCATGCGGGGATCATGATGTTTTCCATAGGGTCTCCATGGCGGCTGGATCAGTTTGGGCACTCCCGAAGGAGGGAGATCAGATGCGCCAGCGTCTTAACGTCAATATCGCGTAGGGCCAAGGGGGGAATGACGGGGCATTGAGGCGGTAGGGCAGGGGGGGCTGCGACACCGCGCCGCAAAAATAGCCCTAACATGGCGTGCGGGCCTCGTGATACTTATCGGGAGCTGAACTCCAGCAAGAGGGCGGGGCGGGCCGAGCATGGTGTGCCTTAGTCTTAGCGAGAATATTTGTAAGCGTCTGTATAATGGGCCCGTGCGAGAAATTCGTCTGGCGCACCACTACAGTGAAGTTCTAGGAGAACTAAAATGAAACTATTCGCAGTCACCGCATTGGGCATGGCAATTTTGAGCGCACCAGTTTTTGCAGATGGTCATGCAACGGGCGACGCCGAAGCCGGAGCCAAGGTGTTCAACAAGTGCAAATCTTGTCACACAATCGCCGATGCTGAGGGCAACAAAATCGTAAAAGGCGGCCGCACTGGTCCCAACCTTTATGGTGTGTTTAACCGCGTTGCCGGGTCTTCTGATTTTAAATACGGCAAATCAATTGTCGCGGCTGGCGAAGCCGGCGTTGCATGGAATGAAGAGAATTTTATCAGCTTTGTAGCTGATCCAAAGAAGTTCCTTGCCGAAGCAACGGGCGACACCCGCGCTAAATCCAAGATGTCGTTCAAGCTCAAGAAAGAGCAAGATGCGGCCAATGTCTGGGCGTATCTGGTGTCTGTTGGTCCCGCGGTAGAAGCCGAGGCCGAGGTTGAGGCCGGGGCAGAAACGAACGGGTAAGCTTGTTCAACTAATTTGACATTTGAAATGGCGGCCCGATGTGGGTCGCCATTTTTGCTTGGGTGTATGACGCAGCTCCTGCGTGATGATGCTTTTGTATTGCAATAGGCCGCTGGCGATCCTGCGCACGCAGCACTAGGGTGTCGATCTATGAACGTTCTTGTAAATCCGATGCCGAACGGCCCCTTTCGGTTCATTGCCCTGGATGTCGAAACGGCCTGTAATGATAAGGCGAGCATTTGCCAAATCGGGATTGCGTGTGTTGACGCAGTAGGGGCTATTGATTGCTGGACTTGCTATGTAGATCCCGAACAACGGTTTGATCGGTTTAACACGCAGCTGCACGGGATCGGTGCTGACACGGTGATGGGCGCACCGACCTTTCCGCAGATATGGCCCGTGCTACACGAGCTGTTGTTTCCGCATCACCTTGTTCAGCACAGTAACTTTGACAAGGCTGCAATTGCTGCGGCTTGTCGTGCTTACCGTTTGCCCATTCCAGAACTAAGCTGGAGCGACAGCGTGAGAATTGCGCGTCAGGCGTGGCCTGAGTTCAAGGGCAATGGAGGTCATGGGCTGGGGCATTTGAAAACAGCGTTGGGGCTGGAATTCAAACACCATGATGCGGGCGAAGATGCCCGTGCCGCAGCCGAGGTCGTCTTGCACGCTGAAGCCCATTTGGGCAGTACGTTTGAACAGTTGGCCCAAACGTCGCAGAAATCCCAGTTGTCGTTGCTGGCGCATACTCAGCATCAAAGGTGATATCAGTCGTTGTTGTTTTGACGTTTTACTGAACAATGTTATGGATGTAGCTGTGACCCGCCGAATGATCCTTATGTGAATTGGGTTCGGATGCAGTGGCCGCCAATGATAGCCCGGAAAAACGCCTCCGTATTGGGCTACAGCAGTTGGGCTTGTGATCCGTTCCAAATTTTTACGGTCCTTCATCCTTGACGGTCAATTTGGTTAGGTCTACGCCGCGAAACATCACCTTTGCTCACCATAGCAGGACTGCCCATGCCCCTACTTCGTCTGATATTCGCCGTCTGGATCTGGCTGTTGCCAGCATTCGCCGAGGCTCCTCTTTTTGTGGAGATGGTGATTGCAAAATCAACGCCAGATATCCGTCAGTTCTCACTCACGGGTGAGATAGTAGCCAAAGACGCGCTGAGCGCTTCGTTCCCCTCTAGCGGGCGCATCGCAGAGGTGTTTGTACAAGAGGGCGATGAGGTCGCACAGGGCACGCCGCTAGCGCGTATGGAATCTGTTCAGCAGGAACAGGCATTGCGCTCTGCAGAGGCCGGTCTTGCAACGGCGCAAGCCGACCACCGTCAGGCGATAGAAGATCTCAACAGGCAGGTCAGTTTGCTTGATCGCGGCGCAACAACAAAAATCCTAAGAGATTCCGCCGAGGATGCGTTGAACATCACCAAAGGTGCATTGGATCAGGCACAGGCCAGTCTGGACCGTGCGCAAACGGCGTTGGAGGATGCGATGCTATTGGCCCCCAACGATGTCACTGTAATGGAACGCTCTGTGGAGCCGGGGCAGGTTGTTGGTGCGGCGCAAGCAGTGATGACACTGGCGCTTGGCGATGCGTTGGATGCGGTGTTTGAAGTGCCCGAGGTTCTATTGGCTGATCAGACCACTCCAGCCGAGATTGATCTGGTACTAATCGAACATCCCACATTCCATTTCCGTGGCGTGCCACGCGAAGAATCGCCTTTGGTAGACCCAACCAAAGGGACCGTTTCTGTCACCGTCACGATCATTGATCCCCCCGCACTTGCGTCATATGGCGATGCGATCAAAGGGAGGTCTTCGTCAGAAGGGCCACCCAACATTGCGTTGCCACATACGGCGATGTCAGTAACAGTAGATGGCCCTGCTGTTTGGGTTGTTGATCCCGAAACCATGGCTGTATCCCTGCGCCAAATTGTTGTTGATCGATATGAAACCGGCCGGATTATCCTGTCAGAGGGCATTGAGGACGGTGCGCTAGTTGTCGCGCGTGGCGCGCATCTGCTTTATCCCGGTCGGATTGTGCAACACGCGGAGGTTGAAAAATGAGACTTGCAGTATTGCTGAGCATCTTGGCCATTCCGGTCTTCGCAGAAGATGCGCCAACCTCAAATCCAACCGTCATTCGGCCTGTTGTGTCGATACTGGCCAATGCGCAGGCCGATTCACAGATTTCCCTAGTTGGCGTGGTGGTTGCACGCACCGAGACTGACCTTGGGTTTCCCGTCAACGGAACCATCGCGGCGCGGCCAGTAGATGTCGGGGATTTGATCAAAAAGGGCGATGTGATTGCCCAGCTTGATACAGAAGACCTAGACGCTGATGTACGCACGGCAGAGGCGGGGATCACAGTCGCCACAGCTCAGCTTCGGTCGGCGCAGAATGCAGCAGACCGTGCCAGCGCACTGTCTCAGCGCGGTACAAATAGCGTGACAAAACTGGAAGATGCCAACCGCCTGCTTGCGTCTGCAAAGGCGCGGCTGGAACAGGCAAAGGCATCACTGGCACGTGCCGATGATTTGCGCGGTTTTGCGGTTCTGCGCGCGCCAAATGACGGCGTCATCACCGCTGTTTACGCGCAATCCAGTGGGGTCCTGACGGGCGGGCAGCCTGTTGTGCGCCTTGCCGAGATGGAAGGCCGCGAGATCACCATCGATGTGGCTGAGCAAAACGTTGCAGGCCTAAACGCCGGTGCCCTTTTCGATATTGAACTGGCCGCAGATACACGTGTCACCGCGCAGGCGTCTTTAAAACGGATCGATCAGGTTGCGGCCTCCTCCACACGCACGCGGCGTGTCCATTTGACCCTCATAGATCCACCTGCAGGTTTCCGGCTCGGCGCTTTGGCACGGGTGACTGCGGATGCCAGTGAAAAGACGGGAATTAGCTTGGATAGCTCGGCAATTCTGACCGTTGATGGTGCTACATCCGTATGGATCGTTGATCGTGAAACGAATGCTGTTCATCTGATGCCAGTCACACTGGGTCCGCGTGTCGGTCAAAGCGTACGCATTCTGGACGGGCTGAAAAAGGGTGATGAAGTTGTCATCAAAGGAATTAACTCACTTAAGGATGGGCAAATTGTCGGCCCAAGTGTGCACGAATGAACCGTTTCAATTTATCTGACTGGGCGTTGACCCATCGTTCATTTGTGTGGTTCCTGATTATCATTTCCATTGTCGCCGGAGCGTTCGCCTATACGGGCATTGGCCGCGAAGAAGATCCTAACTTTGAGATCAAGACGATGATCATTGCCGCTTCCTTGCCGGGGGCCAGTGTGGATGAAACGCTGACGCAAGTTACCGACAGGATCGAGAAAAAGCTGGAAGATATTCCCGAGCTTGATTTCACGCGCTCGGCCACGCGGCCGGGGGAATCCATCGTGTACGTCAACCTTCTGCCGACAACACGGGGGGATGACCTGCTGCGCGTCTGGCAGCGTGTCCGCAATATGATGTCCGACATCCGCGGTGATTTCCCCGAAGAATTCGCAGGCTTTTTGTTCAACGACAATTTTGGCGACGTCTTTGGTAACATCTATGCCTATACGTCAGACGGCTTTTCCCCACGTGAAGTGCGCGATTATGCCGAAACAGCACGCCGTGCCATTCAGGGGCTCGATGACGCGGGCAAGATCAATATTTTCGGCACCCGCGAAGAGGTGATCTATCTTGAGTTTGCCACTGACAAATTGGCGGCATTGGGCCTGAACCAACAAGCGGTTCAAGCCACGTTGGCGGCGCAGAACGCGATTGTACCTTCCGGCGTTATTCAGGCGGGTAATGAACGTGTTCTAGTGCGGATTGGCGGCCAGTTTACCGATGCGGATAGCCTGCAGAATATTAACTTGCGGGTGGATGACAGGTTCTTCCGTCTGGCCGATGTTGCCGATATTCGCCGTGGATATGAGGACCCTCCATCAGAGCTATTTCGCTATCAGGGCAAAGAGGCGATTGGCCTTGCGGTCGGGATGCGAAAAGGTGCCAATATTCTGGATTTCGGTGCCAAGCTGGACGAAGTAATGGCACAGGCACAGGCCGACACACCCGTTGGCATCGACATCCATCAAGTTGCAAATCAGCCCCACGTTGTGGACCATGCGGTAAACCACTTTCTCAAAGCTTTGGTTGAGGCGGTCCTGATTGTTCTTGCCGTGAGTTTCCTGAGTCTTGGCTTGCGCGCTGGCTTTATCGTGACGCTGACCATTCCGCTGGTGTTGGCGATTACATTTGTGGTGATGAACTACTTTGGAATTACGCTTCAAAGGATTTCCTTGGGTGCGTTGATCATTGCCTTGGGCCTTTTGGTTGATGACGCGATGATTGCAATCGAGACGATGATCACGCGATTGGAAAAGGGCGAGACGCTGGAAAAATCGGCGTCGTACGCTTGGACGTCGATCGCATTCCCGATGCTGTCAGGGACATTGGTTACGGTTGCGGGTTTCATTCCCATCGGATTGAACAGTTCAGCGGCGGGTGAATTTACCTTTTCGCTTTTTGTGGTCATCGCGGTTTCGCTATTGGTTAGTTGGGTTGTTGCGGTGCTGTTTGCGCCTCTGTTGGGGGTCACGCTTTTACCAGCGAAATGGAAACATGTTGATGCTGGCCCTGGTCGTGTGCGACGTGGGTTTCACGCGGTGTTGCGCGGCGCGATGCGGTTCAAGTGGTTTACAATAACCGTGACTGTGGCCCTGTTCATGACATCGATTTGGGGTATGCGGTTTGTGGAAAACCAGTTCTTCCCGAACTCTGACCGGACCGAGCTGATCATGGACATCACTCTGCCTCAGAACGCATCATTTGCGGATACTCTGGCAGAGACCGGACGTCTTGAGGAGTATCTGGACGGCAATGAAAAGGTCTCGTTCTGGTCCGCTTATGTGGGACGGGGTGCGCCGCGGTTCCTGTTGTCTTTTGAGACAGCAATCCCCAGTTCGAATACGGCCCAGATTGTCATTCAGACACCATCGGTTGAGGCGCGTGATGCGCTGCGTGACGAGCTGAACCACCTTGGGATGACCCGGTTTCCCGGAACTGATGTATTTGTAAAGCTGCTTGAGATCGGGCCGCCTGTTGGCCGTCCTGTGCAATACCGCATCAGTGGCCCAGACATTGGCACCTTGCGCGATCGTGCGCGCGATTTGGCCGCGGTTATTGCGTCCGATCCTCGCACCGAGGGTACGGTTATGGATTGGAATGAACCTGCGCGCACGGTGCGTGTCGACATTCTGCAAGACAAGGCACGCCAGTTGAATATTTCGCAACGCGACATCGCGGCGGCGCTGAATGCGATCTATGATGGAACCAAAGTCACGCAGTTGCGCGATGAGGCGTATTTGGTTGATATCCTTGTGCGCGGTGATGCCGTCTCACGAGAGTCGGTTGAAGCATTGGCAGGACTACAACTGAGCACGGCAAACGGGATCACAATTCCGCTGCGCTCGCTTGCGACGTTCAAATATGACACCGAACAACCCGTGATCAACCAACGTAGCCGCGTTCCTACGATCACGGTAAAGGCTGGTATTTCAACAGACGATCAACCTGCCACAATCGTCGCAGACCTAAGCAATCAAATCGCCGCCTTTAATGACACGCTGCCGTTTGGCTATAACGTTGTGATTGGCGGGGCGGTTGAAGAAAGCGCCAGCAGCCAAGCACCAATTGCGGCGGTTGTACCAATCATGCTGCTGGTCATGATCACGTTGGTGATGATCCAAATGCAGAGTTTCCGACTGTCCTTTATTGTACTGTGCGCCGCGCCTCTGGGAATGATTGGTGTGGTTGCCGCGCTTATTCTGTCGGGTGCGCCATTGGGTTTTGTTGCTATTTTGGGTGTCCTTGCATTGCTGGGTATTCTGATCCGAAACTCGATCATTCTAGTGCATGAAATCGAGGTGCTGCGCGATAAAGGACGTGATGCGTGGGATGCGGTTATGGAGGCCAGCGACAGCCGCGCACGTCCGATCCTGCTGACTGCGGCGGCGGCAAGCCTTGCGTTGATCCCGATCTCACGACAGATTTTCTGGGGGCCGATGGCCTACGCGATGATGGGGGGGATCATCATCGGGACAGTCGTAACATTGGTATTTGTGCCAGCATTGTATGTTGCTGTATTCAAGGTCAAGCAGCCTGAGTGAGCGGGATGGTTGCCGGATAGAGTGTTCGGTGATTTTGGAATGATCGGGTAGCTTTCGTGCAGACGAACATCGGACTTGGGAGGCCATGTCAACGTGCGCCAGTAGCCTCTTTTTGGACAATGCCCATTAGATCAACGCGCCGCCCCAGAATGCGGGACCCCGTGATGGATAGGTGTCCTGAATCGCGGTAAATGCTGATTGTATCCAAGGCCGTTCTACAAATGCCGTCATGACACAAAAATGTATCGAACCAGATGACAGGGATCTCGCTTTCGACTTCTTTGAGAATCGCGGAAATTTTCTGGTTCCGCTCGGTTTGCTCTGCTTGGGCGAAATCGCAAGACGATGCAGATGGCCCCATCACCCGCTGAGAGATAAAACAACGTCCCAAGCTTTCGCCGTTTTGGGGTGGGGGGGACACGATCAAAACGGCTTTGCCGTGTTTGCGTAGGTAACGTGATGTGCTGAGCAGGCTTTGTACCAGTGTTTGGTGGACAATGTTCTGAGGGACTTCAGTATCGCCTCGTTTAAAGAGCTGGTTCTGGGTGGGCAAAAACGCCGCGCTTAGAACAACCGTTGTGATGTGGTCCGTGCGTGCGATCCATTGCAGGGCATCGTCGTTGAAGGCCATGCAATCCTTCCAATAGATGTCGTCAACTTTGACAACCAAACCAGGGAAGGGTCCGCAGGAACTGACAGTGAGCTGAATGAAATCCAGTTTTGTGGGGCTCGCCACTAAGGCGGGGGCCAGATGCATTGCATAGCTGTCGCCCCATAGCGCAATTGAGGGTTCGGGGCTGGTTCTGCAAGTGTCTGCTAGTGTCAGTTCTTCTTGTGCGCAGTCAAAGCTAAGTCCGGGGTTGGGAGAGAGACTTTTTTCCAGCGCTGTAATGTCGGCAAATGTTTCGCCTGCGGGGGTTGGGCGGTGGGGTAGGCCGTTGAGCGCGGAAAACCCAAAACCGATTACGACAAGTATCGTCAGGGCCACGCCGGACATCGAAAAAATAGCAGGACGGGTGAATGCAAATGAAGAGGTCACGCGGAAGGGTTGCTCGATGAATTTCCAACTGAACCAAGATAGCGCAAAAGTTGCGATGATAAGCGACAGAAGAAACAAACCTTCAGGTTCGCTGACGAAACGGATGCGGGCAAATGCAAAGAGCGGTTGATGCCACAGATAGGCGCTATAGCTTAGGATGCCGATCCAAACTAACGGACCAAAGGCGAGCGCCTTTGCAACCAGTGTGCCATCACGCGCAAAGAGAATTATAAGCGCGGTACCACCCACGGGAACCAGTGTCCAAAATCCGGGATTTGGCGTGTTTTTCGTAAATACCGCGATGGACAATGCGATAAGAAGCAGCCCAACGCTGGCGCCAATTTCGCTATTTGGGAGGGCGTTTTTCCTGAGGATGAATGCGCAGATTGATCCGGCTAGGATTTCCCAAAAGCGGGTAGGGGAGAGGTAGAAACTGGCGGACGGGTTTGTTTGGGTCATCCATTGCGCAAGGCAAAGGCTGGTGAGGAACCCGGCAACAAAGAATGGTAGGACCCATTTGGAGCGCCATTTCCAGACCAAAAATAGCAGGGGCGGGAAGAAGATATAATATTGCTCCTCAACGGCGAGGCTCCATGTATGGAGCATGGGCTTTAGCTCGGCTGCGGCGTCAAAATACCCTGATCCCTGCCAGAAAAAGAAGTTGGAAACAAAGAAGGCAACGCTGACCAAACTTGCCCCAAAATCTTCTAACTGAGAGGGCAGCATCCAGCGCCATGCAAATGGAAGGCAGACCAGAATTACGAAAAACAGCGCTGGTAAAATTCGCCGTGCGCGGCGTTCGTAGAATTTGAGGATGGAAAACGAACCATTCTGTAAATCGTTCAGGAGGATGGTTGTGATGAGATATCCGCTGATTACAAAAAAGACGTCAACGCCGACAAATCCGCCTGAGAAACCCGAAACCGCCCCATGGAACAGAATGACAGGCAAGACAGCCACGGCTCTTAGGCCATCAATTTCAGCGCGATATTTCATAGGACCAGTTATTTAGAATGTGGGTTGTCGGGTTGCTCGAACGGGGATGTTCAGGCTGGGACTATGATCGATTTTTGCAGAAGTTGGAATGTACATATCTGTGAGTGAGCATCTGGTTGGTGCGTGCTTCCGCGTGGCTATTTGTTGGCCTGTTCGAAGAACGAGGCGATCCATTCTGCCAGTGCATCAATGTCGGTGTCGTTGTCCAATGTTGTTGCGGCCTTATCAGTGGTTTCTTTGCCAATATCGTCGGCAAAAGCGTCTAGAAGTGCTTTTACAAAGCTGTTTGTCATTTCTGGGTGATACTGTGTGGTGAGGACATGATCGCCTATGGCAAAGCCCGCGATCTCACATCCTGGCGTGCGTGCTACAGTTTTTGCGCCCTCAGGCAGAGTGAGTACTTGTTCTTTATGCGCGGCATATAGCGGCACTGTTGTTCCGTCGGTTTCGAACTTGGTTTCGATACGGCCAAGAACCCAACCATCAGGATTATGACCAACCTTTGCGCCTAAAGCGCGGGCGATCACCTGATGACCAAAACAGGCACCGAACATTGGAATTTTGGTATCGATGGCTGTGCGAACCAGTGTTTCCAGCTTTGGAATCCACGCAGCGGTGTCATGCACTGACGCAGGGCTTCCCGTGATTAAAAGCCCGTCAAAATTTAGGGTTGCTGGAAAAATATCGTCTTTGACAACGTAGACGTCGATTTTCCAATCCGGGCGCACGCGGTGCAATAGAGCCGTAAATTTTTGCCCGTCATCCGGATGCTTCTTTGAGAAGGCGCTGGTGTCTGTGTTGGTCATCAGAATGGCGAGGTGCATAAAATTTTCCTTTACAAGTTCAGAAACTGCCATAATATAATTTGAAATACTATAAATATATTTATATTTTTACGAGATGGAGAAGCTATGACAGTTTGGGTTCCTGTGGACGATGGCCATGCCGATCTGGCTTCTCATGATAGTTTTGCGGACGGGGCGCCGCACAACACATTCGCGCGGTTGCGGCAAGATGATCCTGTTAGCTGGACGCCTTATGCGCAGGGGGCGGGGTTTTGGTCGATCACGCGACATGCGGATATTCTTGCGCTGAATCGCCAAAGTGATCTGCTGTCTTCGGCGCATGGCATCCGGATCGAAGACCAGTCCCCCGAGGAAGTGATTGCACGGCGAACCTTTCAAGAAACCGACGGGCGCGAGCACATGAATGCCCGCATCAAAGTCGCCAAAGCGTTTTCAAAGAATGTGATTGCCGGGTTCGAACAGCAGATCAGGGAGCTTTGTGTTGAAATTCTGGATAAAGCGTTGGCGCAAGGTACCTTTGATGCAACCAAGATGATTGCGCGCGAACTGCCCATGCGGATGCTGGGCCGAATTCTGGGCACGCCCGAAGAAGACCTGCCATGGCTGGTGGAAAAGGGTGATGCGCTTATCGCCAATACAGACCCTGAATTTACGGATCATGTGCTGGATCAAATGACCACGGATGAGTTCCGGTTGATGCCGTTTAACTCTCCGGCTGGGGCGGAACTGTATGCATATGCAAAGGATTTAATGACGCGCAAAAATGCGGCAGGGGATACGGACGGTATCCTGCATCTGATGATGCAGCCGGGGCCGGATGGTAGCGTGATCTCGGATACAGAATTTCGAAACTTTTTTTGCCTATTGGTCGCAGCGGGTAATGACACAACGCGCTACTCCATCGCGGCGGGCTTGCAGGCGATGTGCCACCAACCGGAACTGTTGGGGCAAATGCAAACGGGGGATGTGTGGGAGACTGCACCAGATGAGATCATTCGCTGGGCAACACCCGCATCATATTTCCGCCGTACCGCGATGCGCGATTTTGAGTTGCACGGCAAAACGATCAAGGCAGGGGATAAGGTTGTTTACTGGTTTGCGTCGGGCAACCGCGATGGCGATGCGTTCGACGGTCCGATGCGGGTTGATCTGATGCGCAGCCCTAACAAGCATGTCTCATTCGGCCAAGGCGGGCCGCATGTGTGTTTGGGCATGTGGCTTGCGCGGCTCGAAGTGCGGGTTTTGTTTGAAGAACTTGCGAAACGCATCACAGGGGTTGAGGCGGCAGGCCCGCACAAATTCCTGCGTTCCAATTTTGTCGGCGGGATAAAATCCCTGCCTGTCACTGTTCATTTGACCTGAGGGAGGCCAACATGCCAGATCGTTTGCGCGCAATATTTTGCGACCACCTAAGCCTAATTCGTGGAAAATACTTACCGCCATCGAAGATCGGCGATGATGATACCCGTTTTTGCCGCTCTACGTTTGGGGTGCACTTTGACCGTGATCTGTTGCCGTCTCCTGGCTCGATGATGCTAGAGGGATTGCCGGATATGGAACTGCGTTGGCGCGGCGAAGATGTCCGCGACAGCTGGCATGCGAATACAAAGATTGTTCTGGGTGATCTATACGATCATCATGGTGATCCTTTAGGGGTGTGCCCGCGTGGCGCGCTAAAGCGTGCGGTTGCTGCATGGGAAGCCAAAGGTTTGAAGCCAATGATCGGGATTGAGTTGGAGGCATTTGCGTTCCAGCATGGTGATGATGGCACGCTGGTTCCCTATGATGCGCCGGGCGCTGTGGTGTATGGCACTGGCCCTACAACTGATCCGCTCGGTTTTAATGATGCGATCTGGGAACGCGCCGCTGCGTTGGGGTTCCGGCTGGATATGATCACGGCGGAATATGATGCACCGCAGTTTGAGTACACGCTGACATTTGATGACGCACTTAAGGCAGTTGATGACATTATTCTGTTTCGTCTGTTGGCGCGAGAAGTTGCGCTTGAGCATGGCATTGTCCTCAGCTTTCTGCCCAAACCGATTGAGCAAGCAGGTGGGTCAGGCATGCACGTCAATTTCTCATTTGTGGACAGTGACGGGAATAATGCGTTGGCCAAGGATGGCAAAAGTGGCCCTGATCATATGAACGACCTCGCGCGCGGATGTGTGAGTGGTTTGGTGGAACATCACCGTGCGCTTGCAGGGTTGGTCGCTCCGACTGCTCTTAGCTATAAACGTCTGCAACCGGCTAGCCTGTCTGGCTATTGGCGCAACTGGGGCGGTGACCACCGTAATGTCACCACGCGTGTCAGCGCCGAAGGGGGCGCAAAGGCGCGGCTTGAGCATCGAATGGCGGATGCATCTGCTAACCCCTATATCGCAGTGGCATCTGTTTTGCAGGCGGCCCTGTTAGGTATTGAAAATTCGTATGACTTGCCAGCACCAGAAACGGGTGACGGGTTTGAATTGACGGACGCAGATGAAGGTGTGGCCGAGGGGCTGACCGGAGCATTGGCTGACTTATCGGCTGATGTTGCGTTGGGTGATGCGGTCGGCCGTGAGTTGGTGGACAACCAGTTGTTCATGCGCGAAGCGGAAGTTGAAAAGACTGCCTCGATGGATCATGCGGCACTGCGTGATTTCTATATTCCATTTTTGTGAGGGCTGTTCAATGAAAGCAACATGGACACTGCCTGATGGCAGCATCAAAACGGCGGATGTGGCAGCAGGCACCAACCTGATGGAAGCTGCGGTTGCAAATGATATCCCTCAGATCGAAGGAGCGTGTGGTGGATGCTTGTCTTGTGCGACGTGCCACGTTTTTGTGGATGCCGATTGGGTTGCAAAGATTGGCGAGGTTGGTGATTTTGAAGATGCCATGCTAGACGCGACTGAGGTGGACCGCACTGATGCAAGCCGCCTGTCATGCCAGATTGAAATGCGCACAGAGCTGGACGGCATTTCGTTGACTGTGCCATCGGAGTAAGTAATGGGATCACAAACCCAAATGGTGATGGACACCATTCTGGCAAAGATTGACGCGGGGGTTTTAGACCCTGGTGATGTGATTGCAGAAGACGCGCTGATTGCGGAGCTTGAGATATCGCGCACGCCGCTGCGCGAGGCGCTATTGCAGCTCGAAGCGCATGGACTGGTTTTGCGCCAGCCCCGTAAGGGGGTTGTTGTGTTCCGCCCCACGCTTGAGGAATTTCTGGCGATTTTGGAGGTGCATGCAAAGCTGGAAGGGCAGGCGGCCGGTCTTGCTGCACGGCGTCTTTCGCCTGCGCGCGCCGATACTTTGCGTGCTGTTGTTGCGGCGTGTAATGGGCATCACGCCCAGCATGGGGACGGGCATCCTAATGAATACTACCAGCTTAATCTAGATTTTCACCGTCTTGTTGGTGAGGCATCGGGCAATCCCTATTTGTTGGACATGATTAAATCCAATGCACGCAAGTTGATGGCCTATTATCGCGCGCGCTATCGCACTGTTGGGGCGATCAAGGCTTCAGCTGCCGAGCATTCAGAAATCGCTCAGGCGATCCTTGACCGTCGCAGTGATGACGCGGAAGAGTTGATGACACGCCATGTTCAATTCGATCATGTCACCGCGATGGATCTACTTGCATCGTTTGATTGAATTTCCTGAGGTGCGATGGCGGATATTCTACGTGTGGTGGCGCTTTTCTAACGACGGCTGAGGGGGGATCCAGATAGGGTGCAACCAACGCGGCCATCACAAGAAAGCATCAGCCAACTATGGGCGATCTCTGGGCAGGATTATCAGAAGCGTTCCGGCTGCTTGTCACGCTGGATGGTGATCTTGTTGAGATCACTTTGCGTTCATTGCAGGTCACGTTGTCGGCCTTGGTGATTGGCTCCGTGATTGCGCTGCCTTTGGCGGCGTTTCTGGCTGTGCGACGGTTTCGTTGGCGGCGCAGCGTTATTGCGGTTTTGAATGCACTCATGGGCTTGCCGCCTGTTGTGGTGGGGCTGGTGGTTTATGTCATTCTGTCACGCTCGGGGCCGTTTGGTGTATTGGGTTTGCTGTTTACGCCCGTGGCGATGATTATCGCGCAGGTCATCATTATCGTACCGTTGATAGCCAGTATTGCACATCAATCACTGCGTGATCTGTGGAGCGATTATCACGATCTTCTTATTTCGATGAATGTCACCCAAGGACAGAAAATGCGCACGCTGTTATGGGATGCGCGACGGGCCTTGTTGACGGCATCCTTGGCTGGATTTGGCCGTGCCATTGGTGAGGTCGGCGCGATCATGATCGTGGGTGGCAACATTGAGAATGCAACCCGTGTGCTGACCACTGCGATTGCGTTAGAGACAGGTAAGGGTAATTTTGCATTGGCTTTGGGTCTTGGGGTTATTCTTGTTGGATTGGCGATCACCGTAAACCTGTGCATCCATTGGCTTAGCCGCACCGAACAGGAGGGACGCTGGTGAACCTGTTTCCGCTGAAAGTGCGTGGCGCAATGACTGCGCGACGGGGGAAGATACTGGTGGGGCCTGTCGATCTTGATCTGCTGGGTGTTGGGATTACCGTGGTGATGGGGCCAAACGGATCCGGCAAAACCACATTGCTGCGTCTGTTGCACGGCGCGGCGCGTCTGACATCGGGCCAGATTGAATGGGCATGTGACGAAACGCAGGCCCGTCGCAATCAGGCATTTGTGTTTCAACGGCCTGTCATGTTGCGCCGTACGGTTTTGGAAAACCTGATCTATCCGTTGCAAATGCGAGGCGCGTCACGGGCATTGGCAACTGAGCAGGCCAATGATTGGGCCATGCGGGTCGGCTTGGAAAAAATGCTGTCGCGTAACGCGACCACCCTATCGGGTGGTGAGCAGCAAAAGCTGGCCCTTGCCCGCGCCATGATGATCAAACCTCGGTTGTTATTTCTAGATGAGCCAACGGCAGCGTTGGATGGTCGCGCGATGCGTGAGATTGAGACCGTGATCCTTGCCGCCCGAGCGCAAGGTATACAACTCATTCTCTCAACCCATGATCTAGGTCAAGGACGCCGATTGGCAGACGAGGCACTATTTATGTTACATGGGCGGGTGCATGAACATGCTTCTGCCAGTGATTTTTTCGACGCGCCTGAAACGGTTCAGGCGCAGGCATTCCTTAGAGGAGATATTGTGGAATGAGACGGGTTTTTGTTGCTTTGGTTTTGATGGTTTGGGCAGGTACAGCCACGGCGCAGGAAACGATGCGTTTGGCGGTTACGACATCATTTCATAACTCTGGTTTGGCGGATGTGCTGTTGCCAGTCATTGCAGATGATCTGGGTCTTGAGGTTCAGCTGTTGATTGTGGGAACAGGGCAGGCGCTTAAGCTGGGGCAAGCTGGTGATGTGGATGCGATCCTTGTTCACAGTCGCGCGGCTGAAGAGGCGTTTGTGTCTGGTGGGTATGGTCCGCACCGGACTGAAATTATGTATAATGATTTTGTGGTCATTGGACCCGAGAGTGATCCTGCAACTGTGGGAAATGCTAGCACTGCAAGTGAGGCGTTAAAGGCCATAGCAAGGAACCAAGCCGCGTTTGTTAGCCGAGGCGATGATAGTGGAACACACAAGAAAGAACTCGCGTTGTGGCATGATGCGGGGCAGGGCGCTGATGGATTTGGCCCGTGGTATAATGCGGTAGGTGCTGGCATGGGGGCTGCGCTGAACACGGCGTCCGGACTGGGGGCGTATATTCTGTCTGATCGGGCCAGCTGGCTTAACTTTGGTAATAAGGGGGATCTGGCGTTGCTGTTTTCCGGTGATCCGGTGTTGTTTAATCAATACGCCTATCTGCCTGTCAGCGCAGAGTTACATTCGCATGTGAAATCAGAGTTGGCAGCACAGTTGGAGGCATGGTTGATAAGCCCAAAGGCGGCGGAACTGATCAACGCCTATACCATCGGTGGTGAGACTCTGTTCACTTTCAACGCAAAACCATAAAAGCAGATGGCCTGATCCAATGTGTGGATCAGGCCATGTCGCAAAGTTTAGTCTTCGAACACTGCAAGGCCAAGCCATTCAGCGATGAGGGCAGGTGTTTCTTCGCCCTCGATCTCGATCGTCAAAAGGTTCTCACGCAGCATGTTCGTGGGCCCTTTGGATGTCACCTTTTGCAAGGTAAAGCGGCCGCGCAGGCGGCTACCTGCAACAACGGGTTTCAAGAAACGCAGCTTATTCATGCCATAGTTGATGCCCATGGATTGGCCGGGCAACATGTTAAAGCAATCATACGCAAAACGGCTGGCAAGTGACAGCGTCAGGAACCCGTGTGCAATTGAACCGCCAAAGGGCGTCTCGGCGGCTGCACGCTCTGGATCGACGTGAATCCATTGCTCGTCTTGGGTTGTCTTGGCGAAGTCGTCGATCATCTTTTGGTCGACTGTGATCCACTTGGATACACCAACTTCGGTTCCGATCAGCTTTTCAGCTTCTGTCAGGGCGGTTTGTAATGCGGACATGCGCGTCCTCCTCATGTTGGATCAGCAGACACGCGCACCATGCGCTTGCCCTTGTTGTCGCCATTGAGCAATCCGATCAGCGCACTTGGTGCGTTTTCTAATCCCTCAACGATATCTTCGGTTACTTTGAGCTGGCCACGTTCCATCATGCCTTGCATGGCGCGAATGGCGGTTGCATCATTGTGGGCGAAATCCATCACAATGAAGCCCTCCATGCGCAGGCGTTTCACTACCAACGCGCCAGGCAGGTTGCGCGGGCCCGTGGGCGCGGTGCTTTGATATTGGCTAATGGCGCCACAGCACACGATGCGTCCGCGTTCGTTCATCAGGTTGAGTGCGGTTTCCAGAATGGTGCCACCCACATTGTCGAAATACACATCGACACCTTGCGGGCAGGCGGCGCGCAGGGCTTTGAACAGGCCGTCAGCACGGTAATCAATACAGGCGTCAAAGCCGAACTGCTCCATTACCCAGTCGCATTTTTCCTTGCCGCCTGCGATGCCAACCACGCGGCAGCCGAGCGATTTGGCGATCTGGCCAACGTAGCCGCCAACCGATCCTGCGGCGGCAGATACCAGAACCGTTTCACCTCGCTGCGGTTGGCCAATTGACATTAAGCCGTGATAGGCGGTTTTACCTGCGATCCCAAAGACCGACATCAGGTTGGACAGTTTCGGAACGGGGGGCAGTTTTGTCACCTTATGGCCTTGGGTGGTGATGTAATCTGACCATGTTGCTTCGGCGGCGACGATGTCGCCTGCGGCCAGCTTGGGGGAGTTGGATTCAACAACTTCGCAGATTGCATAGGTGGGCATGGCGTCACCCGCGTTTACAGCCGCACGGTAGGTCGCGCCCTGCATCCATGAACGGTTGGCCGCGTCAATGGACATAAGAATGACGCGCAACAACACTTCGCCAGCGGCCGGAACAGGCATGGCGGTTTCTGACAGCGCAAAGTTGTCGGGGGTCAATTCGCCAGTGGGCAACTCGGCGACGATGATTTGGCGGTTTGTCATGATGTGGTCCTTAGGTCTACTGTGGCGGAAAATGAGAAGGATTGGCTATGAGTAACGAAGCGCGGCAACATCGGTTTGCACCAGATGCAGGGGCCTGCGACATGTTGTTGATCCGGCACGGCGAAACCCAAGCCGCCATTCGGGGCGAGATGTTTCCGATGATTGACGGGCAGGGCGATCCGGCGCTGCGCCCCGAGGGCCATGCGCAAGCGGAGGCTGTTGGGGATCGTCTGAAATCCGAAGCGATTGATGCGATCTATGTTACGACGATGCAGCGCACCCATCAAACGGCGGCACCACTTGCGGCGGCTTTGGGGATCACGCCGAATGTTGAAGCGGATTTGCGTGAGGTTTTTCTGGGCGATTGGGACGGCGGTGAATTCAGATTCCGCGCTGCGGAAAATGATCCTGCGTTCATTCGTGCGCGCGACAAAGAATGCTGGGGCGAATTGCCAGGGGCTGAAACATTCATTGAACTGCAGACCCGCGTTGTGCGCGGATTGCGCCGTATTGCTGCTGCACATCCCGATCAACTGGTTGCGGTTGTGGTACATGGCGGCGTTGTTGGTGCGGCGCTGGCTGCGGCGACAGGGTCGCGCAATTTCGGCTTTAATGGTGCCGACAACGGATCGATCAGCCGCGTAGTTGTTCACGGCGATCAAATGAAACTGCGTGGGTATAACGACGTGGCGCATCTGTAAGGCGCGCCACGCTTTGATTTTGTCTGAATAAGCCATCGGGGTTTAATCGACGTCCAATACGACTTTGCCCAATACTTTGCGGTCCATCATCAAGTTCAGCGCATCTGCCGCTTTCTCTAGGGGGAAGCGCGCAGAAATGCGTGGCTTGATCTGGCCACTTGCGTACATACGGAACAGATCTGCCATGTTTTCGGCATGTGCGTCTGGTTCGCGCAATGTGTGCGCACCCCAGAACACGCCAACAACTTGGCAGCCTTTCAGCAGCGTTAGATTCAGCGGGATTTTTGGAATGCCCGCTGGGAAACCAACAACAAGGAAGCGGCCCTTCCATGCAAGTGCGCGAATAGCGGGTTCTGCATAGGCACCGCCAACGGCATCATACACAACATCAACACCGTCACCGCCGGCAAGTTCTTTGATTTTGTTTGAGAACGCTTTTTGCGCGTCACGGTTATCCATGTCGCGGGTATAGATGATTGTCTCATCCGCACCGAGGTCGCGACAGAACTGCGCCTTGTCTTCGGAAGAAACGGCGGCAATCACGCGAGCACCCGCAGCTTTGCCAAGTTCAATCGCGGCGGCACCAACGCCACCAGCGGCACCAAGGATCAACAGCGATTCGCCGGGCTGGATTTCGGCACGGTTTTTGAGGGCGTGATGCGAAGTTCCGTAGGTGAGCACCAAACATGACGCTTCGTCATAAGGCATCGCATCGGGGATCTTCATGACCCTTGCAGCCTCTACACAGAGATGAGTCGCGAAGCCGCCAAAGCCTGTCATGGCCAATACGCGGTCGCCCACAGACAGCCCTGTTACGCCTTCGCCAATCGCCTCGATTTCGCCAGCAATTTCACCACCCGGCGCAAAGGGGCGCGGGGGTTTCATTTGGTACATATCCTTAATAATTAGGGTGTCGGGGAAGTTTAGCCCCGCGGCATGTACGCGAATTAGAACCTGCTTTTTCTTTGGCGCAGGGGTGTCCATTTCAGTGAGCTTTAGGGTCTCGGGGCCGCCTGCCTCATGGCTTAGCATTGCTTTCATTTCGGGGTCTCCTTCAGGATAATTTGTCTGCAATGGGCCAGTGCAACTCTTACTTGTCAATCGAATATCGAAATGCAATTCTGCTGTGCGGAATGGTGGCCCGCAAGAGGCCGCGCACGTCAAACGGGAGAATTGCGGATGTCCGACACTCAATCGACAGAAGAATTTCGCGCAGAATTGCGCGAGTGGTTGGAGGCCAATTGCCCTCAGGAAATGCGCGACGGCGCGATGACCGAAGAGGGCATCTGCTGGGGCGGTAAGAACTGGGTGTTTACGTCTGATGCGCAACAGCAGTGGCTAGAGCGGTGTGCGTCCAAAGGTTATACTGTTCCGACATGGCCTGTTGATTGCGGTGGCGCTGCCTTGAACCGCGAACAGGAAAAAATATTCCACGAAGAAATGGGCCGCATCGATGCGCGCTCACCGCTTGAAAGCTTTGGCATCTGGATGCTTGGGCCCGCCTTGCTGCACTTTGGCACGCAGGAGCAGAAGGTTGAGTATCTTCCCCCGATTGCGCGCGGTGAAGTGCGCTGGTGTCAGGGCTACTCCGAGCCGGGCGCGGGATCTGATCTGGCGAACGTGCAAACGCATGGTGAGGACAAGGGCGATCACTGGTTGGTCAACGGCCAGAAAATCTGGACCTCCTACGCTGACAAAGCGGACCAGATTTTTGCGCTGGTGCGGACGGACCGCGAAGCGCCCAAGCACAAAGGCATTTCATTCCTGCTGATCGACATGGAAGACGCTGGCGTTGAAACGCGACCAATTAAAATGATCTCTGGCATTTCTCCATTCTGCGAGACGTTCTTTACCGATGTGAAAGTGTCCAAGGAAATGATCGTCGGCACGGAAAACCGCGGCTGGGATGTTGCGAAGTATCTTTTGACGCACGAGCGCGAAATGATTTCGGGCGGTGGTGCTGGTCTGTCTGGTGGCGGTCGCGCACTGGGTGCGGTTCTGAATGATACGATGGAAACACTGGACGCGACGTTGCGTGCAGATGCGATGCGCTGCGAGATTGACGCGCTGGCGATTGGCCTCACGCTTGAACGGTACAAAGATCAAGCCGAAGCAGGGCAGGGTGCTGGTGATGCGTCAGCGATGCTCAAATACATGGGCACCGAGCTGAACAAACAACGCCACGAGCTGATGATGACGGCGGGCGGTTCTGCTGCGCTGGAATGGGACGGAGATGTGGGCAACCGTGCGGGCGACTGGCTGCGCACAAAAGCAAATTCAATTGAAGGGGGCACGAGCGAGGTAATGCTGAGCATTGTATCGCGCCGTGTATTGGGGCTGCCAGCATGAACAAGCTAGTTTTGACCGAAGAAGAAAACATGCTGGCGGATATGGCGCGCGGATTTCTAGATGGCGCGGCACCAGTAAGTGCGTTCCGCAAGTTGCGCGATGAGGGGAAAACCCACGACGCCAAGCTGTGGAAAGAAATGGCCGACATGGGTTGGGCCGGTGTGTTGGTCCCCGAAGCGGCGGGCGGCTCTGACATGGGGTTTGCTGCGGCGAATGTGATTGCGCAGGAAATGGGCAAGACGCTGGCAGTGTCTCCGTTCCTGTCCAGCGCTGTGATTGCGGCAACTGCTTTGCGTCAGGTCAGCGATGATCGCGCGATGGCGGCCTTGGCAAAAATCGCCAGTGGTGATGTGACCTATGCATTGGCTGTGGATGAGGGGATCAAACATGATCCAGATGCGTCTGCTATGGAAGCCAAGGCTGATGGCAACGGTTTCCGCCTGACGGGTAAAAAGACATTTGTTGTGGATGGTGCCATGGCGGATCGTTTGCTGGTGTTGGCCAAGACAGCCGATGGTTTGACCTTGTTTGATATTCCCGCCGACCGCGCAGGTATCACACGCACGCAATCCAACATGATTGATGCGCGCGACGCAGCTAAGATCAACTTTGATGATGTTGAGGCCACAGGCGATGATGTCTTGGGTCAGGTCGACAGCGCGATGGATATTCTAAAGCCCGCCTTGCAGGCAGGTCAGGCGGCATTGGCCGCCGAGATGACCGGCCTCACGGCTGGCGCATTGGACATGACCGTGAGCTATCTGAAAGAGCGCAAGCAGTTCGGAGTTGAGATTGGCCGCTTTCAGGCGCTGCAACACCGCGCCGCACATTTGTGGTGTGAGACCGAAGTGACGGCATCTGCGATCTTGAACGCGGGCCGGTTGCTAGACAGTGATCCTGAAAATGCTGAAATGGCCGTTTCCCTTGCCAAGGCAAAGGCGACATCAACCGCTATCCTTGCAGTGCAAGAAGGGGTGCAGATGCACGGCGGTGTCGGCATGACCGATGCCTTTGATATGGGTTTTTACATGAAACGTGCGCGGGTGAGCGCCGAATGGTTGGGCGACTATAGCTATCACGCTGAAAAAGTCGCCGCTGCGAGAGGATTTTAGAGATGGATATTCAAACGCTGTTTGGGTTGGAAGGTAAGACTGCGCTGGTCACAGGCGGGGCAACTGGTATTGGCCGGATGGCCGCAGAGTCGCTGATGCGCGCTGGTGCAACTGTGCTGATTGCCAGTCGCAAGGGAGATGCCTGTGAGGCGGTCGCTAAAGAGCTCAATGCGATGGGCGCGTCCGGTAAGGTCATTGGATTTGCCGGTGATGTTGGCACCGAAGAAGGTGTTGATGCGCTGGTCGCCGCTGTGAAAGAGCGCACCGATACGCTGGATATTCTGATGAACAATGCGGGCATCACATGGGGCGCGCCGCTGGGGGATTTCCCGTTCAAGGCATGGTCAAAAGTGATGGACGTCAATGTGGCGGGTCTGTTTGATCTGACGCAAAAGCTGCTGCCGATGCTTAAGGCATCAGGTTCGGTTGATGATCCTGCGAGGGTGGTCAATGTTGCATCTGTGATGGGTGAGCGCGAGATGGGCGATGGCGCATATAGCTATGCCACCTCCAAGGCCGCCGTGATTCACATCAGCAAGATTTTGGCCAAGGAGCTGGCCGGTGATCATATCACTGTCAACAGCATCGCGCCTGGCCCGTTTGTTAGCCGGATGACCGCCTTTGCCACACACGATGAAGATATGCGTTCGCGTGTTGGCGATGATGTGCCGATCGGCCGCGTTGGCCGTGACGAAGATATCGGTGGCTGCATTTTGTTCCTGTGTGGACGCGGTGGCGCCTATATCACTGGTGCTGTGATCCCTGTTTCTGGTGGTATCAATGTCATGTCTGGCCCGAACATCTTTGAACAGGCGATGCATTGATGGATATCCGGTTTGATGGCCGCGTGGCGATTGTCACCGGTGCGGGGGTTGGCCTTGGCCGCTCCCACGCGCTGGGTCTTGCGGCGCGCGGTGCCAAGGTTGTTGTGAACGATCTGGGTGTGTCTCGTGATGGGACGGGTACGTCGTCGGATGCGGCATTGTCTGTTGTGGAAGAAATCAAAGCCATGGGCGGCGAGGCAATGGCGCATGGCGCTGATGTTTCGGATGAGGATGCAGTCAAAGACATGGTTGCACAGGCGATGGCCGCATGGGGGCGCATTGATATTTGTGTCAACAACGCGGGCATCCTGATGGACAAAACATTTTCCAAAATGGAAATGTCGGCCTTTCGCAAGGTTGTGGATGTACACCTGATCGGTACGGCCAATGTTGCCCATGCCTGCTGGCCAATCATGCGCGAACAGAAATACGGGCGTGTGGTTTTGACGTCTTCGGCGTCGGGCCTTTATGGCAACTTTGGTCAGTCCAATTACGGCGCGGCGAAGGCAGCGATGTTGGGCCTGATGAATGTGTTGCACATGGAAGGTGCGCGGGACAATATTCGCGTCAACACGGTGGCCCCCACTGCAGCCACGCGAATGACTGCAGATTTGTTGCCACCAGAGGCACAAGAACTGCTGGCACCAGAAACCATCACACCGGGTCTGTTGTATCTGGTGAGCGAAGACGCCCCAAGCCAAGTGATCCTTGGTGCAGGTGCAGGCAGCTATTCCGAAACGCGGGTTTATGAAACCAAAGGCATCAGCCTGATGGGGGATGAAAATACACCCGAAACGGTTGCCGCACAGTTCGATAAAATCCGTGACCCGCAAGACCAAGAACAACTGGACGGCGCGTTCGGCCAGACCAAGAAATACGCCCTCAATGCAGCAAAGGCCAAAGGCCTGAAGCTAAACTGGTAAATTAGGAGAAGAACTATGCGTGACGCAGTAATCGTATCCACGGCCCGTACCCCGATTGGCAAAGCCTATCGCGGCGCGTTTAACAACACGACACCACAGGCATTGGCAGCACACGCCATTGAAAATGCAGTGAAGCGCGCAGGCGTTGATCCAGCAGAAATTCAGGATTGCATCATGGGTGCCGCGCTTCAGCAGGGCCACTCTGGCGGTAACATCGCACGTCAGGCTGCTGTTCGCGCAGGCCTGCCCGTGACAGTTGCAGGCATGTCGCTGGATCGTCAGTGCGCATCCGGCATGATGGCAATCGCAACTGCGGCCAAGCAGGTCATCACTGACGGCATGGATGTGGTTATTGGCGGCGGTGTTGAAAGTATCTCGATGGTGCAAACCGCTGACATGCGCGTAAAGGCGGATGGCTGGTTGAAAGAAAACAAACCAGCGATCTACATGTCCATGCTGGAAACAGCCGAGACAGTGGCCGAGCGCTACAATGTTAGCCGTGAGCGCCAGGACGAATATGCCGCGCGCAGCCAAGAGAACACGCACCAAGGTCAAGAAGCAGGCAAGTTCGACGATGAGATCGTGCCAATGACCACCAAGATGATGGTGCAGAACAAAGAAACCAAAGAGATCACAGAGCACGAAGTGACGCTGTCCAAAGATGAGGGCAACCGCCCGGGCACGTCTGCTGAAATGTTGTCCGGTCTGAACCCAGTGTTCAAAGATGGCATGACCATCAAGGAAGGCAAATACATCACTGCAGGCAACGCGTCCCAGTTGTCTGATGGTGCCTCCGCAACTGTGATCATGGAAGCGAAAAAAGCCGAGCAGATGGGCCTTGCGCCACTGGGCCGCTACATGGGTGTGATGGCCGCAGGGTGTGAGCCGGACGAAATGGGCATTGGCCCCATCTATGCTGTGCCGCCACTTCTTAAGGCACACGGGTTGAAGATCGAAGATATCGGTCTGTGGGAACTGAACGAAGCGTTCGCGGTTCAGGTTATCCAGTCCCGTGACGTTTTGGGCATCCCTGATGAGTTGCTGAACGTGAACGGCGGCGCGATTTCTATTGGTCACCCGTATGGCATGTCGGGCGCACGTATGGTCGGCCACGCGCTGATCGAAGGCAAGCGCCGCGGTGCCAAATACGTTGTCTGCACCATGTGTGTTGGCGGCGGCATGGGTGCTGCAGGCCTGTTCGAGGTTCTCTGAACCTTGCGTTTTGCAAACAAGAGGGGCGGGTTTTCCCGCCCCCTTACGATCAACATGACTCTAGGAGGCCCCATGGTCCGCAACGACACTCACCTGCCCAAAGCACTGCAAGGTCTTCGTATTCCGTTGATTGCATCGCCTCTGTTCATCATCTCAGTGCCGAAGCTGGTCATCGCGCAATGTAAGGCAGGCATCATTGGTTCCTTCCCAGCACTGAATGCACGCGAAGGCGAGGGAGAGCATCCGTTGCTGGACACATGGCTGACCGAAATCAAAGAAGAGCTTGATCGTCACAACCAAGCGAACCCTGACAATCCTGCGGCACCCTATGCGGTGAACCAGATTGTGCACCGTTCTAATGGGCGTTTGGACCGTGACTTGGAGATTTGCGTCAAGCATGAGGTGCCTGTTTGGATTACCTCACTGGGCGCACGTGTAGAAGTGAATGAGGCCGCGCACAGCTGTGGCGGTATCGTTTTGCACGATATTATTAACAACCGTTTTGCCAAGAAGGCCGTTGAAAAAGGCGCTGATGGTTTGGTTGCCGTGGCTGCTGGTGCCGGTGGGCACGCGGGCCAGCAATCCCCCTTTGCTTTGGTTCGCGAAATTCGCGAATGGTATGATGGCCCCATCGCATTGTCCGGTTCGATTGCAACCGGTGAAAGCCTGCTGGCCGCCCGCGCAATGGGTGCTGACCTTGGCTATACGGGTTCGCCGTTTATCGCCACGGATGAAGCGAACGCCGATCAATCCTACAAGGATATGATTGTGGACAGCGGCGCAGAGGACATTGTTTATTCTTCGTTGTTCACGGGCGTTTGGGGAAATTACCTCAAAGGGTCGATCACTGCTGCGGGTATGGATCCTGAAAATCTGCCAACGGCTGATGCGTCGTCGATGAATTTTGGCGGGGATCGCGAAAAACCAAAGACATGGAAAACCATCTGGGGTTCCGGCCAGGGCATTGGTGCGATCAAATCTGTTGGGCCCGCCGCTGACATCATCGACAGGATGGCAGCGGAATATTTTGTTGCGGGCAAAAAGCTGGCGGCGGAATTTTCATGATGCGCGTGCAAGCGCGTGAGGGTGCTTTGAATGGCTGAACTTTTGGTCATTCGCCACGGACAGGCCTCGTTCGGAGCGGAAAACTATGACGTTCTTTCTGATCTTGGCCGTCAACAGGCGCGCGCAGCCGGAGAATGGTTGCGCGGCATGGGGTGGGCACCTGATCGCGTTGTCACAGGAACGCTAAATCGTCAGAGAGACACCGCAACAGAGATGGGTTTTGACCCTGAGCGCGAAGAGCATGCGGGGCTGAATGAGTATGATTTTAGCAACCTGTTGAACGCGCGGTTTAAGGACGGCATTCCTGATCTGGTGCAAGGGGACCGCAAGGTTCATTTCCGCACGCTGCGCGAGACAGTATTTGCGTGGCAACGCGACGAGATCGAAAACCCCTATGAGACGTGGGATGCTTTTTGCACACGTGTCGAGGCAGCACGGGCATTTTCTGTGGATACGGATGCCAAACGTGTTCTGGTAATCAGTTCCGGTGGTGTCATCGGGCAAATTACGGCAGCGTCGCTACATGCCCCTGCGCAACATATGATGAACTTAAATCTTCAAATCAAAAATGCAGCCATGACGAGGTTTATGTTTTCGGGTAGCTTGTTTTCGTTGAACGAGTTCAACGCCACCCCGCATTACGCCACGCCGGATGGTGCCAAGTTGATGAGTTACAGTTAGGACCGCTTCTCATGACCGATACACAGACCCTAGATGAAGCGGCCGTTCACGCCTATTTGTCCAAAGAACTACCTGGTTTTGAAGGGCCGATGGAGGTCACTAAATTTCAGGGTGGTCAATCCAATCCTACCTTTATGCTCAAAACGCCTGCGCATTCTTATGTGCTGCGTCGCAAGCCGCCGGGTGTTTTGCTGAAATCGGCACATGCGGTGGACCGCGAATTCCGTGTTCAAAAGGCGCTGCATGGTTCCGATGTGCCTGTCTCAAAAATGCATCTCTTGTGTGAAGATGACGGTGTGATCGGGTCGATGTTTTACATCATGGATCATGTCGCTGGCCGTAACTTTAACGAGCCAGCAATGCCGGATATCTCAATGGTGGACCGCGGCAAGGTTATCAACGAAATGAACCGTGTTTTGGCCGCGCTGCATAGTGTGGATATCAATGCGGTTGGCCTTGGAGATTATGGCCCAGAGGGCAATTATTTTGAACGTCAGGTCGGGCGTTGGTCAAAGCAGTACCGCGCGTCGGAGACGCAAAATATTCCGGCAATGGACCAGTTGATGGATGCCTTGGTCGGGGAACGCCCAGAGGATGATGGCCAGCGCACATTGGTGCATGGTGATTACCGCATCGACAACATGATCTTTGATGCCACCAGTACGGATTGTCGCGCAGTTTTGGATTGGGAGTTGTCCACAACCGGGCACCCATTCGCCGATTTGGCGGCTGTGATTATGCAGTGGCAATTGCCTGCCGGTTCTGAAGGCCGAGGCATGGGCGGATTGGATCGTGCGGCACATGGGTTGCCCAGCGACGAAGAATTCATCGCAGCCTATTGCGAACGGCGGGGCCTAAATGGCATTGATAACTTTGGATATTATCTTGGGTTCACGTTTTTCCGGATGGCGGCGATTATTCAGGGCGTGTTGAAACGCGCGTTGGATGGTAATGCGTCCAATCCGGAACGCGCTTTGAAAGTTGGCGCGTTTGTACCGGTGTTCGCACAGCATGGGCTTGATGCCCTCAAACGAGGTTGAGCATGGACCAGTTTGACGGGGATCTAGAAGGCAAAGACCGTAACTTCGTCACGGCTCTGGCGCGGGGCTTGGAATTGTTGCGGTGCTTTCGCCGGGGTGACCACACGCTGACCAATAGTGATTTTTCCGAACGCACAGGTCTGCCAAAGGCAACGATTTCACGGCTGACGCATACGCTTTGCGCATTGGACTATCTGGTCGCTGACAGCCGTGTCGGGACCTACCGTTTGAGTGCTGGTGTATTGCGTTTAGGCTTCAGCCGCCTGGCAGCCATGGACATGCGGGATCGCGCAAAACATGAAATGCATGCATTGCGGGTTGATGGCCCAAATCCGTTCGTCACAGTCGCCCTTGGCGAGCAGCACAGAACCGAAGTGATCTATCTGGCTACGGAAACCTCAACCGAAGAGGTGACATTGATGGTTCGCGTTGGAACGCGGCTTCCGCTGTTTAGATCCGCAATGGGCAAAGCAATTTTGGCGGTAACGCCGGAAGAGCGGTGTGAGCAGATTTTTGTATTTGCGCGCCAAGAGAGCGCAGAAATGGAAGTTGAAGCCCGCGCTTGTTACAAAGATGCGGTTCAAGAATATGAGGCCAATGGGTACTGCACAGGCTACGGAAGTTGGCGCTCGGACGTGAATGGCATCGCAGTGCCGGTCCATTCACTGAGTGACGGCCGTGTCTATGGCCTGAATGTTGGAGGCCCTTCTTATCGCGTAAAGCGTAAGCAACTTGAGAGTGTTTATGCAGAACGGCTGGTCAAAATGGCTGAATCTCTGAGCGCCCAAGAGTAGTAAAATTCGCATTTAGATTCGTTTCTAGATGGGTCCGTAAACAATGGGTGCCTGTTCCGCATAGCGGAATTACTCGCAACATATCTGTTGCGTTCCCAATGTTTCTGTGACCGTTTTTGGCTCTCAACGTGCCGTGAAAACCTCCAAATCTCTACTTTGGTTCCTTGAATGTCTGACGCTTAAACTGGGTCGTGGATCAAAAAGTGTCACTGTATTTATTAATGTATTCAACTGGTTATAATACTGACTTGCTGTAAGTGCTAAAATCATGTGCGACTTTGTCCAAAGTTTCCTTACGTCACGCCTAAAAAAACCGCGCTACTCTCGGTGCTTGAGTCCTTGACTTACTGTGGGGGTATGTAAGTCTCTCGGTATAGCTCATTTATAAAGATCGCAGATAGCGGCGGGCTATCCTAGGGAGGAACAACATGAAGAATATTACGAAACTCGGTGCGGTATCCGCATTGTCACTGATCATCGGCGCAAGTGCTGCTTTTGCCGAAAACATCAAAATCGCATTTATCGATCCACTGTCCGGCCCATTCGCAAGCACAGGCACAAATGGCCTGCACCAGTTTGAATTCGCCGCCGATCACATGATCAACGAAAATGGTGGTTTGCTGGATGGTCAGCAAGTTGAAATCGTCGCGTTCGATAACAAGATCAGTCCGAAAGAGTCACTGATTCAATTGCAGGTCGCGATTGACCAAGGCATCCGTTACATTGCACAGGGTAACTCCTCTGGTGTTGCGAACGCATTGACTGAAGCGATCGACAAGCACAACCGCCGCAACCCAGACAGCCGCGTGTTGTTCCTGAACTATGCCGCCGTTGATCCAGCGCTGACAAACGACAAATGTAACTTCTGGCACTTCCGTTTTGACGCAAACGCAGACATCAAAATGGATGCGTTGACGGACGTTATCGTTGCAGATGAAGGTATCAAGAAGGTCTACCTGATCGGCCAGGACTATTCGTTTGGTAAAGCTGTTGCGGCTGCCGCGAACAAGTTCCTTGGTGAAAAGCGTGCCGACATCGAGATCGTTGGCGACGAGCTGCACCCAATCGGTAAGGTTAAAGACTTTACACCATACGCGCGTAAGATCGTTTCCTCCGGTGCGGATGCTGTGATTACAGGCAACTGGGGCGCGGATATGCTTGGTTTGGGTAAGTCGGTTATCGAGAACGGCTTTGAAGGCCCAATCTATACTTACTACGCGGCCGGTTCCGGCATTACAGGCGCATTTGGTGAAAGCGGCAAGGACCGTATTCGCTTGATCTCACAGGGTGGCATCAACCCGATTGCAAGCGATGAAGCGCGCGCAGCATATGAAGGTTATGAAGCTAAATACCCAGAGGGCAACATCGACCAAAGCCGAATTTTTAACGTGATCGGCATGTTGGGCGAAGCAATCACTGCAGCGGGTACTGCTGATGATGTGGTTGCGGTTGCAAGCGCTCTTGAAGGTATGGAGTACGACAGCATGTGGGGCGGCAAAATCTTTATGCGCCCACAGGATCACCAAGCGATCCAAGACATGCATGTTGGTGTTCACACCAATGACGGTCTGGACTTTGATTATGACAACTCAGGCTACGGTGTTCGCACCGAGTCAACAGTTGTGATGGCATCCATGGATAGCCCGACAACTTGCAAAATGAAGCGCCCATAAGGGATCTTCTAAGGCTTGCCCGCATCATAGCGGGCGAGCCATTTCGCTAATATTATCATCATTCTACCGGAGGGGCCCAATGGACCTCATTCTCGTCAATCTAATCGACGGGCTTGTTACCGGATTGCTGTTGTTTATGCTGTCCGCTGGCTTGACCCTAATTTTTTCGATGATGGGCGTACTTAACTTTGCCCATGCCAGCTTTTACATGCTGGGCGCATACTTCGCAAATCAGATCAGCATTGCGCTTGGGTTCTGGATGGGCCTTTTGATAGCGCCGATCATTGTTGGTGTCTTGGGTGCCGGAGTTGAGCGCTATGGTCTGAGAAGAGTTCACCAATACGGCCACGTGCCTGAACTGATCTTTACCTTCGGGTTGGCCTTGTTGATTGAGGAATTGGTTCAATTCATCTGGGGTAAGAACCAGATGCCTTATGACGTGCCTGATATTCTGAATTTCACGGCATTTGCGATCTCCGGTAACTCTATTCCTGCCTATAAAATCTTTATGATCTTCACGTCGATCGCGATCTTTGTTGGCCTGCTGTATGTGCTGACCAAAACGCGCGTTGGCATGATCATTCAGGCCGCGTTAAGCTATCCGCGCACGGTTGAAGCCTTGGGCCACAATGTTCCGCTTATCTTTATGGGTGTTTTCGGTGTCGGTACTGCGCTGGCGGGGGTTGCTGGTGTGATTGCTGGCCCAGTTTTGGGTACCTTCCCAGGGATGGCGTTTGTGCTTGGCTCGATTGTGTTTGTGACCATCGTGATTGGCGGGCTTGGCTCCCTTTGGGGGGCCTTGGCGGCCTCGCTGTTGATCGGCTGGATTACGACATTCGCCAAATCCTACAACATCGAAATGGAGAATGTTCTAAACGCCATTGGCATCAGCACACCTGAGAATTTGAGCGATAGTGTATTCCGTGATTTCTGGAGCCTTACCAGCCCGCAGATCGCTGACATCCTTCCCTACATCCTGATGGTGTTGATTCTTATCTTCCGCCCTGCAGGCCTCTTCGGAAAGCGCAGCTCATGACTGATCAGATCACGACCGACCCGTCAAAAGCCGCACAGCGTATGCGTGCCGGCTCTATGACACTCACTTTGGCACCATGGGTTATCGCCTCGGTTGCTTTGGCGATACTGCCGATGGTGTTTACAAATAACTCTGCCCTGACGATCATGAACCAGATGTCGATCACGATCATCTTTGCGCTGGCGTATAACATGTTGCTGGGGCAGGGCGGTATGTTGTCCTTTGGTCACGCGGTTTATGCGGGTGTGGGTGGCTTTGCCTGTATGCACATCATGAATATGTCAGACTTCTTTGCGTCCTTCCCGCTGGTGATCTTGCCCTTGTTTGGTGGTCTGTTCGGGATGGGGTTGGCGATGATCGTCGGTTCATTCTCGACCCGTAGTGCGGGCACTGTGTTTGCGATGATCTCACTAGGTGTCGGCGAATTGATTGCGGCTTGTTCTGTTATCATTGTTGCTTTCTTTGGCGGCGAAGAGGGCATTAGCGGCGACCGTACTTATGCGCAGCCTTTCTTTGGCGTTGAGTTCCTGCAGCAAATCGAAGTTTACTACCTGACAGCAGCATGGGTCGTTGCGTCCGCCGCACTTATGTATCTGTGGAGCCGCACACCCGTTGGCCGTATGGCAAACGCGGTGCGTGACAACCCTGAGCGTGCGCAGTTCCTTGGCTATTCCTCGCGCTGGGTTCGCTTCTATAGCTTTGTTGCATCTGGGTTCTTTGCTGGTGTTGCTGGTGGTCTATTTGCGATCAACTATGAAATCCTGACGGAAGAAAACCTCAACACGGCTTCATCTGGTGTGATCTTGTTGGTGACTTTCCTTGGGGGTGTTGGTTTCTTCTTTGGACCTATCATCGGGGCGATTGCATTTACCCTTTTGCAAACCGTGCTGAGCCTTTCAACGGAGCTTTGGGCATTTTATGCGGGCGTTCTATTCCTTGCGACTGTAATGTTCTTCCCCGGTGGTTTTGCAGGCCTCATTATGATGCACGTTCCTGCATTTAGATTGGGCAAGGCGCGATTGCTGATCATGCCGTATTTCAAAACGCTATTGCCGGGTGCGATTGGGCTCCTTGGCCTTGCGGCACTGGTTGAGATGACGTTCCACTATCGCCACGCAGCGACTGGAGATAATGAAATGACGATCTTCTGGACCACTTTTGACAGCCACGCCATTCTACCGTGGATCATTGCAGGGGCGATCACAGTGATTGGCCTTGGCATTGCAAAAAAGACGGCACCCGCGCTTAAGGAAGCATGGGATGAGGCCTCTACATTAGGAGGTGCATCATGAGCACACCCGCTCTCGAACTCACCGGCCTAAAGAAGAGCTTTGGCAAGGCCGAGATTATCCGCGGCATTGATTTGTCCATTGGTAAGGCCGAACGGCACGCGATTATTGGCCCTAACGGTGCTGGTAAATCGACGTTGTTTAACCTGATCACAGCACGCTTTGCCCCTACGGCTGGGTCGGTCAAATTGCATGGTGAAAACCTTGCCGGACTTGAACCTTTCCAGATCAACCGCAAGGGCCTCAGCCGTTCGTTTCAGATTACCAACATCTTTCCTGCGATGACGGTTTTTGAAAACGTGCGCTGCGCGCTACTCTGGTCACAAGGCTACAAGTACAGCTTTTGGCATCTGGTAAACCGCAAGCAGGATCTGACCGAGGGTGCCGAGGCGATCTTGGAACAGATCAACCTGACAGAGCGGCGTAATCTGCCTGCCGGCACGCTTAGCTACGCGGAACAACGCGCGCTGGAAATCGGGATTACCATTGCGGGTGGTGCAGATGTGATCATGCTGGACGAACCGACTGCGGGTATGTCCAACACCGAAACCGATTACATCACTGACCTGATTATGAAAGTCACCGAAGGTAAAACCCTGATCATGGTCGAACATGACATGAGCGTTGTGTTTGGTCTTGCTGATCAAATCAGTGTTTTGGTTTACGGCGAAATCATTGCAACGGGCAGACCCGAAGACGTACGGGGTGATCCAAAAGTTCAAGAAGCCTATCTGGGCGCAGCATTGGAGGCAGAACATTGATCGAAGTCACCGACATGCACGCCTATTACGGCAAATCTCATATCTTGCAGGGTGTAACCCTGAACGTTCAGGAGGGTGAGATTGTTGCCCTTTTGGGACGTAACGGTGTTGGCCGTTCAACCACCTGCAAGGCAATCATGGGCGAAGTTGTTCCTCATGGTTCAGTCAAGTTCCGCGGGAAAGAGATTGCTGGTAAAAAGGCCTATGAAGTTGCCAACATGGGCATCGGTTATGTGCCAGAAAACCGCGATATCTTTCCTGGTTTGACGACCCGCCAAAACCTGACGCTTGGACTAAAGCCGGGCCAAAAGGACGGCGCGGGGCGGTGGTCAATGCAGATGATGTTTGACATGTTCGAAAACCTTGATCGTCGCGCAGATGTTGAGGCATCCGTGTTGTCAGGTGGGGAGCAACAGATGCTTACCATGTGCCGCACATTGATGGGCGATCCCGACTTTATCATGATCGACGAACCTACTGAGGGTCTTTCGCCGCAGATGGTTCAAAAGGTTGCCGAAGTTTTGCAGGAAATTGCCAAGCGGGGTATCTCGACGCTCTTGGTTGAGCAAAAATTGTCAATCGCGATGGACATTGCTGACCGCGTTTATGTGATGGGCCACGGTCAAGTTGTGTTTGAAGGCACGCCTGCAGAACTTAAAACACGTGACGATGTGCGTAAGGAGTGGTTGGAGGTTTAATGACCGCTTTTGATGGTAATCGCCTGAACCGCATCGGCGACTGGATGCAATCATATGTGGATACGAACCGTTTCGCGGGGGCGTCCGTTTTGATCGCCCAAGGCGGGCAGGAGGTCTACTATAACGATTGTGGGTTGCGCGACACTGTGCGCGCAACCCCTTGGCAACGCGACACCGTCGCGCGCATATATTCCATGACCAAGCCGATCACCTCGGTTGCAATTATGATGCTGGCGGAACGTGGATTGTTCCATCTGGATGCGCCTGTTTCCGATTTTATTCCAGCGTTTAGGGACATGAATTGCCTCATTGAGGATGCTAGTTCGATTGATCAGGTGGAGCCTTGTCCCACTCCAACGTTGCATCAATTGCTGACGCATACATCTGGGCTTAGCTATGCCTTTAACCCCGGCGTTTTGGGTGAAGAAATGGCTGCCCTAAAAGTTGAATTCAGAGCCGATGGCGGTGATTTAGCTGCTGCCTGTGATCGTGCCGCTGCATTGCCGTTGGCATTTGCGCCCGGCAAGCGGTGGAATTACTCGATTGGGATCGACATCCTTGGCCGTGTTGTTGAAGTCGTTTCGGGTAAAACCCTTGAGCAGTTTTTCATCGAGGAAATATTCGATCCACTTGGCATGAATGAGACGCGGTTTTCTGTTCCGGCACACGCCACTGATCGCTTTGCGGCATGCTATACTCCGCTGGCGGGTGATGCGTTTTCTGTTGGTAAGGTTGAGAAGGCAGGCAATAGCCTTCGCTTGATTGATGCGGCCGATAAATCTTCCTACTTTGATGCAACGCTCCAATCTGGTGGCGGTGGTTTGGTTGGCACAATCGACGACTATTTGAAGTTCACCGAGATGATGCGTACTGGCGGTGCCGGTTTTATCGGACCTAAGACGCTTGAGTTTATGATGCGCAATCATTTGGGCGGTGACATCGCCTCGATGGGGCCAGATAGTTTTGCTGAGCAACCAATGGAGGGGATGGGCTTTGGCCTTGGTGGTGCAGTCCTTCTTGATCCGGGTCGGGCACGTGCACCTGGCAGTGTTGGTGATTTCAGCTGGGGCGGTATGGCCTCAACTGCGTTCTGGATTGATCCGGTGATGGATATGTCTGTGATTTTTTTCACGCAGCTCATACCTAGCAGTGCCTATCCGGCACGTCCGCAGCTGAAAGCGCTTATCCACGGGGCAATGGTATGAATCCAGTTCTTTGGACGCCAACGCAGGAGCGTTATGATGCGTCAACTATGGCCGCGTTTGAACGGCACGTGGCAGATACACGAGGGCTGACGTTCGAAGACTATAACGCGATGTGGGAATGGAGCGTTTCGGATTTGGAGGGGTTTTGGGCAGCCGTCTGGGATTTTTTCGAATTTCACGCTAGCACGCCTTATTCCCGAATTTTAGCAGATCGTACCATGCCGGGGGCAAAATGGTGCCCGGATGCGATGCTCAATTATGCAGAGAATATCCTGCGTCATGCTGAGGGTCGTGAAGATCATGCAGCCATCATCAGCTATTCCGAGACTTTGGGGCGCAAGGAGCTTTCTTGGGGAGAATTGCGGGGGCAGGTTGCATCCGTTGCTGCGAAACTTCGTAATATGGGCGTTGAAAAAGATGACCGGGTGGTGGCCGTGTTGCCAAATACCGAAGCGGCGCTGATTGCATTTCTTGCCACTGTAAGCATCGGGGCAACCTGGTCCTTGTGCGCGCCAGATATGGGGCATGTTGCGATCCTTGATCGCTTCAAACAAATCGCGCCGAAGGTGTTCATCGCACAAGACGGTTATGTGCACGCGGGCAAATCCATTGATCGCCGCGATGTACTGGCTGAGATTACCAGCCAATTGCCCAGTGTTTCGCAATTCGTTACCCTTGCTGTTGTGGGTGAGGTGCCGGATGGTCACATCGCGTGGGATAGCCTTTTGCATGATGATGTTCGCTTTGAGGCTACTCAAGTGCCGTTCGATCAGCCGCTGTGGATAGTCTATTCTTCGGGCACAACAGGCACCCCGAAACCCATTGTGCATGGCCATGGCGGCGTGATGTTGGAGTCCGCCAAACAGTCGCTGCACCATGACTTGACGCAAAAGGATCGCTTTTGCTGGCTCACTTCATCGGGGTGGATCATGTGGAATGCGCAGTGGACCGCGTTGGCGCAAGGGGCGACGGTGTGCATGTATGATGGTGCCCCCAACCATCCCGATATGCTGGCGCTATGGCGTTTTGCAGCGGATGAAAAACTCACATATTTCGGGGCAGGCGCGGCGTTCTTTTCTGGATGCCTCAAGGCAGGGATTACCCCGCGCAAAGAAGTCGATCTGTCTTTGTTGCGTTCAGTCGGTTCGACGGGATCACCGCTGAGTTCAGATGCATACGACTGGATTTATCAGGACGTGAAGGCAGACGTTTGGCTTGCACCGATCTCAGGCGGTACTGATTTTGCGGGTGCTTTTGTTTTGGGCCACCCGGGGATGCCTGTGCGTGCGGGTGAAATGCAGTGTCGGGCACTTGGCAATGCCGTTCGGGCCTACGATCCTGAAGGAAACGAGTTGATCGGTGAAGTCGGCGAGCTGGTCTGTACCGAGCCGTTACCTTCCATGCCGCTGTATTTTTGGGGTGATGAGGACGGAACCCGTTTGTTTGACAGCTACTATGATACCTACCCTGGCGTCTGGCGGCATGGCGACTGGATCAGCATCGATGAAAGTGGTGCGAGCGTGATTTATGGCCGCTCGGATGCGACGATAAATCGGAAGGGCTTGCGCCTTGGCTCTGCTGAGATTTATCAGGCGGTTGAAGGTCTAGATGAGGTTCTGGACAGTCTGGTCGTCGATCTGGAGTTTCTGGGTAAGGACAGCTTTATGCCGCTGTTTGTGGTTCCCATTGAAGGCGTTACTTTTGATCAGGCGTTCAAAGACAAGATTAACGATGCCATTCGCAAGACGGTCTCGGCGCGGTTTGTTCCTAATGAAATCATTGAAGTAGCTGAAATTCCCCGAACTCTTTCAGGCAAAAAGCTTGAGGTTCCTGTGAAAAAGCTATTGTTGGGCGGTGACCCTGCTCGGGTGGTGAATCGTGATAGTATGGCAAACCCAACGAGCTTTGATTTCTTTATCGCCTATGCGGATGCACGGGCCAATATGTAAAAGGCCACCCCATGAGCACTGTTGCTGATCAACTGTTAGAGCTTCTTGATATCGAACAGCTTGAGGTTGACCTGTTTCGCGGTGTGGGATCCGGCGGGGAAACGACAACGCGTATTTTTGGCGGGCACGTTATTGCGCAGGCATTGATGGCAGCATATCGCACTGTGCCAGATCGTTTGTGCCATAGTTTACATGCGTATTTCATCCGCCCGGGTGATCCGAAAATTCCTGTCATTTATCAGGTGGAACGCGCCCGTGATGGCGGCAGTTTTACCACGCGCCGTGTTGTTGCCATCCAACACGGCAAAGAGATTTTTAACCTACTGGTATCCTTTCACATCGATGAAATGGGCTGGGACTATCAGCATAAAATGCCTGATGTCGGTGTCGCGGATGACTGGCCTAATCGCGATGAATTGCGCGCGGCCAATGTCGCCAAAGTGCCAGAGAAATATCACGATGACTTCATGCGTGAACGCCCGATTGAGCTGCGCGAAGTTGCGCCGCGCGATTTCTTTACGCCAGAAAAAGCGAGCGACAAAAACCACCTATGGTTCCGCATGGAAGCAGCAAAAGGGCAGGGGCCGCAAATGCAGCACTGTCTACTGGCTTATGCGTCTGACATGAACCTTCTTGGATCGTCTTTGCGCCCTCATGGTTTGACATGGTTTCAAGGTAGCGTCATGAGCGCCAGCTTGGATCATGCAATGTGGTTTCACGCGCCAATCCAGTTTAACGACTGGCATCTTTATGATCTGGATGCCCCTTGGACAGGAAAAGGCCGCGGATTTAACCGAGGCTCAATTTTCAGCGCGGATGGCACACTCGTGGCCAGCGTTGCGCAAGAAGGTCTCGTGCGTCCCCTCAAAAGGTTCTAGGCCCGCAGCGTCAAAAGACGAAGCGGACCCAATTTTCCTTTAGGCAGGCTGTTTAGCCAAACATGAAAAAGCACAGCTTGTTGCCGTCATGATCGCGCACGTAGGATCCGTAAAAACGATCAGGAACGCGCTGTCCTGGAGGGCCATCGCAAGTGGCACCCAGTTCTAATGCGCGGGCGTGCAACGCGTCAGAATCTTGTTTGTTTTCAACTGGAAAAGCAACCATGACGCCATTTCCCGGAGTAGGGGCTTCTTTGTCATAGGGTTCGCAAACGGCAAGCATTGGCTCGCCGCGTTCTGTCCCGATAAACGCAATGCGTCCTGCATCAATGGCAACTTTGGCGCCTTTATCAGCAAACAGATCACAGTAGAATTTTTTGGCGCGTTCCATGTCGCTGACGCCGATGGTCGTGTAGCCGATCATTGTATTTTTCCTTTTACGTATCAAAACTGCCAAAGCGGCGGTTAAGTTTGCGCATGCCACCTATCCAACGGTCATAATTGTCGGTCTTGTTGCGCATGTATTGCTCGACCTCTTTATGCGGTAGCACAAGGAAGGTTTCGTCGCGGATTGTTTGCACGCAGGCTTCGGCCACGGGACCCGGTTCCATCATGCCATTGATCGCCGCAACGTGGTCTTCGTGGCCGCGGGTCATTTCTGTCTTCACAGCCTGCGGGCACAAGACAGATACTTTGATCCCCTGATCGCCATAGCTAAGGGCGATCCATTCCGCCAAACCAACAGCGGCGTGTTTTGTCACGCCGTAAGGCGCCGAGCCGATCTGATTAAGCAAACCAGCCGCCGATGCAGTGTTGAGTAAATAGCCACCGCCACGTTCTGCCATGAGAGGAACCAGATGACGTGCTGCCCAAACATGAGACATCACATTGATCTCCCATATTTTTTGCCACGCGTCGTCTTCTACCTCAACGCCGCCCGCAACCGAGATGCCCGCGTTTGAACAGAACAGATCGATAGGACCGGCATCAGCTTCAACCGCATCGATCATGCCGGTGATCTGGTCTTTGATCGCCACATCGACTTGATAGGCTTTGCCGCCCATCATTTTCGCTGTTTCTTCTGCACCGGGCATGTCGCGGTCAACGCAAGCGATGTGCTTTGCGCCTTCTTCGGCATACCGGATGCACATGGCACGCCCGATACCGGACGCCGCCCCTGTAACGACGATGATTTTATCTTTGAGTTCCATGGCTTATGCCCACATGCTGGAGCCGCCACAGACGGTCAACGCCTGTCCGGTCATGTATTTACTGGCATCAGATCCAAGAAATACTGCAAGCCCAGCGAAATCGTCAGGCTCACCCAAGCGGCGCAGCGGGATACCTTTTGAGTATTTCTCCTCGACACCGGGTTTGTCCCACAATTCGCGGGCAAAATCGGTTTTGATCAAGCCGGGGCAGATCGCGTTAAAACGGATGCCTTGGGGACCCAGTTCCATTGCCAAGTTCCGGACAAGTCCGATCAAGGCGAGTTTTGACATGCCGTAAGTACCCAGAGAGTCGGACGCTTTGAATGCGCCAATGGATGACGTGAACATCATTGAGCCAGAGCCCTTTGCAGCCATGTCAGGGGCAACCATCTTTGCCAGCCACAGATTGGATTGCACGTTGGCGTTCATTGTACGCTCATAGTCTTTGTCCGAGATGCCAGCGATCGGCCCGAAGTATGGGTTCACGCCAGCATTGCCGACAACGATGTCGATGGGGCCTGCGATTTCGTGGGTTTTGTCGACAAGCGCCTGAAGTGAATCTTCGTGGACAATGTTCGCTGCTACACCGTGGGCGCGCTCAGCGCCCACAGCTTCGTTGATGGCATTTGCCGCCGCATCCAGATCTTCTTGGGTGCGGGATGAAATGATCACTGTCGCGCCATGTTCGGCAAGACCTTTGGCCATTTCAAAACCCATGCCTTTGGAGGCACCGGTCAGCAGGGCAACTTTTCCGGTGAGGTCAAACATGCTCATACGCCGCTCCGTGTGCGGCCTGTCGCGATCTCGCCGCGTGCGCGGTCAGTGCGAGAGTTGGATTCTTGGTAGTCTTTGACTTCGGCGCGGGCGATGACGTGGTGGTGTACTTCATCAGGGCCATCTGCATAACGCAGTGTGCGTTGCGCCGTGTACATGCCAGACAGGGGTGACCATTGGGAAATGCCCGTCGCGCCGTGTACCTGCATGGCTTCGTCGATAATGTTACACACTTTTTCAGGCACCATCGCTTTGATCATGCTGACCCAAATGCGCGCCTCTTTGTTGCCAAGGGTATCCATTGCTTTGGCAGCTTTCAGGACCATCAAGCGCATGGCTTCGATTTCGATTTTGGCGCGCGAAATAGTCTCCATGTTCTTGCCTAGATCGATGATCTTTTTGCCAAATGCCTCACGGGACAGGCCACGTTCGATCATCAAATCAAGCGCCTTTTCGGCCGCACCAATGGAACGCATGCAGTGGTGGATACGGCCAGGTCCAAGGCGTACCTGAGAAATCTCAAAGCCACGGCCCTCGCCCCACAGCATGTTTGCTTCGGGTACGCGCACATTTTTGAATTTGATGTGCATGTGGCCGTGTGGCGCGTCGTCATGGCCGAAGACGTGCATCGGGCCAACGATCTCGACACCGGGGGTGTCGATGGGCACTAGGATCTGCGACTGCTGGCGGAATGCTTCGGCATTTGGTGAGGTTTTCACCATGGTGATCATGATTTTGCAGCGCGGATCACCCGCACCCGAAATGTAATACTTCTCACCGTTGATGACCCATTCGCCGTTTTCCAGTACGGCGGATGTGCTGATGTTTTTGGCGTCAGAGGAGGCCATGTCAGGCTCAGTCATAGCGAAAGCAGAACGAATTTTGCCAGCGAGCAGCGGCTTGAGCCATTCTTCTTTTTGCTCGGGTGTACCGATACGCTCCAGCACTTCCATGTTGCCCGTGTCCGGCGCGGAGCAGTTCAGCGTCTCTGATGCTAGTGGGCTTTTGCCCAGTTCCGCAGCGATATATGCATAGTCGAGGTTGCTGAGGCCTTCGCCGGTTTCGGCGTTCGGCAGGAAGAAGTTCCACAAGCCATTGTCGCGTGCCTTTTGCTTGGCGGTTTCCAGCAGTTCCAACTGGCCGGGCGCATGGGTCCAACGATCTGCACGGCCTTCACCAAGCGCAAAATACTCTTCGGTGATTGGATCAACGTTTTCGCGGATGTGTTTGATCACGGCTGCAAGCAGCGGCTTGTTCTTCTCGGACATACCGAGATTGTTCATTTCCATTGGTGTATCGGACATATGTTGTCTCCCTATTTTTCGCTTACCCTGTGGGCACTATTTGTCTACCTCGGAGGTAGTCTTACTTGTTGACCCAGTTGGGTTTGCGTTTCTCGACAAAGGCTTGGACGCCTTCTTTGAAATCTTCGGTTTTGCTGAGGTCCGCAATGACTTCGCGGGAATAGTTGATGCTTTCTTGCATGCCGTCACGGGCGTACATGTCGTTTAGGACGCGCTTTGTGGATTTGACGGCTGAGGGCGAGACCGAGCAAAGCTGCTCCGCCTTTTCCATGGCTTTCGTCATCAGTTCGCCGTGGGGGTGGACCTCATTCACGCAGCCCATAGCAAGTGCCTCATCGGCCAAAATGGTGCGGCCCGTGTACATCATTTCCTGCGCGGCCAAGCGGCCGATATAGCGTGACAGACGTTGAACACCGGATGCGGCGGCAAAGAAGCCAACTTTAACTTCGGGCAGTGCAAATTTTGCATTTTCTGACGCAAGGATGATGTCACACGACAGGGCCGTCTCAAACCCGCCGCCCATGGCAAAGCCGTTTACAGCAGCAATGATTGGCTTTTCCAGATCAAATCGTGAGGATAGCCCAGCAAAACCTGAAGGTGTCATCGTGGCCTTTGATCCACCAGCAGCCGTCGCCTTAAGATCGTTACCAGCGCAGAATGCTTTTTCGCCAGCACCCGTAAGAACGGCAACCCAAAGGTCTTGATCAGCTGAAAATTCATCCCAGCACTGTGCCATCTCGTTATGCATATCAACGTGAACGGCATTGTAGACGTCTGGCCGGTTCATGGTCACAACAAGGATGTGACCCTTTTTTTCGGTTGTGATATACTCGTAGCTCATACTTTTAGCCCTCCGGTGTCGATATCAGTGAATTTCCCGCCCTCAGCCGCGAGTTTGCGCAGGGTCTCGGCGGGTGCAAATGCTGGGTCTTGCGCTCCTAGTTTTTCCATCCGGTCCAGTACAGCCTGTGCGCCAACTATATCGCCGTAGAACATTGGTCCGCCTTTGTCGGCGGGCCAGCCATAGCCGTTCAGCCAGACCACATCGATGTCGGATGGGCGCTGTGCTTTGTTCTCTTCTAGGATTTTTACGGCTTCGTTGATCATTGGATAGATGCAGATTTCAACGATTTCTTCGGCGCTCATGCTGGAGGCATCTGCACCTGTGATGTCGCGGATGATGCCGGCTGTGATGTCGGATGGGATGGGACGGCGGGTTTCGTCATAGTCATAAAAACCGGCTTGGGTCTTTTGACCGCGGCGGTCCAACTCGCACAGTGCATCGCGGATCGGGTTGTCGGTTGTGGCACCTTTGGACCAACCAATATCCAAACCTGCAAGGTCGCTCATCTGGAACGGTCCCATCTTGAAACCGAATGCGTTCAGCGCTGCATCTACGTCCCACGGCATCAGGCCCAGATCCAACAGCTTGTTGGCCTGAATTTGACGGGCAAACAGGATGCGGTTGCCCACAAATCCGGGGCAGACACCAACCAGTGCTGCAATCTTGTTGATCTTTGCGGCCAGCGCCATGGAGGTTGCAACCACATCATCAGCGGTGTGCTTTGCGCGGACAATTTCGAGCAGCTTCATCACGTTCGCAGGGGAGAAGAAGTGCAGGCCAATCACGTCTTCGGGGCGCTTTGTCATGCCCGCGATTTCGTCGATGTTAAGTGCTGAAGTGTTGGTGGCGAGGATCGCACCGGGTTTCATGACGCGGTCAAGCTCGGTAAATATCGTGCGCTTGAGGTCCATGTTTTCAAACACGGCCTCAATCACCAAATCACAGTCTGCCAGATCAGCAACAGCAAGGCGGCCATCGAAACGGTCCATGCGCGCCTCTACTTCCTCCTGTGGAAAGCGGCCCTTGTCTGATGAACGCTGGTAGTTGCCGCGCACAACCTTGAGACCACGATCAAGGGCCTCTTGCGTGGTTTCGACAATCTTGACGTTATAGCCTGCGGTGGCAAAATTCATTGCGATCCCGCCGCCCATGGTTCCCGCACCAATGATGCCAACGGTTTTGATTTCACGCTGTGGTGCGTTTGCGTCCAGCCCCGGCACATCCCACGCGGCTTTGCCTGCTTTTGCGATGTATTCGCCTGTTTCTTCGATGGTTGGTGTCATGTCTTTGCTTTCTCATTATCTAGACAGGCCACGCTAAGTCCGCGGCGGTCAATCTTATCGGTTGCGCCCCGCATGAGTGGACCCGTCTGGGTCCACAGATGCGCGGGTGTTTTGAATTTTGCGATATGGCCTTCCAATGCGATTGCCATGTCTGCTTGGGAAAGGTTGGTACCTTCGCGCAACTGGACGCAGGCGCCCACAACTTCGCCGAGCCGTTCATCGGGCACGGAAAATGCGCAGGCCTCGATCACATCGGGCAGGCGGTGCAGCGCGCCCTCAACATCAAGACAAGCGATGTTTTCGCCACCCCTGATGATGATGTTTTTCTTGCGGTCCAGAATGGTGATGTAACCCTCGCTGTCCATGACAGCCAGATCACCCGTGCGCAGCCAACCATCTTGCATGGTTTCTGCTGTTGCTTCGGGTTTGTTGAGATAGCAACGCATGTTCGCGGGGCTTTTGATGGTGATTTCACCCAGTTCGCCTAATTTTACATCATTTCCGGCATCGTCAAGTAGCCGCAATTCCTGAACTGGCGGGTGCAGTTTTCCGGCACTTTCGGGGCGGTTCACGTAGTCCTCACCGATCATCCCGATGCCAAGCGCGTTTGTCTCGGTCATGCCCCAGCCTGTTGCGATCTCGGCATTCGGGAACGTCTTGGCCAGTTGCCCGACTTGCGCGCCGGGCCGTTTTGCACCGCCTGAGCCGAGGTAGCTCATCGTTTCGAGGGTTTCATCAGCGGCTTGGGCTGCATGCATTAGTTCCGCCGATTGTGTCGGAACGCCTAGAAACCGCGTGATGCCCTCTTCTTTGATCAGGTGGACCGCTTCGTTTGCGTCCCATTTGCGCATTAATGTGATCCGCGCACCGGCAACCAAGCTGAGGAGGAACAGCGGGTGCGTTGCGGTGACGTGAAACAGGGGAGTGACCACTAACGCAGAAGGACGCGGTGCCTCAGGTGTGTCATCTTCTGGGGGCACAACAAGCGGCGCAATTACGGCCTGCAGCAGCCAACTGAAGACAGCATTCACAGCGCCTCGGTGGGTTTGCACAACGCCTTTTGGGTGACCTGTCGTGCCTGATGAATACATCACGGCAAAATCGTCATCAGTGTCGATTTGGACGTCTAGCGGGGCATCAGAGGCAACAGATTGTAACGCAGTATAGTTATGATCCACCATTGTTTCGCCATCACGGACACCAACCAATGTCAGACCATGTTCGTCTACCAGTGGGAGCAGTCGTTCAATACGTGGGCCGTCGGCAAAAACCAGTTTGGCGTCGCTGTCGCGCAGGGCATACTCCAACTCTTCGGTGGTCCACCACGCGTTTACAAACACGACAGTGGCACCCGTGGCAGAAATCGCGAGCACGAGGGTCATCAATTCGGGATAATTACGCATGGCAATCCCGACACGGTCGCCTTTTTCGATGCCAAATTTGCTATGCAACACCTGCGCTACGCGACGCACTTCGGCATTGAATTCACCATAAGTCCAACGCTCGCCTTCATAAAGAAGGTAGTGTGACGCGCCATCTTCGTGCTGCGCCATTCCTGCTGCCAATAGCATAGGTACGCTGGGTGGAATGTTCTGAAACGCGTTATAAGTGACCCCTCGGATTACCATCGGTGCCACGGCAAACGTGGGGTTCGTCGCAATAACATGGGCTACAGCGGCTTCTGGTGTCATCGCATTCATCGGATAGAACCGATCAGGCAGTCTACATTAATCATCGTGACCCTCCCAAGTCTTTTAGCCGTGCGCCCCCTTCCTCCCAAGGGTGCGCGACTCTCTTCAAGCCAGAGACTAGGGGGAAACTTCGAGACTGCCAATACCGCAGTACGGAACTTCGTTTCGCAAAACGGCAATTTCTGGTTGAACCCGTTTGGATTAAGCGTTTGCCGAGAAATTTACGCTGCGGAAAACCACGTATTTTCTGGCGCAATCCTAGATTTCAAACCTTATTGGGCAAGCTAAGATGTGAAAAATGCCTATTCGACTTGAAGTTGAGCAATCTCTCTGAGACACCATCGACATGGTTTCTCGTAATAACTTTCTTGAGGGTGTTGGCCTTCGCCTGCTTGCCGCATTCCTTGTGACGGCAATGTCGGCAGCCGTGCATGCGGCGGCCGAGACCGTACCAATTGGCCAGATTATGTTTTGGAGATCGGTCTTAGCGCTTATTCCGATATGCCTATATATGTTGTGGCTACATGAATTCCCTAAGGCGTTAAAAACGCGGCGGCCGGGTCTTCATATAACGCGTGGTGCTTTTGGCGCGTTTTCGATGGCAATGTCATTCTTGTCGCTTGCGTATTTACCCGTCGCAAATGCCCAAGCCATCGCATATCTTGCGCCGGTTTTGGTGCTGCCGCTTGCTGCGATTATGTTGAATGAAAAACTGACCAAAGCAATCTTTGCGGCAATATTTTTTGGGTTTTCAGGCGTGGTTCTGTTGTTATGGGAAGCATTCGAGCTGCCCGGAGATGGCGCGCTAATCGGTGTTGCGGCAGGGCTGGCCTATGCAGTTACAATGGCTTTTGTGCGGGTTCACACAAAAACAATGACACTAACAGAAAGCGCATCAACGATCGCGTTCTACTTTGCGGTTGTGGCGGCGGTCATCGGATTGGCTACGCTGCCATTCGGGTGGGTTACGTTAGATTTTACTATGTTTGGCTGGCTTGCGCTTGCTGGATTGCTGGGTGGAGTAGGTCACATTGCAGCAAATGAAGCCGTCGCCCGCGCGCCCGTAAGTGCCTTGGCCCCTTTTGATTTCACGGGCCTCATCTGGGCCTTGGGTTTCGATCTGATCCTATTTTCGGTAGTACCCGGTGCGCTTGGTTTCCTTGGTGTCTTTTCGATCACCTTTGCGGCTTTGATCGTGACGTTTGCCGGGGCAAAAGGTACTGTGCCTTAGCGACATCTTCCATCCAAGCAAAGAAGCCCTCAGTTATTTCCGTGGGCGCGGCATCACTTGGTACGAACCCTTCTGTGCGATCTATCCATGCGTGGGCCTCGATTAGAATGGAATGCCGCTTTCTTTCTTCGAAGGTTTGCCGTGTGTGGGCAGGTGCCGTTTTGTCAGTGATTAACGATGGCAAAGTCGATCTGATCCGGTCTTGACGTACGTTGTCATAGGCCTCCCAGAAAGCATATTTTTCGGCGTCTTTTATCTGTGCTGGAAGATGACCATGTAATGCGTTTGAACCTACGATGTGCGTGTATAGATGAAATTCCACTGGCCATTCCAGCTCTGTGAGCAGATTTGGCCGGCCCCCAAATTTACTTTTACGTTTCGCTGATTTGGAGCAGGAGGTGGACAGGGGAGAGACAAGTAAATTGCTGCATGAGCATGCTCTGAAAAAAGTTATACAATCACTTCAGAATAGGTATCAGTTTCCAAACCTTTTTCCTTTTATCGGTTTCATCAAAGCTGCGTAAAACTTGCCTCAGCCAAATCACATTTATCTACGTACTGCTTGGTGGTGCAACTTTAGCGAGTGCCCCGTGATTACTATTATTCAATCTGCTGCTACTGCGCTGTTGGGGCCATTTATACGCAGCTGTCGTGGGTCTCCTCAATGTTGAGGAATGCCTGCAACAGGACACTTGTCCGGAAGTCTGTGCGGATTTTTTATGAAGTACGTTGTGCTTGGAGGATGAGACGCCCTTAAGGTTGGATCCCATTTATGGCGAAAACGGTGTTTTGCTCAGGATAGTTATCTGAGCTGCGTTCAAAAAACCTTGACTCTCCGGAGTAAGTTCTATGAAAATGTCCAATATTATTTAAAATGGTGAGTAAATTGCTTTTTGGTGGACGTAAATCCAGTGATGATACCGTCGTCGAAATGCTCGCCTCTGCGATCCGACGTGACATATCTTTTGGCGTGTTGCGGCCTGACCAGAAATTGAAATTGGCCGATCTTCGGCAGGCATACGGTGGCTCAAACCATTCGATGCGGGAAACGCTTCGCATTTTGTCATCAGAGGGCGTGGTTGAAGCGACAAATCAACGTGGGTTTCGCGTAACGTCAGCTACTGAGGATGATCTTCGCGATATTTTACTTGTGCGGCTAGAAGTCGAAAAAATTGGGCTGAAGCGTTCGCTTGAACGCGGTGATGTCGCATGGGAAAGCCGTGTGGTTGCGGCTTTGCACGGTGTCAGTCGTGCAGATGCCGTTGTTCAGGAGAACCCGGACGACGTTACGGCGTTGGAATGGGATGAGGCCTGTCGCAACCTTAGCATGACGCTGATTTCAGCAAGTGGATCGCCAAGGGTTTCAGATATGGCTGCGCAGTTTTACGGGCAATCACGTCGCTTCCGGCTGGCGTTATTACGCGAAGGGCGTATCGATTTTGCAGCTCGGGAAGCCCGTCGCGCGGCCCTGCAAGATGCCGTTTTTGCACGTGATGAGGTCCGTGCGCTTGGCATTCTAGAGGACGAAATAGGTGCTGACTTAGGTACTTAAGATATTCGAAACAGATCATTCAGGGAGGAAACAATGGTCACTTTCAACAGGCGTCAGACAATAGGTCTGATCGGGGCCGCGGCGGCATCTAGTCTCGCAGCACCAGCAATTGCCGCAAACAAAAAAATCGTCGTGGGTGCGTTGAGGTTCACGTCGCACTCGGCCAGTTTTATCGCGGCAGAGCGTGCGTATTTCAAAGACGCAGGTCTCGATGTCGAGTTGCGCTTTTTCCAAGCAGCGCAACCTATGGCCGTCGCCATTGCATCTGGCGATGTCGATTATGCCGTTACGGCAATTTCAGGCGGATTGATTTCGCTTGCTGATAAAGGTGCGATCAAAGTTATTGGTGGTGCGCTCAGCGAAGAACCCGGTATCGATGGTCAGAAAATCCTAGCCTCTGACGCAGCTTTCAAGGCGGGTCTTACGTCACCTGCGGGTTTGGATGGCATGAAATTCGGCATCTCGACAGCCGGATCTTCGTTCCATTACATGGGCTCAAAGATTGCACAGGCTGAGGGCGCAGACGTGTCCTTTACACCGCTTCAAAAAGTGGGCGCAATCATCGGTGCACTGAAGTCTGGCCAAATTGATGCGTGGTCTATCGTGCCTCATATCGCGAAACCACTGGCAGGGTCCGGTGCAGTCCACATCATCGGGAATGTATCTGATTATCTACCGAACTATCAGGTTACAACTGTGTTCACCTCGGCCAAAAACGCAAAGGATGAGCGCACGCAAACTGCTGACTTTATCAAAGCGTTTGGCATGGGGGCGTCCGATTACAACTCCACCATGATCGATAGATCAGGTGGCGACGATGGCGTGAATGAGATGGTCGATCTGATCCACAAATACGTCTACACAGACCGTCCGCGTGAAAAAGCTGCGCCGTCGATAATTAATGGCACCATGCGGATTAATGAGGGCGCGCGCTTGAATACAGCCTCCGTTCAAGACCAGCTTAGCTGGTTCCAGTCCGAGGGTTTGATTGACGCTGACATCACACTCGATACCTTTGTCGATACCAGCTACGTCGAAACGTTTGAGGCTTAAGGTCTAAACCACAGCTGGCCCGCGAATGGCGTGGCCAGCTGATTTCTCTTTTATTCAGGACAAGTTCATGGATATTCGCTTAGACGCGATCAGCCACTCCTATGGTGACACCGAAGTGTTGCGCGATATCTCGTTGGACATCCCGACGGGCAAAATTGTTTGCCTTGTTGGGCCTTCTGGATGCGGTAAGTCTACGCTGCTGCGCCTGATTGGCGGGTTGGAGCGGGCCTCAAAGGGTCGCGTTCTTCAATTGGGCTCTCCGCCGGAGGGGTGTTTGAACCCGCTCACGTATGTTTTTCAAGATTTTGCGCTGCTGCCATGGCGATCTGTGCACGGCAATATCTCACTGGTTCTTGAAGATCATGGTATCAAGGGAGCCCGCGCGGATGCGATTATTTCCGATGTTCTTGCTCGGACCAAGCTGAGTGATTTCAGCACCGCGTTGCCGCGGCAATTGTCTGGCGGCATGAAGCAGCGCGTCGCGATTGCCCGCGCGCTCGCCGTTAAGCCGGCGGTGATGTTGATGGACGAGCCACTGTCCGCCCTTGATAGCCAAACGCGCGAATTGCTGATGGATGATCTGGTAGCCCTATGGACTCGCCAACATTTTACTGCAGCTTACGTGACCCACAATCTGGCGGAGGCCGTGCGACTGGGGCACCGCATTGTTGTTCTCTCACGTCGTCCAGGTGAAATCCGTGAAGTTGTCGAGATTGATAAACCACTAGCAGATCGCAGTCACGGCGACGCGGATCTAGAGCGCACGCAAAAGTATCTCTGGGATTTGATGCGCGATGAGGCCCGCGCGGCTGATGAGGAGTTGCTAAATGTCTGACGCGAATAATAAACCAGAACCTATCGAAGTTCGTTTTCGGGGCGGTGGATTTGCCCCCAAATCGCATCGCTGGGTTGGCTTGGCTGTTTTTGTTTTCCTGATCACAATCATGGAAATTGGCACGCGCACTGGCTGGATTTCTGCGTTGACCCTTCCCAAACCCTCTGATGTGCTGGCCACGTTTGGGGAGCTTTGGGAAAGCGGCCTTCTCTTTAAACACCTCGCACCGTCATTAAGCCGTTTAGCAATTGGAGCGGCGATTGGCGCGTCTATCGGGATCGTCGCGGGCGTTTTGATTGGGCTGTTTTCATATGCGCGCGCAGGCCTTGTGCCATTGGTCGCGGCGATATTTCCGATCCCAAAAATCGCACTCTTGCCTCTGTTCGTTATCTGGTTCGGGATCGACGAGAGCAGTAAATATGCTCTGATTGCATTTGGTACCTTCACGCCAACCGTGGTGGCCACTTACGGTGCGGTCGACAACGTTGACCGGTCTTTGATCCGCATGGGTCAAAGTTTTGGACTGTCGTGGTTTTCGATCGTGCGTAAAATAGTGTTGCCGGGCGCGATGCCCGGTATTTTGTCAGGTCTTCGCATTTCGCTCGCCATTGCGATCATCCTGCTTGTTGCGGCTGAAATGTTGGGTGCGGAATATGGCATTGGTGCCTACATCCTAGAAGCGGGATCTCTTTATGATTTGGAGCGCCTGTTCGCAGGTGTTGTTATTCTGTCGCTTCTGGGCGTCATCCTTAGCGCCGTAATCGGATTTATTGAGCGCCGCCTTCTTGGATGGCGGGAATGAACTGCAGACGTGAATGTGCTTACCTATTGCGGTATTTTCAACAAGGGGTGACAGTTATAAATGAGAATTGAATAATTGGGCCGCTTAGGGTTTGGGCTAATATCAATAGTACGCGGTATCCTAAGATTGAGCTTTCCTATTTGTTATATAAAATGTTAATTTCTGCCGTTTAGATGCACTGTTGGAATGCAAATGAACCGCCGGATTAAGTACCGTCATTTAGAAGCTTTTATCGCGATTTCCCGAGCAGGGCGATTGAACCGTGCTGCGGATCAACTGAATTTGACGCAACCCACGATTTCGAAAACGCTGAAGGATCTAGAGGATATTCTAGGCGTCACTTTGTTGTTGCGCGATCGAGCAGGTGTCGCGCTGACACCTGAAGGGCAGGTTTTTTTACAATTTGCTGAGCAGAGTGTCGCTGCGCTTCAGATTGGATTGCAAAATATTACCAATTTGGGGTCGGTTGTTGGATCGACTCTGTTGATTGGCGCGCTGCCAAGTGTAGCGGTTCAGATCCTTCCACGGGCTGTTGAAAAATTTCTCCACCTTGCGCCAGATACGGTCATCCAAATTGAAGAAGGTTCTCATGCGGAACTGACGGCGCGTTTGAGGGCGGGAAACCTTGATCTACTTGTCGGGCGTATGGGCCCCCTTGAAACGATGGAAGATCTTTCGTTCACTCAGCTTTACAACGAGAAGATTGTCGCTGTTGCCGCGCCTGACAATCCTATTTGTAACGCGACAAAGCTTGCACAGCTCGCGGATTCAATGGTGATCTATCCACCCAAGGATTCTGCGATCCGACCGCTTTTGGCCCGCACGATGATTGCGAGTGGTCTGCCCATATTCAAGAAACGGATCGAAACGGTTTCAGGCTCGTTTGGGCGCGCGTTGGTGTTGGGGCCGATGCAAGCTGTCTGGTTTATTTCTCACGGGGTTGTTGCCGATGATCTTGAAAAAGGGCGATTGCGCGCTTTGGAGCTAGATTTGAGCACAACGGAGGGACCTGTCGGAATAATGGCACGATCTGAAGAAATGGCTGACACACATGTTCATCTATTTCGCCAAACGTTGCTTGAAGCCTCGAGATCGCTCCGAGGTTCGAAAATGTGACGCCATTAACTTGGATTTTCAGGTAGATACCCGATCGCAATTACGCCCAAAGTGATTTGGCGACGTTGGGTTTGTCTTTGTTCAACGGCAAACGCATCGGCAAACGGACAAATGATTTGTGTTAGAATGGTGCCAGTCGACGCGGTTCTAGTTGCTGTAGTACACGCGGATGGTTGAAGCATCGATTGGTGGCCTCACCCTTTCGCACACAGATTTCGAACGTAAATATTGTGGCTAGCATATGGTTTGAATTATTGGTTAGAAGTCAAAATCCTTGATGATGCTCGCCAGATTGAAGTCTCGGTTAACGCTACCATGTTTGGGTCTTAAGAGAGTGATCCATCTCCATTAGATGCCCACTTAATTGAGGTTACTGACATGGTGTGCGATGTCGTCTCAGGCCAGAAGTTAGCCGACATTGCTAAATATTCTGGGACCCATCTTCTCACTGGGTCTGAGATTGGGCAGGCTAAGGTGCTTCCTTAAATTGGTTTCGTTGGGTCAGTCTAAGTTTTGAGGTATTTCAGGTTGTATCGCCTTTGATGAGTTGAATATCCAATTCTGACATCCTTGACGAACCTGCATCATCATCAGAAATACGGTTGCGGATATCTACCTGATATACTTGGTAACATGCTTGGTATCATACTTGGCGCATTGCCAGAAATTAGGCCCCAGCTGGCTGCCTTTGCGCTCAACTTTGGATCGATCGAAACTTTTGCGCTGATCCTGCTTGTCCGAAGCTCTTACGTGTGCTGCTTCTCGGCGTGATGACAACACGCCGTTGATTGAGTTTGACGGCATTGTTCTGCCCAAACTGCAGGAGTGGAAGGGTCGTATTAAAGGCGTCGTGAAGTCGGTGTTGATTGGGAATGGTATCGGGGTTCTGGGTGGTATTGGTGCCGGAACGACGGCGTTCATTTCTTATGCTGAAGCATCACGCTCTGCACCAACCCGCGAAAATTTTGGCAAGGGCGAACCGGACAGTTTGATTGCACCGGAGGCGGTCAACAATGCGGTCACGGACGGGGCCTTGGTTCTGACCATGGCGCTAGGTATTCTAGGCGACGCGATTACCGTAGTGATGTTAGCCACACTCATCTTGCATGGTGTGACGCCGGGGGATGCGTCTTATGACAGAAAATCCGGTTCTTATGGCTGCATTCTTTGCGGGTCATCCGATTGCTAGATTTGGTACGAGGGGTATGCTGTCTTTGCCACCCATCCGCGCCTTGAAACAAGAAATGTCGCTTAAAATGATTGCAGGGTTTTCGATAGTTCATTTCTAGAAGAGCCATTTTTATGGCTCCTTAAGGTGCTAAGTTGGTTCACCTGATGGAGCCTCGCAAACGCAAGATCAACTCAAACTTGCTTTCGCTGTATTCTTGTTCGCCAGCGGTATTCGCATGCTGTGGAAAGCACTTGCATGACGGCTCTGCATCTGGTCGCACTAGCGCCATAACGGATCTACCTAGTGGTATTTTGCGCGGGGGCTGCTGATGGTTAATTCTACCCAATTCACGGAGCTGAGACGGCAGAACACTGATGTGTGTCTGCGTGCCAAGAAGACGCTACAGATAGTGGATACGCGTTTTGAAACGCAAATAGTGCATGATCCGGTTGCTAATTGACGCAATGATTGACCCGCGCGGTGCCTCTGATGCCACATTCATGGCACACCACAAAAATGCAATTGGCTGTTCGCGCCTTTTGCGGGCCCGCGAGGAAAATGGTACGTGAACAAAGCTGCTCAAAATATCATCATTGTGATGTTAAATGCGAGGCTGCATATTGTTAACGGCGGTCATAAGATTTGCTTTGCCACTCCAGTTCCGACGGCAAAGATCATCGAAATCTGGACTTAATCAAAAATGAGGCTGCACATGTCTACACAAAACATCTCAATCGTCGGTCTGGGCTCTATGGGCTATGGCATTGCACAATCTATCCTGCGGGCTGGTCATGACGTACAGGGATTTGACATCAACCCTGATGTTGTTGCTCGTTTTGCAGCCGAGGGTGGGCTGAATAGGTCGCAACCCGATGCAGCCGCTGATTGCGATGTATTGGTTGTCGTAGTCTTGAACGGTAAGCAGACTCAAAGCGTTCTTTTTGACGAAGGCGGTTGGGCTGGGCAAATGCGAAAGGGCGCGACTATTATTGCCTGTGCAACAGTTGCGCCAGAATTTTCAAAAGACATGGAACGTCGCTGTGGCGCGCATGGTTTGCATTACCTAGATGCACCCATTTCTGGCGGCGCGGCAAAGGCTGGAATGGGCGAATTGAGCGTTATGGCGTCTGGCTCCAAAGCGGCTTTTGACGGTGCCGCGCCCGCGCTTGATGCGATGGCCGAAAAAGTGTTCGAACTTGGTGATTCCGCAGGGGCAGGCTCAGCGATGAAGGCGGTGAACCAACTGCTTGCCGGTGTCCATATCGCAGCAATGGCGGAGGCGATGACTTTTGGCATGACCCAAGGGGTTACGCCGGACAAATTTGTAGAAGTCATCAGTCAGTGTGCAGGAACCAGTTGGATGCTGGAAAACCGTGCGCCGCATATCGTTGAGGGCGATTACAGCCCCAGGTCGTCGGTTGATATTTGGCCCAAAGATCTGGGGATCGTGCTGGATATTGCTAAATCGGCGAAGTTTGGTGCACCGCTCACGGCGGCGGCGTTGCAACAATTCTTGGCCGCTTCAGGTTCCGGACTTGGCGGTGAGGATGATGCGGCTGTTGCTAAGGTTTATGCCCGAAACGCAGGCCTGACTTTACCGGGAGAAGATTGATGCTTTTAGGGTGTATCGGCGACGATTTCACAGGGTCTAGTGATCTTGCAAATACCTTGGCGAAACAAGGGATGCGAACCGTTCAATACACGGGTGTTCCGAAGGAAGCCGCAGACGCTGATATTGAGGCAGGTGTTGTTGCGCTTAAGACTCGTTCTATTCCTGCGGCTGATGCCATCAAACAGTCGTTAGCGGCGCTGGAGTGGCTGCGTGCACAAGGCTGCGAGCAGTTCTATTTCAAATACTGCTCAACATTCGACAGCACAGCTTATGGCAATATCGGCCCCGTGGCCGAAGCATTAGCGGATGCGTTGGGTGCCAAAGCGGTCATCGTTTGCCCTGCGTTTCCCGGTACTGGACGCTCGATTTATCAAGGGCATTTGTTTGTGAACGACATGTTGCTCAGCGAAAGTGGGATGCAAAACCATCCGCTTACCCCAATGACAGACCCCGATATCCGGCGTGTGCTGGCCGCGCAATCGAATGGGCCAGTTGGCCATGTGGATGCGCGGACGGTGTTATCCGGCGCAAAAGCCATTCGTGCCAAGCTGCTTGATGAATCTAACGATGGCAAACGTTTGATCGTTGTAGATGCGTTGCAGGATGCTGATTTGTTGCAGATTGGCGCGGCTGCCAAGGGATTTGAACTTGTGACTGGCGGGTCAGGTGCCGCACTTGGGCTGCCCGCAAACTTCGGAATTAGCAGCAAGGCGGCCCAAAGCTGGACGGGTGAAACGGGTAAATGTGTGATCCTTTCGGGTTCGTGTTCAATTGCCACGCGTGCTCAAATCGCACATCACAAGATCAACCACTCCACATTCGAGGTCACTGCTGACGCATTATTTAACGGGCAGGTAACGGCAGAAACCGCTGCGGATTGGCTAATGTCACATGATGGATGTCCGCTGGTGTATAGCTCTGCTGATCCAGCAATCGTTAAAGATGCACAAGATCGTTACGGACGCGATGAATCCGCCCAGATGTTTGAGCAGTTTTTTGCGGATGTCGCGCGGCGCAGTATCTCAGCGGGTATCACAAAGCTGCTAACTGCAGGCGGCGAAACTTCGGGCGCGGTGGTGGAGGGGTTATCGCTCAACCAGCTTGAGATCGGTCCTGAGATTGACGCTGGTGTGCCCGCGTTGCGTGCCAGCGAAACCCTTGTGCTTGCGCTAAAATCAGGCAACTTTGGCAGTGAAGACTATTTTGAAAAGGCTGCAAAAGTGCTGACAGGATCTGCAAAATGACAACTGCTTTGCGCGAACAGATTTGCACGCTGGCAAAGTCGATGTTTGATCGTGGCCTGACAGGAGGGAGCACGGGCAATATTTCGGCGCGTACTTCGGATGGTGGGCTCCTTGTTTCGCCCACGGGCACCAGTTTTGGGCGGCTTGACCCTGCGCGTCTTAGTCATTTTGATGCCAGGGGAATGTTGATTGGTGGGGATGCTCCAACCAAAGAAATGCCACTGCATTCCGCGTTTTATGACACACGAAGTTCAGCGGGTGCGGTTGTCCATCTGCACGCATGCCATTCGGTAGCTTGGTCGATGATGCCTGATGTGGATGAAGACAATTTTTTGCCACCTATGACGCCCTATGCGATCATGAAATTGGGCAAGGTCAAGTTACTACCATTCTTTCGCCCCGGTGACCCCGCGATGGGCGAAGCTGTGCGCGGCTTGGCTGGCAAGCGATCTGCGGTGATGCTGGCCAACCATGGACCAGTGGTGGCCGGAAAAGACGTGGAAGCCGCGTGTAATGCTATTGAAGAGTTGGAAGATACTGCGCGGTTGGCGATGATGATGCGCGGTATTCCTGCTCGGATGCTGGACACCACGCAGGTTGCTGATCTGGTCACACATTTTGATATTGAATGGGAAGATTGATGAAGTTCTCTGCTAACCTTGGTTTTCTATGGTCTGAATTGCCGTTGCAGGATGCAATCCTGGCTGCCAAAGCAGCAGGGTTTGACGCCGTTGAATGCCACTGGCCTTATGATACGCCCGCAAAATTGGTGGTGAATGCCCTGAACGAAACTGGTCTGAAAATGTTGGGGCTGAACACCTCACGGGGGAATGTTGCTGGCGGCGATAATGGCCTATCAGCTTTGGTCAACCGTCAGGCCGAAGCACGTGCGGCGATTGATCAAGCGATCGAATATGCAGTCGCGACTGATACGCCAAATGTTCATGTTATGGCCGGGTTCGCGAAAGGGCATGAGGCACATGCGATCTTTGTTGAGAACCTATGCTATGCCTGTGAAGCAGCAGCACCGCATAATGTTACTATTCTGATCGAACCGCTGAACTCATACGACGCACCGGGATATTTTTTGCAAACTACCGTGCAAGCAGTGCAAATTATTGCAGAGGTGAACCTGCCAAATCTAAAGCTAATGTTTGACTGCTACCATGTTCAGCTGATGGAAGGTGATCTGTGTAATAAGTTGGCGGATTTGAAAGATGTTATCGGCCACATCCAGTTTGCCAGCGTTCCGGGTCGTAGTATGCCCGATCTGGGTGAGGTGAACTTTACCCATATATTCAACGAGATCGACAGGTTGGGGTATGATCAACCAATTGGTGCGGAATATAAACCAAATGGACCAACTGAGGCCACGCTCGGCTGGTTGGCCACCTTAAGGGATTAAGATTGAGCTACGTTGTTGGGCGATCAGATCACGATAGCACCATATTTGACGACTCTCCGGTAGAAATACCATGCTCTGGACGCCAGTGTTAAATCTAGTTTAATGCAGTCCAGTTAGCGTTGCACTCAGCGTGTTAGATTTCCGGTGTGAGCCTTGCAGGTTTAGCTTGGTTATATGGGTAGGCTGTCTTTTCGCGCGGCTCTGTCTTGAAATCTCCACACTAACGGTATACCGTTGCATACAAATGATTGGCCGCTGTTTAAGAAACGGGTCGCACCTAGATAATTGAACAGTTGAGACAGCCATGACCTTATATGTATCCTACCTTGAAGAGATTGAGACGCGCAAAACGCAGGGCCTGAGCCCCAAGCCAATTGATGGTGACGCGCTGACAAAAGAAGTCATTGCTCAAATCAAAGATGTTAATCACGAACATCGCGCAGACTCGCTTCAATTTCTGATTTATAACACCTTGCCCGGTACAACGAGCGCGGCTGGTGAGAAGGCGCAGTTCCTAAAGGAAATTATCCTTGGTGAGGCCGTTGTCGCAGAAATATCAACCGATTTCGCATTCGAATTGTTGTCCCACATGAAGGGCGGCCCTTCTGTTGAGGTTCTACTTGATCTTGCATTAGGTGATGATGTGACGATTGCGGCGCAGGCCGGTGAAGTCTTAAAGACGCAGTTCTTTTTGTATGACGCGGATACTGACCGTCTTAAGGCGGCGTATGACAGCGGTAATGCAGTTGCACTCGATGTTTTGCAAAGTTACGCCAAAGCTGAATTTTTCACAAAGCTGCCTGACATCCAAGAAGAGGTAAAAGTTGTTACCTACATCGCTGGCGAAGGCGACATTTCGACTGATTTGCTGTCACCTGGGAATCAGGCGCACTCGCGTTCTGACCGTGAATTGCACGGAAAGTGCATGATTACGCCTGAGGCGCAGGTAGAGATTCAGGACCTGCAAAAGCAACACCCAGATAAGCGCGTTATGTTGATCGCCGAAAAAGGCACGATGGGTGTCGGATCATCGCGCATGTCGGGTGTGAATAACGTAGCCTTGTGGACTGGTAAACAGGCCAGCCCCTATGTGCCATTCGTCAATTTTGCACCGGTTGTTGCGGGCACAAATGGCATCTCACCTATCTTCCTGACGACTGTTGGTGTGACGGGTGGTATCGGTGTCGATCTGAAAAACTGGGTCAAGAAAGTGGACGGCGAAGGCAACCCGATCATGAACAATGATGGGAATCCAATTCTTGAGCAAAAATACTCTGTTGAAACAGGCACTGTTTTGACGATCAATACCAAAGACAAAAAGCTGTTTGATGAGACTGGTGAGGAAGAACTTGTGGACATGTCGTCCTCGTTCACACCCCAAAAGGTCGAATTCATGAAAGCTGGCGGGTCCTACGCAATTGTGTTTGGTAAAAAACTGCAAAACATCGCGTGCGAAACATTGGGGGTTGAGCTGAAATCAGCCTTTGCGCCGTCCAAAGAAATCACACACCCGGGCCAAGGTCTGACAGCAGTTGAAAAAATCTTCAACGCCAACGCGCTGGGTGTCACGCCTGGCACTGTTTTGCATGCTGGATCTGATGCGCGGGTGATCGTAAATATCGTGGGTTCGCAGGACACTACGGGTTTGATGACCTCGCAAGAACTAGAAGCGATGGCAGCGATGACATTGTCACCAACCGTGGACGGTGCGTATCAATCGGGCTGCCACACAGCGTCTGTATGGGACATCAAGGCACAGGCAAACACGCCTAAACTTATGGCGTTTATGCATAAGTTTGGTTTGATTACTGCGCGTGATCCCAAGGGTGTCTACCACTCGATGACCGACGTGATCCATAAGGTCCTGAACGATATCACAGTTGATGACTGGGCCATTATCATTGGCGGTGACAGTCACACGCGTATGTCCAAAGGTGTCGCGTTCGGGGCCGATTCAGGCACTGTTGCGCTAGCCCTTGCAACTGGTGAGGCGACGATGCCGATCCCTGAGTCCGTTAAAGTGACGTTCAAGGGTCGTATGGCCGACCACATGGATTTCCGCGACGTGGTGCATGCTACGCAAGCGCAAATGCTGCAGCAATTTGGTGACAACGTATTCCAGGGCCGCATCATCGAGGTCCACATTGGTACGTTGCTTGCCGATCAAGCATTCACATTCACTGACTGGTCAGCTGAAATGAAGGCCAAGGCGTCGATTTGCATTTCAGAAGATGATACTTTGGTTGGCTCGCTTGATATCGCTAAGGCGCGCATCCAGATCATGATCGATAAGGGCATGGATAACGATGTCGAGATGTTGAAAGGCTTGATCGCGATTGCCGACAAACGGATTAATGAAATTAGGTCCGGTGAAAAGCCGGCGTTGACGCCAGATAATAACGCAAAATATTTTGCAGAAGTCATTGTTGACCTCGACGCGATTGTTGAGCCGATGATTGCCGATCCAGATGTCAAAAACATCGATGTATCTAAGCGTTACACGCACGATACAATCCGTCCTATTTCTTACTACGGTGCGGAAAAGAAGGTAGACCTTGGCTTTGTCGGATCCTGTATGGTGCATAAGGGTGACGTCAAGATCGTGGCTCAAATGCTGCGTAACCTTGAAGAAGAATTCGGCAAGGTGGAGTTTAGGGCACCTTTGGTTGTTGCAGCCCCGACGTACAATATCATTGATGAATTGAAGGAAGAAGGAGACTGGGCCGTCCTGCAAAAGTACTCCGGTTTTGAATTCAATGATGCAGCCCCAAAAGGTCACGCGCGCACCGAATATGAAAATATCCTGTACCTTGAGCGCCCGGGTTGTAACCTGTGCATGGGTAACCAGGAAAAGGCGGCAAAGGGCGATACAGTTTTGGCGACATCTACGCGTTTGTTCAAAGGCCGTGTTGTTGAAGACGCTGATGGCAAAACGGGTGAATCGCTGCTGGCCTCAACTCCTGTGGTGGTTCTGTCGGCAATCCTTGGGCGTACGCCAACCTTGGATGAATACAAAGCTGCGGTGAAAGGGATCGATCTGACTAAGTTCGCTCCACCGCTTGCAAAACCTGCTGCGACGCAATCTGCTCATTTCTAAGTCTCTGAGCAGAAGTGTAAATTTCAATCGGACCAAATATCTTGGTCCGATTGTTTGAGTAGTTTGAAGATTAGCAATCCGTGCATTGGGCACTCAGAAGTGGGCTAGAAAGATTAGATGCGTGAGGTCAGTTTGTGATCGCGTGCAAAATAGAGCTGTGCATAGGTCACGCTCTTATCCTCGAGCCAAGTAGTGCGTTCGATGGAGAATAAAGCTGAATCCACAGGCGCCTTTAAAAAACGCGCAATGTCTTCGGGCGCATTAATGGCACTAAAGACCAGTTCCCCATCAGTGAACGGAACTTGCTGCAATAGCCACTCATTTGGTCCAATATCTTCGAAATCAAAATCATTGGCGGCTGGCACGACGTCAAGGTTAACCCAACGGTCTTCGTATTGATACGGATGTTTGCCGCTGTAGTGCATGCATTTTATATGAAGAACAGGTTCGCCGATTTTCATTTTAATGCGTTCGCATAACCAAGATGGGGCAGGGAGGACATTCCGTTCAATCAAGCTGTAGGAATACTTAGCGCCGGCTTGTTCGACCTCGTCGCGTACCACTGCAATTGAAAACTGGGCGCGGCGGGTTGGCGATTGTTTGACCTTTGTGCCGGCCTTGCGTTTGCGTTCGAGAATGCCGTCGTCAACCAAATCGCGCATTGCGCGATTCATCGTTGCACGTGCACATCCAAATTCTTTGGCTAGATCAATCTCACTTGGAAGGTTCGAACCAAGCGGCCAGGTATTGTTTCGAATGCGGTTAAGAATTTCCGCCTTAACATCACGATAGCTAATGCGCATTCGTTGACCTCAATCATTACGTTTCATTATGTCTATGTTTATGCGTGCTTATGCCTATACATGCAATACTGACGTGCACCATAAGGTGATCAGATATGCTGCATAACTTCTTGAATATCGCGAAAGAATTCTGGCCTTGATAATTTCGTCTCAACTGGAGCGAACTGGTGATTTCGTTCTGTATCAGGAAGAGGCAAAAATGTTCGACGATGTTCAAAATAGGTTGGCCGCAGGGGTGCGCAATCTTTTGATCAACTGCGCGGGATGCCAGGTGGGGCAACGCGTTTTAGTGATCCACGAGACGGAACAAGACGGATATTACGATCCAGAATTGGTGACTGAATTTTCAAAATGCGCCACCGATTTGGGTTTTGCAGTCGAACTTTTTGGGGTACCGCTAAATAAGGCTGCGATCGGTCTCGACGCGGGGTTGGTTGCCAAAATAGAAACCGTTGATTGCGCGGTTTTTCTGGCCCGGTTGGGAGATCAGGTTAGGTTTCACTCCAAGGCCTGCAATACTACTCAAGTGATGAGTTATGCGTTGGACCGCGATATGCTGGGGTCTTCTTTTGGGGTGACCAATTACCAAGCGCTTGTACGCCTAAAGACCGAAATCGATCGGGCGGTCGAGCGGGCAAGAGACATTCATGTGACCTGTTCGGCTGGTACAGATTATCGTGGAACGGCTGTTGATTTTGATCCCCTCAGTGGGGATACCACGCTAAAACGCTTTCCAATGTCGGTTTTTACGCCGATCCCAGCAAAGGGTTTTTCCGGCCGTATCGCGCAGGTCGGGTTCCTAACGGGGACGGGTTCAAACTTTTATACGCCATGGTCATGCGAGGTCAAAGACACGCTTTTTGTGAACATCGAAGGTTCGAGGATTGTGGGTTTTGAGGGCACTGAGATTGATGTGGCAGCGGTAACAGCACATTATGAATTTGTTGGTAACCGGTATGGCATCGAAACATATGGGGTCCATTCGTGGCACGCAGGGATTCACCCGGGTCTGTGCTACGAACAAGAAGCTGCGCGGCATTTCGAACGCTGGAGTGGGTGCGCATTTGGCAATCCGCGTATTTTGCATTTACACACCTGCGGGGGTTATCCTCCGGGCGAAATTTCACTTAATGTTCTTGACCCAACTGTGTGTTTGGATGGCGTAGCTGTTTGGGAACGAGGGCGCTTGATGCCAGATCGGCTTCAAGGCGGACCAGAAGTTTTCGATGAATTCCCGGAGTTGAGACTGCTTTTTGAACAACCTCAAACAGCGGTGGGTCAGGCACCTTGTGGCCGCTTAGCCTACGCCTGAAACTGGTTTTAGTCAGGGTATTTTTCCAGTCTCCTGCGAGAGAAGCGCGTTCAAAGGTTCGGCTTGCTTGTGGAGCCAAGACCGAAAAATTTGGATTGATTTCGAGGTGGTGTTGCTATGCGCGCAGACAAACCAATAGGAAAATTGCGATACTGCCATTTCCGAAAATGGTCGGACCAATTGGCCGGCTTCAAGGGCATCAATAACCAATGGACAGCGCCCCATAGCGACACCAGATCCGTTAATGGCAGCTTGAATTACCATGTTCGCCTGTCCGTAGACTTGTTTTCGATACGGCGTCGGGAGTTTGATGCCCACTTCGTTGGCCCAAAAATCCCAGTTGGTCAGGTGTTCGGAATCGGATTGCCCATCTTGCAAGATGACGCAGTTTTTTAGGTCGTCCGGCTTTTTTATACCTTCTGCGAGGAGTGGGGAGCACACGGGATACATGCGTTCCCCCATCAATTTTTCAGAATGAAGGTTTGGAAACCCGCCCGCGCTGTAGGCGATTATGATGTCTGCAGCGCTTGTGGACGGATCGTGGGATTTTGGGTCAGTCGACAATGAAATCTGTATGTCCGGGTGGCGATTTGAAAAATCGAGAAGCCTAGGTAGAAGCCAGATAAACGCAAACCCTGGTGGTGCCGCGACAAGGATGCCCTTGTTCACGGTCTTCTTATTGTCGCGTAGGCTGTCGCAAATTGTTTCGACCATGCCGAAACCATCACGCGCAGCATTTGCGAGCCTCGTCCCATTTTCTGTAGGGATGACTTTGGGGTTTTTGCGTATCAGCAACTGATGGCCAAGCCATTCTTCAAGTTGCTTTATGTGCTGGCTTACGGCGCTTTGCGAGATGTTCAACTCATCAGAAGCCCGCCCGAAACCTCGAAGTCGAACAACAGATTCCAGGGTTCGAAGTGCATTGAAAGGAAGTGTTTTCAGCATCAAAGGCTACTTTTTGTCAGGGCGAAACTGCGGTTACGTATGACGTATAATTCGTGAATTTTGTAAGTGCACTGATCTTGTAAGGTTTGGGAAGCGTTGTTTGCCAAACCTTCAGCATCGCGATTTGGTAGGCTTTATGATATTATGTCTATACTTTTGCTATGGCAAGTTAGACAAATGAGACAAGCCCTGCACTACTGTTTGCAAAAGTGTGCGAAAAGCCTGTCCAGTTCCCACAATAGGTGGCTCATAAGGCTAACTGAAACCCTATATAAACAAAAGTGGATGGTGCCATCGGTGGCTAAGGCATAGTTTGTGAATGATATTTAGTCAAATGGAGAGCCTGATGTTTTTACGCAATTGCTGGTATGTTGCTGGATGGAGCAAAGATTACGGCCGCGAATTAAAGGCTCAAAAACTGCTGAATGAAGACGTTGTTTTCTATCGTCAATCAGATGGAACTGCCGTCGCGCTAGAGGATGCCTGTCCGCACCGTAAATTGCCCTTATCGATGGGGCAGCTTGAAGGTGATAATGTTGTGTGCGGCTATCACGGGCTTACGTTTGATTGCACCGGTAATTGCACAGACTCGCCAACCCAGCGCGGCATGACCCCGCGCCGCGCGGTAGTGAAATCCTATCCTGTTGTTGATCGCTACCGTTTGCTTTGGATCTGGATGGGCGACCCGGAGGATGCAAATCCTGATGATATTTTCGAGATCGAAAATTACGAAAACCCAGCGTGGGGTTACACGGATGGCGGCATGCTTCCGATTGCGTGTAACTATCTTTGGGTCTGTGACAATCTGTTGGACCCCAGTCATGTCGCATGGGTGCATGTGACATCATTTGGCGGCAGCGGCACAGACAACGCGCCGTTGAAGATGGAGAAAACCGATTGCGGTGTGATCGTTTCGCGTTGGATTCACGGTCAGGCACCTTCGCCTTACTATAAAGATTTGGTGAAATTCCCAGGCGACTGTGATCGTAAACAGCACTATGAATTGATTTTCCCGTCGACTGCGTTGAATAAGTCAATCTACACGCCCGTTGGTACAGGGGGCGATGACGTGCCGATGGTCGATGATACCTATATCAATATCTCCTATAATTTTATGACCCCCGTGGATGAAAACAACACGCAGTACATATGGTTCCAGCACCGGAACACCGATCCGAACGATGCAGCAATTTCCAAGCAAATGAACGACGGCGCAATCATGGCATTCAACGAAGACAAAGAGGTTCTGGAAGCGGTTCATATCAAGATGGCGGAAATGGCGACGCCGAATATTGATCTTGGGCTTGATTTAGGGGCCAAGACGTTCCGCATGGCGTTGAAAAAACTGATTGATGCGGAACAGGCCAAAGTGGACGAACCCATCTAGCTAGACACCGCAATTCGACCATTTTTCAAGACTTAAGCGCCGCACTTAATAAGGTAAGGCTGTGCTCAAGTTTGTTTCAATTAAGAAAACGAGGGGCGGTTTGATGTAAGGTGTTTCGTCATGGCGTTGCCCGTTATCAGGGAATGCGGCGCAAGGACCTAGTGTTGAGCGCACGCTGGAAAGGCCGTCCCGGCGTGCGCCGTATTGGACCCACGGGCGAGGTGGGTTTAGAATTCCACAACCGCACGGATGGATTTACCTGCGTGCATCAAATTAAACCCTTCGTTGATGTCTTCGAGCTTTAGCGTGTGGGTGATCATTGAGTCGATTTCGGCCTTACCGTCCATGTACCAATCCACAAATTTCGGCACGTCGGTACGCCCCTTTGCGCCGCCAAATGCGGTGCCCTTCCAAACACGTCCCGTGACCAATTGGAATGAGCGTGAGGAAATCTCGGCACCAGCAGGGGCCACGCCGATAATCACAGAAACACCCCAGCCACGACATGAACATTCGAGCTCGTCGCGCATGACATTCATGTTGCCAGTCGCGTAAAAAAGAATAGCCCACGCCCCCAAAGTTGTCTTTTTCGGTTTTGGTAATCTCGACAATTGCTTCAACAGGGCTTTGGCCTTCAGGTAGTTTTGAAGGATTCACAAAATGGGTCATGCCAAATTTTCTGGCCATCTCGGCTTTGTCATCGTTCAAATTCAATAACGATGTCAGCACCCGCCATGCGTAGTCCTTTGATGACGTTCAGGCCGATGCCGCCAAGACCGAACACGGCCGAACTCGCGCCGAGTTCAAAGCCAGCGGTGTTGATCACAGCACCAATGCCGGTTGTTACACCGCAACCGATGAAGCAAATCTTATCAAAAGGCGCGTCCTTACGAACTTTGGTAAGTGCGATTTCCGGCAAAACGGTTTGGTTCGCAAAGGTAAAACAGCCCATATAGTGATAGATCGGTGTGACGTCTGGCATCAGTTCCTTGCCCTGAGTTTCGCGGATGGCGGTGAATAGGTTGGTTTTGCCCGACAGACAGGCGTAACATTCACGACATTCCGGCGTATAAAGGGGGATCACATGATCGCCCGGTTTTAGGGTTGTGACGCCTTCTCATGGCGCGTTTTTGTTATAATGTCTGTACATATCAGTGTAATGATTACTAATGTAGCATAATTCAAGTCAAGCCGGATGATGATGTACGGCGAAAACAATAGGCAAAAATATGCAGGTACTTCTGGCGGAGCATCTTAATGAGGCTAAGTGGAAAAATGGCGGTGGAATTACACGCAATATCGCGAAGGGGATTTTGAACGGTGTCACCGCATGGCGGGTCAGCCGTGCGGATGTTGATGTTGAAGGCCCATTTTCCGATTTCGCTGGGCTGACGCGGATTTTGACGGTGGTCTCGTCGAACACGATGGAACTGGTGCATGACGGCGGTGTCTTAGACGTGCGGTCATGGGAGCCTGTGACGTTTGACGGTGCCTTGCCTGTAGACGCCCGATTGCCTGACGGGCCGTTGACGGATCTTAACCTGATGTTTGACCCAGCGCTGTGCAACGGCACGGCACAGGTCAGGCGGGGGCCGCATAGCGTCGTCGGGCAGCAGGGCGGGTACTTGTGCATATACCACGTGTTAGCGGGAAACCCCCGCTGCGGTGGGGAAAAATTTGGCACGGCGGATACACTGTTCGTTGCGCCCAACGACCAAGCTCCTGTTGAGCTTGGCCAAGGTGATGCGGTGTTACAGTTGTCGCTTGCCCCGATAGATCAGAGTGCGGACATAAGGTTGTTCATTGCGGATCGGTAGGTCGCGATGATTTGGTCGTGTTTGATATGTCGGCCGCCTTGGACGCAGTGACGGCCCGCAGACCAAACATCCGTGACAACGCGGTCGCGACTAGCAAAGCAAAGCCCATCCAAAAGCTGGTGAGGTTGCAACGCGCAGAGCGCGGTATCGGTACTGTCAATCGCCACGACGTCTGCCCACTCACCCATGGCGATTTCACCCGCGCCGCGTCTTAACGCTTGCGCACCACCACGGGCCGCTCCGCGATACAAGGTCTCGCCGATCGATCCTTCGCCGACCACCATAATATTGCGTGCGACATCGCGCAGGCGTTGGGAATATTCCAGCGTGCGAAGCTCCTCAGTAAGCGAAATCAAAATGTTAGAGTCTGACCCGACACCAAATGCGCCGCCATGGGCCAGATAGGATGGCCCGTTGAATGGTCCGTCGCCAAGGTTCGCCTCGGTAATCGGGCAAAGCCCTGCTACGGCGGCCGACTTGGCCATGTCTTTTGTTTCTGTTTCGGTCATATGGGTGGCGTGGATCAGGCACCAATCGGCTGACACATCTGCATTTTGTAGCAGCCACTCAACAGGCCTCGCGCCAAGCCATTCTGTGATGTCTGCAACCTCTTTGGGTTGCTCGGCGATGTGGATATGAATTGGCCCGCTTTGATGGGCTTGCAGCACTGCGGCCAGATCATCTGGGCATGTGGCGCGCAGGGAATGTGGTGCGATCCCGACCTGACAATCATCAGGCAATGTCGCAACGATGGTGTGGGCGCGGGCTGTCAGTTCATTAAAGCGGTCAACGTTATTGCCAAAGCGCGCTTGCCCAGACTGGAGCGGTAGCTGTCCCGCGCCACCGTAGGAATAAAGAACGGGCAGATGCGTCAGGCCGATGCCTGTGTCGGCAGCTGCGGCAGCGATGCGGCCGGACAATTCCCCGAGATCATCGTAGAGTGTGCCATCTGCTTGGTGATGGATGTAGTGAAATTCGCCAACACTGGCATAACCTGCTTCTTGCATCTCCATGAATACAAGCGCGGCAATCGCTTCTACTTGTTCCGGTGTCAGATGCTTAGTGAAGCGATACATCAAGTCGCGCCATGTCCAAAAACTGTCTTTGCCCGCTTTGCGGTATTCCGTCATGCCCGCCATGGCCCGCTGAAAGCTGTGAGAGTGCAGATTGGCGAGGGCAGGCAATAACACATCGACCAGTGTGTCGGTGTCTTGTGGTGTTTGATCAGTATCAAGCGCTGAAATGCGCCCATCGCAAATCGACAGACGCACATTTTTTGCCCATCCGGTTTTGGTTAAGGCTTGTTTAGCAAAGATCATTTGAGCGACTCCGGTTTTTTATGTCTGTACATATAAAGAATACGGACGTACTTAGAAAGAGACTTTTAGGGAATCTGATATGAAATATTCGGTTACACATTCAGTTTTTATCAATTTGGATGCCGCGACGATGGTGGGGGATGCTGCACCTTATGGGCTAATTAAGGATGCAGCTATTGCTGTAAGAGATGGTCGGGTGAATTGGGTTGGTCCCAAATGTGATGTTCCGGCGGAATATGATAGCGCCTTGCGAGTGGACCTTGGTGGTCGCCTCGTGACGCCCGGGTTGATCGATTGCCACACCCACATTGTACATGGCGGCGACCGCGCTGTTGAGTTTGAGATGCGTCTGAACGGAGCAAGCTATGAGGAGGTCGCGCGGGCTGGAGGCGGGATTGTTTCAACCGTCAAGGCGACGCGTGCCGCGACAGAAGAAACGTTGCTGGCCGATGCGTTGCGCCGTGTTGATGTGTTGATTGCTGAGGGTGTGACCTGCCTCGAAGTCAAATCAGGCTATGGGCTAGATATCAAAACCGAGCTTCGCATGCTGCGTGTTGCGCGCGCCATTGCGGCAAGCCGCCCTATCCGAGTGCAAACTACTTTCCTTGGGGCCCATGCGACACCCGCAGAATACGCTGGCCGCGATGATGCCTACATAGATGACATCTGCATTCCCGCCCTTCGCGCTGCTCATGCTGAGGGGCTGGTGGACGCGGTTGACGGGTTCTGCGAAGGAATTGCGTTTCAGCCGGATCAAATCGCCCGTGTCTTTGACGTGGCCCGAGAATTGGGCCTGCCTGTCAAGCTGCACGCAGAGCAATTGTCAAATTTAGGTGGTGCAAAGATGGCAGCCCGCTATGGTGCTATGTCTGCGGATCACATCGAATATCTTGATGAAGATGGTGTGATCGCGTTGGCTGGCGCTGGTACAGTTGCAGTTATCTTGCCCGGTGCGTTCTACACCTTGCGCGAAACCCAAGCGCCGCCGGTTGATTTGCTGCGCAAGCACGGTGTGCCGATGGCGCTGGCAACTGATATTAACCCCGGTTCCTCGCCGTTAAATTCATTACTGCTGACACTGAACATGGCCTGCACGCTATTTCGCATGACGCCCGAAGAGGCGCTGCGCGGTGCGACCCAACACGCTGCAAGTGCGCTAGGTCTAACCGACTCCGGCACTATCAGGGCTGGTATGCGCGCCGATTTAGCCGTCTGGGACGCCAAACATCCTGCGGAGCTTGCTTACCGCATCGGCTTCAACCCTCTTCATTCCCGTATCTTTGGAGGTATATCGTGACCACACTTACCCTCACCCCTGGCGCAGTTACGCTAGGCGATCTGCACCGCATCTATTGGAACGAAGACGCTGTGCGCCTTGATCCCGCTTGCCACCCGGCGATTGAGCTGGCCCATGCGCGTATCGCCAAAGCAGTGGCGGGCACCGACGCGGTGTACGGCGTTAATACAGGCTTTGGGAAACTGGCCTCGGTCAAGATCGAATCCAAAGATACCGCCACCTTGCAGCGAAATCTGATCTTGTCTCATTGCTGTGGCGTAGGTCCGGCGATTGCGCGCGGTCACGCCCGATTGTTGATGGCACTCAAGTTGCTCAGCCTTGGGCGCGGTGCGTCTGGCGTGCGGCTAGAGGTGGTTGCCTTGATCGAGGGGATGTTGGCGAAAGGTGTGACACCTGTGATCCCGGCTCAAGGTTCGGTCGGCGCGTCGGGTGATCTGGCACCTCTGGCGCATATGGCTGCTGCGATGATGGGCCACGGCGAAGCCGAATTTGACGGCCAAGTGATGTCAGGTGCCGATGCGCTGGCAGCTGCGGGATTGACCCCTGTTGAGCTGGGGCCGAAAGAAGGTCTGGCGCTGATTAATGGTACACAATTTTCTACGGCCTTTGGCCTAGCTGGGCTGTTTGGAGCTTGGCGCGCTGCGCATTCGGCGTTGGTTACGTCAGCACTGTCGACTGACGCAATCATGGGCTCGACGGCGCCGCTTCAGCCAGAAATTCATGCCTTGCGCGGCCACCGTGGCCAGATAGAGGCCGGTGAAACCATGCGCGCGCTGCTCGCGGGATCGGAAATCCGCGAGAGCCACGTGGTGGATGACGCTCGCGTGCAAGATCCCTATTGCATCCGCTGCCAGCCACAAGTGACAGGTGCCGCAATGGATGTGTTGCGCATGGCTGCCCGCACTTTGGAGATCGAGGCCAATGCCGCGACGGACAATCCACTTGTCCTAATTGACGCTGATGTCATCGTATCAGGGGGCAATTTCCACGCTGAACCTGTTGGTTTTGCCGCTGATATGATCGCGCTGGCGATTGCCGAAATCGGTGCCATCGCACAGCGCCGTGTTGCGCTGATCGTTGATCCAGTGCTCAGCTTTAACTTGCCGCCCTTCCTAACGCCCAATCCAGGCCTTAACAGCGGTTACATGATTGCCGAAGTTACGACGGCCGCATTGATGAGCGAAAACAAACACCTTGCCAATCCATGTGTGACCGACAGTACGCCGACATCTGCCAACCAAGAAGACCACGTATCCATGGCCGCCCACGGCGCGCGACGCCTTGGGCCGATGACGGAGAACCTGAACCGCATCTTGGGGGTAGAGTTGCTTTGCGCGGTGCAGGGGATTGATTTTCGCACACCTTTGGCGACCAGCGGTGCGTTGCAGCGCGTTGTCACGCGGGTGCGCCAAGACGTAGCAACATTGGGTGAGGACCGCTATCTTGCACCTGATCTGGAACGCGCGGCAGTGATGATCGCCAACGGCGATATCGTCGCAGTATCAGGTGTTTCGATGCCGGATCTATCCGCATGAATCCCGTAGAAATACACCAAGGCGATAGTCCAATTGTTCTGGGCCTGCCCCATACGGGTACTTTTGTACCTGATGCCATCCTTGCCGACCTCAACCCGCGCGGGCGCGGCTTGGATGACACGGACTGGCATATTCATACGCTCTATGAGGGAGTTTTGGCGGGGGCCACTTCGGTGCGCGCGACATTCCACCGTTATGTGGTGGATGCTAACCGCGACCCATCTGGTGTTTCCCTCTATCCGGGGCAAAACACGACTGGTTTGGTGCCGCTAACAGATTTTGACGGGTTAGACATTTGGTCGACCCCGCCAACAGAGACCGATATTGAAAGCCGCCGACAGATTTTTCACGAACCCTATCATGCCTCACTCGCGGCAGAGTTGGCCCGCGTACGCGACCTGCATGGGATTGCGATCCTTTATGATTGCCATTCGATCCGGTCGGGCATCCCGTTCTTGTTTGACGGCACGCTGCCTGATTTCAACATTGGCACTAATCTGGGCACCACCTGTGCATCGCAGTTGGAAGCCGCCACAAAAGAAATTTGTGGCGCCGCGAATGGCTTTTCCTCGATTACAAACGGCCGTTTCAAAGGTGGTTGGACCACACGCCACTATGGTCGCCCGGACGAGGGGCTGCATGCGATCCAGATGGAGTTGGCACAAAATACCTATCTGACCGACGAAGCCGCACCATGGGTCTATGATCCCGGCAAATCCGCGCGCTTGCGCGTGCATCTAAAATCTATCCTGACAAAACTGGCCGAGCTGGCCCCGACACTGAAAGGCACAAAATGAGCGATCCGCGCAAAAACACCCGTGACGTATTTCCCGCAACTGGCACCGAGTTGACGGCCAAAAGCTGGCTCACCGAGGCTCCATTGCGGATGCTTATGAACAATCTGCATCCCGACGTGGCCGAAAACCCCCACGAGTTGGTGGTCTATGGCGGCATCGGTCGTGCTGCGCGCACATGGAAAGATTACGACATGATCGTAAAATCACTGCGCGAATTGGAAGATGACCAAACCCTATTGGTGCAGTCTGGCAAACCTGTTGGCGTCTTCCAAACCCACAAAGACGCCCCGCGTGTGCTGATCGCCAACTCAAACCTCGTGCCGCATTGGGCCAACTGGGACCACTTCAACGAGCTCGATAAAAAAGGTCTCGCGATGTATGGTCAGATGACGGCGGGATCATGGATCTATATCGGCAGTCAAGGTATTGTTCAGGGCACCTACGAGACGTTTGTCGAGGCAGGACGCCAACATTACGCTGGTGACCTGACAGGCAAATGGGTTCTGACAGCTGGCCTCGGCGGCATGGGTGGCGCGCAACCTTTGGCCGCCGTGATGGCAGGTGCCTGCTGCTTGGCGGTGGAATGCAACCCTGACAGCATCGATTTCCGACTGCGCACCAAATACGTGGACGAAAAGGCTGAAACGCTGGACGAGGCATTGGCGATGATCGAACGCTGGACCGCGGCGGGCGAGGCAAAATCCGTTGGTCTGTTGGGCAACGCAGCAGACGTCTACGCCGAAATGGTGGCACGCGGTGTGCGCCCCGATATGGTCACTGACCAAACATCGGCCCACGATCCGATCAATGGCTACCTGCCACAGGGCTGGACGATGGGCCAATGGAAAGAAACGCGTGAGAACGACCCGAAAAGCGTTGAGAAAGCTGCACGCGCCTCGATGAAGGTTCATGTTCAGGCGATGATCGATTTCCAGAAAATGGGTATCCCGACCTTTGATTACGGGAACAACATCCGTCAGGTCGCACTGGATGAAGGTCTCGAAAACGCCTTCGATTTCCCAGGGTTTGTGCCCGCCTATATCCGCCCTCTTTTTTGTCGTGGCATTGGCCCCTTCCGCTGGGCCGCCTTGTCGGGTGATCCAGAAGATATCTACAAAACAGACGCCAAAGTGAAAGAGATTTTGGCTGAGGATGCCCATCTACACAACTGGCTAGACATGGCCCGCGAGCGCATTTCATTCCAAGGTCTGCCCGCGCGCATCTGCTGGGTCGGTTTGGGCGTGCGTCACAAACTGGGCCTCGCGTTCAATGAAATGGTCCGCACGGGTGAGTTGTCCGCGCCGATTGTTATTGGACGCGATCACCTTGATTCAGGTTCTGTTGCATCACCAAACCGCGAGACCGAAAGCATGAAAGACGGCTCAGATGCTGTATCTGACTGGCCATTGTTGAACGCCTTGTTGAATACAGCATCCGGTGCAACGTGGGTATCATTGCACCACGGGGGCGGCGTAGGCATGGGCTTTTCTCAGCACTCCGGCATGGTGATCTGTTGTGACGGGACCGAAGACGCAGATCGCCGCATCGCCCGCGTTTTGTGGAACGACCCTGCAACAGGCGTAATGCGTCATGCGGATGCGGGATACGGGGATGCCATGGATTGTGCCCGTGAAAACGACCTGAACCTCCCCGGTATTTTGTAAGATTAAATATTGAGATCAATGAGATGGCTAAGGTCACCTACATTGAATTCGGCGGTAAACAACATATCATCGAGGTAGCGAATGGGAAATCGGTGATGGAGGGTGCCCGTGAAAGCGGCATCCCCAGCATCGAGGCTGATTGCGGGGGTGCCTGTTCAACCTGTCATGTGTATGTCGATCAAGAATGGATCAGTAAACTGCCGGACATGGATGCAATGGGACTCGATATGATTGATTTTGCTTATGAACCGGATCCCGAAAAGTCGCGTTTAACTTGTCAGATCAAGGTCACGGATGAAGTCGATGGGTTGATCGTGCAGATGCCGGAAAAACAGATCTAGATGGCCCCTGCTGATGGTGACGGATGCCAAAGTACTGATTGTTGGCGGCGGCTATATTGGGCTAGGGGCGGCTGCGGTTGCGGCCAAGATGGGGCTGAGTGTCACATTGATTGAAATGGCCGATCGTATCTTACAACGTGTCGCGGCCCCTGAAACCTCGGATTAATTTCGGGCACTTCACACCCGCCATGGTGTTGAAATTATTGAAGGCGTAGGCCTCTCCAAATTAGTCGGCGATGACCATGTTGAAAGTGCGCATTTGACGGATGGTACAACTCTGGACGTTGATTTTGTGATTGTAGGCATCGGTGTGCGCCCACCGGTTGGATTCGCGCAGCAAGCCGTTGTTAATATTGATAATGGCACTGCGACAAATGAGTTGGGCCAAACAAACTTGCCCCATATTTGGGCCGCTGGTGATTGTGCGTCCTTCCCGTTTCACGAGGCGATTATCCGGTTAGAAAGTGTGCTAAACGCGATTGATCAAGCAAATATTGTTGCAGAAAATATTCTTGGCGCTGAACGCACGTATGTTGCAAAGCCTTGGTTCTGGTCGGACCAATATGATGTGAAACTTCAAATTGCGGGTCTGAATACCGGCTACGATAGCGTTGTGCGCCGGGTAGGCGTGCGCGAAGGGTCTGTTTCGCATTGGTCTTTCCATGGTACGCGCCTTTTAGCGGTTGATGCCCTTAACGCGTCCCGTGATTATATGCTTGGTAAGAAAATGATAGAGGGTGGTAAGACGGTTCCGGCGGATGCCGTTGCGGATCCTGTGAGTGATCTAAAGGCGTTTCTTTAACCGGGCCAACGCCGTGAAAGCATGAGGTGGAAAATGAACGACATGAACCAGCGCATCGACATGCATTCCCATTTCTATGGAGGCGGGTTGTTAGCGACGTTGATGTCGCGGACCGAACGGCCCTATCTGCGCACCCGCGAGGATGGTGCATTGATGATGGTCGCGATGAATGGTGAGTTTGAGTTTACCGAACATTATCACGATTACCGCGTTGGGTTGGCGAAGATGCGGGCATCGGGTCTGACACATCGCATGTTGACCTTTCCAGGGGCATTGGGGGTTGAACTGTTGCCTGCGGATGAGATTGCCGTGGCGATATCGGATTATAACACTTATCTCGCGCAACTGACGAAAGACACAGGCGGCGCATTGATCGGCTTGGCGGGAGTGCCCTTGGCGGATATGGATTTGGCTTGCGCCGAAGTGATGCGAATTCGCCGCGATCTCGGATTGCTGGGAATCATTTTGCCGTCAAATTACTTCAATTCAATAGCTGAAGCAGAAGATTTGCGCCCCCTATTACAGGCCGCAAATGAATACGGATGCCACATCATGTTGCATCCGGGTTTGAAGGTCGGTGAAGCCTTGCCGCCACGCCCCGCAGACAACGTACAATACCGCCTGTCTGCCATCGAATTGCAATCAGGCGCCGCGCAGGTGGCATTGACGGTTATCATGTCGGATATGCTGGACGAATTTCCCAATATCAGCTTTCAGGTGGTGAATTTGGGCGGCACCTTGCCGTTTATCTTCGAACGCATCGAAAGCATCGCGCGGCATCGCACACCTGATGCACCGTTCCCGACAGATCGCTTGCGGCGCTTGTGGTATGATTGCGCCTCCCTTGGCCCGCGCGCACTAGAAGCGGCAGTGAAACTTTACGGTGCAGACCGGCTCATGCTGGGGTCGGATTATCCGATTTTCAAAGACGATCCGTATGCCCACGCCCTAGCGCCTGCCGAATTGGACGAAGCAGCGAAACAACAGATTGCATGGAAAACGGCGCATGATTTATTTGCGTCATTAGATGCGCATCGGGCAGCGAACATTTGATCAATTTAGCAGGCTAACCCGTCTGGAATGTGGACGGAGGTACACCCCTGACCACAGGTTTAGAGGGCTGCTAGGAATAGGTCATTTTCTTGTGTAGTCCCCATGGTGACGCGTGCCCTATTTTCGTGGAGCGTTTCTTTCCATGCTTTGATCAAGATACCAATTAGGCACATCTTTTCGGCCAGTATCCCGGCGTCTGCGCCTGTATCGCAAAACACGCAGTTTGACTGGGAGGTGACGTTCCCAATGCCCTTTGCATCCATTGCGGCGGTTACTGTCTGGCGTTCAAATGTAGCGTGCACCACAACCTTGTCGAGGTGATCTGTGTCCCTAATTGCTTCGGCTGCGTCAGTCGCCGCGAGAGCGTTTACGCCAAAGGCGCTGGGGGTTTGCATCATCGCGTTAATCAACTGGGCATCACTGTAGATGGCATAGCCTATGCGAACCCCTGCGAGGCCATAGGCTTTTGAAAATGTCCGCATAACTATGTAGGGCTTGCCGAATTTAGCGAGAATGTCCAACGCATCAAATCGAATATCAGCAGTGAGAAGTGCTACGTATGCTTCGTCAGAACAAATCAGAGTTTCTAGAGGCGATGCACCAAAGGGGGGGCTCGTTGCTGTCAAGTTTAGCAATACACATAATACCATATTCGTCTTCGAAACGATCCCATGAGAGACCCGCATTCTAGCTGGAAAGTTTGGCGGTGTTGGGCGGCATAGGCAAGCCGAGGCCATGAAGCAGGCGCGCGAAGTTGGCATCAAGGTTATAAATAAATCGCCGATCCGCGCAGATGTGAGCGACGATCCGGATGCAGAATGGGTTGCGCTACGCCCCGGTTCGGATGTGGCATTTATGCTTGGGTTGGCGCATACGATGGTGACCGAGGGGCTGCATGCCATAGAGTTTTTGGACCGTTGCCCGTCAGATTTTCTCAGTTTCAGGCCTATTTGATGGGGGACACGGATGGTGTTGCCAAATCGGCAGAAAGGGCGGCTGGCCAATGCGACATTTCGGCTGCTGATATCGCTGGCCTTGCGCGAAAAATTTGCCGGCGTCGCACAGATGTCATCTGCAAGTTGGTCTTTGACATGGCAGGAATACGGTGAGCAGCCGTTCTGGATGTTGATCACACTTGTGGCGATGGTTGGCCAGATTGGATTGCCCCGCGGCGGGTTCGGGTTGTGGTATTTTGCCGTGAACAGCATTGGACTGGAACGCACAGATCTAAAGCTCGTAGCGATGTCTCAAGGTCAAAGCCCTGTACAGGATTTTATCCCCTTCGCGCGTATTTCCGACATGTTGTTGAGCCCGGTTGCTGATTTTACTTATAATGGTACTGATCATCGCTACCTCGATGTTAAGTGGGTCTATTGGGCGGGTGGCAATCCGCTTCACTATCACCAAGACCTGAACAGGTTGCGCAAGGCATGGGCAAAGCCGGAGACGATTATCGTGCATGAATGGTGCTTGATCGCTCATGCAAAACATGCAGATATCGTTTTGCCTTTCACAACCCCGCCCGAGCGGAAAGATTTGCTGTTAAATCCTCGTGATCTCTATCAGATTTGGATGGAAAAAGGTTGTAGAACCACCTGAAGGGGTTTTGGATAACTTGGAAATTTTTAGCGCCTTGCTCGCAAGCTGGGGTTTGAGCAGGCGTCTACTGAAGGGCGTTCCCAACGAGATTGGCTGGCGTTTTTGCAGGAGGCACCACGTGAGATGAATGCCGATCTTGCTGAGCCGTTGTTAGGTTTTGACGCGTTGAAAGACGCCAAATATCAATACATCCCGCGGCCCAAAGAGACCTTTATTATGCTGGAAGATTTTAGACAGAGTCCAAATACGTGTCCTCTGAATACGCCAAGCGGGAAGACCGAAGTTTTCTCCGAAACCATCGCGGAATTTAGTTTGGACGATTGTCGTGGGTATCCAAACTGGTTTGAGCCGCGCGAATTGCTGGGTGGTGACACCATACGCCATCGGCTGCATTTACTGTCGAACCAACCCAAAACCAAACTGCATTCGCAATTGGATCATGGTTCTGTCAGCCGACTAGCAAAGATCGCGGGGTGCGAACCTGTGGCGATGCATCCAGAAGCCGCTGCTGCACGCGGGCTGAAATCAGGTGATTTTGTGAAGGTCCACAATGTCCGTGGGTCCCGTATTTGCGGCCTTGTTGTCAGCGCAGAGGTCATGGCCAATGTCATTCAGTTGAGCACAGGTGCGTGGTATGATCCTGAATATGAGGCAACTGACAAAAAGGTGGATGATCAGCTGATTTGCAAACACGGTAACCCGAATGTGCTTACGGTTGATCGCGGCACATCCTCGCTTGCGCAAGGGCCAGTTGCGCATTCTTGTTTGGTCGAGGTGAGCTTGTTTACAGGTGTTTTGCCCGAAGTCACTGCACACATACCGCCGGTGATTGCAGATCGCACGTAGAACTAAGAACCTCCGTGAATGTCCGGTCACTTTTTCGTGGTATCTAGATAAAGGGCGTTTCGCGCTTTCGAACTGCGGTACACCTGCTAAGTTAATGTGTACTCTACCATTGCCTCCGCGGTGTTTTTGCCTAATTTTTTTGCGCCAAGGTGGCAGTTTTAAATTAATATGGGAAATAGCTTGCTCTAATTAATTAAGCATAGACATATTAATCAATCGCTAGATTTAATCCGTGGGGATTTCCTTGGACGCACCAGCAAACATGATCTCGGTCAGCAACGTCGACAAGTACTATGGAACCTTTCAGGCTTTAACCAACGTGACACTTAACGTGAAGCAAGGCGAGCGTGTTGTCATTTGCGGGCCATCCGGCAGCGGCAAATCCACGCTTATTCGTTGCTTCAACGGGTTAGAATTTCACAACGCGGGCACAATTAGAATAGACGGAATTGATGTCGAAGAAGATAGCAAAGACCTGCGTCGTTTACGACAAGAAGTCGGCATGGTGTTTCAGCAATTCAACCTGTTTCCGCATTTGACGATTTTGGAAAACCTGACAATTGGCCCTATGAAGGTCCAAAAAATCAGCCGTGCCGATGCCGAAGCGCGCGCGCGCAAATATCTAGAACGGGTGCACATCCCAGAGCAAGCGGACAAATACCCGGCTCAGCTCTCTGGAGGGCAGCAACAACGCGTCGCCATCGCCCGTTCTTTGTGCATGGAAACACGGATCATGTTGTTTGATGAGCCGACTTCGGCGCTTGATCCTGAAATGATCAACGAAGTCCTCGATGTGATGGTAGAGCTGGCTGATACTGGGATTACGATGGTGTGCGTCACCCACGAGATGGGATTTGCACGCAAAGTGGCCGACACGATGGTCTTTATGGAGGCGGGCCAAATCGTTGAAGTTTCGCCACCTGAAAAATTCTTTACCAACCCAGAAAGCGAGCGCTGCAAAATGTTTCTCAACCAGATTTTGGAACATTAAATGGCCGCCCAAAAGCGCATGACCTTAAAGGCTTTTCTCAATGCTACTCCTGTGGCCGTTGGTTTGTATTTCATCGTCATCTTCGGACTGATCTGGCTTGCCTTCTCAGGTGCGCAAGCAATGGGTTACAATTGGCAGTGGTACCGTATGCCACAGTATTTTTACCGGCTGACTGATGATGGGTTTCAGTGGGGTGAAATTGTGGTGGGGCTGTTGAAAACAATCCAGCTGTCCGGGACGGCGTTCATCTTTGCCACGCTTCTTGGTTTACTCGTTGCTTTGCTGCGCTTGTCTGGATTGGTGGTTGGAACCGCAGTTGCCGTGGTTTTTCTGGAATTTGTGCGCAACATGCCGATCCTGGTGTTGCTGTACCTGTTTTATTATGTGCTCGGCCCTATTTTTAAATTCGATCGATACACAGCCAGCATTATGTGCTTGGCAGTTTTTCATGCTGCGCTCATTTCCGAGATTTTTCGCGCTGGCATTAACGCCGTCCCCAAAGGTCAATGGGAAGGCGCGACATCCATCGGGATGACCAAAGCTCAGGCCTACCGTTACATTGTATTGCCACAATCTATAAAATTCATGTTGCCACCGATGACCGGTGAAGTGGTTCACTTGGTGAAAAGCTCTGCGATTGTCAGCGTGATCGCTGTTGCCGAGCTAACAACGATCGGCCGCAATTTGATTTCCGACACGTATATGAGTTTTGAAATTTGGTTCACAATTGCAGTTGTCTATTTAGTGCTCACACTGATCCTATCCATGGGTGTCACGCGGATTGAAAAGAAGTTCGCGGTCAAAACTTAATCAAGTTCAACAAGGAGAATACAATGAAACTAACGAGACGTATCGCAGGGTTAGCCCTTGCCTCAGCAACGGCAGTCGCCTTGACCTTGCCAGCATCTGCCCAAAGTGTACGCCAAGAGCTGTCTAGCGGATCGGTCATTGAATCCATCAAGGAAGAAGGCGTCATCAAAATCGGCCTTTCCATTTTCAAACCTTGGTCCATGCGTGACCTTAATGGCGAATTGGTTGGTTTTGAATTGGACGTTGGCCGCGAATTGGCCAAAGACATGGGCGTCGAAGTCGAGTTTGTACCGACGTCTTGGGATGGTATCATTCCAGCGCTTGTTTCCGGTAAATTCGACGTCATCATTTCAGGCATGACCATCACGCCACAGCGTAATCTTACGGTCGCTTTTTCTGAGCCTTATGCGTTTTCGGGTATGACCATCCTAGCGAACAAAGAGCTGACTGATGGTATGTCTTTGGAAGACTACAATAGCGCAGACGTCACATTTGCAGCCCGCCGCGGAGCAACACCTGTTGCGGTTATACAATCGATGTTTCCAAAAGCCCAAATGCTACAGTTCGATGAAGATGGCGCTGCAACGCAAGAAATCTTGAATGGTAACGCACATGCAACGATGGCTTCTGAACCAACTCCGTCTACAGAAGCCCGCCGTTACGCTGATACGCTTTATGTCCCGTTTAATGAGGCTTTCCAAGCCGGTGGCGAAGGCTTTGCATTCCGTAAAGGTGATCCAGACGCAGAAAACTTCTTCAACAATTGGATCGGGATTAAGACCCGTATTGGTTGGTTGAAAGAGCGGCAGGACTATTGGTTCCGTGGCAATGAATGGCACGAGCTGGTTGCTGAATAACTAGTTAGCTAAAACGGCGGGCAAAATGCCCGTCGACCCCAGCGGAAAGCCCCAACTATGCAAAAACTGTTCAAACGCCTTCATTGGTTGGATTTGGTAATCCTCGTTGTAGTTCTGATTTTCGGTTCAATCATCGTGAGCCGTTTTGGCAGCGAGTTGAAATATGACTGGCGTTGGGAAAAAATTCCAAACTACCTTTACCGCTACAAAGAAAGTGAAGATGTTTGGGTCGCTAATCTGCTTATGCAGGGGCTGTACGCGACGATCCGCATTGTACTGTATTCAGGTGTGTTGGCGCTGGTTCTTGGCGTGTGTCTAGGTGTCGCGCGATGTTCAGTCAACCTGACGATCCGCATGTTGGCTCGTACGTACCTTGAATTCTTACGCAATGTGCCTCCAGTCGTTATCATTTTCATTTTCTTCTTTTTCTTATCCGAACAGCTGATATCAGCTTTGAATTTGGAGCGTTGGGCACGCGGTATCGCGCGGAGCGAAAACAACGAAATTTGGACTTTTTTATTTGGAGACATGCGCCGGTTTCCTGCGCTTATCTCTGGTGTGCTGGTATTAGCCCTGTTTGAAAGTGCCTTTGTCGGTGAGATCGTTCGCGCAGGTATTCAATCGATTCCCGAAGGCCAGCGCGAAGCGGCCCGTTCGATTGGCATGAGCCGCCTGCAGGAAATGCGCTACATCGTCTTACCACAAGCCATGAAAAAAGTGCTGCCGCCAATGGCCAACCAGTTTATCACCCTCGTCAAAGACAGCTCGCTTGTATCCTTGATTTCCGTACCTGACCTCACGTTCAAAACCGTTGAATTAGTGGCCTCCACCCGCATGATATTTGAAGGCTGGTTTACTGCCGCCGCGTTCTATTTTGTGATTTGTTTTGGCCTATCCATGCTGTTCAGGCGCCTCGAAAAATGACGGATCAACGCGGGGAATAGGGCCTATTAAACGTAATCCTGAACGACTAAAATCAACATATCACCGCGCTGAACATATCCGCGGTTGGTATGGGACAAGATGAGCCCTTCATGCGTAAACACAATCGTTTCTGAGGGCCGCTCAGGTTCTGAAACGTAGTGAAAACGCCCAGCAACCTGTCCGGCCTGAACATGCGTACCAGCGGTCACCATGCGATCAAAAACACCTTCAGATGTTGCAAACAGGCTGTGATCAATCGATGCGTTTTCGACCATTTTCACCACGCTGTCACGGATAGGTGCGCCGTCCAAAAGCCCTAGGTGACGTAGCATGGAATACAGGCATTTTTCGGTTTTGGCGGTAATGTCCGGGTCAACACCCCCGCCACCGCCCAATTCGGTTGCAATCATCGGAACACCTGCGCGTACCGCCGCAGAGTTCATTGAGCGAGGATCATTGAAGCCATTCAATATCCAGACAAGCGGCAGCCCAAAGGACTTTGCAAGATCGAGATTTTTGGTAAAAAGTTCCTTGTCTTCGGTTTGAGTTGCTAAAGTACAGGCCGCGAAAACGGATGCTTTGCCGCCTGAGTGTAGATCAATGGCTGCATCCGCTTTGGAAAGTAATTCTGTTTCGACGAAATATGCGATTTGCTCTGTGACAGAGCCCATAGGATTGCCTGGAAAAGCCCGATTTAGGTTCACATTATCCAGCGGAGAAACCCGCGAGGATGCTTTGACCGCCGGAAAGTTTAATGCAGGAATAATGATGACCTGCCCTTTGATCTCATTGACGTCCAGATCATTAACCAACCGCATCAGCGCAGACGGGCCTTCAAACTCGTCGCCATGGTTTCCTGCGACCATTAGCACGACCGGACCGTCGCCATTTTTCAGACTGATGATCGGAATCGGATGATAGCCCAACGGAATTGAATTATCAGACCAAGCAACTCTGAGATCGCCGATATTCTTCCCATCAGCTTGTAGGTCAATCGACGCAGATACGCTTGTTTTGGGCATTTTTAGCTGCTCCTGTTGATCTGTACTGGGTTTGTTCAAGGTATAGTTTTTAGGCAACCTTTACTTTGTTAGGAACACTTTCACAGTAGTCCGCAAGAAGGCAAGGCAACAAGGCAGCTCGGAAGATTTTGAATTTGACTCGTTGGAATTGGTGCGCTTTATTACTTCCAACAAGACAACAATCTCGGGTTGATCTTGTGGTGCGGAGCACTCCCGTCTCCGACGCTAGTATCGCAGGGCAGGGCCCGCATACGAGCAAAAAAATAGGTATCACGTGTCAAAAGAAATTGTAACGCCACTGACCCAGGCATTGGCTGAGGGAAAGCTCTCCCGTGAGGAATTGAAGAAACTTATGCAACGATCAGATTCCATTTCGCTTAAGCGTTTGGCTCTCTGGGTTCTGGTTCTTGCCGCAACAACATCAATGGTCATTTTGTCGTGGAATTCATGGCTTATTTGGCCGGCCATGTTCATTCATGGCGTTGTCTTGGTACATCATTTTTCACTGCAACATGAATGCGTTCATTATACCGTGTTCCGGACACGAAAACTGAATGACGTGGTTGGTCAGATTTGCGGCTATATCATTATGCTGCCGCATCGGTTCTTTCGCTATGAACATTGCGACCACCACACCTACACGCAGCTTCAGGGTGAAGATCCCGAATTGATCCCGACGCCAAAAACTTATGGTGAATACTTACTTTATTTGTCAGCGCTGCCGTATTGGCGGAACAAATTCGTCGAGATTTTCCGACATGCACTCGGACAATTGAACGAGGTTGAACTTAAATTCATTCCCAATGAAGAATTTGCATCGGTTTACCGTGATGCCAGAATGATGTTGGGGCTTTATGCGCTGTTGTTCATTGGCATGGCCGCCACTGGCTGGTGGGGCTTGATCTGGCTCTGGATTGTTCCGGTTTTTATGGGCGAGCCTGTGATGCGGTTTATTCGCATGACAGAACACGTTGGTCGCCCGACTGTCGCGCAAATGCATGAAAACACTCGTACGAATATCGTATCACTGCCGTGGCGTTTTCTATGTTGGAATATGAATTACCACGCGGAACATCACTATGTGGCGTCGATCCCCTATCACACGTTGCCAAAGCTGCACGAAAAGCTGAAGGATCATATCCACGTCGAAAAAGACGGCTATTTTGGTGCACATATGGACATTATTCGTCATATCCGTGTGCAAAAATCTGCTGGCGACAGGGTGTAACATGGCGCGTCAAAAAAGCTGGACAAACATCCTACCCGTTGGGGGTCTGGAACAGGAATGGGTAACGCGCGTGGATTTCGGATCGCGGAAGTTAGCGGTTTATGACACGCCGAGCGGTGTTTTCACGTCATTGGCGCTGTGCAATCACGGGGGGGTAGACCTTTGTGATGGCTATTTTGACGGCCATGTCATTGAATGCCCGCTTCATCAAGGTGCCTTTGACGTGCGAAATGGTAGTCCGGTTGGGGCACCAGCGACGCGGCGGATGATGACTTTCGAAACGCGTGTTCATGAGGGCATGGTTCAAATTAAAACCTAGTAACATTTGGTATGTAGGCATGTTCATGCCATAGATTCACTGCAGGCACTCCCTTGATTTATGGAAATCCAAGGAGGGAACGAAAGAGACGATCCATCGTGACGCAGCATCTGCCTAAGGTCTTGGATGAATCTTGCCATGGTAAATTTGACTTCGCATCTGGTAGAGCAGGGTGGGGGAAGGGACTACCAATACCCCACATTAGGCTACGCCCGAGGCCGGTCTCCTTTCAGCAATGTTTGCTATGAAGGAGATACACAGACGGATTTGGGCGGTGGTCTTTCTACACTGAACAAATGGGTTCAGAAGTTTCAATACGATCAGATGATGTTGGCTTCTTACGAGGACGGCGAGAAAGAGGTCTGACATCTCGCAAGGAAGTTCGCTTGTTGCGTGACGAGAGGGAAGTTTTAGAAAAAGCAGCGGTCCACTAACAAGCACTGCATGTGATACTACTTCGTAGGTCAAAGTCGGTCCCATAATTTACAAATAGACCGCAACCGGGCAACAGGTAAAATTTGTATTAAGCGAAGTATCATGACGCGCTACTTGCGGATCTGTATGGGTGTAGAACATCGAGGATCAGTTGTCTTACTTTGACACTCACAACAGAGTTCTGCCCAGACCGTGAGACAAGAAACATGTCAGAGCGAAAATGCGAGGGCAGGTCGATTTCGCGGTAGTGCGTATCTTCCATCTGAATGATCTGTGCGGAACGCGGCACAATCGCAAACCCCAGACCGTGGTTCACGAGACTGATCACTGCATGGGTCTGACTCGCACCCAAGCGAGTCTCTGGCACAACATTGCAGGAGTTAAACATCGCTTTGACGGTTTCCATCAGGTAGCCACCGCGGTCCTTTGCGAACGAAATATAGGGTTCTCCGTCAAGATCCGAGATCGATAGATCCGGTTTGTGTGCCAGTGGATGATGCTTTGGTAGGGCCAGAACGAATGGTTCGCTCACGGCCTTTGTCCACTCTATCTCATCCCTTGGTTTTTCCATTCTGGTCAGCCCTAGATCGATGCGACCAGACCGTTGTGCCTCGATCACTTCATACCCCATCATTTCAATAGGACTTAGCGCGACGAGGGGCATTTCTTTAGCCATGCGTTGCGCTATCAGTGGCATGAATTTGAAGGCTGCAGAGGGTACAAATCCAAATGCAATAGTACCAGTTTCGCCGCGTTCCGCTTGACGGGCATTTAGTACAGCATGTTCAGAACGCTGGATAATATCTACAGCACTTTGATAAAAATTTTCACCAGCTGGTGTCAGACGAACGTGTCTGTTCGTCCGCTCAAGCAGCTTCAAATTCACCCGCTCTTCCAAGAGTTTGATCTGACGCGACAATGGCGGCTGGGTCATGTTCATTGTGTCGGCAGCCCGTCGAAAGCTTAGCTCTTCGGCGACCGCCACAAAGCACCTCATCTGGAAAAATTCAAACTGTCCTTGGGGCATCGGGATCCTAACTGAATTGGATGGGTTTGAAAAAGAGTGATACACTTCTTGTATCACAGCAATCCAAATTTGGAATTTACAAATTATACTATTTTTCTGACCCTAGGTCCGGGAGGTCTGCGTTCTTCACTAAAACTTAACTGAGCGCAGATTGCAGAACGATCAAAATGGGAGGATCAAATGACCCTTAAACTGAATCTTTTTACGGCTACGGCGATTGCGTCGACGATGGCCTTTACGGCACAAGCGCAAGACAATTCCGTCATGATTGTGTTGTCAGAAGAACTCGAATTCGTAGAACCATGCATGTCCACAAAATCCAACGTGGGCCGTGTCATTTTTCAGAACATCTCAGAAACGGTGACTGAATTAGACCCTGTAACAGGCCTTCAACCACGGTTGGCAGAAAGCTGGGAAAACATGGGTGACGGCACATGGAGATTCCATTTACGCCAAGGTGTCATGTTCAGCGACGGTTCTGCGATGGACGCCGAAGATATCGCGCATACACTTGAACGAGTTGTTTCCCCGGACATTGCCTGTGAGATCGGCGCAAAGGCTTTTGGTGGTATCAAAGTTTCATCCAACATCATCGACCCGCATACAATTGACGTGACCGCAGATCCGGCACAACCGATTTTGCCATTGCTGATGTCGCTCGTTACGGTGACGCCGCACGATGCGCCGCTTGATAGCTTTGTCGACCACCCGATTGGAACTGGACCTTATACATTTGATGAATATCAGCGGGGTGAATACATCACGCTGACTGCCAATCCAAACTACTGGGGGGATCAGCCAACAGTCCAAAATGCGACATATGTCTTCCGATCCGACAGTGCTGTTCGCACAGCAATGGTTGCAGCAGGTGAAGCGGACATTGCACCAAACATCGCGGTTCAGGACGCCACCAAACCGACCATGGATTTTTCCTACCCGAATTCCGAAACTTTATACCTGAGTATGGAACACGCGCAGCCGCCGCTTAATGATCGCAGAGTCCGTGAAGCTTTGAATCTGGCAATTGATCGTGACGCATTCGTCGGCACAGTCCTTGCAGACGGCACGTTGTTGGCGACAGGCATAACGCCTCCCTCCACGATTGGGTACAATGCTGATCTAAAACCCTACGCTTTCGATCCGGATCGTGCTCGTGAATTGCTGGAAGAGGCGCGCGCAGATGGTGTGCCGGTTGATACCGAAATCACATTGCTCGGGCGGTCCAACAACTTTGGCAACGTGCTGGAAACCATGGAAGCATTGCATGCCATGTATCAGGACGTCGGGTTCAATATGAACCTGGAAATGGTTGAAGTTGCTGAATGGTTGGAACGATATGCCAAGCCGCTGCCAGAAGGTCGCGGACCAACATTGATCCAAGCTCAGCACGATAATGCTAACGGTGATCCTGTGTTTTCGATGTATTTTAAATATCATACCGATGGGCAGACTTCAGGCCTCGCGTATTCAGATATCGATGCAATGATTGAAGACGCGACGATCACGACCGGTGAAGCACGTACAACAAAATGGAGTGAGTTGTTTGCCCATCTCCACGAAGAAGTCATCGCTGATGTAATGTTGTTCCATATGGTTGGTTTCAGCCGGGTCAGCGAACGTCTGGACTTCACGCCGACAATCCGAACCAACAGTGAACTGCAGTTGTCGCAGATCGAATTCTACTAAAATTAATATAGCTACAGGCAGCCTAGGTTGCCTGTAGCCCACTAGATAAAGGTTTGTTGTCATGTTGAATTTCTTGGGGAAACGCGCCGCTGCAAGCGCCATTTCTCTTGTCGGGTTGGTCCTGTTGGTCTTCTTTCTGAGCCGACTGACTGGTGATCCCACTAGCCTGTTCTTGCCTCTCGACGCCTCTGAAGAGATCAAAGATCAATTCAGGGAAATTCACGGTCTCAACGATCCACTTATTATGCAATTTTTTAGCTATATGAGCGATTTGGTTCGCCTTGACTTCGGAGAGTCAATCCGGCGCTCAGAACCCGCAATTGACATTGTACTGCGAGGGTTTGGTTGGACTTTGCAGCTAACCGTTATCACGCTGTCGCTGGTTATCGTCTTTTCGATTACACTTGGATCATTAGCCGCGTTTCATGTCGGCGGTATCTTTGATCGTATCGCTACTTTCTTTTCGCTCATCGGGGCCAGTGCCCCTGACTTCTGGATCGCCATTGTTGCTATCGTCGTCTTCTCTGTCACCTTGGGTTGGGTTCCAACGTCAGGTACTGGCAGCTTTGCGCACTGGATCTTGCCCGTCTCGGTGCTTTTCATCCGGCCGTTTGGGCTCATCGTGCAGATTGTGCGTGGTTCAATGATCACGGCGCTGAGTTCTGCCTATGTCAAAACGGCACGTGCCAAAGGTGTTAAGAACCGCTCCATTATTTTCGTCCACGCGCTTCGGAATGCATTGTTGCCCGTTATTACAGTGATTGGTGATCAGGCCGCAGCGCTGCTGAACGGCGCTGTTGTGATCGAAACAATCTTCGGGTTTCCCGGCGTGGGGAAGCTGATGATCGACTCGATTTTGCAACGCGATTTCGCAGTGGTGATGGCCGCAATTATCATCACAGCACTGGCGATTTTTCTAATGAACCTCGTGATCGATATCCTCTACTCGATACTCGATCCCCGCATCAGGTACTGATCCATGGTAAATGCAACAGACAATCAACCCGCCAGTCCCGACATGACCGAAGCGCCTAATCAATACATGCAAACGCTGCGGATGCTGTGGAATGACAAGCTGGCGTTCATTTCGGTTATGTTTCTTCTGATCATCTTAGTCTGTGCGGTTTTCGGTCCATTCTTTCTGGATGACCTTGCAACCAAACAGAACCTACGGGGCCGTAATGCGCCACCCTTTGATCTCTCAACGAACTGGCCATTCTGGCTGGGAGGAGATGCACTTGGACGTCCATTGCTGGCGCGCATTATCGTTGCCGCTCAAAACACAATTTTTGTGGCAGCAGGAGCGGTTGTCTTTTCACTGACAATTGGGACGAGTTTGGGTTTGATTGCAGGCTACAGCTCCAAAACACTTAGCCAAGTGATTATGCGGCTTGCTGATATCATCATGGCATTCCCGTCACTCTTGTTGGCTGTGATTGTGCTGTTTATGTTGGACAGCTCTGTGTTCAATCTGGTGATTGTTTTGGCAATCACACGTATTCCTGTTTATCTGCGGACCGCCAGAGCGGAGACCTTGGAAATCCGAGAACGCATGTTTGTGCAGGCTGCAAAAGTTATGGGCGCTTCGACGCCTAGGATTATTTTCCGCCATATTTTGCCAGTAGTGTTGCCAACTTTGATCACCATCGCAACGCTGGATTTTGCGTTTGTAATGCTTGCTGAATCCGCCCTTTCGTTTCTAGGGATTGGTATTCAACCACCTGAAATAACGTGGGGCTTGATGGTGTCACAGGGGAGGCCCTATTTGACCACGGCTTGGTGGCTGTCGTTCTGGCCTGGTCTTGCAATCATTCTGACGACCCTTTCGTTAAATTTGGTATCGAACTGGATGCGCACGGCTCTCGACCCTGCACAACGCTGGCGCCTTGAAAACGTGGAGAAGAAAAATGGATAGTCATCTTCTGCAAGTCAAAAACTTATCCGTCGATTTCCATACATCCTTTGGCACCGTACATGCGGTTCGAGATGTCAGCTGGCATCTGGAACGCGGTGAAACATTGGCCATTCTTGGCGAGTCCGGTTCGGGGAAATCGGTGTCTGCTTCGGCGATCCTGAATTTGATCGATATGCCGCCGGGCGAAATCACATCAGGTGAAATCTTGTTTGAGGGGCGGGATGTTCTCACGATGTCACGCGAAGAGCGACGACAACTAAATGGCCACCGGATCGCAATGATCTTTCAAGACCCGCTAAGCCATCTGAATCCCGTCTATTCCGTGGGGTTTCAAATCGCCGAGGCGATGATTGCGCACGGTGTGAACAAGGGTGAGACACGCCAAAAGACAATTGTTCTTTTGCAACGGGTTGGCATAACTGATGCCGAAATCAAGGTAGACGCTTACCCGCACCAATTTTCCGGCGGACAGCGTCAACGCATCATGATCGCGATGGCCTTGGCCCTAAAACCTGACATTTTGATTGCCGATGAGCCGACAACCGCGCTGGACGTGACCGTGCAAGCCCAGATCCTCGCGCTGCTCGAAGAGCTGCAGCAGGAAACTGGTATGGGGTTGCTGTTGATCACCCATGATCTTGGTGTTGTTGCCGAGATCGCGGATCGTGTTGTGGTGATGAATTCAGGTGAAATCGTCGAGACGGGAGCCGCGCGTGACGTTTATCACACCCCGCATCATCCCTACACAAAAAGGCTCATCGCCGCGATACCAGGCGAGGGTGAAATGGTAGAGCAGTTGGAACTTGGGATTAAACCTATCCTCGAAATCACAGGGCTGACCAAACACTATGGCGCGTTTGTCGCGCTGGACAACGCTAGTTTGACGGTGCGGCCAGGGGAAACTGTTGCGATTGTCGGTGAGTCGGGTTCTGGAAAATCCACCTTGGCCAAAACCGTGCTGCGGCTTGAAGATGCCACCAGCGGTGAGGCGCTGTTTAATGGGCAGGACCTTGTCAGCATGGACACCAAAGAACTCTTCAAGGTGCGTCGAGATATCCAGATGGTGTTTCAGGACCCAACGCAATCGCTTAATCCACGGATGTCGATCTATGCAATCATCTCTGAAGCCTTTGTTATTCATCCAGAAATTTTGGAAAAGAAATACTGGAAATCACGTGTTTGCGAATTGTTGGAACAGGTCGGTTTGCAGGCTGAACACATGTATCGTCACCCGCATCAGTTTTCTGGCGGACAACGTCAGCGCATTGCGATCGCTCGCGCATTGGCATTAGAACCCAAATTGATTGTTTGCGACGAAGCGGTTTCCGCGCTCGATGTGTCTATTCAGGCGCAAGTCCTATCACTCCTGTCTGGACTGCAGAACGATCTGGGGTTGAGCTATCTATTCATTGCCCACGATTTACCGCTGGTTCGGGATTTCGCCCATCGCGTTATTGTCATGCAGAACGGGAAAATCGTCGAACAAGGACCGGTGGAGCAGATCTTTGATGCGCCACGTGAAAAATACACGCGCAACCTTATTGCAGCCAGTTTAAGCCCCGATCCGGATATACAAGCGCAGCGTCGTCAGGTCCTCAAGGATATACAAGGAGCATCAAGATGACCCGTTCCAAAGTCATGGTAATGTCCCCAATTTTCCCTTCGGCGCTTGCCAATCTTGATGCACAATTCGATCTTGTACGTTGCGATCAGGCCGAAGACCGTGAAACGTTTATGCGATCTAATGGTAAAAATTGTCGGGCCGTTATTCTTAACGGTCATGTCCACCTTGGGACCGACGAGTTGGATTATTTGCCTGATCTGGAATTGGTTGCATGTACGTCCGCCGGTTTCGAAGCCGTTGACGTTGCCGCGTTAAAACGTTCAGGAATTGCAATGACCAACACATCACAAGCCCTTAGGGATGATGTGGCGGATGCTGCTGTAATGCTGATGCTTGCGACACGACGTAATCTGTTGTCATGCGATGCCTATGTACGAACTGGGCAGTGGGGGACAGACGGGCCATATCCGCTGTTGTCGAGCCTCAAGGGGAAGCGCGCAGGCATACTCGGGTTTGGGGCAATTGGGCAAGAAATCGCAGCACGGCTTTTGCCCATGAAGCTCGAAATTGGGTATTGTGCGCGGCACCAAAAAGATGTCGCGTTCCCCTATTTTTCAGACGCCGAAATGTTAGCCAATTGGTGCGATATCCTTTTTGTGATTATCCCAGGCGGGAAAGAAACGTATCATTTGGTGGGGCGTGATGTCCTGGCGAAACTGGGGGCCAATGGCACATTGATCAATGTAGCTCGTGGAAGCGTCGTGGACGAGACTGCCCTTGTCGATTGTTTGGCTACAGGAAAATTGCAATCCGCCGGATTGGACGTTTTCCAAAATGAACCTCACCCAAACCCCGCCCTCACAATGTTATCGAACGTAGTTTTGTGTCCTCACCATGCTAGTGGCACGACGGAAACGCGTGGTGCAATGGCGCAGCTTGCTGTTGATAATATTGCCGCGCATTTCCAGAAGAAACCACTTCTTACGCCGGTCTTGGCCCCCAAATATTCTCTGAGGACATCAAAATGAACCAGACTTTGACGTACCTGCGTTGGCCGTTTCTGATAACACTTATTGGCTTGGCATTGTCTTATTGGCTTGGTTATCAAACCACAGGAACGATTGCGGGGGCTTTGTCGTTTCTCCTGATCGGCGGTATTTTGGCAGTTCTTGAGATCTCGCTCAGCTTCGACAATGCGATTGTAAACGCCAATATTCTCAAAGATATGGATCCCAAATGGCAACACAGGTTCCTGACGTGGGGTATTCTGATTGCGGTGTTCGGGATGCGGATCATTTTCCCGCTCTTGGTTGTGGTTATCGCAGCTAAGATTGGGCCTGTTTCTGCAATTGTCCTCGCGGCGACTGAACCCCAAGAATACGCACGCATCATGGATGATGCCCATGTCGGTATTTCCGCGTTTGGCGGGACGTTCTTGATGATGGTCGCGCTGGCGTATTTTATGGATCAATCCAAAGAAGTTGACTGGATCGGATCAATTGAGCGCCGGTTGCGTAGCCTTGCATCTATTCGCGGTCTTGAAATCGCTGTCGTCTTGTTTGCTGCATTGATGTTGTCTTGTGCTCTTCCCGATGAACAAAGTGCGACGTTCCTGTTCGCTGCGGTATGTGGGCTTGTCACATTTTTGGCTGTGGAATTAGTGGCGCATTTTCTAGACGCACAGAAAGAGGCGCAGACAATGGCGGTAAAGGGTGGCTTTGGCGCGTTTTTGTATCTTGAAGTGCTTGATGCCAGCTTTTCTTTTGATGGCGTGATCGGTGCGTTTGCATTGACGCAAAACCTGTTCTTGATCGCAATAGGCCTTGGGATTGGTGCATTTTACGTTCGGTCCATGACGATCATGCTGGTTGAACGGGAAACACTGTCTGAGTTTCGCTATCTCGAACATGGCGCGTTCTACTCGGTGTTGGCGCTTGCAATGATCATGTATTCGCAATCGCTTGTCCACATCCCGGAAATCATCACAGGCTTGATTGGTGCCGCGTTGATCAGCCTGTCTTTGTACTCCTCCATTCGACACAACAAAGCGGAACAAGACGCATGACCGATGTGGTCCGTAGACGGAATTTACAAGTAAATAACGAAGGAAAACTGATGTCCGATTTCTCACTTTCAACAGAGACCAAAAAACGATTGGAAACCGTATCAGTGGCGACACTTGCGACGGCGCTGTATAAACGGGGTCTGCGCAATCAGGTCATCCAAGACGTCCATCCGCTTAAGCGAAAGGGGCGCAACATGGTGGGGCCAGCGTTCACGCTTCGCTATATGCCGGCTCGCGAAGATCGTAACCAATTGGTTGAATTTAGAAATCCAAAACACCCCCAGCGTCATGCGGTTGAAACCTGCCCCGAAGGTCATGTGATGGTCATGGATAGCCGTAAAAGCGCATATGCTGCATCGGCAGGAGATATTCTGATCACCCGACTGATGATGCGCGGCGCCGCAGGTGTCGTGACCGATGGTGGCTTTCGCGATGCCATGAATATTGGAGAACTGGATATGCCATCCTATCACAACAGGCCATCCAGCCCGACCAACCTGACCACAAACGAAGCCATCGATATCAATGTCCCGATCGGTTGTGGCGATGCACCGGTATTTCCAGGCGACATTATGGTGGGCGACGATGATAGCGTCATTGTCATCCCCGCGCACCTTGCAGATGAAATTGCAATGGAAGCAGTCGAAATGACAGCATTCGAAGATTTCGTTCTCGGCAAGGTGCAAGAGGGCGCATCCATTATTGGTCTGTATCCTGCGACGAAAGAAGAAAACTTGGAAGAATTCAAAGAATGGCGCAAGAAAAACGGCCGCCCATAAAGCCTGTTTTCACGTTGCCCAACAGCGGATGCATGACATCCCTAGACCTAAGAAAGAAAGCGCTAAAATGACATTCGAACCGCACGGAAAACATCTGATCGCAGGAAGCTGGGTGACTGGATCTGCCACATTCCGATCTGAACCAGCCCACGGACTAAGCCACGGCTTTTCAATTGGAACGCCGGAGATTGTCGATGCCGCCTGTAAAGCGGCGGAGAATGCATTTTGGTCCTACGGATATTCAAGCCGCAAAGACCGCGCCGAGTTTCTCAATGAGATAGCGGATGAGATTGAAGCCCGCGCAGAACAAATCACGCAAATAGGGTGTCAGGAAACCGGATTACCTGAAGCACGCCTTGAAGGAGAGCGTGGACGCACCACAGGCCAGTTACGCCTGTTCGCAACCCATATTCTGGCGGGTGACTATCTTGATGAACGTCACGACAAAGCGCTTCCTGACCGTGCGCCGTTACCGCGCCCTGATCTCAGAATGGTGCAACGCCCCATTGGGCCGGTCGCCGTCTTTGGTGCCTCGAACTTTCCGCTCGCATTTTCAACAGCTGGCGGTGATACGGCGGCGGCGCTTGCTGCAGGGTGTCCGGTTGTTGTGAAGGGTCACAGCGCCCACCCGGGGACAGGTGAAATTATTGCCGAAGCGATCAAAGCTGCCATTACGAAATGTGGTGTCGATGCAGGTGTGTTTTCGTTGATACAGGGCGGTAAACGTGACGTTGGGACCGCGCTAGTTCAACATCCATTGATCAGTGCCGTAGGATTCACCGGATCACTTGGTGGTGGTCGCGCGTTGTTTGATTTGTGTGCGCAACGTCCCGTTCCTATTCCATTCTTTGGTGAGCTAGGTTCGGTGAACCCGATGTTCCTTTTGCCCGCAGCGGTCGCAAGTCGGGGTAAGGATATTGGTGGAGCATGGGCTGGTTCAATGACAATGGGGGCAGGGCAATTCTGTACCAATCCAGGGATATCAGTTGTGATCGACGGGCCCGATGCCGATGCTTTTTCCAAAGCCGCCACCGAGGCACTGACCATCTTTGGTGCGCAAACTATGCTGACTGACGGAATAGCACAGGCCTATCGCGATGGGCGCGATCGGATTGCCAGTACACAAGGGGTTGCTGAACTATTGGCCACGTCCTGTGACATGCGCAAAGCAACACCCTACCTTTACGAAACATCAGGGCAGGCCTGGCTTGCGAACGAAGAGCTTGGTGAAGAAGTGTTCGGCCCACTTGGATTGATTGTTCGTGTGACGGACGAGGAGGAGATGGTGAAGGTTGCAAAGACCCTCAAAGGACAATTGACGTGTACCGTGCATATGGATGATGCCGATACCGATTTCGCCCAAGACCTGATGCCGGTATTGGAACGCAAAGCAGGTCGCATTTTGGCCAACGGTTTCCCAACCGGTGTCGAAGTAAGCGATACTATGGTTCATGGCGGACCTTACCCCGCTTCAACTAATTTTGGCGCGACATCTGTTGGTACGCTCTCTATTCGCCGGTTCCTGCGGCCGGTTTGCTATCAAAACCTTCCGGCATCATTATTGCCCAATGATATTGGCTAATGCCGAAATGTGAGCATCCGTTTCAGCGATCCTGAGGCGGGTGCAGGTGCGATTAGAATAACGGTGATGTTGGTCTCGCTTTGTTCAAGTCGGTCGCTATTAAGCTTTATCCTGATCGAACAAATGGCAAAGAGGATGTTTGGCGGTTCACTCAAACTGGCTACCAATGCTATCCCACGTCTATGTTAGGTCTTTCGGATAAATGAGCCAGCAGAACCCCATCAAATTTATGCTTATGAAGACAACTGGCAACATTAATCGAGATCTGGTTGAACGGATATCGTTTGGCTAGAAATACGTGATGACACCTTTTCGTCTGTTACCTCCTCTGCATGCGAGCGACGAAAAAGAGGCCTTAACCAGTAGCCGTTGCAAATGTGCTTGGCATAGCCTGGCTGGAGAGCACTCCGGTTAGAGAGGTTAAACCTAGATAGTGGAACGCATGTGGAAGGATCAAAATTCCCAATGCGACTTGCTTCGGTTTTCCACACAGCCACGGGGCTACGTGTCATTTGGCAATGAGGACAAAACCAAACAGACTCTGAATGAATGGGATGCCGGAGATTGCGAAGGTATTCATCGAGTATGTCAAGTCTAGTGAAATTATTTCAGATATTTAGATGATTTTTGTGACGTCTTCTTGACCTCCGCCCTGGCTATAAGGCAGGTAAAATTCTGTCAGGCGTTCAAAATATGTTTCAGGATCGGGCATGGTGTTTAGGAACGCTGGGTGGGCCTTCATGGCTATCCACCAAGTTGCATACCGCGCCCATGTCTCGCCGTTTGTGGGCATTGTGAAACCTCTGTAGTGTTTCAGAAGAAGTTCGATGCGCAGTGCAAATGGAGCGAAGGCGAAATCGACAATTTTAGGTGTATTCCCAGCGAAGTAAGGTCCTTCTGAAGCCATGGCTTGTGCAAAAATTTGCAGGCCCGCCAGCATCATTTCTTTCGCCTGATCAGCCTCCGAACTGCATTTACCGGCTTTCAAGAAGCGATAGAAGTAGGGGATGATGTCCGATTTTTGAACATCCAGCCAATAGCGGGCATCAGCGCGGATTGCCGCTTGACTAGAAAACCCCTCCACCCCCTCAATCTGGATGTCATCTAGATACTCCATTGACCGCAATGAATCTGGGATGCGAAGCGTCTTTTCTTTATGCGTGAATATTTCAAGAACTGGCACCTGACCAGTCCGGCGGGAGATATCCATCCATTCCGGAGATTTATTGTAGGGGTCTGTTTCGCGGTAGTCGTACGGGATTCCCAAGTGCTCTAGTGTTGCCCAAGTGCGTTGAGCAAAAGGGCAATACCACGCCGAATATAATATGAGTTTCTTTGACATTGTCGGCTACCTTGCTGTGAAGGGGCTGGATCAGGATAAAGCAAAATACTTGGGAAATTGCGCATTCCGCTGTGATGGGGGCACGGCGGATGTTGAGATAACTCCTCAACATCCGCTCCTTCTCTGCCGACCATCTAAGGCCTAATGTTATGGTTTAGAAAATCGATCATGTGATCGGCTATCTCATCACCATATTCTTCAAGCGCGAAGTGACCGGTGTCGAGCAGATGGAACTCCAAATTCACTAAGTCACGCTTGTAAGGGTGCGCACCATCAGTAGGAAAAATGTAATCATTTTCGCCCCACATCAACAGTGTTGGTGTCTGATGCTCGCGGAACAAAGCCTGCCATTTAGGGTATTCAGCGACGTTGGTTCCGTAGTCCAAGAACATTTCAAGCTGCACTTCTTGGTTGCCCGGGCGATCCAACAGGTATTGGACATGCCAAAAGTTATCTGGATTGATCGCTTCCGGGTTTTGCGTGCCGTGAGTGAATTGCCACTTGGTTGCGTCCATCCCCAAAAAGCCACGCAGTTGGTCGCCATTTGCAGCAGAGGGATCGGCCCAATAGGCTTTGAGCGGGTCCCAGAATTCGCCCAAGCCTTCTTCATAGGCGTTCCCATTTTGGATGATGAAACCGGAAACTCGTTCTGGGTTTTCGGCAAACATCCGGAACCCGACGGGGGCACCGTAATCCATCAAATAGACTGCGTAATCATCAACCTGCTTCATGTCCAACAGTCGGGTCATGATAGCTGCCGTATTGGAAAATGAGTACTCATAGCTTGCCGCGTCAGGCATGTCAGAAGCACCGTAGCCGGGAAAGTCGGGGGCGATAACATGATACGTTTCGGCCAATTGGGGGATTAGATTGCGAAACATGTGCGATGATGTCGGGAAGCCATGTAGCAAAAGGACTGTTGGCTTGGAGGGATCCCCCGCCTCGCGATAAGCGATCTTGAGTCCGTCAATGACTTCTGAGCGAAATGAAATTTGTGCGGCGTCAGCGTTAACAGCGGCCTCTGCGGCGATGGCTGACGAGGAGGTCAAGTTAGGCAATGCGATGGTTAACGCCAGAAGGCTAGCGCTTAGGGTTGATTTAATGGCATAGGACATATCGAATTTTTCCTTTTGAAGTTGAGTAGATTTTTGGGATGGTAATAGGGCAGAGATCAGTCGCTTTGACTAAGCATGGATCTCAGCTTTTCGTTCTCGGAACGCAGGTGGGACAGCTCAAAACGGAGGGGCTCCAGCTGTGGTTCCAGCTCGTCAATCGTCATCCGCTGAGGGATGTGCTGCGGGCAGTTCCAGTCTAGAGCTTGGATGGTGATGACGACGGCGCGTTCAGGGCGTCCGCGGTAAGATGTATCTTGTATGTTGGCCATCAATTCTTGATTTTCGGAAGATCCGATCTGCGTGGCGCGACCCCATATTTTCAACCGGCGACGATTCGGATAATCCATCAAGATCATCGAGATACGGTCATTGTCAGTAAGATTGCCTGCGCTCAAATATTGGCGGTTCCCGCGGAAATCTGCATAGGCAATAGTTTGGTCATCCAGCACCTTAAGGAAGCCCGTTGGGCCACCGCGGAACTGCACGTATGGCCATCCATTCTCCGATACCGTCGCTTGATAAAAGCCGTCTCTGCCTGAGATGAATTCTGCTTCGGCAGGCCCAATTCGGTCCGCGCGATCTGCCTCTGGGGCCATGAATTTCGAATACCCGTCGGCTGACCCGTTTTGGGTCTGTAGGGCGCGAACGGAAGGCGTAAAACTGATCTCTGTGAAGGCGCGAGTCATGGTGTTTCCTGTTCAACTGGGAGGGTAGTCATCGGTTGAACAAGAGCTAATCTGTTTCTTGAGTTGTTAGAATAATCGTAATAGTCAATTTATTATTCAGCTAAATGGAATAATATGATGGACAAGATTCGATCGATTCAGGTGTTTATCGCGGTGGCTGACTGTCATGGGTTTGCGTCAGCGGCGCGCCGTTTGAATATGTCACCGCCTGCGGTCACAAGATCCATATCAATGTTAGAGGATCATCTTGGGGCGCGTTTGTTCATCCGCACAACCCGCTCCGTCAGGCTGACCGACGTGGGCAAAAGATTTCTGGAGGACAGTCGACGGATACTGCTTGAACTGGATGAAGCGGAACAAGCGGCGGTTGGCTCGCATGTCGAACCAAGGGGGGAGTTGAATATTACGGCTTCGGCGTTGCTTGGCCGTATGTTCATAACGCCAATACTTGGTGAATTCCTCCATTCCTATCCCAAAGTGAATGCAAGGACATTGTACGTGGATCGGGTTGTGAATTTGATCGATGAAGGTCTGGACGTAGGCATAAGAATTGGTGACTTGCCGGATTCATCACTCACTGCGGTAAGTTGTGGCAGTGTTCGCCAAGTTGTTTTTGGTGCGCCCAAATATATCGAAAAACACGGGCAGCCACAACATCCGGAGGACCTGGTGAATCACGCGCTTATCCAGTCTCTTGCCGTAACGCCCTCTCGCGAATGGGCGTTTCAAATCGGTGGGTCCCGAACTTCAGTTCACATAAAGCCACGTGTTCAGATGAATACAAACGATGCTGCTATAGAAATGGCGCTGGGGGGATGGGGGCTCTCAAGAGTAATATCTTATCAAATTTCCCCCTTCATCGAAGAGGGACGATTGCAGACCGTGCTGGATACGTTCGAGCTTCCTCCGATGCCCATCCATGTCGTACATCAGGAAGGGCGCATGGTAAGTGGTAAAGTCAGAGCATTTGTGGATTTTATGGTCGAGCGCCTTAGGGCGGATGAACATATCAATTGAGAAGTCAGTGTGTGACTGCCGTTACTAGTGTTCGCAAAAGTGGCAATTGGGGTGTTCATCGGGAAGGGGAGACCAATCTTGGTCTGGCCCGAAATTAAGACCCAGTTAGGGACAAGTGACCGTGGCGGAGCCTGTTTTTAAGGCCAAAAAGCTCCGCCAATTGTGATTATTTTCAGGCATCTGCATCTGCATTTAGAATGGATTCAATGCGTTCCACGTCACCGGGATTGTTCAGTTCCCAAAATACGCGACCGCGGCCTTCAACTTCGACACACAGCACATCGGTGCCATTTTCAAGGAACCGCAACTGTTCCAAGCCCTCATGGCGTTCCAGGCGGCCTTCGGGCCAGCCAGCATAAAGGGCAAGGGCGGCAGGTCGATAGGCATAGAGACCAACGTGGTGGAACACTTCTCCTGCGGCGTCGGCTTCTTTTGCGGGGTCGATATAGGGCAGGACTTCTTTGCTGAAATAGAGCGCGCGGTTGGTTTGATCAAAGACCGCTGTTGTGCCACCAACTAGGCCAGCCGCGCGGTCAGCGCGGAAATGGGCGTAGGTTTGTGCGTCACATTTCACGACCGGTGTCGCGACAGGCGCATCTGGGCGTGCCTTCATGGCGGTGATCAGATCTTCAACAAACCATGCAGGGGTCAAGGGCGCATCACCTTGCAAGTTCACGACGAGATCCGCGTCAAACACACCCTTGGTCGCGGCTTCTGCACAGCGGGCAGTGCCGTTTTCGCAGCTCTCGGATGTCATGATTACATCTGCACCAAAAGCTTCGGCGGCTTCTTTGATCCGGATGTCATCTGTGGCGACATAGACGGCGTCTGCACCCTGAACGGCCATTGCCGCTTCCCAGCTGCGCCGGATTAGGGATTTTTCATTTCCGTCTCGGTCACGGAGGGTGACCAGAGGTTTGCCGGGGTAACGGGTAGAGGCATATCGCGCGGGGATTACGATGACTGTTTTCATTATGCTACTCCTGCACGTAGGCAATCGTGGATACGCAACAGGCCCACAGGGGCATTGGCCTCATCCACCACAACTAACACGGTTATCTTATTGTCGTTCATGACAGCCAAGGCTTCGGCGGCGATCATATCGGAAGGTATTGTTTTGGGTGTGCTAGTGGCAACTTCGCGCGCGCTATGACTGCTCAGGTGCTCGCTGTTGCGGCGCAGATCGCCATCCGAGATCACGCCAACTAGTTTGTTATTCTCGACAACACACGCAATGCCAAAGCCTTTTTCACTCATCTTGAGGAGCGTTTCCTGCATGCCAGCATCAGGGGGAACAATTGCCATGGCTTCGAGGCCGTGCATCAGTTGATGCACCAAGGCCAGTTGCGCACCCAACTTACCACCGGGGTGATAGGTGCGGAAATGTTCGGACAAAAATCCGCGCTGCTCCATCAGTGCCATGGCCAAGGCATCGCCCAAGGCAAGTGCCATGGTTGTTGATGTTGTCGGCGCAATGCCGCTGCCTGCTTCGGGCTCTTGAGGGAGGGTCAGGCACAGATCAGCGGCGCGCAACAAAGTGCTGTCTGATTTACTGCTCATCCCGATCATCGGAATTGAGAAACGACGGGTGTGGCGGATAAGATCGCCCAGCTCGGAAGTTTCGCCTGAATTGGATAGAAGGATGCACAGATCATCTTGGGTAATCATTCCAAGGTCGCCGTGGCTGGCCTCGGCAGGGTGTACAAAATACGCAGGCGTTCCGGTTGATGCGAGGGTTGATGCTATCTTGCGGGCGATATGGCCGGATTTACCGATACCCGACAAAATGATGCGCCCTTTGATCTGCAAAATACGCTCAACAGCGGGGGCAAAATCGTCAGGCAGATTCTGTGCCATGCGAACTAGGGCGCTGCCTTCATGCTCTAGCACTTGTGCGGCTGTGGCCAGTATCGTGTCGCGGGAGGCGGTTTGATCAGACATTCTTGCTCTTTCAGGCTACTCGGTACTTGATACCGATGTACGCATGACGCGCCCGTGCCGCAAGTCGGGGAAAGGGTTTTATCAAGGAGTATGCCTCTCAACGTCCCGCCAATGTGAACTAAGGGATGTGCTAAAATCTGCTTTGATGGTTGAGGCGATGCCCCTTGGAGGTGTAAGCGCGAAGGCAAGTACTCTGTTGTTGTTTAGGATGCACTTATGAAAACCGCACTTGTTACCGGAACATCCGGATTTATCGGCTATTTTGTAGCAGACGCGCTTTTGGCTGCTGGCTGGCAGGTCGTGGGGCTAGACAGCATGAGTGATTACTATGACGTTGGGCTAAAGCAGTCGCGTCTTGATTTGCTAATTGCACACAGCAGTTTCACAAATGTACAGGGTAAGGTCGAGAAGCCGGGGCTTTTGACAGAGTTGTTTGAGCAATACAAACCCGAAGTTGTTATCCATCTCGCGGCCCAAGCTGGTGTGCGGTATTCGCTGGAAAATCCGATGTCGTATTTTGAGACAAATTTGGGTGGGACATTGCAGCTGCTGGAAGCCGCGCGCGCGCATCCGCCCAAACATATGCTGATGGCGTCCAGCTCATCGGCGTATGGGGCGAATACGCAGATGCCCTATCAAGAGAATATGAAGGCCGATCACCAGATGTCGCTGTATGCCGCGACAAAGAAATCATCCGAGAATATTGCTCACAGTTATTCGCATCTGTTTGCCTTGCCGATCACGATGTTCCGCTTTTTCACCGTTTACGGCCCGTGGGGCCGACCGGATATGGCACCGCATAAATTCACCTCGCGCATCCTAGAGGGGCGGCCAATTGACGTGTACAACCACGGCCAAATGCGTCGTGATTTCACCTATGTTACAGATTTGGTTGAGGCGATTATCTTGCTGATCGATGCAGTGCCTGATTACCTGACAGGGCAGGGAAAGCATGTGAACGATAGCTTGTCGCCTGTTGCACCGTTTCGTGTGGTGAATATCGGCAACTCTGAAACTGTGCCATTGCTCGACTTTATTAAGGCGATTGAAAGCGCGACAGGTGTGGACGCTGCAATGAACATGATGCCCATGCAACCGGGTGATGTGCCTGCCACTTGGGCGGATGCGAGCCTGCTGGAATCGCTGACGGGTTACGTGCCGCGCACAACTGTGCGCGACGGCGTTACGCAATTCGTTGCGTGGTACCGCAACTATTACAAGAGTTGATTGGATTTAGTCGTCAAACCCAACAAAAGACGCGACATCGTTCACGTCGCGGCGTTCAGAGACCACGGCATTCGCCGAGAATTCTTCGTCTGGCCAACCAAGCGCAACACAGGTCATGATGATTTCATCATCAGGGATTTGCGCGTGTTCGCGCACGACAGGCGATTGCATGATGCCCTGCCCGTTGATCACACAGCCCAATCCACGTGACCAGGCGGCCAACGTCAGGCCATAAGTCACAGCACCCAGATCGAAATGTGCAATTGTGCCGCCCTCTAGGCTTTTGTCGAAAGTCACAACAATGGACACGGGGGCGTCAAACTGGCGAAAACCACGCATGACCCAATCTTGGCGCATCTCTTTGTCCTCGCGCGCAATGCCCATTGCGGCAAACAACTGCTTGGCAATGCCAACCTGGCGATCACGGTGAGGCCCTTCATAGGCACCATGATCGACGATTTCGCGCACGGGTGGAACGCCATTGAGCATGCGGGTTGAATTTCCTTCACGCACCCGCTCAAGCGGCTCTCCGGTGAGGACATGCAGATTCCACGGCTGGGTGTTCATAGACGAAGGCGCACGGTTCGCCAGTGCAATGACTTCTTCAATCAAGGCGCGTGGCACGGGTTTATCTAGAAAGCCGCGGATACTCCGGCGGCCTTGCATCGCTTCGTCTAGTTGCATGGGAAAGTCCTGTAGTTAGAAATTAAGGGTGAACACACGGCTCAGACCCAACCGAATACTCCACTGGTCTTCGGACCCGTTTTGCGTAATCGGGCTGTCTGCAGCGTCACCCAATAGTTTCTCATAACTGACCGCGCCTTCAAGTGCCCATTTATCATCGATGAAATATGTACCAGCAACTTCAAGGCCTGCACCGAGTGCTCCGCCCGAAGCGTCGTATGCCGCAAAGCTGGAGGAACTTCCTGTAGGGACACCAAAATACGTGCTGGCAAATTCGTCGTTACCAAAATTAACCCGCGGTCCGGCAGTGATTAGCCAGCGGTCATTGGGGCGGTAAATCAGGTCCGCACCAAGGGTCCCAGTGACACCGCTATGACCTGTGACGCCCTTGCGAACTTCACCAAAGGCCATCCAATTTGTCTGCTGATACGTTAGGCCAATGCCCAACTCAACTGCGGTGTCAATGTCTTCCAGACCTGCAAGCTCGGGGCTATCATCTACGGTACGGTCACCAATCACGCGGAAAGCGCCGCGCACCGACACGCCGTTATCAGGAACGCCGCGCACGCCATTGCCAATCGTCTTGCCACCCCATGAAAGTGACCCGAAGGTAAAGCCGAGATCAGCGCCAGCCTCGGTTTGGTCGGATCCAAGATACTCAGGTGCTGCGGAAACGCCACCGCGCAGGGCAAAATTGAACGAACGCTCCTGTGCGGAGGCTGGCAGAGCAGCAACCATTGCAAAAGCAGAGACATACATGATTGAGTGAATGCGCATTTGAATGCTCCAATATCCGTAAGCCCCGACAACCGAGGTCTGTTAGATTCTCAGCAATTTTAGTGGATCAATATGTCTAAGTATATGGGGAAACTATCAGATCACTCACCCGTTACTGGACAATTTACTGTGCTATTGACGCAAACGGAGCCTTCCGGCGAAATGATGCTCACTTTCTACGCGGGGGTTATTCCGTCACACCTAAACGGACCTGAAGACGCGATAGAATATTTGTTGGGACATTGATGTGGTCCAAATACCCCATGACTGATCCGTACTGCCCGTCAATATACGCCATCATGCCAGCCATCGCACTGGCCGGGCTCTCTAGAAGGGTTGCATAGGTTTCGACGTCACCGCCATTTGCGCGTGATCGCCCTAAAAATTCAGCGACAAGTTCAGGAATAAGGTCTTCGGTTAGGGCATAATCGGCAACGATGTCGGTGTGAGATACACCCGCCAATCCCAGTAGTAATGCCGCGATTACACCTGTGCGGTCCTTGCCTGCAGTGCAATTAAACAGCACCGCGCCCTCGCGAACAGATGCGATGCGGCCCAAAATAGTTGCAATCGCCTCGCCACGGGTTTCAATGGCCGTAATATACAGGGCAAGCAGCGGATGCCCGTCGGGCACATCAACTTCGGCCAAAGCATCCGGTGACATGGCATCAAACAGCGGCAAGTTCACCCACTCAACTCCGCGTTGCCGAGCAAGGCGGCTGGGGGCATCGTGGACTTCACGTGCCGTGCGCAGATCAATAACCATCCGCAGCCCTTCAAAATGCAAACGCTCGGGCTCACCTTCATCCAGACGGTGCAGGCAATCGCCTCGCAGGAAACGCCGCATGGGAACGGGTGAGCCTTGCGCCGTGAGATAGCCGCCAAGGTCGCGTACGTTATATGCGCCACGCAGGATGATTTGTCGGGAGGGGAGAGGTGATTTCATCGCCCATAGCTAGTGCGGGTGCTGTATAGGTTCAAGGCACAGCGTTTTGGCCGTAACGTTTCAAGGCCTTGTGCGGCGCTAGACATCGCGCCTAGAGTTATGGCGATGAAGTTGCAATAGGTGCAAGATATGAAAAGGATAGCAGTTGTTACAGGTGCGGCAGGTGGCATGGGCCGTGCAATTGTTGCGCGGTTGATAGCAGATGGCATGACCGTTGTCGGGCTGGATGTGGATGTGGCAGGCCTTGATGATTTGGCGGCTGATCCCGCGTTTTCTGGTATTGTGACCGACCTGACCAGCAGCACAAAAATTGCAGAGGCATTCGGCCAAATCGCTAGTCAACATGGTGGCGTGGACGCGTTGGTGAATAATGCGGGCACATGTCTTATGTCGGAATTCCCCAACATCCCCGAAGATGAATTTGAACGCCAGATGGCGTTGAATTTTTCAGGTGCATTTCACTGCTGCCAAGCCGCGATCAAGTTGATGGAGGGACGAGATGGCGTTCGTAAGATCGTCAATATTTCGTCTAATGGGGCCTATAATTTTGATGCTTTTGATCCACCTCATTACCGCGCATCCAAAGCGGCGTTGGATACGCTGACTAAAGATCTTGCGCGGCGTTATGCCACCGAAAAAATCGCGGTGAATTCAATTGCGCCAGCGATGACTGAAACGCCACTTTTTAGTGTCGTGAGCGAGGAGATTTTGGCAAACGCCATCGCTCAAATGCCACATGGCCGTGCGATGCAACCTTCCGAAATTGCGGCATGGGTTGGTTTTTTGATCTCGCCTGCGGGGGATGTTTCTAGTGGTAATGTTATTATTTTGAACCAAGGGCGAGATGTGCGCTAGCTATCTGGTTACTCGAACCAAGCAGGTGCTTTGCGCAGGTCAGGCCATTGTTCTGGTGAGTGGCCAAAGATGACCGTTGCACTGCGTGCGGCGGCCATTTCCATCAGGCGTGCCCCGTGGTGGATCGCTTGTTCGACATCCCAAGACCCTGCAAATTTTTCGTCTATCTCGGCAGCGCGGCTGATCGCGTCGGATGTTAGTAAGACAGATCCTGTCTGCGGCAGTTCTATCATAAATGCCAATTGTCCGGGTGCATGACCGGGGCAAAGGAAGACTTCAAAACCTGAACCTAATTCAAAGTCGTCCTCAACCAGATGATATTCGGCCTCGGGCCATTTCATCGCTTGTTTGCCGGACCAATACAGTGGTCGAGGCAAGGCGCGCTCTGCCGCAGCGATTAAAATTGGCGCATTGGGAAAGCCGTCCATATGGCCGACATGATCGATATGGGTGTGGCTTTGGATCATCAGCGTAATGTCATTGGGTGAGAGCCCCAATTTGGCCAATTGTGCGTTTGGCATATTATCAGGCGTAACTGACAGAACCCTTCCAAAGCTGCCCAGCTCGTCTTCCTTGGTCGCAGCATCGGCATCGTTTGCGTATTTTTCAGGGAAGCCCGTATCAATAAGGACGGTTTCACCGGCATCCGTTTGGATCACAAAGCCGCAGATCCCAATGACGCGGCCGTTGGCATGGACCTGGAACAGGCCGTAGTCCAGCACTGCCAGACGAATGGGATTGCCCTTTAGCTGAAGTTGCTTTCTCATGTTCAAAGCAAACGAGGGTGATAGATGAAAGTCAAGATACACACGTTGTTTCAGTATCTTCTTGAAACAACCCAAAGCACGCCAGAGGCAATTGTTGGGTTTTCTCTGTCTCAGTCTCCGCGCCTTGGCGATTTTTTGGATGACCTTGACCCCGACTTGGTGTTGGATTGGAACAATCGCGATTTTAGCGGACTACCCGAGTTGAAAGATCATGTGCTGCGTCAGGCAGGATTGGAAGGTGTCTGTACGCCCGCCGATGTGCTAATCACTGCTGGGGCGTCAGAGGCAAACTATCTCGCGATTATGCAGTTGCTCCAACCGGACGACGAGATCGTAATCGAAACCCCCGGCTGGCCGCAGGCCGAAGTGCTTGCCAAGGCGATAGGGGCGAATATCATCAAGGTCACGCGTCAGGAGGTCGATAACTGGCGTTTACCACTGGATCAGCTAGCGGATGCGATCACGCCACGCACGCGCATGATTTTTCTGACCAACCCGAACAATCCAACAGGCGACATGCTGGAGGCGGACGAGCTAAAGCAGATCGTTGATATGGCTGACCGCGTCGGCGCGTGGTTGGTGGTGGATGAGGTCTATGCGGGTCTAGAGTGGGACGGGCAGCGCGCGCCCTCGATTGCAGGGATGTATGCGCGTGGAATCACGACAGGGTCGGTGAGTAAAGCATTGGGATTGCAGGGGTTGCGTACTGGATGGATCATCTGCCCTGATGCGGGAATGATCCATGATGCTGTGATCTTACGTGAAAATTCCTCGGAGATCATGAATATCATGGGGGAGGTCATCGCCGAAATTGCTCTGCGGCCTGAACGCTATGGCAGCGCCATGACGCAGGCGCGAAAAGATGGACGCGCGAACCTTGCGTCTTTGAACGTGTGGATTGAGGAACAAGAAGGGCTAAGCTGGGTCAGCCCACGCGCGGGTCTGATCGGGCTTGGACGTTTGCCTGATGGTATCGACAGCGATCATTTTGCGCGTTTCCTGCTGGATGACCCTTATCGGACTTTCTTATTGCCGGGCAGTTCTTATGATCAACATGGCCATATCAGACTAGGTGTTGGAGGCGGTGCTACAGTCAATCTTGAAAAGGGGTTAACGCGATTGGCCCAAGGGTTGCGCGATTACCCAAGATCATAATTCTACACTTTTGCGAGGTGCCTCATCCGCACTAATTGGCTGTGGATGAGGCTTGGATTTTGCCTCAGAGAGACGCAAAGCCTTTATCGAGCGATGAAAGGATCACATCGGTATCTTGTTTGGACAAGATCAAAGGTGGCGACAGAATGATGTTGGGGCCAGAAACACGTACCATTGTCCCAGAATCGTATGTGACTTCTTGAACCTTACCAGCAGTGCCGCCATCGATGGGCTTCTTGGTGGCGCGATCTGAAACCATTTCGATTGCTGTCATCATGCCATGACCGCCACGTACATCACCGATGATGTCGTATTTTTCCATCAACGCCTTGCACCCCTCAAACAGTTGATCTCCACGCGCTGCGGCGTTTTCAACGATGTTCAGGCGTTTGGTTTCTGCCAGGCAGGCAAGGGCTGCTTTTGCACCGACAGGGTGGCCAGAGTAAGTATATCCATGGGCAATTTTGGCCGCTGGATTATCCTCAAATGTTTCGGCCAATCGCTCACCCAGCATTACAGCTCCAAACGGGAAGAAACCGTTTGTGATCGCCTTTGCTGTTGCCATCATGTCGGGTTTGATGCCCCACAGGCGGGCACCAGACCATGCGCCAGTGCGGCCGTAAGCTGTGATGACCTCATCTGTGATCAACAAGATGCCGTTGCGGTTGCAAATTTCCTGAACCATTGGTGCAAAGGATTTGTGTGGGGGAATAACGCCGCCCGCCCCTAGGATTGGTTCCATTACCATGGCCGCAATTGTGTTGGCTCCCTGAAATTCGATCTCGTCCACCAGCGCGGCAACGCAAAGCTGTGCCAGTTTTTCGGGATCGGTTTCATTGAAAGGGTTGCGGTAGGTGTAGGGGGCGGGAATGTGGAAACACCCTGGCAAGAGCGGTTCGTACGCATTTCGGAAATTCGCATTCCCATTCACGCTGGCACCACCGATGTGGGTGCCATGATACCCCTTTTTCAGGCTCAGGAATTTTGTGCGCCCATGATCGCCGCGCAGTTTATGATACTGCCGCGCGAGCCGCAGGGATGTCTCGATCGAATCCGAGCCACCAGAGGTAAAAAACGACCGGCACATCCCGTCAGGGGCAAAAAATTCATTCAACTCGTAAGACAGTTCAATCACGGCATCATTGGATGTTCCGCGGAAGGTCGAATAATACGGGAGAGTATCTAGCTGATCCTTAATTGCATCTTTGACAGGCTGACAGGAATATCCAAGGTTCACATTCCACAGGCCACCCACAGCATCCACCACTGAATGTCCGTCAATATCTTCAATCCGAACGCCTGAAGCACCTGTGATAATCTTAGGCGGGCTTTCCTTTGTGTCTGCTGGCGAAGTCATAGGGTGCCACATGAAGCGCCCGTTGTTCTCTTTCAAAAAGTTCGAATCTTTCATTTTGAAAACTCCAATAATTGGGGGTTTGTATTTGAGAGGGATCTGGCCCATTTAGCCTCTAGGCTGTCAGGAATGGTACCGCCCCAATTGCGTGTGATTTCTCGGCTGGCGATGATTAGGTTTCGCTGAATTATTTCTTGAAGGTCGGGCGTGAACCGTGTCGCGACGCTTGCAACCGATACCGAGCCGGCCAGCAGTCCCGTGTGGTCAAAAATGGGCGCAGCAAGACCTTGAACCTCGATTTCAAGCGCGCCGCCCGACCACGCAAAGCCTGATTGGCGGATCGTATCAACTGTTTCCTTCAAGAGTTCCGGTGTTTGAACCGTGGTGGCAGTGAATGCCTCCAAGTTATTGATGGCATATTCAATCAGATCAGGTGGACCAAATGCCAATGCACATAGTCCGGAGGCGGTCGCGTGTAGGGGGAAGGTATTGATGTCTATGATCGCACGTGTGCTGTGTTTCGGCGACTCACATGAGGTCAGCGCATAGATAGTTGAGCCAGATAGAACCGAAACATGGCTGGTTTCGCCTGTTGCCTCTGCAAGCACCATCAAAGCATGCTCTGCGCCTGCTTTACGTGGAACTGTGACTTCACGTGTTTGGGCCAGCTGTAAAACTGCAGGACCAAGACGATACAGCTTGGTTGTCGGATTTTGTTCAACAAACCCAGCATCTTCAAGCGCTTGAAGGTGGCGGTACGTCGTCGCCTTGTCACGGCCCGCCAGCTTGCACATCTGTGAAAGCCCGATCTCGGGCCGCGTGATGGAAAAATAGGCAAGCAAGCCAAGTGTTTTTGCAGCAGAGGACATTTGGACCTTCTCTTCGTTCTGATTTCAAAAAAAGTTTGACAGATTATTTTTAACAAGGCAATCTATTTTATGAAATAAGGGTTCAATATATGAACCGATAACAGGGAGAACGTAATGTCTAAATTTGTGAAATCGCTTACGGCCATGGCGCTTGCCGTTGCTGCAGTCGCTGGCTCCGCTCAGGCGGAATATCCTGAGAAACCTGTGCAGTTTGTTGTGCCGTGGCCTCCCGGTGATTTGGAAGATGTGCTGACGCGCATGATCGCCGAAGATTTTCAGAAGGCTTATGGCGTTCCAACGGCTGTGGTGAACAAGCCCGGTGGCGGTGGCGGTCCATTCCCCGGTGCAATCGAAGTCGCAAATGCGCCTGCTGATGGCTATACGATCGGGTCATTCATTATCGCAGTGCCGGTTGTTGGCCCTCAGATCGGTATTCCGGAACTGAATCCTGATCCGTTTGAGCCTTTGGGAAATTTTTTGACATATCCGTTTGTCATCGCGGCAGGCAAGGATGCGCCATATGATGACATGCAAGGCCTGGCTGGGCACGCTAAGGGCAATGATGTTGTATTAGGTCACTTTGGGGCACCTCTGGTGCCGACACAGGTGACATTCGGTATCGCAAAAGAAATGGGGTTTTCGTTTGCATCTGATGCTGCGTTTGACGCGCTTGACTGCAATACATTGGCATCTGGTGACGTTGATGTGATGAACACAACATTGCAGTTGATCTTGCCATGCCTTGACGATGTTAAGGTCCTTGCGTCCATCGGTTCTGAACGTATTCCGCTGACGCCAGACGCCCCAACTGTTGCTGAGTTGGCTCCAAATCTTGATGTCGCTCTGTGGAATGGTTTGTTTGTTCACAAGGACACTCCAGCAGACGTGCGTGAAAAAATCATCGCGGTAGCTTCAAAAACGATGATGTCCGAGCGTGCGCAAAAGATTGCGTCCGAAACAGGCGCCACCGTTTACTGGCAGTCTGCGGACGAAGTGACAGCACAGATCCAGAAAGACATCGAAACCCTAGCGGGTATCGAAACGCTTTTGGCCGAATAAGCTCAAGCTGAAGGCTTTGAGCGCGCGACATCTGTCGCGCGCTCTTTGCGATCAATAGGTGGGGTCTACAATGTCACGAGTCAAAACGCTTCAATCTCTTTTCAAACGGTATCGTCGTCCGGGTGATATCGTCTTTGCATGGGTGCTTCTGATTGTAGCCGTGTTTCTGCTCTCTCAATTGTTTGAGCAAACCGCGTATAAATCCGGAGGCAAGCTGTTTTCTCAACCACGCTTTTGGCCCGCTGTCTCTCTTTCGCTAATGGCGTTGTTTGCAGCGTTCCACCTTCTCGGGTCTGCCTTGTCTGAACGGATTGAAGGTCGATGGGCCGAGGTGTGGCTTTGGGTTTCGACGCTTGAATATGCGGTATGGTTTATCGTTTATGCGGCCATCGTGCCCTATGCTGGCTATTTGCTTTCGACGGTCGTTTTCTCCGTTTTGCTTGCGCTACGTTCCGGATACCGAAGCCGCATGGCCCTAAGTGCCGCAGCACTCTGTGCTTTGGGAATTGTTTTGATTTTCAAAACATTGCTGCAGGTCAAGCTGCCGGCAGGTCAGGTTTATGAATATCTACCTGATGGAATCCGCCAAATCATGCTCACATATTTTTGATCGGATCATTTGATGGAAAATCTTATTGCTGGTGCCGAGATGTTGGCACGATGGGATGTGGTTCTTGCGTTGTTCGTAGGATCCATTGGCGGCGTCATTATTGGAGCCATTCCCGGTGTCGGCCCCGCAGTTGCGATTGCGATCTTGCTGCCCGCGACATTCTCATTTGATCCTATTGTTGGTTTGACAATGCTGTTGGGTATCTATGGATCATCAATGTATGGCGGTGCCATACCCGCGATCCTGATCAATACACCGGGAACGGCGGTGAACGCACTCACCTCTTATGACGGGTATCCGATGACCCAACGGGGCGAAGCGCACCGCGCCGTTTCACTGGCTTATAGCGCGTCCTTTTGGGGCGGCATCTTTGGTATCCTGTGCCTGATTTTATTATCTCCGATTCTTGCGCTCGTTGCGCCCATGTTTGGCAGCCGAGAGATTTTCCTAGCTGCGTTGCTGGGGATCATATTGGTCATTCTTGCGCATCGAGGTCAGATTTTTGCGGCGGGGCTGCTGGCGATGTTTGGCATCTTCCTGCAAACGGTTGGACTGGACGCAGTGACCTATACGCAGCGTTATACATTCGGCTACAGTTTCCTAAGTTCGGGCATAAACCTGATCGTTGTGGTTCTGGGCCTGTTTGCGCTTAGCCAAGCATTCTTTCTGCTGACTGCGCCGGACTCCAGTCCAGATGCCAAACCTGTATCGGGCAAGATGAATGCGGGAATAAAGGAGTTGATGAAGCATAAACGTGTGGCGACAGTGGCCGCCAGCCTTGGTGTGATCCTTGGCATGATCCCCGGTACGGGTGAGTTTACTGCACAATTCATGAGCTACACTTACGCGCAGAAGTCCTCCAAAAAACCTGAGGAATTTGGAAAAGGATCGCCAGAAGGTTTGATTGCATCAGAGGCGGCCAATAACGCTGTGCCTGCCGCTGCGATGATCCCCTTGTTGGCTCTTGGTATTCCGGGTGAAGCATTAACGGCGATGATGCTGTCTGTGTTCTACGTGCACAACGTGATCCCGGGGCCGCAATTATTCCAGAACAATATTGATCTGGTCTATGGTCTGTATTTTGCCCTGATCCTGCTGAATGTCATCGTGTTTGTGTTTTTGCTGTTTTCGACGAACCTGATGACAAAGATCATTCGGATTCCCACCCGTTTTTTGGGTGTGATGATTTTGATCCTGTCTTTTGTTGGAGTGTATTCGCTGCGCAACTCACTAACCGATTGTATGATCTCTGCTGGCTTCGGAGTGCTTGGTTTGATCCTGAAACGGCTTAACCTGCCCATCGTCCCGATTATTCTGGGCATGGTTTTGGGTGGTATCATGGAAGTTAAGCTACGTGCTGCGATGCCGCGTCTAAAAACGCCATTCGACATGATTGATCGGCCCATCGCCTTTATTCTGTTCGCGATGATCTGCCTGATCCTGTTGTTGCATTTGCGTACTTTGATCAAAGAATGGCGCGCGCATCAGCCTGAAGAAGATCACGATATTCACGACACACAAACACGGTAGGATCCAATGGACCAAACCCAAATTGATACGCTGCGTGCACAAGATGTAGCGCCCTTTACCCATCTGATTGACGGCAACCAAGTAGCTGCATCGAGCGGTGAAACCATGGATATCCTGTCACCAATTGATGGGCAAGTTTTGACGCAGGTTGCCAAAGGCACAGCGGCAGACATGAATGCTGCTGTCGCCGCTGCACGCGCTGCATTTGAAGATGGCCGTTGGTCAGGCCAAGGGCCCTCAGCGCGCAAAAAGGTTTTGCTGAAATGGGCAGACCTGATTGATGCGCATGCGCTTGAACTGGCTGTTTTGGGCGTGCGTGACAACGGAACCGAAATTGGTATGGCCATTAAGGCCGAGCCGGGATCAGCTTCAGGCACTATTCGTTATTACGCCGAAGCCTTGGATAAAGTGTACGGCGAAGTAGCACCAACCAACCCTGACATTCTAGGCATGATCCACAAAGAACCCGTTGGTGTTGTTGGGGCGATCATTCCGTGGAATTTCCCGATGATGATTGGCGCTTGGAAGCTAGGCCCTGCGCTGGCGATGGGAAATTCGGTTGTAATGAAGCCGTCCGAGACAGCTTCCCTGTCTTTGCTGCGCATGGCTGAGTTGGCGCATGAAGCAGGTCTGCCTGACGGTGTGCTGAATGTCGTAACGGGTGAAGGCGCTGTTGTGGGCAAGGCATTGGCCTTGTCGATGGATGTGGATGTTTTGGTGTTCACTGGGTCTGGTGGTACGGGTCGCCGCCTGATGGAATATTCGGCGCGTTCAAACATGAAGCGGGTCTATCTGGAGCTTGGCGGCAAATCCCCCAATATCATCTTTGCGGATGCGCCTAATCTGGATGAGGCGGCAAAGGTTGCTGCCATGGGCATCTTCCGCAACTCGGGTCAGGTCTGTGTGGCTGGTTCGCGTCTGCTGGTTGAGACATCGATCCATGACGAATTTGTCACCGCTGTTGTTAAGGCTGCTGAAGGACTTCGTGTTGGGGACCCGCTGAGCCTTGAAACTCAGGTGGGTGCGATCAACTCGGAAACTCAACTGCTTCAGAACCTTGCTTTTGTAGAGACAGCGCAATCAGAGAGCGGCAATATTGTGACAGGTGGCCAGCGCATTCTGGAAAACACCGGCGGATATTACATGGCACCAACCGTTGTTACCGATGTTACCCGGGATGCGACGATCGCCCAAAAGGAAGTATTTGGGCCCGTATTGGCAGTAACTGCGTTTGATACGGACGCCGAAGCGATTAGCCTCGCCAATTCAACCATATACGGTTTGGCAGGCGCGGTCTGGACCTCAAATCTGTCTAGGGCACACGCGATGGTGCGGGCGGTTAAGACAGGCGTCATGCACGTAAATACATATGGTGGCGCAGATGGCACAGTGCCTTTGGGCGGTGTTGGCCAGTCAGGCAATGGCCATGACAAATCACTCCATGCGCTCGACAAATATGTGAACCTCAAGACCGCTTGGATCAAACTTTAAGATACTCAGATAAGGACACACCCCATGTCAGATAAAACCATTCTTGTGATCGGCACCTATGACACCAAGGACGACGAATTGGCGTTCCTTGCCGATGTGATCCGCGATCAGGGTGGCAATGTTGTGACAATGGATGTGTCTGTTTTGGGGGACCCGTCCAGCCCGACGGATTATTCCAAACATGATGTGGCCCAAGAGGGTGGCAGCAGTATCCAAGCTGCCATTGCCTCAGGTGATGAAAACAAAGCGATGCAGATTATGGCGGCGGGTGCTGGTCTACTCACCGCGCGCCTATACGCGTCAGGAAAATTTGACGGCATGGTTGTGTTGGGCGGCACGATGGGCACTGATCTGGCGTTGGACGTTTGTCTGGCGCTTCCATTGGGAGTGCCAAAGTACATTATCTCTACGGTTTCTTTCTCACCGCTCATACCCGCGGAACGGCTTGCTGCAGATACGCAGATGATCCTTTGGGCTGGTGGTCTGTATGGATTGAATTCGGTTTGCAAAGCATCCCTTAGTCAGGCGGCTGGGGCTGTTTTGGGCGCGGCGCGGGCCGTTGTTGCACCTGATCGGAAAAAGCCGCTGATTGGCATGACCTCACTTGGTAAATCGGCCCTGAAATACATGGTGACGCTCAAACCCGCCTTGGAAGAACGCGGTTTTGAAGTGGCAGTGTTTCATGCAACTGGCATGGGCGGGCGGGCATTTGAAAGCCTGGCTGCCCAAGGGGCGTTTGCTTGTGTGTTTGATTTTTGCACCCAAGAACTGGGCAATCACATTCACGGGTCTAACATATCCGCTGGGGCAGGGCGTCTGACCCATGCGGGCCTGAACGGAACACCGCAATTGGTGGCACCGGGATGTTATGATCTGGTTGATATTGTGGGTTGGCAACCTGTGCCTGAAAAGTGGGCGGATCACCCAAAGCACGCGCATAATCGTTTGCTCACCTCTATTGTTATGGACCACGAAGAGCGCAAAGAAATTGCACAGGCACATAGTGCGCAATTGGCGACGGCTACTGGGCCTGTCGCGCTGTTATTACCAAAGGACGGTTTAGGTGAATGGGATCGGATAGGCGCTGATTTGCACGATGCTGAAGGTCTTACCGTGTTTTTGGCAGAGTTGGTAAATACATTGCCCGGTAATGTAACGGCCCATGACGTTGCCGGTCACATCAATGATGAGATTTTTGCTGCAACTGCTTTGAAGGTATTTGATGGGTGGTGTGCTGAAGGGCTTGTTTCAGCTTAATAGCCTCCCAGAAATATCTCATGCAATACTTTCTTGCCATAGTTGTTTAACTTGACACGATGAGGGTACGTTAGTTAACGTATCAATCATTAACCTGTTAATGATCTAGATGATTCCAAAAAGCCATCTGAACAGGGTTTGACAACTAAAGGAGTTGGCATGGGCGCACTTGAGGACAACATCACGAAATTGGATGGATATCTTGACCGGTTTCGTGAGCGCGGTATCCAAAACCGGATTGATGGTAAGGATTGTGTGGGGGCAGGTGGCGTGTTTATCAACCATTCCCCCGTAGACAAAAGCAAGATTTGCGATGTTGCGCACGGGACAGCCGGAGACATTGATATGGCGGCATGTGCCGCTGCGGATGCCTTTGCAGGCTGGCGTGATATGCCCGCCAGTGCCCGGCGCAAAATCCTGCTCAACATTGCTGACGGGATCGAAGCGCGCGCCGAAGAGATCGCCTTGTGTGAGTGTTGGGACACCGGCCAAACCATGCGGTTCATGTCAAAAGCAGCTCTGCGGGGTGCCGAGAATTTCCGGTATTTCGCCGATCAAGTGATCAAGGCACGCGATGGGCAACATCTGCAATCGCCTACGTTGATGAATGTCACAACGCGTGTGCCAATTGGCCCTGTTGGGGTGATTACGCCGTGGAATACACCCTTTATGTTGTCCACGTGGAAAATAGCGCCTGCTTTGGCTGCGGGCTGTACTGTGGTCCACAAGCCTGCCGAAGCGTCACCATTGACGGCGCGTTTGTTGGTCGAAATCGCCGAAGAAGCAGGTCTGCCACCCGGAGTGTTGAACACCGTCAACGGATTTGGCGAGGGTGCAGGCAAGGCCCTGTGCGAACATCCGGCAATCCGAGCCATTGCATTTGTAGGTGAAAGCCGTACAGGCAGCATGATCACCAAACAAGGTGCGGATACTCTCAAGCGCAATCACCTTGAGTTGGGCGGCAAAAACCCTGTGATCGTGTTTGAAGATGCTGATCTTGAACGCGCGCTAGATGCTGTGATTTTCATGATCTATTCAATCAACGGTGAACGTTGCACGTCTTCCTCTCGCCTATTGATTCAAGACACAATTCGCGAGGAATTTGAGGCCAAGTTGGTTGAACGTGTGAACAACATCAAAGTTGGCCACCCGCTTGACCCGTCCACCGAAATTGGGCCGCTCGTGACAGAGGAACACTATAACAAAGTCACGCGCTATTTTGATATCGCCCGCGAAGACGGCGCTACAATCTCTGCTGGTGGCGAAAAAATCAGCGACGAAGGATACTTCATCCGGCCGACTTTGTTTACCAACGCAACCAACGACATGCGCATCGCCCAAGAAGAGATTTTCGGACCTGTCCTCACGTCGATCCCCTTCTCTACCGAGGAAGAGGCGCTAAGCATGGCGAACGACACGCCTTATGGCCTCACAGGATATCTTTGGACCAATGATCTGACCCGCGCTTTGCGCTTTACCGATAAGCTAGAAGCAGGAATGATCTGGGTGAATTCGGAAAATGTGCGCCATCTACCCACTCCGTTTGGCGGCGTCAAAGCCAGCGGTATTGGTCGCGATGGCGGCGACTGGTCGTTTGAGTTTTACATGGAGCAAAAGCACATCGGTTTTGCGACTGGACAGCATAAAATTACAAAATTGGGAGCCCTCTGATGCCCGTACCTACGCCAAATCGTTACCCCGATTTCAACACCATTCGTCTCTCGCATGCGTGTCTGAACGTCAAAAACCTTGCAGCCTCCAAAAAATTCTACACCGAGATACTGGGCCTTCAGGTGACTGATGAAAGCGACACGCATATCTATCTGCGCGCCATGGAAGAACGTGGCCATCACTGCATCATCCTGCAAAAATCAGACCAGCCGGGAACTGTTGAGGTCATGGGATTCAAGACCTTTGATGAAGGTGATCTGGATAAGGCCGCAGCATACTTTGACGCCAAGGGCCGCCCAACATCTTGGGTCGATCGACCCTATCAGGGTCGCACATTATTGACCTCGGATATCATCGGCATCCCGCTGGAGTTTTATCACAAGATGGATCGCCTCGCCCCAATTCACCAACAATACGCGCTTTATCGTGGGGTAAAACCGTTGCGTATTGACCACTTTAATTGCTTCTCACCGGATGTTGATGCCTCTGTTGCATTCTATAGCGATTTTGGGTTTCGCGTGACGGAATACACCGAAGATGAGGACAGCAAAAAGCTGTGGGCAGCTTGGATGCACCGCAAGGGCGGCGTTCATGATATGGCGTTCACGAACGGCACTGGCCCACGTATGCACCATGTGGCGTTCTGGGTACCAACACCGCTGAACATCATTGATCTGCTCGATTTGATGGCGACAACAGGATACGTTGATAACATCGAACGTGGACCGGGCCGTCACGGTATTTCCAATGCCTTCTTCCTCTATATCCTTGACCCTGATGGCCACCGGATTGAAATCTACTGTTCTGATTATCAGACGGTTGATCCAGACCTAGAACCGATCAAATGGGATTTGCAAGATCCGCAGCGTCAAACGCTTTGGGGTGCGGCAGCGCCACGGAGCTGGTTTGAACATGGTTCAAAATTTGTAGGTGTTGAAACACGCGATAGCGAGATTGCTGCCAGCCCAATCATTGCGCCGTGACTAAACTGGGTTTGCTGCTGTCCTATGGGCCTGTAGATTTCGAAAAAACATATCAGCGTACAATCATTTGGAGGTTTACTGATGGAGTGGAACGAATTTGCCCATTGGGGTAAGCACATTGCCGAATGGGGCGCAGACTATCATAAAAACATGCGTGACCTGCCCGTACGTTCCCAGACGGCACCGGGTGATATTGCAATGCAGTTGCCACCGACGCCGCCTGACAGTGCGGAAAAGATGGAAACTATTATGGCCGATTTCGAGGCCATCGTTATGCCGGGCATGACCCATTGGCAGCATCCGAGATTCTTTGCGTATTTTCCAGCGAACGCGGCCCCGCCCTCAATGTTGGCCGAGATGTTGGTCACGACAATGGCAGCACAGTGCATGCTATGGCAAACGTCCCCGGCTGCAACAGAGGTTGAGGGGGTGATGATTGACTGGTTGCGGCAGGCGTTAGGGCTTGCTGATGGATTTACGGGCGTAATTCAAGATAGTGCCTCATCGGCGACGCTATCTGCGGTTCTAACAATGCGGGAACGCGCGACCGGTTATACTGGCAACCGTGACGGGATTTCGGCCAAAGGGCATTTGCGCGTTTACTGCTCAGATCAAGTGCATTCATCAATTGACAGGGCGTGCTGGATGTCGGGCATTGGGCAAGCGAACCTGATCAAAATTCCAACACAGGGCCCAAGGCATGCAATGGATGTTCAGGCGCTTAAGTCCGCGATAGCGGCAGACCGCGCTGCGGGACACACCCCTGCGGGGATTATAGCGGTTACAGGCGGCACAGGTGTTGGTGCCTGCGATACGCTGGGACCGATACTGGAAGTAGCCAAGGCTGAGGATTTGTACACGCACCTTGATGCAGCATGGGCAGGTTCCGCAATGATTTGCCCTGAATTCCAGCAGGATTTTTGGGCCGATGTAGATGGTTTTGACAGCATCGTTTTTAACCCGCACAAGTGGTTAGGGGCGCAATTTGACTGCTCGGTACAATTTCTTAGGGACGCCACGCCGCAGCTCAACACGTTGAAGATTGAACCAGAGTACCTCAAGACGTCAGGTGAAAGCGTCACAAACTATTCCGAGTGGACGATCCCCTTGGGCCGCAGGTTTCGCTCGCTCAAGATTTGGTTCTTGCTTCGGTCTTATGGTCTGGAAGGGCTGCGCACACGCATTCGAAACCATGTTAAATGGGCCCGTGAACTGTGTGAAATGTTGCGCGGGCTTGATGGATTTGAAATTGTGACGGAGCCAATCCTAAGCCTGTTTTCATTCCGCTGTCCGGGAAATGATGCCGATCAACAAAAATTGGTTGATGCGCTGAATGATGATGGTCGGATTTACGTGACACAGGGCATGTTTGCTGATCGCAAGGTCATCCGGTTTCAAGTAGGGCAGTTCGACACAACGCGTGATGACGTGATGATGGCGCACACCGTTATCAAAGAGATTTGGGAGAAAGGTCTATGAAATTCGCAACTTATTCGGCTGATGGGCAAACATTTTACGGGGCCGTCACAGATGAGGGTATGATTGCCCTGAATTCCGATTTTCCACAGTGGTCCACACTTTTGGATGCTGTGCAGGCGGGTGGTTTGGCGGCACTTGGACAAGCAGCAGATGGCAAACCAGTGAGCCATAAAGTATACCAGTTTGAAATGGTGCTGCCCAATGCGCCTCGTATTTTGTGCGTAGGTGTGAATTTTCCGGACCGGAACGCCGAATACAAAGACGGATCAGAACAGCCGAAATACATGTCTCTATTCCCGCGTTTCGCTAGTGGCTTTACAGGCCATGACAGGCCGCTCATTCGCCCCCCCGAAAATGAGACACTCGACTATGAGGGTGAGGTTGCGATCGTTATCGGCAAGGCAGGTCGCCGGATTTCGCCAGACGATGCCTATGATCACATCGCGGCACTCACGCTGTGCAACGAGGGTACAATCCGTGACTGGGTTCGTCATGCAAAGTTTAACGTCACACAAGGTAAAAACTGGGACTGCTCCGGTGCGATTGGTCCATGGCTGGTGCCGTTCACAGATGCCAAGCAACTGGATGATGCTCGCATTATCACCCGCGTAAACGGTGAGGTCCGTCAGGATGATGTGTTGTCGCGAATGATGCACCCGATCCGCCGTGAGATCGAATACATCTCGACATTCATGACGCTCCAACCGGGAGACATCATCGTAACTGGCACGCCGACCGGATCAGGCGCACGCCTTGATCCGCCGCAGTACCTTAAACCAGGGGATGTGGTTGAAATCGAAGTCAACGGCATTGGCGTGTTGCGCAATACTGTGGAGGACGAAGCGGTATGACACCCCAAGAGCATGCACAGGCTGCCTCCGATCTGCTAGAGGCTGAAGAGACAGCGACGCAGATAAGTTTGCTAAGCTTACGTCACCCTGAAATTGGGATGGATGACGCATATGCAATTCAGAATGCGATCTACCGCGCCAAGATTGCGCAAGGTCGCAAAGTGATTGGGTGGAAGATAGGCCTTACGTCTAAGGCGATGCAATCCGCGCTTAACATCGACATCCCCGATAGCGGCATTTTGTTCGACAATATGCTGTTTGCGAACGGTGCAGTTGTTCCATCTGGGCGCTTCATTCAGCCTAGGATCGAGGCCGAGATTGCGTTTGTTCTCAAGGCTCCGTTGGGCGGTGCGGATGTTACACGTAATGACGTTCTCGCGGCGACTGATTTTGTCGCCCCGTCAATTGAGATCCTAGATACCCGAATTCAACGCATAGATCCCAATACAGGGCAGACACGCAAAATATTTGATACGATAAGCGACAATGCTGCGAATGCTGGCATCGTATTAGGGCCGCAGCGCCACGCCGTTGAAGCCGTTGATCTACGGTGGGTCGGCGCGATTACCTCGCGCAATGGCGAAGTCGAAGAGACTGGTCTTGGCGCTGGTGTGTTGAATGATCCTGTTGAGAGTGTTGTCTGGCTGGCGCGGCGTATGGCGCAATACGGCCAAAGTATTGAACCCGGACAAATTATCCTTTCAGGCAGCTTTATCAGACCTGTTGAATGCCCCTCTGGCGCGGATATTTGCGCTGATTTTGGTGACTTCGGCGCAGTAAAAATTTCGTTTCAATAGCGGGCTATCTAGATTCCCGCACCTTACAATGCATTCAAATACGCGCTTGGCGCAGGGAACGCAGTGGGCATTGTGACGCTTGACCAAGAATTGCAAAAACAATGCTGGGACCTTGGCGCAACTTTCATCGCAACAGAGATAGACGTCACGCTGTTACCTCGGCCTTAGCCAGATTGGCTTGGGCAAATTGTTGGACTTGCACCTTGGTCTCATAGACATTTGATCTGAACGATCCGAAAGTGTTTGAACAAATGTGCTATGATTTTTGGGAGGAACTAAGATGGCATGGTCAAAACCTATTATTCGTGAAATCGAATGCGGCATGGAAATTAACATGTACGGTCCAGACGGCGATCGCGACGACAGCGACGGCGTACTGTTTTAATACTACAAGCGTGCGGGGTTCATAATGGTATTCCGTGCGCATATTCTTGGCGCGGCCGCTGGTGGCGGTCTGCCGCAATGGAACTGCGGTTGCGAAAACTGCAATCTTGCGCGTGCTGGTATAATACCGCCTCAGTCCCAATCTTCGGTGGCATTTAGTGCCAATGGAAAAGATTGGGCGATCCTCAATGCTTCACCGGATATTCGTGATCAGATGGCGCGTGCGAATGTGCTACACCCAACTGATCTGCGTGTGTCCCCGCTGCAATCTGTATTGTTGACCAACGGTGATATTGATCATGTTGCGGGCCTTTTGACGCTGCGCGAACAGCAGAGGTTCCAAATGTTTGCGACCAGTGAAATTCACCGCGTGATCGCAGATAATCCAATCTTTGCGGCGTTGAATCCTGATTTTGTCACTCGAACTAGTATTACACTGGACCAAGAATTTGAACTGGCGACGGATTTGACTGCACGCTTGTTTGCAGTGCCGGGCAAGGTGCCGCTGTATCTTGAGGGCGACACTGTCCAGACCGATCTGGAGGGTGAGCAGACAGTGGGTGTGCATTTGCAAGCTGAGGGTAAAAACGTTTTCTACATTCCTGGATGTTCCACAATGACGCCCGATTTACGTGCACGTATTGATGGCGCAGACATGGTGATGTTTGATGGCACTCTGTGGCAAGATGATGAAATGGTCACCGCGGGCCTTAGCCAAAAAACGGGGCAACGTATGGGCCACATGTCGATGTCCGGGGCTGATGGGTCAATCGCGGCCTTTGCCGAGATCGCGGTCAAACAAAAGGTTTTTGTTCATATGAACAACACTAATCCAGTTTTGCGCCCTTCATCGGATCAGAAAAAGACAGCAGAGGCTGCGGGATGGACAGTGTCTCATGACGGGATGGAATTGACGATATGACAGCTGCCACTCCTGCAGAATTTGAAGCCCGTTTGCGCCAGATCGGGGCACAGCGGTATCATGATAAACATCCCTTTCATCATTTGCTCCATTCTGGTGGTTGTTCGCCTGATCAAGTGCGTGCGTGGGTGATCAATCGTTTCTATTATCAGGCCAGCATCCCGATAAAAGACGCAGCATTTATGAGCCGTGTAGATGATCCCGAACTGCGCCGCGCATGGCGCTCACGGATTGAGGATCACGATGGCACAGATCAAAACGAAGGCGGCATAAAACGCTGGTTGCGGTTGGCGGATGCTGTGGGTTTGGATCGTGATTACGTTGCCAGCAAACAGGGCGTCTTGCCGGCCACTCGTTTTGCGGTGGATGCTTATGTACGGTTTGTGCGGGATAAAACACTGCTAGAGGCGGTGGCCGCGTCATTGACTGAGCTGTTCGCGCCAAAGATACATGCCGCGCGTATTGAAGGTCTTTTGGCCAACTATGAATTTGCGGATGACAGTAGCCTGTCCTATTTTCGCAACCGCCTTACCGAGGCGCCTAAAGATGTTGCTTTTGGCCTTGCTTGGGTCCTTGAACATGCGGATACCGCAGAAAAACAGGATGCCGCCGCTGCCGCATTGATATTCAAGACAGATGTTCTTTGGGCACAGTTGGACGCTTTGCATGCGGCCTATGTTACGCCCGCCAGAATTCCGCCAGGTGGTTGGCTGCCCGATACGCATTTGATTGTGCCAACCCGATGACACAGATCGGTGCGGCGGAAATTCCTGTCATTCCACGAGGTGTGCGCCTGCACGAGGATAAGGTGCGCGGGTTGAGGGTGTTGTTGGCGCCTGAACGTACAATAAATCTGGACCCCATCGGATTGGCGATTTTGCAAGAAGTCGATGGAAGGCGTAGCTTTGGTGCATTGGTTAAAATTCTGGCCGCAAAATATGATGCCCCCGAGGATCAGATTGCGGGCGATGTGGCGGAGTTCATCACAGGCCTAACCGATCGCCGAATACTGGAGCTGAAATAATGGCCACCCCCGTTCCTGCACCTATCGCGATGCTGGCAGAGTTGACATATCGCTGCCCGCTTTCCTGTCCGTATTGTTCTAATCCTGTCGAGATGGCAAAGAAGGAAAGTGAGCTGGACACAGAGGTTTGGCTGGACGTGTTTAACCAAGCAGCCAAATTGGGCGTGTTGCAGCTGCATCTATCGGGGGGGGAGCCAGCATCCCGCCGTGATCTTGTCGCCTTGGTGGCAGGTGCGCGGAACGCTGGGCTTTACACAAACCTGATTACATCGGCGATTGGCCTCACCCAACGCAGGTTGGTAGAACTGGAAGAGGCGGGGCTGGATCACGTCCAGCTTTCCTTGCAAGGCACTGACGCCGAAATGGCCGATCGGATTGGTGGTTACAAAGGCGGATTTGCACGCAAAATGCAGGCGGCTGAATGGATCGTAGAAGCGGGATTTCCGTTGACGTTGAACGCTGTTGTACATCGTCAAAACTTGCACCAATTACCTGAAGCCATCGAGATGGCTGTCGCAATGAAAGCGCGCCGGATGGAAGTTGCGATTGTGCAGTTTCATGGATGGGCGATGTTAAACCGTGAAGTCATGATGCCGACCCGCGAACAAGCGCAAGAGGCCAGCCGCATCGTAGAAGAGGCGCGCGCACGTTTAAAGGGTACGTTGGTCATCGACTATGTTCCGGCTGATTATCACAGTGACTATCCCAAGAGATGTATGGGCGGTTGGGGCTCAACGGGACTCAATGTAACGCCGGATGGTCTGGTTTTGCCTTGCCATGCCGCGCAGACTATCCCGTCGCTGAGTTTTGACAATGTGCGCGACAAGCCGCTTGCAGATATTTGGTACAAAGGTGATGCGTTTAATGCCTATCGCGGCGAAGATTGGATGCAGGAGCCTTGTAGATCATGTGACCGCCGGAAACTGGATTTCGGCGGCTGCCGCTGTCAAGCGATGGCGATTGCTGGCGATGCTGCTGCAACCGATCCTGTCTGCGTGAAATCACCTTTGCACAGCAAAATGACAGACCTGGCCGAGGCATTTTCCCATGGGGATTCAGCCGAATTGGTCTATCGTAAAAGCCCCTGACAGGTTGGCGGGTTAGCTCCCGGTGTCCATGAACATGTCCAAAAGAAGTCTTCGCAGACGTTCTTTTTCTAATGGCTTTGGGATCAATTGGATATCCAGCGACTTGCATGCATCGCGCAGAACTTTGGTGCGTTCAGCAGAAACAACAGCGGCTGGAACAGGCCCGTAGCGCAGCGTGATTTCTTTAATGAGTTCAATGCCATCCAGACCGGCACCCAATTGGTAATCAATCAGCATAGCATCGGGCACCAATTGAATTTCACTCAAGATTTCCAACGCTTCCTCAGCTGTGTGGGCATGGATCACAGTACTGCCGAAGCTTTCAATTTGGGCTGTCGTGGCTTGGGCAAGTTGTGGATTGTCTTCTACCAGTAAAAAGAGTTGGTCGGTTAGTGTTTTCACTGGATGTGGCACCATGGAGAGTTCGGCTTCAGATGCTTTGGATTGTTCAGTATGGATTGGCACACTCAACGAGAAACAACTCCCAACGTTTGGTTCCGACCACAGACTAAGCGGATGATCCAACCCTTTGCAGGCGCGTTCCACAATAGAAAGCCCAAGGCCGAGACCTGTATCAGAATTACTAGGGGATAACCTCTCGAATTCCTTAAAGATCGTTTGCTGGTCTTCATGGGCGATCCCGCACCCAGTGTCCCATACCTCAATCCGCGCTGCAGTACCTGTACGGCGCACCCCAATTAGTATCCGGCCCGTATCGGTATATCTGATGGCATTAGTGGCTAGGTTCTGGACGATACGGCGTAAGTAGCCGGGATCGCTTTGAACGGTTAAACCACAATCTAGGATCGTCAGATCCACCCCTTTGCTGTGTGCCACTGGCATCAACTCGTTGCGCAGGGGCACGAAAACGCCTGAAAGGCATAAGGGCTGTATATCAAAAACGGCGTTGCCTGAATCCAGTTTCGAAATATCAAGTAGGGCAGAAATGAACTGCTCAACGCTGCTGAGGGCCATGTCGGCCTTGTTGAGGATGCTTTGTGTGTTTTCGGGATCGGTTTGGCCCGATAGAGATGAAACAAAAAGTTTGGCCGCTGAGAGAGGTTGCAACAAATCATGGCTGGCGGCAGTCACAAAACGGGTTTTAGAGGCGTTGGCGCGTTCGGCTTCGGCTAATGCGAATTCCAATTCACGGGTACGGTCTTCTACCCTCTGTTCAAGCTGTTCGTTCATCTCGAACAATGTCCGTGCGGCCGCCCGTTCCGCAGTGACATCAGTAAAACTAATCACTAATCCTCTGTCGGGCATTTCCTGAGCGAAGACGCTAAAAGTTTGGGCTTTTCCCCGGCTTACTTCGTAGAGGATTGGCTTTCGTTTTTTGCTTGAGTTGGCCCACCGCCGTAAGTGTTCTACGTCAAATCCGGATTCAAATGTCAGTTCATGTTTAAGACGTTCCAACAGGACAGAAAACTCCATCCCCATGGCAGCCCTGTTTGGAGTTGCAGTGAACAACCCGTTCATTTGGGAGTTCCACCCCACCAGTCTTTGGGTGTTGTCAAAAATACAAACACCCTGGTTCAAATGATCCAAAGTGGCTTGTAAAATTTCAGCCTGCTTGTCGCGAATTTTGTCACGTTCTTGGCGTTCGCGGCGAATGATTGTGGTGACATCTGTCTGAAGAATAACGGTGCTTCCACGGGAAGTACGGTGTTCACTGACCTGCAACCATCGATCCCACTTGAGACGCACATTAAAGACGACATGATCGTCTCTGTGGCGTTCCATTCTCAGGGCTGCCCATTGTTTGGGGCTTTGGTCTTCGGGCAAGGCCAACATTGTGCTGTTAGAAATAAGGTTCACATATTCCTCAAACCCAAGCCCGCCGACCAGTTGGCTTTCGATATCAATTAGGTCACGACAAAAACGACTGTTCGACAGTACTAAACCATCTTCGTCTTCAAATAGTGCGAACCCTTCATTGATGGTCTCAATGGCTTCGGTCAGATTTGACCGCGCTCTTTCGGTTTCATCGTTTGCGATCTCAAGGCGGGTATTGGATTCCTGTAGCAGATCTAGCGTGCGTTCCAGATCAAGGGTGCGTTCACGAACTTCAGTCTCAAGCAAAGCCGCGCGTTCAAATTGCTGATAGGCAAAACCTGACTGTTCGTTCTTTTGCTCGACGCGGCGCATCAATGATTGAGCTATTTGTAATAGCTTTTCATTCTGCCGCTCAATGCTATCTGCTGGGTTTACTAGAGACACATTTTTAGTCTTCTGGCGCATAGATGGCGACACCGCTCATCGTGTGGTTGACGTGCAATGGGCCTATCTGTTCGCCGTAGGTCGAAAAGCCCGTTACATTATAGGATGACATGACATCAGACAGGCCGCGAGTCATTTGCCGCTGCTCCGCTTCAATTTTTCGTAGGATACAATCGCAGCCCAAAATATGTGCAGGCTTCGCATCAGTCGATAGGTCAGCCATCTTGTTTTGCAGATGCTCGACCATGTTCTGAGGTGCGGCAAGGGTTAGGACCATGCCTTCATCAATGGCAGAGAAAAAGACGAGCTCCCCTTCTTCGTTGATCCGCTGAATTGCACGAACGTGATGTGCACCTCCAATGCGGACAACAACGGGGTGGGCAGCAAAAGTAAATTGGTTCAGTTGCTCGGGGTCCTTGCCGACAATGCGTGCGTATTCACGGCCTGCTGGTTCGGCGTTGATGGATTTGACAATCCGCTTTCCGGGATCGGCCTCGGTTACGACCATCTGGTTTTCCGAGGGGACAAGGTGATCGAGGCTGAATACTTCTGTTTTGTATCTGCTGCGCACCAATGTCAGAACAGCAGCGGTGTCATGGACCTGACCGCCTAGTGCTACGCGTGTACGGTTGAAATCTGTACCATCTCCTGCTGATCCGCCAAACATTGGCATGTCGCGTAATGCAGGCGATATTGTTGCCGACAAAGCATCCTCAGAAAGGGACAGGCCATCAACCAAAAGAAAAGCGAAACTGGAAACCAAGTCAGGGTGTTGATTTTGCAATTTTACCCGGGCCAAGGTGATACTATCAATCAGGGGCAAGGCATCGAGTTCGCGAATATTTTCGATCAAAATCGAGCTGGTCGCGAATCCTGACGCGGGGAATCCAACCGCGATGATCGTTCCCTCTTCATATCCAAAATCGCCAATTTCACCTGCAGTGGTGCATGCGGCGATATCAATATCGGGAAACAACTGGCTTGCTTGTTCAACAACACGATCGAAATCTGCTTTGGGAGATACAAATAGGGCTAGGAAACTGAGTGGCTCAGAGCCAAAGTCTAACTTGACCTGAGTGATCGGGGATGTGTTTGCCCATGAAACCTGAGTTGTAAGCAAAATTGGTGCCTCAACAGGATCAGCTTTTGCGGGTGAGCTGCCCGCTTCATTTTTCAATACCATTTTTGTATCTCTCCCCGAAAGGAAGGGTATTCCGCTCACTCGCTACTTGGCAAGACACTTGCGAAGCGCGCATCCTGAGCCACAAGAACGGCTTGGGTTCTGCTTTGTACACCAAGTTTGCGCATGATCGCAGTTACGTGTGCTTTTACAGTGGTTTCTGCGATTGTTAGATCAAATGCAATTTGTTTGTTTAACTTACCTTCGCAGATGAGTTCCAAAATGCGGGCCTGTTGGTTGGTCAGCGAGGATAGGCGGCTGACGGTTTCGTCGCGCTCGCTTGTTTTGCTACTTTCGACGTAGCCGGCGGGTTTGTAAACTTCGCCACGGGCGATGTGGTCAATGGCTTCTTTGAAGACAGCTCGGGGGCTATGTTTGGGGACGAATCCCGCAGCCCCTGCGACAATCGCGCCGCTGATAATTGCGTTGTCTGTCATGGATGAAACGATAACGACGGGTGTTTTCTCGGCATGCCGTTTCAGTCGGATCAGTCCGTCCAACCCGTTTACGTCCGGCAAGTTAAGATCAAGAATTATCAGGCATGGTGGCTCTGTCCCATTTAGTAGGGCCAGTGCGGCTTCAAGGCAATCGGCGGTCTTTACGGCATTAAAATCAGCCACAGATTTTAACGTCAACTCAAGCGCGTCACAAAACAGTGGGTGATCATCCACAACCAATGCCCAACCGTAGGATGTGGGGGATGCGTAAGGGGCTGATGGGGTATTGTTTTGGGCTATCATGATTCAAGATTAGGCTGGTTTTTGGGGCAAAGTCACTTGGCAAATAGTCTTAGACAAAAGAAATGGCGCGCCCCGTAGGGGACGCGCCGATAGTTGATGTAGTTCAGTGTTGTTTAGTTAGATGCCAACTGTTTGGGCAAACGGAATGTCCACAATAGACCACCTTGGTTGAGGTAGTTTACCTTCTTGGCGACTTCGCCACCCCAAAGCGGTACCGCACCACCCCAGCCGGAGATTACAGTTAGATACTGCTCGCCGTCCTGCTCCCATGTAATTGGCTGGCCAATCACGCCGGAACCAGTCTGGAAGGACCAAAGCTGCTCACCTGTTTCATCGTCAAACGCGATGAACTCGCCCTCTGGTGTGCCAGTAAACACAAGACCGCCAGCAGTGGTCATTACACCACCCCAAAGTGGCGCGTTGTTCTTGAACTCCCACTTCAGTTCACCTGTATCAGGGTCTATCGCCTTGAGGCTGCCGATGTGGTCGTCATAGTTGGGCTTGATCGTAAAGCCGGAACCAAGGTAGGCCGCGCCCTTTTTATACGAGATCGGCTCGTTCCAGATATCCATGCCCCATTCGTTAGACGGTACATAGAACAGGCCCGTTTTTGGGCTGTGCGCCATTGGCATCCAGTTTTTACCGCCCAGGAAGCCGGGGGATGAAAAGACTACTTCGCCTTTCTTGCCATCAGCTGCGGCTGCAGGATCGCCTGGACGGTTATCCTCGATAAAGATTGGGCGCCCAGCATCATCAATACCGCTGGCCCATGTGATATCCTTTACGAATGGTACAGCAGAGACGAATTTACCATCTTCGCGGTTCAGAACGTAGAAGAAACCATTGCGGTCTGCAGTTGCAAAACGCTTGTTACCTGTCCGGTCGGTATAGGCGACGGTTTCGTTTACACCATCATAGTCCCAACCTTCGCGAGGTGTGGTTTGGTAGTGCCACTTGATTTCACCCGTTGCGGGATCAATGCCGATACGGGATGCAGCGTACAGGTTGTCACCTGTGTTGCCTTCTGTTGGCGCACCTGCATCGCGCAAGTGGCTGTTCCACGGGGCGGGGTTACCTGTCCCAAATACAAGCGTATCCGTGTCGGCGTCATAAGAGCCGCCAAGCCACGTCGCGCCGCCGCCCGTCTTCCACATGTCGCCGGGCCAAGTTGCATTCAACTCACCAGTCATCGTGGATTCTGAACCGTTTAACGTACCCATGTGACCTTCGATCACTGGACGCGTCCAAACAATATCGCCCGTTTCAGCATCGCGTGCCTGAACTTCCCCAACGATCCCGAATTCACCACCAGAGTTGCCGGTGATGATCATGCCATCAACGATCAACGGAGCAGCAGTGTAGGAGTAACCCGCTTTGTAATCAGCAATCTTTTTGTTCCAGACGACATCGCCTGTTTTCTGGTTCAGCGCGACAATGCGCGCGTCCAGCGTTCCAAAGTAGATGTTTTCGCCGTAAATGGCAGCACCACGGTTAACCACGTCACAGCAAGGTAGGATACCTTCAGGCAGGCGGGCATCATATTGCCACAGCTCTTTGCCGGTCATGACATCAATCGCATACATCCGGCTGTAAGAGCCAGTGATATACATCACGCCATCATGCACGATAGGTTGGGTTTCCTGACCGCGTTGTTTTTCGCCACCAAGGCTGAAAGCCCATGCAGGCTGCAGATTTTTGACGTTTTCTTTGTTCAACAAGTCCAGCGGCGAGTGGCGTTGTAAGTGGCGACCCATTCCGTTTGTCAGAACGTCACCTGTTGAGGCGCTGTCGTTTGCCAGCATTTCCTCTGTCACGCCAGCGGCCTGCGCCCCCGAAAATGTAAACGCTGACATGAAGCCAATCGTAGCTGCGATAATAAACCGATTCATTGTGCTAGTCTCCTCCCTATGCCCTTCAAATGGGCGTATCTCCAAAGGCCGCGCACTTCGCATGGGCGCACTGGTCCTTGGGCGTAGTATTCGTGCAAAGCTGTGATCGGGGTATTGAACATTGGTCGTAATAACCTAAGCAATGAGGCAGATCGCGAATGGCACCTTGGTCGCAATGAATGAAATTGTTGAATAACGTAGCGTTCAACAGATGGGAGGAGGTCGTGATGAAATTTGTTTTAACAGCAATATTGGCGTTAAGTGCATCCAACGCTTTAGCCGAAACGCGGGTTGTTCATTTGCAAGAGGCAAATGGTACCCGCATTGAAATCGCCACATTGGAAATCGACGCTCAAGGAGCATACAGCGTTGAGATGAAGGACGGCTCCTTTGCCAATCATTTCCTGTCGATGCGCCCCTTTAAGTGTTTGGAGGGGCCAGAGAAACACTGGTGTCATGTGCCTTACCCGTACGAAATTAGACGTAACATTTCTGATGATCTGACCGATCTGGAGTATGACTTTCTTTTTGTCTCGAAAGGATCAGGTGAATACGGGATCAATATGTGGAACGGTGTTTATTACAAGCTGGCGATGGTCGATGGCCACTTTGTTGGTCAACTGCATGAGATGGATATGGATACGCTTTCAGCACCTCCACCTAAGGGTGAATTGCGTCCAGTCCAGAACAAAGATCTGCATGAAAGTGACCCCGAGGGCCATTGGCTGCCGCTGCTTGTAATCGATTGATGTGCTGTCCACGACCAAAAATGGTAACGTAAAATCAATCAAAGGACCTGCCAAAAGTGTTTTTGAAGTCGTTCATGAGCGTGTTGTTCGCTGGGGTCTTAAGCAGTTCAGGTTGGGCGCAACCAGTTGATTTGACTGTGGCGGCGTTAAAGTTTGGGACCGTGAACTGGGAGCTGAATACCATCTCCCATCACAAGCTGGATGCCGAACAGGGGTTTATGTTGAAAGTCCTAGGCGTTGCTGGTGGATCGGCAGCCAAGGTTGCTTTTCAAGGTGGCGCAGTGGATGCGATTGTTTCGGATTGGCTTTGGGTTGCGCGTCAGCGCGCCGCGGGAAAAGACTATGTTTTTATTCCCTACTCCAAGGCTGTCGGTGGTGTTGTTGTAGGGCAAGACAGTGAAGCAAGAACGCTAGCTGATTTGGCTGGGCAGAAGATTGGTATCGCGGGTGGGCCACTTGATAAGAGTTGGCTGATTTTGCGGGCCTATGCTGCTCAGGAATACGGATTAGATCTGATGGCCAAGACAGAACAGGTCTATGGTGCCCCTCCGCTCATTTTTAAATCTACCTTGTCCGGCGAAACGGACGCAGCGATTAACTTTTGGCATTTCATGGCCAAGATGCAAGCGGCAGGCATGCGCAAGCTTGTGGATATTTCTGACGCGGCGGCTGCCTTGGGATTGGATCCGGAAACCCCTTTATTGGGGTACGTCGTGAAAGGTGAATTGCTGCGCAAAGATCCCGATCTGGTGTACGGATTATTTGCGGCATCGCGCGCGGCCAAGGAGTTGTTGATGTTTGATGACGGTGAATGGGATCGACTGCGCCCTAAAATGAATGCAAAAAGTGATGCCGAATTTGAAGCTCTGAAGGCTGGGTTTCGTACCGGGATCCCCGCAAAGGGCCCAATTGACGAAGCAGCCGCTGACCGTATGTTGAAGCTCATGGTGACATTTGGTGGTGAGAAGCTGGTCGGGCAGGCAATGTCTCTGCCTGAAGGGGTCTTTTTGAGGGTTGAGGACTAAGTGCAGGAGGCAAAGCTCAATACTGCAAGGGGCCAAAAACATGATGTGGCATTAGACCTGCATCTGCAGGGGCTGTGTTTTAATGACACACCTATTCTTGGCGAGATAGTCCTGACGCTTAAAACCACTGAAACGCTGGCGTTGGTGGGGCCCTCAGGGGTGGGGAAAACGTCCCTGTTGCGGATCATTGCAGGGTTGGAAACAAGGTATAGGGGCACCTGTTCCGTATCAGGCCGTGTTGCGATGGTGTTTCAGGAACCGACCCTTTTGCCGTGGCGGACAGTGCTGGAGAACCTGACAATCCCGACAAGGATATCCCGTGATAAGGCACTAGACGCACTGGCTGATGTTGGCCTGATGGGGCGAGAGGGTGACTTTCCTGCACATTTGTCATTGGGCCAACAACGGCGGTTATCCTTGGCGCGTGCCTTTGCTGTTGAGCCCGATCTGTTACTGATGGATGAGCCGTTTGTTTCGCTTGATCCCAAGTTGGTCGAGGAGATGATGGCGTTGTTCACCAAACTGTGCAGCAAGCATAACGTGACCACAATTTTTGTGACCCATGCGGAGGCCGAAGTCGCGCGCCTTGCGTCACGCATTGTTCGGATGGATGGCACGCCCGCGCGCTTTATCAGTGATAGCGTAGCCTAGCCCTTTTTTCGCGCGTTAGTGCGGGCAGGATTATAGCCCCAAAGGGCCGCCAAAGTGAAAACTCCTGCCGCCAAGACCGTCCAAATCAATGCAGGTCCATTAAAGTTGAGGTAGAGAGCAAAGCGGATCAGTTCGACCGCATGGGTGAAGGGGTTGAGAGCGCACATTGTATAAAGCAGCTCAGAGCTTTCGGCCATTTTCCATAGTGGGTAGAGCGCAGAGGATAAAAAGAACATCGGGAAGATGACAAAGTTCATCACGCCCGCAAAATTCTCTAGCTGTTTGATGAAGCTCGACAAAACAAGGCCAAGTGCGCCCAACATTACACCAGCAACAATCAGTGCTGGCAGGACAGCAATATATCCGATCAACGGTAGGCTGATACCAAACGCGGCCGCAATGCCAAGGAACGTGTAGACCTGCAAAATTGAAATTGTCGTTGAGCCAACCAGTTTACAAAACAGCAGCCACCAACGGGGCAACGGACTGGTCAACAGTAATTTCATTGATCCCATTTCGCGATCATACACGAGTGATAGGGAAGACTGCATACCGTTAAACAGCATAATCATGCCACACAGGCCAGGAACGATATATGTCTCGTAGGTGATGTAGGTTTGGTAAGGTGGGATAATGCTGACACCTAAGGCTGCACGGAAACCGGCGGCAAACACCAACAACCAGACCAGCGGCCGGACCAGTGCGGCGACAAAGCGCTCGCGCTGATGAATAAACCGCAACGCCTCTCGTTTTACGATTGCGATGAGGGATGTGAGATAGGCGTTCATGCGGGAGCCGCCGTTAGTGTCAAGAATTTCTCTGCTAACGGTGTGTTGTTGCAGATGCCCTTGCAAGTGCCTTGGGCGAGCACCTGTGCGCGGTGCAGGATGACCAACTGATCATCAGGTGAAATCTCATCGGTCAGATGGGTGGACCATAACACGGTGGTTCCTTCATCTGTGAGGCTGTGCACATGTTCGGTGATGGATGCACGCGCGGCAGCATCCAAACCTACGGTTGGCTCGTCTAGCAATAAAACGGCGGGATTATGGATCAACGCGCGCGCAATTTCGGCGCGCCTACGGTGACCTCCATTTAACGCACGCGCTTTTTCATGTGCGCGTTCCAGCATACCCAACTTATCAAGAGCGGCATCAATACGAACCGCGGCATCACGCCCCGAAATGCCATGCAAGGCAGCAAAGTAACTAAGGTTTTGACGCACGCTTAGGTCTAGGTCCAACGTCGATTGTTGAAAGACGATACCCAGCTTTGCCAGCGCGTGTCGCGGTGCGGTTGCTAGGTCGTGCCTCGCGATCATGATTGAACCTTCCGGCGTAGTGAGTAACCGGGTGAGTAAGCCAAACAGCGTCGATTTTCCGGCCCCGTTAGGGCCAAGCAACGCGCAAAACTGACCAGCGGCCACCTCAAAGGTGATGTTCTTCAATGCTGATTTTGGACCGTAGTCAAAATTGAGGTTTGAGACCGAAAGTCCACTCATTCGATGGTGATCTCGACCCGCTGCGTTTCGCCGCTGGTGCCTGGGATTTTCATGTAATACCGCCCCGGTTTGATCGCGAGAAATCCGATTTCCATCTCACCAGCTTCGTCGAATTCGACACTATCAAGACCAAGTGGACGGATTTCTAAGCCACCGACAACAATCTCATCAATCCAGATTGCGCGAAAAAATTCGGGGCCGACTAGTGCCAACTCTTGGGAACCGTCGCCGATAATTTCAAATTCATAATAAGTCCCAGACTTTAACGTCCAAGGCCCTTCGGCAATTGGCTCGCCTGCGGAAAGGGTGATTGGCGGCAGGTCTTCTTTGTTTTTGCCAGACAAGACACCCGCGGCGCCAAAGCCATCGGCGAATGCCGGACCGGCCAGTGAAAGAGTCGCAACTATGGCAGCGGTTTTTAGACTGGTGAGAATGTTAGACATGAGCAACCTCGTAATAAATTATGGACGGAACGCAGCGCCCCATGGGAAGCGCCCGACTTTGATTGATTTGAGTGCCTTGCGGGATGCTACGTCAATGACCGTAACATCACCAGACACGCCGTTTGTGGTGAAAATTCTCGACTTATCGGCGTTAAACGCCATGTGCCAAACACGTCTGCCAACGAGGATGTAGTCTTCGACCTCATAGGTTTTCGCATTAACAACGGCGATGTGGTTTGATGGTCCAAGGGCAACAAAGGCATGCGTATCTTCTTGGGTGAACTCGAAACCAACAGGCTGGACACGGTCAGGGTGCACACCGGGCACGTCAAAAGTCATTTTGGCTAATTCGACCTGTTTAAAGACGTCAAAAACGGTAAGTGTGCCACCAATTTCTGAGCTGACCCACATTTGGGCTCCGTCTTTGGTAAACTCGGCATGGCGAGGGCGGCTGTCGACGAGTGTGTTTGCGAACAGTTCTTGGGTTGAGGTATCGATCCAGTGGGCCATGTTGGTGGTTTCGGATGTGGTGATGGCAATTTTTCCATCAGGCGAAACGGCCATGCCTTCGGGTTCAACGCCGACATCGATCTGGGCTACAACCTTGCGGGTTTTGGTGTTTACAACAGTGGTGATCGCATCATCTTCGTTTGCGATGTACAAATGAGTGTCATCAGGATGCAGGACAAACTGCTCAGGGTCTTCGCCTGAAGGTAAATCATGCAGGATTTCACCGGTGTTTGGGTCCATTACCTGTACGGCGTCACTGTCAGACGCACAGATGTAGACGCGGCTGAAATCCTTGGAAAATGTGATGCCGCGGGGGCGTTCACCAGTGGGGTAGGTTTGGATGACTTCTAATGTATCTGTGTCGATCACCGAAACGGTGTCGTCCTTTTCGTTTGTGACCCATATTTCCCCTGACCACGCTGTTGATCCAGTCAAAATCAACGCAGTACTTGCAAGGGTTGCTTTAAGAAAGGGTATCATTGGAAAACCTCACATTTGCTTTCGGGACGGTCCAGCCCGAGGCTGTCCAGTTCATTGGTTTGATGCAGGAAGCCTTCTAGCGGTGCTTGGGCCACCAATGCACGCGGGTGTGCGATTGCGATAGGCTGGCGTAGCTGTCCATTCCATGTACGGTAGGTCAGTGCGCGGCCTTTGAAGCCAGCCAGCTCAAAGTCATCGGACAGAATATAGGCGCGTAGTGTTTCCGGATTAGTTGCATTGGTGCGCGTTACGGCCTCGCCCAATGTTCGCACGGCGGCCCATGCGGCATAATCTGGCCCCGTCATGTCTCGGCTGTGTTGCTCTTGAAATCTGCTCTGCAGTTGCGCCGCGCCCCATTGCTCGATCACAGGCGACCAAGTTTGGGGAGATAGCCCTTCGGACCCTACGATGGGGCGGGCCTGCCATGTATTATACAAAACATACCGCCCGAAATCATGGGTTTCATCGGCGATGATCAGCGCATCGTAATCGCCAAACTCTTGGGTGAATAGTGGGATTTCCTGCGCGGCAGTGCGGCGCATATCCGCATCTGCCTGCCATATTTTTTCACTTGACAGTTTGAGCCCAAACTTACGCAATGATCTGCGCATCGCGGCGGCATATGCCGTATCGGCGGGGTAGGTGCCTGTAATCATAACCAGATCACGCCAACGTTTCTGAATAAATACCTGCGCTAACGCATCCGTTCGCATGACGTCTGAGGGCAGGCTATGTAACATGTTCTTGCGGCATTCGGTATCGCGTAGGGCCACGTTTCCCGAAGAGGTGTTGAACAACAGCGCATTCGCTGCCTCGGATAGATCTGCGATGGCCAAAAGCAGATTAGAAGGCGCATCTATTACAAGATAGGGTGAGGCAACCAACATTTCCTTAGCTGTTCGCAAAACATCCCCGTCATGGGGAACTATCGTTGAGGCCATAGTATAAGATTGGCCTAAGAATTTTCCTGTAGTTTGATTATCTTGTAGCCCTGTTTGCGCTCCGGCCAACCCATTGTTTTCTGGAAGCGGATCAAGGTTGGATAACGTTGGAGGACGGGGCACATCGACACGCAGGTAGCCAATATTAAGGGTCACATCGGCAACCGCTCCGTGACTTAGGAAGCCAAAAAAAATCAAAAAAATTATTCGGACCATTCGGCGTTCTCCCTTAATGCAAATGCTAACGGCCACAGCATCATGCGTCGAATGATACTTTGGTCGGAAGACGGCCAGACCACAACCAAAGTCCAATACCCGCGCCTTGCTGTGCTAGACTACAAGTGGCAAAATCTTAGCGTCTAGGGAGAGAGACTATGGGAAAAATGACATTCAAGGCCTTTCTGGCCAGCGGCATTATGTTTGCATCAAGCACCATCATTTTTGCGCATGGCGACGTGAATCCGCAGCCCGTTGATACTGCAGGGCTGCCAGAGGTTGGCGAAGAATGGTTGATCGAAAACCCATACCGAGCGGAGACTGCTGGCGTCGAAGTCTGGAGCAATGCACTTGAGATTGGTGCATCTGGGTACAACCAGAACTGCGCGCGATGTCACGGTTTGGAGGTTGTTTCCGGTGGCTTGGCACCAGATTTGCGGTTCCTAGAGGCGGAGGAATACGGGGATGAATGGTATGTTGAGCGTTTCCGTACGGGGTACACTCAGGGTGGGACTACAAAAATGCCAGCGTTCGGCGAACTGTTGGGCCAAGAAGCCGCATGGGCTATTCGAACATACATCGAAACCCGTCCAGATACTGATGCCATGGAAGAAGTGGCTGACGAGCTGAAGGCAATCCGCGATGCGTTAGCTGGGTATGCAACTGACGCAACTGGCGCTGACCCTGACGCAATCAAAGCACGTCTGAGCGAGATAGCAGATGGCATCGAAACACTGTCGGGCGCTCCGATAGCAGACTCGGTTGCTTATCGCGCGGCCAACCTGATTGACGGAACGCCCGCAGCTTATAAGTCTGCATCTGAAACGCTAACCATCGGCTTATCAGCGACACATTAGGAGCAAAGCACTGCTAGGACATTTCAGAAGGACGATAGTACTTGCCTTGGGCCTGTTTGTTGCAACACAGGCCCAAGCGGCTGATCCATGCGCGGATCACATCCCTCAACCTAAACCGCAGAATGTTGGCCGCGATATTGTGGGCCAAGACATGGATGCGATTCAGGACCAAGGGCACATGCTGTTCGCAGTCTATGACGAATTTCCTCCCTACAGTTGGGAAGAAGCAGGTAAGCCGCGCGGCGTTGATATTGAAATAGCGCGGATCATTGCTGCGGATATTGGCGTTGAGGCGCGGTTCAATTTTGTCGGGGCCGGTGAGAACCTAGAAGCTGATTTACGCAATAACATCTGGAAGGGCGCATTGATTGGCGGGCAAGTGTCCAATGTCATGATGCGCATACCATATGATAGTGGCTTTAAGTGCCGCGTCGAACAGGTAGTGTTTACGGGTCAATACAGTACTGAAACCGTGGCCATTGCGTATAGCAAGGCAAGCTATCCTGAAGAAAAACCAGTACCAGCCTATTTTAGGTTCGATGCAGTGGCAGTCGAAAACGATTCCATTTCAGATTTTTACCTGTCTTCATTTGCAGGTGGGCAGTTGTCTGGTAAAATGCAGCGTTATCCGGATATGACCTTGGCTATGGCCGCCTTGAACGCGGGTGAAACCAAAGCTGCAATGGGTCCCTTAGGGCAACTTGAGTATGGCCTCACTGATGCAACGGCAGTGCACCAACCCCCACTTGCGGGGTTTGCAGTCAGCAAGTGGACATTGGGTGTTGCTGTGAACTTTCGTTACAGGCCACTGTCTTACACCGTTGATGATGCGATCAATTACGCGCTTCAAGACGGTCGCATCCAGGCTATTTATGAAAGTTATGGTCTTAGTTTTCAGCCGCCAGAACGGTGATATTAGACCTTGGTCGTACACACATAGTCCAATGGAGTTTGGACTCTTCCCTGCATAAATTCGTCGTTGATAGGGAGAGCCATTACCATGAAACTAAGTGATAGCCGTGAAATAAATGCTGATGCAGCAACGGTTTGGGCTGGGTTGTTGAACCCTGATGTCTTGAAAGAATGTGTACCTGGTTGCACCGAGATGAGCGGATCAGCGGAAGCGGGATTCGAAGCGACTGTTGTGCAGAAAGTTGGCCCAGTAAAAGCGACCTTTAAGGGCAGTGTTGCGATGAGCGACATAAACCCGACAGAAAGCCTGACAATCTCGGGTGAAGGCAAAGGTGGGGCTGCTGGATTTGCCAAAGGCGGTGCCGCAGTACGCCTTGAAGCGCAGGGTAGCAAAACCATTTTGCACTATGACGTCGAGGCAAAAGTCGGGGGTAAGCTTGCCCAGTTGGGCAGCCGGATCATTGATGGATTTGCCAAAAAGATGGCCGATCAGTTTTTTGAAAATTTCTCGAATGCGGTAGGCGTCCCCGAAGGGGATGAAGACACCGATGAAACACCACAAAAAAAGGGCTGGTTCAAAAAGCTTGTTAGCTAAGGGCCCGTTCAAACAGACAGACGATCCATAGGGAGGATTACGATGACGAAAGTGACAATGACCATCAATGGTAAAACCGTTGTAGGTGATGTGGAGGGAAACACATTGCTGGCTTCCTTCCTGCGCGATGATCAGCGCCTGACGGGTACGCATATCGGCTGTGATACGTCGCAGTGTGGTGCATGTACGGTTCATGTGAACGGACGTGCTGTTAAATCCTGCACAATGTTTGCATCCGAAGCTGAGGGTGCCGAAGTATCTACTGTTGAGGGGCAAGCGGCCGCAGATGGCACGCTCAACACGATCCAGCAGGCATTTCAGGATCACCACGGTCTACAGTGCGGTTTTTGCACGCCGGGTATGGTGATGACGACTGCTGCGCTTTTGAAAGAAAACCCAAAGCCAACCGTAGAAGAAGTGCGCACCTATCTTGAGGGCAACATCTGCCGCTGCACGGGATACCACAACATCGTCAAAGCGATCATGGCCGCATCCGGACAAGATGTCTCTGCCATCGCAGCCGAATAATAATAGAGAATTAGGGAGGACATTTTATGCCCAAAGATGATGGAATTGGTGCCGCAACGCTGCGCCGTGAGGACGTCCGTTTTCTAACTGGCGCGGGCCAGTACACAGATGACATTAAACAATTTGGCGAAACGGCAGCAGTATTTGCACGCTCGACAGTTGCCAATGGTGTGATAAAAAGCATCGACACAACCGCCGCCGCCGCCATGCCTGGTGTGTTAGCGATCTTCACCGGTGAAGATTTTGTCGAAGTTGGCGGCAACCCTGCAGGTTGGCTGATCAATTCACGCGATGGCACTCCGATGCACGAACCAAAGCGCCCTGTTTTGGCGCATGGTAAGGTACGCCATGTTGGTGACGCCTATGCGGCAGTGATTGCCGAAACAGCTGAACAGGCCAAGAATGCTGTTGAAGCCATTGAGGCTGATATCCAAGAGCTGCCAGCCGTTGTGAACATGAAAGACGCGCTCTCCAGCTCGAACTACGTGCACGATGAGATCAGCACAAACCAGTGTTTTGACTGGGGTTGGATTGAAGACAACCGTGAAGCAACGGACGCCGCCATAAAGGGTGCGCACCATGTGACTACGCTGGAGCTGGTGAACAACCGTCTGGTGCCAAACGCAATGGAGCCGCGCAGCTCAAGGGCGAGCTATGACCGCTCCCGTGACGAATATGTGCTGCACACTACATCGCAAAACCCTCACCTGACGCGGTTGCTGATTTCTGCGTTTGTATTGGGTATTCCTGAAAACAAACTGACTGTGATTGCACCCGATGTTGGCGGTGGTTTTGGGTCCAAAATCTATCACTACGGCGAAGAAGCACTGGTGCTTGCAGCGTCAAAGCGTCTGAACCGTCCGGTGAGTTGGACTGCTGACCGTTCTGAGGCCTTCTTGACAGATGCGCATGGTCGAGACCATGTGACCAAGATCGAATTGGCCTTGGACGAGGCGGGTAACTTCCTCGCGTTTCGTACGGAAACATTGGCAAATGTCGGCGCCTATCTGTCGAATTTTGCCACGGCGACGCCGACCTTCCTGCATGGTACATTGATGGCAGGTAATTACACGGTTCCAAACGTCTATGTGAATGTGAAAGCTGTATTCACGAACACAGCGCCTGTCGACGCCTACCGCGGCGCGGGCCGCCCAGAGGCGACCTATTCGCTTGAGCGTGTGATTGACATGGCAGCCCGTGAAATCGGTCGTGATCCAATTGAACTGCGTCGTCAGAACTTTATCAAACCGGATCAATACCCTTTCGCATCCGCGGCTGGTCTTGAGTATGACAGCGGCAACTATGACGCGTTGATGGACCAGATGGAAAAAGTGGCCGACAAGGCAGGTTTTGCCGAGCGTCGCAAGAAGTCTGAGGCAAAAGGTCTACTGCGGGGATTTGGTGTGAACGCCTATATTGAGGCTTGCGGCATTGCGCCGTCGAACCTTGTGGGTGTGCTGGGATCGCGCGTTGGTCTGTATGATGCGGCGACTGTGCGTGTTAACGCGACGGGTAACCTTAGCGTCATGGTTGGGGCTCACAGCCACGGCCAAGGTCACGAAACAGCATTTCCGCAGGTTGTTGCCGAGATGCTAGGCATTGATGCAACGTCGATCGATATTGTGCACGGCGATACGTCTAAAATTCCATTTGGGATGGGGACTTACGGGTCACGTTCTTTGGCGGTATGTGGATCTGCTGTGGTCCGCGCGACAGAAAAGATCATCAATAAGGCTAAGAAAATCGCGGGTCACATGCTTGAGGCATCTGACAGTGATATTGAGTTGAAAGATGGTGTTTTCTCAGTCGCAGGGACCGATAAATCGGTTTCCTTCGGTGAAGTCGCTCTCAAAGCTTATATCCCGCATGAGTTCCCGCTTGAAGATATCGAACCGGGCTTGGAAGAAACGGCGTTCTATGACCCTGCAAACTTTACCTATCCGTCGGGTGCGTATTGTTGCGAAGTCGAGCTGGACCCTGAAACGGGCAAAGTACGCGTCGACCGTATGACGGCTGTTGATGACTTTGGAAATATCATCAATCCGATGATTGTGACGGGTCAGGTGCACGGTGGTTTGGGCCAAGGTATCGGTCAGGCATTGTTGGAAAACACCACCTACAACGAGGATGGCCAACTGCTCAGCGCGTCTTACATGGATTATGCCATGCCGCGTGCGGATGATTTGCCATTCTATACAGTTGACCATTCACAGGGAACCGCGTGTACGCACAACCCGCTTGGCGTCAAAGGCTGCGGTGAGGCGGGTGCTATTGGCTCCCCTCCAACTGTTGTCAACGCAGTGATTGATGCCATGCAATCAGGTGGCAAAAACGTAACCCACATCGACATGCCCGTCACGCCACACCGCGTGTGGTCGGCCATGAAGAACGCTTGAGAGGAGAGACGACATGTATGCATTTGACATAGAACGTCCCACAACAGTGGCAGAAGCCGTCAGCGCATTGGGTGGCGAAGCTCAAGCCCTAAGCGGTGGCCAAACCTTGATCCCCACGCTGAAGGCGCGCCTTGCCAGCCCGTCCAAGTTGGTGTCGCTTAGCAGTATTTCGGAGATGAAAGGGATTTCGTCTGCGGGCGGTGTTCTGACAATTGGCGGGGGCACATGCCATGCTGACGTAGCTGCTGATGGCAGCTACAAGGGTCTGTCTGATCTGGCCTCGAATATTGGTGATCCATCGGTGCGCAACCGTGGTACCATCGGTGGTTCGATTGCCAACAACGATCCCGCAGCTTGTTATCCTGCCGCCGCACTGGCGTCGGGCGCAACAATCGTCACCAATACGCGTGAAATTGCTGCGGATGACTATTTTCTGGGGATGTTCGAAACAGCCCTTGAAGAAGGTGAGATCGTAACCGCAGTGAAATTCCCGGTCCCTGAAAAGTCGAACTATCAAAAGTTCGTTCAGCCGGCATCGCGGTTTGCGTTGGTAGGTGTTTTCGTCGCCAAAACTGCCAGTGGTGTACGGGTTGCAGTTACAGGTGCCTCAAACGAGGGCGTTCACCGCTGGACCGAAGCAGAGGAGGCCCTGTCAGCCAACTTTGCAGCGTCAGCTTTGGACGGCTTGTCGGTATCCGAGGACAGTATGATCTCGGACCTCCACGGCACACCGGATTACCGTGCACATCTGGTTAAGGTCATGACAGGCCGTGCGGTCGAAGCAGCATCCTGATTGTCTAAAACTCTGAGCAAAGACCCCGCCATCTGGTGGGGTCTTTGTGTTTTATGGCTGCGTGCAGAGGCTTTGTCGTTCTAAGACGCTTTTTTTGATTTCATTCTTGTATCCCCTGTTTTTGTAAGACCATGACGTTTATTGTTTGGTGATGAAAAAATATGGACGCACATTTCACTTGCCGATTTCGCTAGGCGCAACAAGTGACGACAAGATCATGGCATCAGTAGAAGGCCTGATGGTGCCTGATCTTTTGATTACTGAAAAAATGGATGGAGAAAACACTACAATACACAGTGAAGGTACTCACGCCCGCAGTCCAGACAGTCGCTATCATCCTTCACGTGATTGGATTAAGGCGTTCGCAGCTGGCATTTCCCCACAATTGGAAAGTCATGAGCGTATCGTTGGTGAGAATCTTTTTGCCCAACATTCATTAGCTTACGATGCATTGCCATCTTTTTTCATGGGGTTCTCGTGGATTGTCGGCAATGAAATTCAATCTTGGGATGCTACCCTTCTTAGGTTTGAGGAATTGGGTATAACGCCAGTGACGGTTCTATATCGAGGATCGTATACTAATGGTGTATTTGAAAGTTTTGCCGCCCAATTGGATTTGGCAAGACAGGAAGGCTTTGTTGCACGGGACGCGGTTGGTTTCAGTGAATCTGAAATGCCCGCTCGTATTGGAAAGTATGTGCGTGCTAACCACGTTCAAAGCGAAGCGCATTGGATGAATTCGGAACTAGTTCCTAACCATTTAGCAAAAGATTAGACTAGGGAATACCTGCTGTTTTGACATTTCAATTGACGTGCCACGACGAGCCAAATCTGTTCAAATTGTTATGAGATCGCCATCAAACCCGATCAAAGTGATGCGTATAATATCTGATTGTTCTTTCATGGCTTCGATTTGATCGCGCGGAGCTAGAACCATTGCGGTAGACAGGCTGTCAGCCAGTGTTGCCGTTGCGGCTTCGACTGAAACGGTGGACCATTTCGGCTTTGCCTGGCTATGCAGGATGTGTCCTTGTTGGCTGAGCAATGTTGCAGAAGGGCTGGAGGTTGCGATTGCGCCTGTCGTCAATCGGCGGTTTCCTAAATTCCCATGGATAGGGTCTGATATTCCCAAGGTCCACGGCCCACCAGTACCGCGATATTCACCCATATTCACCAAGGTATCCTTTAGGCCCATTGCCTCAAATGCATCAGCGACCAAATCTGTTGCATAGCCTTGGGCGATACCATTGAATGTCAGTGTTTGCGACGGGGCGAGCGTGATCTGTTCCGTGTCAAAACGCAGTTTGTGCCACCCCATCAAGGCATTGGCATCCGTAGGATCACGTCCTTCTGCGAGAGCCTGCCACAGGGGTTGAACGGTTGGATCAAACAGACCGTCACTTAGCGCATGAGCCACAGTGGAGGCCTGCATCATTTCCAGAAAACGGCCATCGGGCCTCAGTAATACACCCGTTGTATTCAGTTTTCGCAAGTCTGAGGCGGGATTATAAAGGCTGAACAACTGCTCAACCTCGGTGATCAGATGACGCGCGCGCTTTAGGGCTACTGTCGCTTGCGCCTCGTCGCCTCGAATGGTCATCGATATTTCCGCACCAAAGGCGTGACCATGCCAGCTGTGTGCCTTTGCGGTGCTGGGCAGGGCAGCGCAAGCGGCAGAGATGGTTAGAAATCGGCGGCGGGACAGGGTCATTCAGCGGCCATCCTTACTTTTCTTCCTTTGGCGGCTAGGATTAGCGGCACACATTGCGCGACGTTGTCATGTATTGTCACGCACTCAAGGCATTGGAAACACTCGGAGTATTGGATTTCTCCGGTTTTCTTGATTGCACCATAACTACATTTGACTTTGCAAAGCTGACAAGGCGATCCGCACTCAGCGCGTCGGTCAATCCATTTGCGCCCGCGCAGCAATCCGCCGATTGCCATGATCGCACCCAGCGGACAAACATAGCGGCAGAAACCCTTAAACAGGACCATGGAAAGCAGCAAAAGCCCAACCGCATAGGCGACGTAATACCATTCGCGCATAAAGAACGTGGTGATGGCGGTTTTGAACGGCTCAACCTCGATCGCTTTGTCCAAGCGGGCAGGGGCCGTGACCAACATCAGGAACAATGCGGCCAGCACAATGTATTTGATCCATTTCAATCTATCGTCCCATGCCGGTGATGGCTCTATCTGTGGCAAGCGTAGTAAGCGCCCAATGTGATGCGCAAATTCTTGCAACGCACCAAAGGGGCAGAGCCAGCCGCAAAACAGCCCACGGCCCCACAGAACGAACCCAAGGATTGTGACAGCCCAAACCACCAGCGAAAACGGATCATAGAGCAAAAATGAAAAGGAGCCGCCATCAAGGAGCGTGCGACCGACAGCAAGCGGAGTAGCAATGGACAACTGCCCTTGACCCCACCACCCGATGAACCCGACCACAAAGGCGAGGATCGTAAGCCGGATGGCCGTGAATTGAGGGTGGCCAGCCAATTTGTTTAGTTGAAGGCCCAAGACGGCAACCAAACCAACCAAAAAGATACCAAGAATGATTAGATCGGTTTGGCGGTTGCGCAGGGCGTCAACCCAAGGCGGTGTAGGTTTGACGGGTTCAACGCGTGAGTAGAACCGCTCGGGCGTGACATGAGTGACGTTTAGGCTGGCCGACCCGATTTGTGGCTGGAATGATCCGTGTGCGCGCAGGGCTTTGATTTGCAGCAACCATTCGGAGGTTGGGTCGAAACCTAAACGACGATCTGTCCGTAGGATCATCGATGCACCGTCATGTAGAGCTTCTGGCAGCGCGTTGTTTAGCTCTACAAATATGTCGGAATCCCGAAATGCGATTGGAAATCCGCCTTGTTCTGCACTGATTAAATCGGGCGACGTGTTACGCACAAACTCCTCGGTGACTAATCCGTGTCGCGCTGTCTCAATGAGCAAGACAGGTTCGTCCGTTGTAGAAATTGACATGAACTGTTGTAGCTCTTCAAAGCCGTCTTCACTCAGCACTGCTTTGGCGACAGAAGGAGCGCCGAGGTCGATAACCCACAGGTCCATGAATGGCTCTTCAGGGAACTCCGTAGCTTCTGGATCATCGTCTTCCCACAGTGTCCCAGCAAATTCTGCATCCATCTCACGGTTCAGGACCGTTTTGCGTGTGACTATCCCTTGTGAGACTAAATCATCCCAGGATAATTCTTCAGAGTATTCCTTATTTGGAAATGCTGGTGGCCCTGTTGAAATGCCGCTCATCTTTTCGCGGGCTACTTTCAGGGTGGCGGCAAGGATGCTCTCATGAGCGATACGAACCGATGCCGTGCCTTTTGTGACACCATCCAGGTAGACAAGGGCAGACCCCTCACTGCCACTGCCATAAGGCGAGCCTACAACTAAGCTGTCCGATATTGAATGTCCGCGATATTGTTTGAAAAAATCGTAAAACAACTTTTCTGGCAGTCCGGACACGAAGATCGGTTCATTATGGGAGATCAGCTGCGCGTCAAGAAATTGGCCCTCTAAATCGAGCACAACAAGGACATTGATTGCCGCCCCGGAAAACCCAGGCAGCGGCGCCATCGGTTCGGTTTCAAACACATATCCAGCCTCAGCGCCGCCTGAATTTAGCAGCTGCCAAACGCCTTGGTCGTTCACGGCCTCGCCCAATGACATGGGGGGAACAATGTAGGGTTCTATCACATCACGCGACAAGGGTTCGGCCAGCACGCCAAAGGCTGCGCTGATCCACAAAGCTATACTTGCGGCCACAGCGCGCATCAATTGTCCCGTATTCATGTCTAAAAACGTAACGCTGGATGAAAGGGACCCATATTCGACTTAGGTCTGAGACGTGTATTTCGGGTTTTATGCGCACTGTGATCCGTGACAGGCTGTAATCATGACAAAACCTTCACCTACTCCTCCTTTATGGATCGTCCTTCTATCTTTGTCGGGGCTTGTGATGATTTGGGCCGTTGCAGCATGGATGAAGGCAGACCCGACAATTTTACCCAGTCCAAAAGTGGTTTGGGCGCTAATGCGGTCAGAATTCGCCACTGGCGAGTTGTCCCATCATATGCTGGCTACTTTGCGGCGGGTCGCTTTCGCCTTTGTTTTGGCCATGTTTTTTGGACTGGTGATCGGTATTTCGATGGGACTTAATGATCAGCTCAACCGATGGTTTGGCGCTTGGCTGGTGGTATTGTTAAACGTACCTGCACTTGTTGTGATCGTCTTGTGTTATCTCTGGATTGGCCTGAACGAGACGGCTGCGATCACAGCTGTAGCATTGAACAAAACCGCAATGGTCGCTGTGACAATTCGGGAAGGTGTTCACGCGCTTGATCCTAGACTGAAGGAGATGTCGCAGTCGTTTGATATGCATTGGTTTGCGAAGTTGCGCCATATTGTTTTGCCCCAGCTGTGGCCCTTCATCGCGTCTAGTACCCGCAACGGGCTTGCTATCATCTGGAAGATCGTTCTGGTGGTTGAATTTTTGGGGCGTAGCGACGGGGTAGGGTTCCAAATCCACCTATATTTCCAACTGTTCGAAACGGGTTACGTATTGGCCTATGCTCTGAGCTTTGTTGTGCTAATGTTGGTTCTTGAATTCACCGTGATCAGCGGCCTTGAACGCCGGGCAGTGCGCTGGCGGCAAAACGAGAGACGTTGATTGGCTACTAGAACAACAGCTGACACCCAAGCGTCTTGTTCAACGCGGCAACCAGTTCGTCGACAGTTTCAGCATTGCTATACGTTCCACCTGTGCGGTCCGCCAAACAGCGAGACACGCTATCAACGGTGTTCTTTTCGTCCTTTTCCCATGAAAAGAATGTTGCCCGTACTTTGAATCCTATCACGTGTACGGTTGTATCTTTGCCAGCCGCCGCCAGATCAGCCGCTAACGCGCAAGGTTGGCCACCACAGGTTTCTTTTCCATCTGTGACTAACACAATCGTTGCAGGCTTTTGCTTATAGTCCAAGGTGTCTGCTGCCAGCTGGACCGCCTCGGTTAAAGGTGTGCTGCCCGTTGGTTCCAACATATCGACATCGGCCAAAATCCGTGCAGATGCGTCTGGGATTGGTGCAAACCGCATGTCCAGTCCTGAACATTCATCCGCGCCATTTGGCCCATAAATCACCAGCCCAAGGCGTCTGCCGTCTGCAATTTTGGGGATAGCACTAGCCATGGCGCGGCGGGCTTCAAAAATACGCGGCTCATTAATATCGTTGAAACCCATTTCGGCCATCGAGCCTGAACCATCGAAGACGATCATCGCATCATCGGCGCAATTGCTTTGGGCACCGGAAACGCTCGCGCTCAGTAGTGTGACAACAAATGAGGACAAAAGACGCATGAGGTCAAACCTGCCATGGACAACCTCATTCGTCTACAAATTTGTTACGATCTAGGGATAGGTAAAAGATGGTCCAATCTAGTTCCAAGTTACAGGGCACCTGCTGCTAAGGTCGAGTTGATTCTGCATGCAAGTAATTAGCATGGGGCACTTCAGTCCCGGCTGATCCCGCAAAATGAATCCAATGGAAAAGTGGTAAATATGACCCTTCGCTTTGTCTTCTCCTGCGCGCAGCGAGACATTTTGTCTGGTCATGTATGATGGTGCCAAGACTAATGGAAAAACGGCATTTTTTGCTGCAATTGGTTCATTGTAACGATAAAGATTGAGCAGAAGCGTCAGTAAGGGCCGGAAGCATATGAATGATCTTTGGGCTGGCATTTCCCAAGCCGTTTGGATGGTTGCCAGCTTTGATTCAGATCTGGTGGAAATCACATTGCGCTCCTTACAAGTCACACTGATGGCCTTGGTGATTGGATCAGCGATTGCATTGCCGCTTGCCGCTTTTTTGGCGGTGCGACGGTTCCGGTTTCGCCGTAGCGTGATTGCTGTTCTCAATGCTTTGATGGGATTGCCACCTGTGGTGGTTGGGTTGGTTGTTTACGTACTTTTATCGCGGTCTGGACCATTCGGGGTCTTGGGGCTTTTGTTTACTCCGTCAGCGATGATCATCGCTCAGGTCATTATTATTGTACCGTTGATTGCCAGTATCGCCCATCAATCCTTGCGTGACCTATGGAGCGAATATCATGATCTTTTGATCTCTATGAATGTTACTCAGGTGCAGAAAATGCGCACGCTTTTATGGGACGCACGCAGGGCATTGCTGACGGCATCTTTGGCCGGGTTCGGCCGTGCAATTGGTGAAGTCGGAGCGATCATGATCGTGGGTGGCAATATTGAACACGCGACACGGGTGCTCACCACAGCAATCGCGCTTGAAACTGGTAAAGGTGATTTCGCGTTGGCGTTGGCGTTGGGCTTCATCTTGATTGCCTTGGCGATTAGCGTGAACTTGGCGATACACTGGCTAAGTCGGACAGAGCAGGAGGGACGATGGTGAGTGATCTTTTCCCTCTGAAAGTGCGCGCAGCACAAACGTCTCGGCGTGGAAAAGTACTGGTTGGTCCCGTCGACATGGATCTGGAGGGGGCTGGTGTCACGGTTGTGTTGGGGCCAAATGGGTCCGGAAAGACCACACTTTTGCGACTGCTGCACGGCACGGCGCGATTGACGCGCGGCACTATCGAATGGGCTTGTGACACCATGCAAGCACGTCACCATCAGGCGTTTGTGTTTCAACGGCCAGTGATGATGCGGCGGTCGGTGGTTGATAACATTTCCTATCCCCTACACATCAAAGGAATATGCAAAACAGAAGCTCGCGTCCGCGCAGCAAACTGGGCAGCGCGGATTGGGCTCGGTGATATGCTGGAGCGCCCTGCAACGGTTTTGTCGGGAGGTGAACAGCAAAAGCTGGCGCTGGCCCGTGCGATGATCACTAACCCGAAAGTGCTGTTTCTGGACGAACCTTCAGCGGCACTGGATGGACGTGCAATGCGCGAGATTGAAGACCTTTTGCAAGAGGCAGTGCAGGCAGGCACGCGATTAATCTTATCGACCCACGACTTTGGGCAAGCACGACGTTTGGCAAATGAGGTGGTGTTTCTGTTACATGGGCAAGTGCATGAACAGAGCCACGCGGCACCGTTTTTCGCAGGGCCGCAGACGGCCCAAGCTGCCGCATTCCTAAGAGGAGACATTGTTGAATGAAGGCCGTGAGCTTCATTGTTGGTCTGAGGGCGGCATGTTTAGGCGCCGCGCCCCGCTGAGCTAATCAGTGCCTGCAAAACCGTTGGCCAGACATTAATTGGTCCCCAAATCGTATTCATCTACCGACCCATGGATCGCAAATTGGTCGATGCCAGCGTCTTGGGGTTGGATGGTGCGGTAGGATTCATTTACGCCTGCGGGGGTTAGTTCTCGGGCGACGGTCAGCAACAAGTTGGGATCATGATCGTCACAAAGCGCAATCATTTGGCTGATCTCCTCTGTGGCAACAGGTCGTGCAGCGTCGATTGAGGGCGCGCCGTAGTAGGTCACAAAATGCTGCGCCAGCAGATCCGTCAAGGTAGCAACTTCTGATGCTTCGATCTGAGTGACCGCCACAAACGTGACGCGTCCGCTTGTTTCCAAGCCGAACCAGCCGTTGGAAAAGGCTTGCCGCGCTTTGCCTGTCAAATCACCGTCGGTCCAGTTTGAAAACTCGAAGCCGCCGGAAATACACCACTCACCCGTTCGGGCGGGGATATGAAATACCCGCTGGTCGCTTTCGTCAAAATGGATTGCGCGCGCAAGTTTCATACTGTGTCCTCTAGCAGTGCCGTAAGGGGGATCAGATCGGTTGTCTCGCCGTGGCGCAGCAACATGCCAAAGCGTTCGTCGACTCCTAGGAAGGTGCCATGCTTGCTGTTTTGGGTGATTTCCTCACCGACACCATGGACGATGCCGCGCCATTCATCGTGCAGCGGCTTTGTTCCCATGTCTTCCCAGCGGCCGATCCAGTTTAGCGTATGCCGCGCAAAAGCTTCGACCAGTTCGGGGGCTTGGACGTCGACACAACCTTCGGCGTAAAGGGTTGTTTGGTTTGGGGTGTCGCCTTGGGCAACTTCATTCTCTGGCCACAACGGTAGGGTAAATCCAACCACAAGCCAGTCGGGGACAGCACTTGGATCTGAGTCAGAGGCTGTCATTTTGAATGTTCCACAAGACGCCCCGTTGATGCGCAGTCCGCCTGCCCATTCCAGATGTACTGCAACCTCGGGCGGGGCCAAAGCGCCAAGCGCGTTTTGAAAACCCACGCCGCACAAGGGAAGCATGACGACGGCATCCGCCAAGGGCACTTCGGGCCCAAAGATCAACGCAACTTCTAACATGTTCGCACCCAGATTATGGGCGATCATACCCGGATCACAGCCCTGAGTGGCACGCATGCAGGCGTGATCAAACGCAGATCCGGTTGCTGCCTCGCCCCACAATAAAGGGGGAAAGGTCAGGTCACGTATTGTCATGCGAGGCCTTTCGCGATGAGCTGCTTGGCCACATCGTTAAATGCAGCGGCTTGTGTTGAGTCAGGTTGGCTGACAACAATCGGCGCGCCACCGTCCGCAGCCAGACGAATATCCAGATGCAACGGGATCTCAGCAAGCAAGGGGATGTCCAATTTTTGGGCCTCGGCCGCAACGCCGCCATGTCCGAACACGTGTTCTTCGTGGCCGCAGGACGAACAAATGTGAGTCGACATATTCTCTATCATACCGACCAAGGGTACTTTCAATTGCTGGAACATGTCGATCCCTTTACGGGCATCAATCAGGGCCACATCTTGTGGTGTTGATACGATAATCGCACCATCAACATGCGCCTTCTGGCTTAGCGTCATTTGGACGTCGCCTGTCCCCGGTGGTAGATCCACGAGCAACACATCAAGCGCGCCCCATTGCACTTGGGTGATCATCTGCTGCAACGCCCCCATCAGCATTGGCCCACGCCATACAACTGCCTGATCATCGTTGGTCATCAGGCCAATAGACATCATCGTCACACCGTGGTTGCGCATTGGCAGGATGATCTTGCCATCGGGGCTAGCAGGGCGCCCTGATACACCCATCATGCGCGGCTGCGAGGGGCCGTACATATCCGCATCCAACAACCCGACGCGGCGCCCTTGTGCCGCAAGCGCACAGGCTAGATTCGCCGAAACGGTGGATTTTCCCACCCCGCCTTTGCCGGAGGCAATTGCGATAACCTTGTCGATCCCCGGGATCTTTTGTGGTCCGGTAGGTTCTGCCGCTTTTTGTGGGCGCAGTTGTGGTGGCTCTGGTTGGTCGGAATGCCCCGTCATTACGATAGAGACCGAGGCAACGCCTTCGAGTTGGGTCAACTTCGCCTTCGCGTCGGCCATGACGGCCTCATATTCTTTGGCGGCACTTGGCGCAATTTCCATGACAAATCGAACAACACCATCATCTTGGATGTTGAGGGCGCGCATGACACCAGCAGAGACGATATCGCCTTCGCTAACCACATCGGGAATGGATTTCAGAACATCCAGAACTGCATCACGGCTAACCACAATCAATCCTGGCCTTTAATGTCGCCAGTAACCTCATGGGTCAGGTCAAGTTCTTCGATGGTGATGGTTGCGCGCGCTGTATAGGTTTTACCAGAAGTGCCGTTTTCACGCAGCGCACCTTCGATTGCTTGTTGTGAGGTGACACCTACTTGTTTGAGGAACTTGCGCATCGACATGTTAAAATCTTCTGACATGGGGTTCTTTCTTTGGGGGTTTACGTAAGTCGAATGTGGCGGTTAGGTTACTCGACATGCGTATTATTATGTTAATCTTTTTTATGGTGTCGTTGCCCATCAGTGTTTTGGCTGACGAACGTCTGGTGCGACTTTACGCGCCCGAGGCGTTGATCGACACAGGCATGATGCGACATATCTTGCCGCGTTTTACCTTGAAAACCCAAGTGCGGGTTGAACTGGCGGCGTCTCCTGATCAGGCGGATATGGTTTGGGGTGAAGAGGGAAGCGCACTGTTCCAGCAGGCCGATACAGTCTGGCATATGGCGCTGGTTGGCGGGCCACATGCGGGTACTTCGCGGTTTGCGGATTGGTTGAGCGGAGAGATCGGGCAGAGGACGATACTGGGCTTTGTGCCGGATGGAGAGGCGCTGTTCACAGCCCCCCTTCAGGTCGCCAAAACTGCTGAAACCCTTGTTTTTGATGGTAACGCTGTGGCGGGCCATGATGTGGCAGCCATGAAATGCGGGAGATGCCATGCTGTTGATGACGCAGGCCGTTTGAACGACATAGGCTCTACCCCCAGCTTTTTTGTGCTGAAGGTTTTTGACGATTGGGAGGATCGTTTTCTTGCGTTCTACGTACTGCGCCCGCATGGGTCCTTTACGCAGATCAACGAAGTGACCGACCCGTTCCCGCAGAACCTTCCGCCGCCCATCACACCAGTTGAAATGACCTTGGCCGAGCTGGATGACATCGTCGCTTATGTGGCAACCCTGAAGGCCGCTGATCTTGGGGCACCGCTGATCCATCAGTGATCGCGCCGCTTGGCAAAATAGTCTTCCGATGTGCGTACTTTTGGCCGTTCGCCACCCTGAAAAGGGTTATCTACAGCATGGTATTGCACGTTGATCCTGCAGTTGTCGCACATCTGGATCATCCGAAGTTTGGCAGGATCAGAGAACATCGCGTGGCCGCTTAGCTTTTCTGTGATCCTGTCGATTGTCGATTTCACTCCGAACAACTCACCGCATTCAACACAGGCAAATGGTTCTTCTTCGTTCAACACTTCTTGGCTCAAGGCAGTATCGGCGAGGTTCATCTGCGGTTGATAGGTGATGGCGTCTTCGGGGCAGACGTTTGAGCAGATACCGCATTGCAAACAAGCATCTTCTTGGAATCTTAACTGCGGCTGATCTGGGTTGTCCGCCAGTGCACCTGACGGGCACAGCGACACGCAAGACAGGCACAAGGTGCAACTTTCTTTATCGATCACTACTGCGCCATAAGGTGCGCCCTCGGGTAGTTCCAAAGCAGTTGTATCCGGATGCAATGCACGTGCGGCCTGCCTTGTGATCTGGCGGCGTGTACCCATCGGGCGGACAGGTGTCTCAATTGGAGTGGACACGTCTGCTGCATACAACGCGTCTGATAGCGCATCAGGGTCGGCGACATCCAAGATGCGAACAGTCTCTGATCCAGCGAGTGCCACTGCCAATGCGATTTGTGCGTTCAGCGCGTCAATGTCTGTCGATGGTCCGGGCAGGACCGTGACGTCAGCAAAGCCCGCAGCGAGGGCGGCTATCGCTTCGGCATGACCAAAAGCATTGAGCGCAGATATTTCTAACGGGATCACGTCTGCGGGGAGACCGCGGCCATGTCTGGCAGACATGGCGATCATCTCGGATCCATGGGTGTTCACGACCAACAGTCGCGGTGCTTGCCCCCCCGCTGTCAGATAGGTCTTGGCAAGAGTTTGGATGCGTTGGAAAATCAACTCAACTGGTGGTGCGTCATAGCCAATGGCCCCTGACGGGCAAACAGCAGAACATGCGCCGCAGCCTGCGCAGATCATCGGGTCGACAGTGACGTGATCGCCGTCCGGAGTGATTGCACCTGTCGGGCACAGATCAAGGCAACGCGTGCAGCCAGTTTGTTCAGCCCGCGAATGGGCGCAAAGCAAGCTATCGGTTGTAACGTATAGCGGTTGCTCGAATGTACCAACCATGTGTGACGCAGCAAGTGTCGCTGCTGCCACCGCTGGGCCATAATTCGGGTCCGCTCGCAGGTATCCTTCGCGTTTTTCGTGGGCGGGAAACAAGGGGGCCTCACCGCGCAGGTCGATCAGGATATCGCATTGTGAAGCACCGCCTTGGCGGGGTTCCGACAGCGTTAGACCGCGTCCGCCTGGCTCGATCATTTGAAGCGCATCGATGACGACCTCGAATTGGCCCAAAGAACCGGATGCGCGCCGCAGTTTGCCGACTATCACGTCAAAATCGTGTGTGTCAGGGATGCTGCTGGCGTCTTCTAACAGGACCGTCACACCTAAGTGATCCTTCAATTGCGCGGCGGTTTGCAATGCTACATCTGCCTTACCGATGATTAGGCACAGGCCCTCAGAAACGACATCCAGCGACTTGGCTGTTGGGGCTGGCAATAACGCCTCCGCCGCCAATGCGGACATTTTGGGTACCAGATTGCCAGTGTCGGCGGTCCAGCCTGCTCTATCGCGCAGATCAAACGAGGGGGCAGGATCAAGGCCCATATCCTCGGCCAAGGCGTCAAAACGGAGGCTCTCTTGGGCGCAACAAAAAATGGCATCGCCTTGGGTTAAGGCGGCGGCGGCAAGGTCAATTTGGGTCGTGCATAGGGCCGTGCAGGGTTTTGCCACGTTAAACCCTGTCGCGAGCGACAGCGCGTCTGCATCTATGGCCTGACTGCCTAGACAGTCGCATGTTATCAGTTGCTTAGACATCAAATACCCTTCCGAAATCACGTCACTTTTGCCGTCAAAAACGGCAAGGACGTCGCATAGGGTAGACTTGATTCGAAGCGGGCGACAACCACCTTTCTTACAAAGTACTTTCCGAAGAACCGATCAATCGAGGTGATTCGCGAAGCAGTGATTCGGGTCTTTTCGAAAAACTACAAATCCGATTCTTTTGGTCAAGATAGACAATTCGTCCGGGATGCGATCAGGCGCTGCTGCCGTCTTCCCAATTTGTCCCCAATGCCCATTGAATACCTCCGCATACCATTCTGTGCTTTGTTCCCTTGCTGGATTGTCGCAGGATATTTCCAAATAGGGAGGCTGGGTTGATACACAATCCGAACATGTACCAAACGTTACCGCTGGGTGTTGTGCTGCGGCGCACGCCGGGTGTGACACGTTGGGCACCCTTTGCATGGACAGCCAGTGGTATTCTGACAGGCGCGCCTGATGCTAGCTGGCGCGAACTGCGCCGCGAGGGCGATGCTGTTGAATATCATGCCGCTACTATGACGCTTGAACTGCACGGTGCCGAGACCGAGGCCTATTTGCACGGGCTATCCACGAAAGTGCCAAGCATCTACGTTGTGATGCGCCCGACTGAAGAGTTGGATTTCCCGTTTGAGGTTTTGCTGGTCACGGCGTCTCCCTATGAGGCGCAAGACTACACGGACAGTGGCGAAGAGCTGGTTGAGAAGGTCCCAATGCCTGCAGGGTTGATTGCCTGGGTGCGGGACTTTGTCGATGCGTACCACCAAGAAGAAGTATTTGTGAAACGTAAGCGAGACCGCAAGCGGATCGACGAAAAGGAAGATGGCATCGGTGATGCACGGATTTCGCAGATGGGCGATGTTTACCGTTCCCCCAGCGCAGCGCGCAAGGAACGCCTGCAATGAGTGATTTCTGGAGCAAACGCCGGGCCGCTGTTGAAGCGGAAGCAGATGTTGCTTTGGCTGAAGCTAAGGAAGCCGAGCTTGAGGCAACCACAGCCGAAAAGACCGATGCTGAAATCTTGGAAGAGCTCGGGCTGCCCGATCCTGACCAGATGGAGCAGGGGGATGATTTCAGTGCGTTCATGAACGATTTGGTGCCTGCACGTATTAAGACGCGCGCGTTGCGCAAGCTTTGGCGTTTGAACCCTGTGCTGGCCAACATCGACGGGCTTGTTGATTACGGCGAGGATTTTACTGACGCCGCGATGGTGATTGAGAACATGCAGACCACCTATCAGGTTGGCAAAGGCATGATGGCGCACGTCAAAGAAATGGCGCGTCAAGCTTTGGAAGCAGAAGAGACCGTCGAAGACATCGCCGCTGAGCCTACCCAAGAGGATGATGCTTTGACAGTCGAAGAGATCATCGATGCCGATGACACAGTAGACGAGACGCAACCGGTGCTCGTAGACTCGCCAGTGGACGACAACGTCGCACACAGTGCTTCACGGCGTCGGATGCAATTTCAATTTGAGGATCAACACACAGGATGACTGAAGCGTTGAACATACTGGTCGAGGACGAAGATCGCCTGCGCGCGGATCTTTATAACTATCTTGGGGTGCTGCTATCTGGACCGCCGGACGAGTCCATGCTGATCACCACAGCGGGTTTATCTGGTGATGACAGCCCGCTGGGGCAAGCAATCACAACACTGGCGAACGTCGCAAAACGATCCAAGGTCAAACCAGTGACTAGTGAATACAATAAGTTGTTCATTGGTTTGGGCCGCGGCGAATTGCTGCCCTATGCAAGCTACTATCTGACGGGTTTCCTGAATGAGAAACCTTTGGCGCGGTTACGTGATGACATGGCCGCGCGCGGAATTGAGCGGTCGGACTTGGTATTTGAGCCAGAAGACCACATTGCCAGCCTGATGGAGATGATGGCGGCAATGATTGTTGGTCGCTTTGGGCGCGAGACAACTCTTGAGCAGCAAAAGGTGTTTTTCAATACCCATATAGCACCTTGGGCCGCCCATTTTTATTCAGATCTCGAAGGGGCCAAAAATTCTATTTTCTATGCTTCGGTGGCCACGGTTGCCCGGACGTTCATGGAAATTGAATCTGAAGCCTTTCGGATGAGCGCGGGCTAATCCCCGCTATCGAGCGGCGGGCACCCGTCGGAACAACCAGAAAAGGAGACTGGTTATGGACAAGAATGAAGACGGCAAAAGCCGCCGGGATTTTTTGAAACTGGCAGGAACAACAGGGCCGCTCGCGGTGGCTGCAGTTGTTGTCAGCGGGGGGACCGTAGAAGCGGCCGAGCCCGATCTATCGTTGGATAAGATGCAAGATACGCTGCACACGCGTGCGTATCTGGACAGCACGCGGTTCTAACGCACTAGCCCCTTCCTGAGGGGATACGACGGCGCCCGGGAAACTGGTCGGCGGATCATCGGCAAAGAGCGACTGGTTGCGTGACGCCCGACTGCAAATTGCCAAAAACGAAACCAAGCGAGCGCGGCCGTCGAGGGCCAAGCGAGCAAGGGAGGACAACATTATGTTGAGGAAAAAGACCAACGGGATTGCGCGACGCTCCCAGCGGACGAGTATCCTGTCGGAAGCGGGTAACGCTTCGGTAGATCGGCGTGCATTCTTGCGCGGATCCGGTCTGGCCATTGGGGGACTTGCGGCGGTTGCTGCAACAGGCGGTACGGTGCAGCAGGCATCGGCACAGTCTGCTAACCCTGGATTGGTCGAGACAGTGAAATCAGTTTGCACCCACTGTTCGGTGGGCTGCACAGTCATCGCAGAAGTTCAGAATGGTGTGTGGACAGGCCAAGAACCCGGTTGGGACAGCCCGTTTAACCTTGGTGCGCATTGCGCCAAAGGGGCATCGGTACGCGAACACGCGCACGGCGAACGCCGTCTGAAATACCCGATGAAAAAAGTGAACGGCGAATGGGTTCGTATCAGCTGGGAAACGGCGATCAACGAGATCGGCGACGGCATGAATACGATCCGCGAAGAAAGCGGACCCGATTCAGTGTATTGGTTGGGCTCAGCCAAGCATAACAACGAACAAGCCTATTTGTTCCGCAAGTTTGCAGCCTATTGGGGCACAAACAACGTGGACCACCAAGCGCGGATTTGCCACTCGACCACGGTTGCCGGTGTTGCGAACACCTGGGGCTACGGTGCGATGACGAACTCGTATAACGACATCCACAACTCGAAATCGATCTTCATCATTGGTGGTAACCCAGCCGAAGCGCACCCTGTTTCGCTGTTACACCTGCTGAAAGCGAAAGAGCAGAACAACGCACCCGTGATTGTATGTGACCCACGCTTTACGCGCACAGCTGCACATGCGGATGAATATGTACGCTTCCGTCCGGGTACGGATGTCGCGCTGGTTTGGGGCATCCTGTGGCACATCTTTGAAAATGACTGGCAGGATAATGAATTTATCCGCACCCGCGTTTGGGGCATGGACCAGATCAAAGAAGAAGTCCGCAAGTGGAACCCAGAAGAAGTAGAACGCGTTACTGGTGCGCCTGGTGAACAGTTGCGCCGTGTTGCCCGTACCTTGGCCAATAACCGTCCCGGCACCGTAATTTGGTGCATGGGTGGCACGCAGCACACCACTGGTAACAACAACACACGTGCGTATTGCATCCTTCAGCTGGCCCTTGGCAACATGGGTACATCTGGCGGTGGTACAAACATCTTCCGTGGCCACGACAACGTTCAAGGCGCAACGGACCTTGGTGTTCTTAGCCATACACTGCCCGGCTATTACGGCCTGTCAGCTGGTGCTTGGGCACACTGGGCCCGCGTTTGGGAAGAAGATCCTGAATGGCTGGGCAATCAGTTTGCGAAGACAACTGGAGCCGATGGTAAAGAGAAATCGCTGCAAAACCTGACCGGTATTCCAGTTTCTCGTTGGATTGACGGTGTTCTCGAAGATCCTGAGAACATGGACAACCCCGACAAGGTACGTGCAATGGTTTTGTGGGGCCACGCGCCCAACTCACAGACCCGTATGACGGAAATGAAAACCGCGATGGAAAAGCTCGACATGCTTGTTGTAGTGGATCCGTATCCAACGGTTTCTGCCGTGCTGCATGATCGCACTGATGGTGTCTATCTTTTGCCTGCATGTACCCAGTTTGAAACACGTGGTTCTGTTACCGCTTCAAACCGATCGTTCCAGTGGCGTGATAAAGTTGTAGAGCCATTGTTCGAAAGCAAGCCTGACCACGAGATTATTGCACTGTTTGCGGATAAATTCGGCTTTGCCGACCGCTTGCTGCGCAATATCGACATGGACGATGAACACGTGCCAAACGTTGAAAGCATTACCCGCGAATTCAACAAAGGTATGTGGACCATTGGCTATACAGGTCAAAGCCCTGAACGCATCAAAATGCACATGGCCAACCAGCACACGTTTGACCGGACCACGCTACAAGCGATTGGTGGACCGGCCGATGGTGACTATTACGGTTTGCCTTGGCCATCTTGGGGCACTGCAGAGATGAACCACCCCGGCACTCCAAACCTCTATGACATGTCAAAGCGTGTCTCTGAGGGTGGCCTGACGTTCCGCGCCCGCTTTGGCGTTGAACGGGACGGCGACAATCTTTTGGCCGAAGGCGTTTACAGCAAGGATTCAGATATCCAAGACGGATACCCTGAGTTTACGATGCAGATGTTGATGGACCTTGGTTGGGATGGCGATCTAACAGCCGAAGAACGCGCGACCATTGATGCTATCGCAGGACCTAAGACCAACTGGAAGACCGACCTATCGGGCGGTATCCAACGGGTTGCTATTGCGCATGAATGTGCGCCCTTCGGTAACGCCAAAGCACGGGCTGTGGTCTGGACCTTCCCAGATCCCATTCCGATCCACCGTGAACCGCTGTATTCCAACCGTCGCGATCTTGTGGCCGACTATCCAACGCATGAAGACCGTAAATTCTACCGTCTTCCTACGATGTATGCGTCGATTCAGAAGAAGGACTTTAGCAAGGACTATCCCATTATCCTCACGTCCGGCCGCTTGGTCGAATACGAGGGCGGTGGCGACGAGTCGCGTTCAAATCCTTGGCTGGCGGAATTGCAGCAGGACATGTTTGTCGAAATCAATCCACGGGATGCCAACAACCTTGGTGTGCGTGACGGCAAACAAGTTTGGGTCGAAGGGCCAGAGGGTGGTAAAGTCAAAGTCATGGCGATGGTCACCAATAGGGTAGGCGAGGGCGTAGCCTTTATGCCGTTCCACTTTGGCGGTCACTTCCAAGGTGAAGATCAACGAAGCAAGTATCCAGACGGCGCTGATCCGTATGTGTTGGGCGAAAGTACCAACACGGCACAGACCTATGGCTACGATGCAGTAACCCAGATGCAAGAGTCAAAATCGACACTTTGCAAAATCTGGTCAGCGTAAGGAGACGATAAAATGGCAAGAGCAAAGTTCCTTTGCGACGCTGAACGCTGCATTGAATGTAATGCTTGTGTGACCGCGTGTAAGAACGAGCACGAAGTGCCTTGGGGCATCAACCGGCGACGGGTGGTGACGATTCAAGACGGCCAACCGGGCGAACGCTCGATTTCGGTTGCTTGTATGCACTGCTCGGATGCGCCTTGTATGGCCGTATGTCCGGTTGACTGCTTCTACCAAAACGAAGAAGGGGTCGTTCTACACTCCAAAGATCTTTGTATTGGGTGCGGCTACTGCTTCTACGCGTGTCCGTTTGGCGCGCCGCAGTATCCACAAGCTGGCAACTTTGGCAGTCGTGGCAAAATGGACAAATGTACATTCTGCGCGGGTGGACCGGAAGAGAACCATTCTACTGCCGAATTCGCCAAATACGGGCGTAACCGGATTGCAGAAGGTAAACTCCCGATTTGTGCTGAGATGTGTTCAACCAAAGCGCTTCTTGCGGGTGATGGCGACATCGTGTCGAACATTTACCGCGAGCGCGTAGTGGCACGTGGCTTCGGTTCCGGCGCTTGGGGCTGGGGTACAGCCTACGAGCAAAAGGGCGGCTAAGGCCGACCAACAAGGGCACCACCATGTGTGATGCCCTTGTCTCTAAATTGTCGGGGCTGTTGGGATACCAGCAGCCCCGATCCTCAAATATTGAAAAATTCAAACTCGAAGGTTCTGCTATGTTCCGCCTGATATCTGCATTTGCTCTATTGATCGCGCTGGCCTTGCCAAGCGTCGCGCAACAGGCGGAACCTGCCACAACCCCCGACCGCAGCGCCACAGGTGGCGCGCAAACACTTGAAGATATCATGGCCCGCCAAAACGGCGATACTGTTGATGATACCTTTCGCCGGGAGGCTACGGGCGACCCGGATTCAGCCGCTAGCACCATGGATCAGCTTGGTACATTGGGCGGTGCGTCTGACCCTGAGCTGTGGCGCGCGCTGCGCTATGGCACGGTTGACGTTAAAGTATCCACGGCTGACACGCGGGGTCGCGTTTTGATCCAAGATGGCGGCATGAAGTGGCTAAACTTCCGTGAAGGACCTTTAACGAAGTACGGTCTTTGGCTGCTCGCGGGTACTATTATCGCATTGGCGGTGTTTTATTTGTTGCGTGGCAAGATCCGTGTTGATGCGGGGTTGCGCGGTGCCACGGTTGAGCGCTTTAAATTCATTGAACGTATGGCACATTGGACGATGGCCTGGTCGTTCATCCTGCTGGGTGTCACTGGAATTTTGGGGCTGATTGGACGCAAAATTCTTGCCCCTACATTTGGGTTGGAAGCGAATGCCACAATTTTGATGCTGTCAAAATTCATCCACAACAACGTCTCGTGGGCATTCATGCTGGCGCTGATCACGGTCTTTGTGATGTGGGTCTGGCACAACATTCCCGACCGTACTGATCTGATTTGGATCAAACAGGCGGGCGGTATCATCGGATCAAAACACCCACCGGCAAAGAAATTTAACTTTGGCCAAAAGATTATCTTTTGGTCGGTTATCGTTCTGGGCGGTTCGCTGTCAGTGTCCGGTTTGTCGTTGTTGTTTCCTTACGAAATTACGATGTTCGCCAAAACATTCAGTTTACTGAACGACTGGGGCTTAACATCACTTGTTGGTCTTGATGCACTGCCAACTCAGATGTCTCCGCAAGAAGAAATGCAATACAGTCAGCTGTGGCATGCGATTGTAGCCTTTCTGATGATGGCGATTATTCTGGCCCATATCTATATTGGCTCGGTCGGCATGGAGGGGGCATATGATGCCATGGGCACTGGTGATGTTGACGAGGCGTGGGCTGAACAACACCATTCTATCTGGTTGGACGAGGTGAAAGCCAAACAAGGTGCAAGCCAGAACATATCAAAAACGCCTGCAGAATAAATATGCGGCGCTTGCGCTCGTTTACGATAAACTGATTTTACAGACGTAATGGACCAGCGCAAAACAACGAATAGGAGACGAATCGATGAAAGCCATGTTGGCCGGAGCTGCCGCAATAATAATCATTGGTGTAGGCAGCAATTTGGTGTTGGGTGAGATGGGGTTCTCTGCCGCTGAAACCTACGCTGGTGACAGCGTGCGTCTGGATTAATCTGTTGGATACCCAAACCACCGAAGACTACGGCTCCGCTTTGGCTGGCGCGTCTATCTTGATCATCGATGATGAACCCGGTATCCGGCATTTCCTGTACAAAATCCTGTTGCCGCGCGTCAAACGCGTGGAGCAAGCGGCCTCAGCAGCCGAAGCTACCCAACATCTGGACAATACCCATTTTGATTTAGTCATCCTCGACAATGTGATGCCCGGAAAAACGGGACTCGATTGGATCAAGGAACAGCGTCAGATCGGTTTGTATGCCGACACGATCATGATGACGGCTTACGCGGATCTCGAAACCGCGATTGCTGCATTGCGAGCAGGGGTCGGCGATTTTATTCTCAAGCCGTTTCGCGCCAATCAACTTTTGGGGGCTGTTGCACGGACATTGGATCGGAGCCATTTGCGGCGTGATAATCACCTTTTGCGTCACGAGTTGGCCGCGGGTCGCGTTGGCGCATTCTTAGGAAAATCGCCACAGTTTGAAGAAGTCCGGACGATGCTGGCGAGACTGGCACCTTTGCCTACTTCGGTTTTGTTCACCGGCGAAAGCGGCACCGGAAAAGAGATAGCGGCGCGGACTTTGCACAAATTATCGGACCGTGCGGACAAACCTTTTGTTGCGATAAATTGTGCGTCCTTTGCGCCGGACCGGATGATGCATCAATTGTTTGGTGTACGCGAAGCAGATGGCGAGAACCGTATTGGTTTATTAGCTTTGGCTGACGGCGGCACATTGTTCTTAGACGAAGTGGCGCAAATGCCCTACGTGCTGCAGACGGCATTGTTGCGTGTATTGGATGACAGGCGGGTCCGCCCTGTCGGGTCAGAGCGGGAGATCCCTTTGGATCTAAGGCTGCTGTTTGCAACAAATGCGGATCTGGATGCGGCTGTCGCATCTGGTCAGTTTCGCGCGGATCTTTTCCACCGTATGAATGTCGTGAATCTCGCCATGCCAAGGTTGGCGGATCGCAGTGAGGATATCGTAGAGCTTGCCGCCTATTTCATGCAGCAATTCAGCAAAGAATTGGGCATGGCTCCACTTGATTTGGACGCTGAAACACTGCTGAAAATGCGCCGCTACGATTGGCCCGGCAATGTTCGTGAATTGCGCAACCTGATTGAGAGGTCAGTTATTTTGGGAATGTTCCCATCAGAGTTTGCAGGGAATAGCGACACTTCGGGCGGCGAGGCGATTGAATCGCTTGAACTGGTCACACAACGCCATATTCTGCATATGATTGATCAATGCGACGGCAATCGCGCTGAGGCCGCGCGTCGTTTGGGCGTGTCGCGTAAAACGGTTGATCGTAAATGTGCAGCTTGGGGATTTTAGGCTAGGCTATTAGGCTACAATGTTCTCGTCCGTGATATGAGTATCCGACAAGACGGGCAACCAAATCTGGAACTCTGCGCCGCCTTTTGGATGGTTGCGCACCGAGATCAATCCGCCCGCGCGCTGAATGATCGTCTGACTGATAGACAGTCCAAGGCCGGTACCTTCACCTTGTTTGGTAGTGAAAAATGGATCAAAGACCTTTCCCAGCCTGTCAATTTTTACACCTGGTCCGTTATCGCGCAACGTCAGGCGGGCACCTAGCTGGCCCTCCTGCGTTTTGTTCTGCAAGGATAGGGTTAGCACGCCATTCACGCCCATCGCTTGTGTCGCGTTTATAATCAAATTGATAATCACCTGCTGCAATTCACCCTGATCAATACGCACAGATGGTGTTTTTTCGAGCTTGGATTGAACCATAATATTCTTGGTACTGAGTTCGTGATCCACTAGAACCAGACAATCGGCCAGCACCGTTTCTAGATTTGCGGCCGCGTTACTGCCAGAAAATTCGGCGGGCCGCGCGAATTGAAGCAGTTTCCCTACGATCGCAGTGATCCGAGTGATCTGGCGGTCAATCAACGATAGTTCCATTGCGACCTTTTCCGTCGAAGGCCCAAGGGCCTCGCGCATGACATCGACGTTGCCTTGAATCACAGCTACAGGGTTGTTTATCTCGTGCGCTACGCCTGCAGTAATCTCACCAATGGCAGCCAGTTTTTCAGACATAACAAGTTGCTGCGTTGTCTCTTCCAGCTTGGTGTTTGCGTCGCGCAATTCTGATGTTCGCCTGTCCACTCGGCTGTTCAGCAAGGCCGCCCAATCGCGTAGCTCGCGGTCGCGGTCCTGAACTTGCTCAAGTAGGGAATCTAGATGTGCGGCAACTTGACCAATTTCACCAGTCGTACCCACCTTGCCATTGCGCGCGGATAAATCGCCATCCTCGACACGTTTCATTATCTTGGTCATTGCTTCAAGGGGTTCAAAAATGCTTTTCGCCAACAACAAGAACAACGGGCCAGAGATCAAAAGGACGGCGATAAATGCAACCAGCATCCATAGGATTGCATCCTTTTTTGCCGTCGAAAACGGCTCCTCTAGGAAGCCGACATATAACATGCCGACCCGTTCACCAAAACTGTCGTTGATCGGTAAATAGCCAGAAATATACCAGTCGTTTACCACAAATGCGCGGGCGAGCCACGTTGCTCCGTCGTCAAGAACAACTTGCCTCACTTCGGCGGAAACACGTGTGCCTAGTGCGCGGACATCCTCAAACAAACGGACATTGGTAGATACGCGCACATCTTCCAGAAATAACGTCGCTGTGCCCTGACGTATCCCGCCCGTCACCGCATTTAGATAGACGAGTTCATTGATCGTATCGATGAAATCTAAGTTTCCGTTCAAAAGGGTTCCGCCGACAACGACGCCACCTTTTTCATCAATTACAACAGGACTGGCCGAATGCACAATCATGCCGCGAACTTCTGTTGTACGATCTGTGGGCACAGCGGCTTCTGTGGCGATCAGGGCGATTTGTGCCTGTTTGGCCAATACAGGGTTAATTGTCTCTAGATCACTGGCCTCAAAAATATCTATCGCGGTTGATGACTGCCCCGACTGCGCAGACTGGATCACCGGCCAATGGCTGTCTTGCGATGTATCAGCGGGTAGATAGTAAAGAAAATCCATCCCCAATTCGGTTCGTTTACGCTCAAGATAGGCAAGTTGAGAAGTTTTAGGTTGTGAAAGTACCTGTGCAAATTCCGCGGCGCCAGCGATGCTACTAAGATCAGCACCCGTTGAGACCATGATCCGTGAAAGGTACTGCTCCGCGATCCTAAGATCACTTTCTACACTTGATATCAGTAGCTTGTCGTATTCTGACGTCCATCTTGACAACCCAAGAAGTAGGAGCAAAGGCATCAATAAAATCAATGGTAATAGCGCCATAAGTAGCAATCGGAGGCGAACTGATATTTTCATAAGGTCCAGCATAAATTGGGATGGCCCGATCTGCAAAGAGGCGTTTGAAATTGGCCGTTCAACGAATTGCTACAGAGGGTTTTTGGGCAGCCAATCTGATGGAGTATCTATCCGATTGCTGTTCGCCCAATGAAAGGAAAGTGGCGCGGTGCTGGATACTCGCTACTGTCGCGATGGGTGCATTGTTATTTCAGTTTTATCAGATTTTCGCGGTGACCAGTGGCTGGGGTTCCGTAGTCCAGACACTTGCGAGCGCATCGGTTGGCGTTTTCTACCGTTCTGATTTTGTTACGCAGCACTCGGGTTGCAGAACCAAGCCGCGGTTTCTACTTCCGCTTGTAAATGCGGCTGGTTCATGAACTCAGAACCACGATCAAACGTTCCCAATTCCCGAATTTTGGGGGAGGCTGCGCCACACGGCGGCGAGACGGCCCATTACACGGTCTGCCGTTTTGTTCGCGTTCATCAGCAAAACTGTGAACCGATTGACCCGTTCCCAAGTGCGGTCACGTTTGCTTTCACAAACTTCCTTCTGAACAGCTCAAAGCCGCAGTCCCAATGCCCAGATTGGATGCGATACGCTATGACTTCACAGAACTGGCGGTCCATTGGTCAGGGTGGGTTTTAGGTACCTCTGCCGCGCACTCTATGCGCGGACAACGCTTGCGTCGGTGTTCTTGCTAGTACCGCCACAGGACATCCTCCATGCGCTTGGGGGAAAAGACCAAGCGCCCCGCAATCTGCCCCTGTGACCAACCGTTTTTGACCGCTCAATGATCAGCTCTCGTAGAACAGCATGACGCATTCGTTTGCGGCCATTTTTTGCGCTTTAAGAGGACCTTCATGGATCCAGCAATACTGAAATAACCTAAAGTTTTTGACATCTCAGCATCTGTTACATGGTTACGCCAGTGTTCGCGAAAGGTAGCCGATCTATTGCATTCAAGACGCTCTGCAGCCACATCGACGCTGACTGGGGCTGCAGAGCGTCGCGATCTTGGCCATTGAGGCATTTGAGGGCCCACTATCATTTTTTCAAGGTTTTCGTAACAACGCTGCTTACGGCCGATCGTGGGAGACAAGGAAATTGTGGGGGGCAATCATCCTTAACATTAGCACAGGCCGACTGGACCTGTCGCGCTTTCGT
>JAWSVL010000040.1:0-17173 GCA_033851935.1 Sulfitobacter sp.
TGCGCTTCAGCGCGAGTTCACACGAAGCGCACGCGCTAGCCCCACTGCGGCTCTTGTTAGAAAACAGTAGTTTATTTAACGAGAGGAATCGGTATGGGACCCGTCTAGATGGAACTGAGTATCACGGAACGACGCAGAATAGAACCCTGGAGACACGCAAAAGCCCCTGTCGATAAAATGGCACGTGTTTTGAAGCGCTGCAGTTCAACGATATTTCATGAGCTAAAGCGTAAGTATTTCAGTGATGAAAGCATGCCAAAATGTGATGGCTACTACGGTGCAGCCGCGCATCGAATGCAGGCTGATCGACGCGCGAGAGATCGTAAGATGATCAAATATCCCGAGCAGTGTAAGCGCGTGATCGAGCCGATCAAGGACAGTTGGACGCCAGAACAGATCCGTAATTGGATGATTTAGGAACGCGCAAAACCACGCGTTTGCCAAGAGACGATATTCCTCTATATCTCCTCGAAGGAAGGCATGCGTGATGACCTGTGGTGGTACTAACCGACCCACCGTGTCGCCCGTCGTCCACTACGCACCAGAAAACGCTGGGTGCCCAAATTCCATCGTGATGTCAGGATCCTGCACCGTCAGTACGGCCCCTCGGAGGGTGATTTGATACTGTTTAAGCAGAAGCCTGGCCAGACGAACGTTCCTACTCCGATCGAACGCGTCAGCCGCTTCACTGTCATTTTGAAGAACCCAAACAAGTGCACAAAACCGGTTAGGGGAAAGATCATCAAAGCCATCAGAAGCCTACCCCACCCAGCACGCCGATCAATCACTTTTGATCGTGGCTCTGAATTTATGAACTGGCCGCATCTTCAGGCTGAAATTGGCACACAAACCTGGTTCTGCGATCCCTCCTTACCCTAGCAAAAAGAAACCGTCGAGAACACTAATCGTCGCGCCAGACGATGGCTGCCACGTAAGGGTGACATCAGATCTACGACGGATCAGGACATGAAAGATATGGCATAAAGGATCACGCGTTTGGGGAAGTGGTTCCCTTTGAAATCAATCATTACGGTTGTGCGCTCACCTTCAAGATCAAAGCCCCCCATCTAACATAGCCCAACCGTCTTACCCAATCGACAAAACTCTGCGACAGAGCTTTCAGGCCTGTGCAGACAAGGTGCTGACCTATCGTAAGGTGATCCGTGAGATTGACCATAAACACGACCCACATTTTGATGCGATCAAGCACATCGATCGCAAGTATCTCAATAACCGCTCATGGAGTGATCATGCTGCATTAAAGCGGCTGCTCGGGTACCGACAAAACTATCTATCGTTACGATCTGCAAAAGCTACTCTAGAAGGAATAGAAACCATCAGAACGATCAAGAACGGACATATCAATACGAAGCAACCAAGTTTCAAAGGCGAAAATTTCCTTCGTCAACAGCTTGTTCGGATTGGCCGCCGAATTGGAACACATCGGGCCGAAAACCGCCCAAAAATGTTAATGCACCAGTCTTGGAGCAACCATCTTACAGCATTTAACTTTTAGCTACTTTGATGGAAAAGGATGGAGCCGGACATCTTCTGTGACGTACAATATAGTCGGTCCCTCAATATTCTTCGCCTCTTGCAAGGCAATGTCCACTTCACCAACTTTAGTACACAGAGCGGTCCAACCTGCGGCTTTGGCCATCTGAACAAGATTTGGCGTATAGATATCGACGCCAATCTGTGGGATGGCCCTATCAGCCATGTAGGATTTGATTTCACCGTAACCTTTATTGTCATGCAGCAGCAACAGAACATTCGCGTCGATTTCCCGTGCGGTTGCCAGTTCACCGAGGCAAAATTGCAACCCCCCATCGCCAGACAAGCAGATCGTGCGCTTATCCGATGCGATTGACGCGCCAATGGCAGCGGGCAACCCATAGCCCAAGGTTCCAAACCCACAGGCCGAATTGAAATAACGTGCTTCGCTTGCCATCTCAAAGGCCATGTTCCCCGCATAAACATATTGCGTGGAATCGCCAACGATATCGCTGCCTGGGAAATGATCACGCAGGGCGTTAAGAACGGTCAGGTCTACGCGCATTTCGCTTGTTAGCTCTTGGATGTCTTCGCGCGCGAATGCTGCGCGCTGCGCACCTGTGCTTTTCTGCGGTACCGAGCCTATGAGCTGGTGCAGAAGGTCGTCAACCGCAAGGGCAGCATCGCTTGCAAGGGACAGATAAGGCGGGAACGGGCGATTGGCCTGCGCCGGATCAATGTCGATGCGGATGAGTTTGCCAGAGACGGCAAAACCGCCATCCTCAAACATATCATAATCGGTTGGTCCCAGCTCGGTGCCTATGGCCAGCACAACATCTGCATCGGTAATGAGTGCCCTTGTTCGCGGTAAAGTCGCGCTGACGGGCACCGCAAGCTCATGACCCACAGGCAGCACACCGCGCGCGTTTGTTGTCATGACAACAGGGGCATCGATCTGCTCACAAAGCGCTTGAATATCAGCGCCTCTTGCGCCGCCGCCAACCAAAATCACGGGTCCCTTTGCACCCTCTAGTAAAGCTCCCAACTCTTGCACCGCTTGTTTGCTAAGGCCGGGTGGCGAGAATCTGGGGAGTGCACCGCTGGATTGTACAGGCACCTTTTCCATCATGATATTGATCGGAATTTCGATGTGCACAGGACGCGGGCGCGCACTGCCGAAGATTGCAAAGGCGTCGTTCAGCGCTTTTTCCAACTCATCAACATGATGAATGGTCCGGCTAAACGCGCAGACGCCTTTGATCATCGCGCTTTGATCGTGCATCTCATGTAGCCAGCCTTCGCCCGAACCCATGCGCCCATGGGCATTGACTGTGGAGATCACCAGCATCGGGATCGAATCGCCATAGGCCTGGCCCATCGCGGTGAGAATATTGGTCATGCCCGGACCCGAGATAATAAAGCAAACGCCGGGCTTGCCACTGACGCGCGCATAGCCATCGGCCATAAAACCCGCGCCCTGTTCATGGCGAGGTGTAACATGGCGCAGTCCAGATGCGTCCAGACCGCGATAAAGCTCAACGGTGTGCACCCCCGGAATTCCAAAGACAACCTCAACGCCTCGGGCCGCGAGAAGCTGGGGAAGTTTCTCCCCTAAGCTTACTTGTTCAATTTTCATTAGGTGTTCCGCTTGCCAAAATTGGTGTGTAGTGCGCGCAGGATGATGAGAATGCTAACGATGGTGAGGATCACCACAGAAAGCGCTGCGACGGTCGGATCTACATTGTCTCGTAGACCCATCCACATGCGACGCGGTAGTGTGATTGCGTTGACTGAGCTCACAAATAGCGTGACGCCGATTTCATCCCATGAGAGCACGAAGCTGAGCAAAAACGCGCCAGCGATGCCGAATTTGATGTTTGGAATGACCACCTGCGTCATGCGGGTGTAAACGCTCGCGCCCATGGATCGCGCAGCCATGTCAATCTTGCGATCAAAGGCGGACAAAGACACGAAGATGATGACAACAGCGTAGGGCGCGACCATGACCGTATGGGCAAGCGCCACACCAAGCCATGTGTCATAGCCCACCAGTGAATTGATGTCCGACAGGTCCTTAAGAAAAAAGTACAGGGTCAGCGCAGAGACCACAGGCGGCGCCATCATGGGGAGCAGCGCCACGCCAATCATGGTCCCTGAAAACCTTGGGCGCGTCATCCAAATGCCAAGAGCGAACAACAGTGCCAGTGTCGTTGACAAAGCGGCCGCCACGAGCCCGACCTTTAAGGACACAAGGATGCTTTCCAACCAAATCGGGTCAGTGATCAAATTCGTATAGTGTTTGCTCGACCAATTACCGTTAGGCATGCTGAGGAAGCGTTTGGAGGTAAAGCTGATCGGAACAACCGCCAGCAGCGGCAACATGAGGAAGACCGAAACAACTGCGCCGATCGCAGTGAGGACTGGCCCTGTGCGAAACATTTTCATTTGAACTCCTCACCGTTTCTACGGATCAACATCACGAGGAAACCGCCAACAAAAGCCAGCAACATAACCGACATGGCCGCAGCCAATCCCCATTGGGGAATTTGAAAAATCCGAAGGTAAATCAGCTCAGCGATCATAACGCTTTTGCCGCCGCCGAGCAGGGCCGGCATGATGTAAAAACCCATCGAAAACACGAAAACCAACAGCGCGGCACCAATGATGCCACTTTTCGTCATGGGCACGAAAATCTGCCAAAATATCCGGCGTTGCGACGCGCCCATGCCAACCGCGGCTGTCAAAACACGTTCGTCGATGGCTTTCATCGAGCTGGCAAGCGGGAAGACCGCGAAAGGAATGAGGAAATGGGTCATACCGATGATGACGCCAATTTCGCTGTTGATCATGCTGAACGGCAGCCCATCGATCCCGACGCTTTTCAGCATCGAATTCAAAACGCCGCGATTGGACAGCAGACCAACCCAGCCGAACGCTCGGCTCAGGACCGAAATCCAGAACGGAACCATGATGCAGACTTCGACCAGAAAGCGCGTCATCTTATTGCCGCGCAGCCACAGGAAAGTCACGGTATATGCGGCGATCACGGAGAGCACCGTTACCAGAATGCAAATTCTAAGAGTTCGAATAATGACATTGATCAACAGATCGTCTGTCACGGCGGAACTGTAGTTGTTGATCCCCAAAATGGGGTCAGTAAAGCTCAGTTTTACCACCCCAAGGAAAGGGAGCAAATAAGCGATCATCAAGAAGCCCAATAGCGGCGCTAACAGGAGAATTTTTGCACGCATAGTGGTTCCTCAAATTGGGCCGCCTTGCGCAATTTGCACGCAAGACGGCCTTGGTCAGATGTTGATTAGGAAGAGATCAGCTTCAGATAAGTATCCAAGACCGCGCCGTAGTTTGCCTCATACCAATCCATATCCAGAGGCACTTGTGCAGCGAAGTTCTGCGGATCGACTGGGTTCAGACGCCTGTCATCATCACTCAAAAGCGCATCCGCAGCTGGGTTCGCAGGTCCATTACCAAGCAAACGGAACAATTCCGCTTGCTGTGCAGGATCTTGGCTAGAGGCGATGTAGTTCATTGCCGCCTCTTTGCCGCCGGGGTTGTTCTTCAACACACCGGTTGAACCAGGCGCAAGCACGCCGTCCTGCCAGATAAAGCCTATGTCGCCGTCGGTATCTTTTTCAAGCAGGCTGGCACGTGTGTTCCAGATGACCGCCATCGAGACATCACCGTTCAACAGCATGGACTGGCTCTCGGCACCGCCGCCCCAATACCCGCCGATGTGCTCCTTGAAGCCCTCAATTTTAGCATGGGCGCGGTCGACATCCAGCGGGTAAAGATCCGCAGGCGCAACGCCGTCGCCCAGCAATGCCGCCTCCCAAACGCCCGTGCCCCATTTGTACATGGCGCGTTTTCCAGGGAATTTTTCAACGTCAAAGAAATCCGCCATCGATGTTGGCGGCGTGTCGTATTTGGTTTTGTCATACGCAATGACGTAGGAGTAGAAATAACTTGATGCGGCGTATTCCCAGCCAAAACCTTCACGTGTTTTCGCCTTGTCCACGACTGAATAATCAATCGGTTCCATGAAGCCTTTTTTGCCAAGCGTTTGACCGGAAAACGGCTCGCAATCGACCATATCCCAAGTCGGTTTCCCGCCCTCTGCTTGCGCGGTGATTGCGCCCTCGGTTGGGCCACTGCCATCAAAGACAACCTTCACGCCAGATTTAGCTGTGAACGGCTTGCCGAACGCCGTGTCCATGGCTGTGATCGCATCGCCGCCCCAGTTGACAAAGACCAACTGGCCATCAGCCGCGCGCACTTTTGTAGCGCTCAAGCCCAACGCACTTGTTCCGGCGAGCAAAGACATACCATACAAGAAACCGCGCCGAGAAATTTCGCCTCGTTCAAGTTTAGTCGACAGTATTTCTTGGCAGTCTTTATTAAAGTGTTCTGACATAGTTTACGCCTTTTTAGTTGAGGATAATTGAGACATCTCAGATGAAACGGCTGTCTTTTGCGTCCCAACTTGCCCAAACTTTTGTGTTTGGAGCGAGACCATCGGGCAGCAACGGTGTGGGAAAATCAATGATGAGCGGGGTGTCGTTTGCGGTCACTAAACTCAAACGCGTGCGTGCGCCTTTATAGACCTGATCCACAAGCGTGCAGGCCAGGCTATTGCGGTCCGCATCGGGTTGCAAATCGAGCGACATATATTCGGGACGAACCGCTAGTTTTTGTCCTTTGCCCGGAGCTGCGCCCGTTGGAGCCTGCAGTTTTTGGTCAAAAAAGTGGGTAGCGCTCGCATCAACGTCGACGTTGAGAATATTGATATCGCCGAGAAATTCCGCAACGAACTGGTTTTGTGGATCATCGTAGACTTCGGTCGGTGATCCCAGTTGTTGCAGCTCACCATGTTTGAAAATGGCAATGCGCTGCGAGAGCGCCAAAGCTTCGCTCTGATCGTGGGTCACAAAGACAAAAGTCGTGCCCAATTCTTGATGAATACGGCGCATTTCGGCCTGCATTTGCTCGCGCAGGTTTTTGTCGAGCGCTGAGAACGGTTCATCCAGCAAAAGCACAGGCGGCTCATAGGCCAAAGCACGTGCCAAAGCGACGCGCTGCTGCTGGCCGCCAGACAGCCCGCTTGCACGTTTGTGCCCATGTCCCGAAAGGCCCATCAAATCAATCATATCCACAACGCGGGTTTTGATTTGACTGGCCGAGCGTTTTTGAACCCTGAGTGGAAAGGCGATGTTTTGCTCAACCGTCATATGCGGGAACAAAGCGTAGCCCTGAAAGACCATGCCAAAACCACGGTCCTCAGCGGGGCTATGCGTGACGTCCTGCCCGTTGAATGTGATCTTGCCGCGCGTGGCCGATTCAAATCGCGCCAACACCATCAAGAAGGTTGATTTCCCGGATCCAGACGGTCCGAGCAGAGTCAAAAATTCCCCCTGTGGAATAGTCATCGCAATATCGTTGAGCGCAGAGAATTGGCCGTAGTCTTTACCAATTCCTTTGGCTTCAATGTTTGCAGTCATACCGTCCCTCACCCTTTGCAAAGAGAAATGCATTCACGAAAACTAAACAGAAATGAATCGGTGCAACAAATGAAAACAATTCGCAATAACGGAGAATTTTTTTCACCGAATGGCAAAAATATTTAGCGCATAGGCAATCTTGTTACGGCACCGCTGTGGACGTCACACTTTCGATCCATCGCAAAAATGCCTCCACTAAAGGGTTGCCTTGGCTACGTTGTGGCACCGAAAGATAGTAGGCCGAATCCGATTGAACAACAAAGTCGAACGGGCGCACCAATTGCCCACGTGTAATGGCATCTTGGCACACAAATTCATCACCAATCATGATGCCTTGCGACGATAGGGCGGCCATATAAGCCAAGTTCATATCCGAAAAAACGACGCCCCGATTGGTCGTTGCATTTCGCAAATTGGCGAGGGAAAACCATTCATCCCAATCATGGCAGTCACCAATATGCAGCAAAGTGGCACGCGCCAAACGGCGCCGGTCAACGAAGCCTTCAAACTGATTTGCATAGGATGGGCTACACAGAGGTGCAAATTCCACTTTACGTAAAAGTTGGGCATCGTTGCTTGGTTTTTGACCAAAACCGACAAAAACGTCGATGTCTGGCGTCGAGTGATCATCCAACCGTCGCGGCGTCCTGATGTCCAAGATTACATCTGGATGGGACGCGACAAAACTCCCCAGACTTGGGCAAAGCCAACTGGATGCCAGACCCGGCGGACAGCTTACTTTTAGCATTCCGGTCAAGCCGCGAGACGAGTTTAGAGTTTTGGAATCGACGAGAATACCCAGCGCTTTGCGCACATCTGCGGCATAGGCGCGCCCGCGAGGCGTAATTTCAACGCGGGTGCCGCTTTTCTCCATCAAGGTGAAACCGAGTTCGCGCTCTAGGCCGCGCAATTGATGGCTCACAGCGCTCCGCGTGAGGCTCAGTTCTTCGGCAGTTTGCCAAATTGTACCGTGGCGCGAAAATGCTTCTAACGCGCGCAATGCTTGCGTGGACGGAATTCTCATAGCTCTCTCGTAACAATCTCAATGGGTAATTTTTTTCACTTTCTAAAAGAATTTGTTTCACTTTGCGAGTACTGTTTTAGGAGATAGCATTCTGAAAACACCCGTCGATCGGGGTGATTTCCCAAACTCTCAGTGCGCAAATCGCTGCACTCTGGAAAGGTAAAGAATGAACACTGTCGCCAAAATAGACACCTTTGAACTGCAACGCCGCAATTCTAACGGCAACACTGCGCCGCTCACCAATTGGGGGTTCAAAAACGAAACCGACCCATTGACGGATGTGTTGCTCGGCTCCCCCGCTAGCCTACGCCATTTGGCGACAAGTTCGTTGTCTCGCAAGTACTTGCGAGACGATCCGTCCAATATTCAGGTCGCTCAGGCACAGCACGCCGAACTCACCAGCGCCTATGAGCATTTTGGCGTCAAAGTTCACATGGTGGAAGCTGAGTCTGAGTTGCCGATGCAGGTCTACACACGCGACAGTTCCGTGATGACCCCATATGGCGCGATAATCACCGCCATGTCCCAGCCCTGGCGGCGCGGCGAGAATTACGCTGCCATTCGCAACTATGAAAAACTAGGGATTCCCATTTATGACATGGTAACAGCGGGCGCATTTGAAGGTGGTGATTTCAACGTCATCGAAGAAGGCGTGTTACTGCTCGGATGTGGCGGCGAGCGCACGCACGAAGAGGCGACGGATCAAATCGCTGATTGGATGCGTAAAGAAGGTTGGGAGGTTAGAATGGCCTATTTTGACCCCTACTATGTTCACATCGATCTGATGGTTGTCCCAATCGCTGAAAAGTTGACGGCTGTTTGCCTCGATTGCACCGAGCCAGGAATTGTGGATTGGTTGAAAGCAAAAGGACATGAGATCGTCGATGTTCCCTTCCGCGACACGATGGATTTGGGCTGCAATTTTATGTCCCTTGGCAACGATCGCGTGATTATTCCGGCCCATTCACGCACATTGATTGACAATCTCAAGGCGCGCGGCTTTGAAGTGGCGGAAGTAGACATGTCGGAAATTTCCAAAACAGGTGGCGGAATTCACTGTATGGCCCAAGCATTGTGTCGCTCTAAATGAGCCTTCTAAACGATCTTGAGAATATCCTTGGCAAAAAGGGCTTCCTTTGCGGCGAGGATATTCCTGAAGCCAGTCGTTCTGACGAAAGCCGGACAGGTCAGCATTTGCCGTTGGCCGTGTTGCGACCCGAGACGGTAGAGCAGATCAGCCAATGCCTTGCGCTCTGTCACAGCGCGGGGCAAAGCGTCGTCACACAAGGCGGCATGACCGGCCTCGCGGGCGGTGCCAATCCCGACGTTGGAAATATTTCTCTCTCTCTGTCGAGGTTTAACGGCGTCGAGGAGATTGATCCGGTCGGCAGTACGGTTACCGTGCGTGCGGGAACCGTACTGGAGAGCCTGCAAAAATCATGCGCCGCTGAAGGCCTGATGTTTCCTGTGGATTTCGGCGCGCGGGGAAGCTGCCAAGCCGGCGGCATGGTCGCGAACAACGCAGGCGGGCTTCGAACAATAAAATATGGCACCGTGCGCGCCAATGTTTTGGGGATCGAAGCGGTTTTGCCCGATGGAACGGTGCTGAGCCATCTCAATAAAGCCACCAAAGACAACACAGGGCTTGATTTGCGCAGCCTGATTGTCGGCTCCGAAGGCACGATTGCTGTGATCACCCGCGTCGTCTTTCGACTGTTCCCGATGGAAACCAGCACGCATACGGCGCTCTGCTCCCTAGCCTCGCCAGACGCAGCCGTTACTTTTTTCAACGATGCACAAAAGGCTTTGGATCTTTCCGCATTTGAAGTGATGTGGCCCGATTATTTTGATTTCAATACCGCGCTCGATGGCTACAAATTCTTTGATAGCCCTGCCGAAATGGTGGTGATCCTGGAGAGCAGCGAGCCGCTTGAGCCGTTTCTAGAAGCGGCCTTTGAGCAAGGCGCTGTTGTGGATGCGGTGATCCCGAAATCATTGAGTGAGACGCAAAATATCTGGGATGTGCGCGATGGCCACCGCATGGATGCCGCACTCAAGGGATTGATGAATTTTGACATAAGCGTTCCGATACCTGACATGCCTGATTTCGTGGCTCGCTGCCGCTCCGGCATCGCCGGTGCCTTCCCCGACGCCCGCGCCTTTTTCTTTGGACATATGGGCGACGGCAACCTGCATGTCGTGGTTCATGTGCCGGAAGTGAACCCGCAAAACTACACAGATATTTTGCACAGGCTTGACGCGGTCGTGTACGAATTGACACGGGATCTTAGCGGATCAATTTCGGCCGAGCATGGCATAGGTACGCTCAAACGCGATTGGCTGCATTATTCGCGCAGCCCAGCGGAATTGGCGGCGATGCGAGCGATCAAGAATGCCCTCGATCCCAAAGGCATTATGAACCCCGGGAAAGTCTTCGCTCACCCCTGAAGCACGGCAAAGGCCGACCCCTACGCCATAGGCAGGGTTGTTGAGGCTTTCAAAAGCTCATAGAATTTCTTTTCCGCCGGCGTGCGCGCCGCGGATTTGCGGCGAATTATCTCATAGGTGGATACGTAGCCAAAGTCTGTGCTGCGCAGGGATCGCATGGCACCGCGCTCCAACCAATGGGCAGCATAGTGCGTGGGTAGGAAGGCGAGATATTGGCCAGATAAAGCCAATTGCGCCAAGCCTTCGACGTTCTGCGCCCGCGCGGAGTAGTGAAAGGCCCGATCATTTTCGCGTAGTTGATCAAACGAGACATAGCCGCGCTGCGCATGCGGATGCGCCGCAATCATCGCTGCCGTTAGCTCCGCCTCCTCCACTTGAAAAAGCGGATGGTTTGCACCGCAAAATAGCTCCATGCTGGCTTCGAAAATGGGCTCGTACTCCAGTTGAGACAGTCGGCGCGGGAAAAAGCCGATGCCGAAGTGGGTTTGCCCATTCAAAACCATTTGCTCCAACTGCTTTGGCGCGGCCACATGAACGGTTATGTCGACGCTGTGTTTGAGAGCGCCAAATTCACGAATAACTTCGGCGAGCTGCCATGTGGGGTGAAAAACAGTGTTGTCGATAACGCCAATCTGCAGCTCCCCCACCAGCGCCTCATGCCCGAGCACAATGCTGCGAAAATTCTCAAGATGGCTGAACAATGCGTTTGAGGCGTCATAGACCCGTTGCCCATCCGTCGTGAGGGCAAAACCACCCCTGCCCCGCTGGCAAAGTGTCACGCCTAACCGAGTTTCGAGGTTTTTTATCTGGATGCTGATCGTCGCCTGACTGACATTCAGTTCGGATTGCGCAAGGGAGAATCCTCCGCATTGCGCGACCGTTCGAAAGACGCTCAGCAGCTTCAGATCAATATTACTGATTGATGAAAGAGCCATCCGATTCTCACATAGATATTTATCTAAGTGAACATCATTACTTCAATATGTTGACAAGCTCCAGCCCGCGATACCTGTCAGGCAACTCCCCTTGAATATTAGACAGAGGACGCTCCATGGCAGAATCCAAAAATTCGATTGAGATTGACGCAGATCGTTTGTGGAACACACTCAACCAGTCCGCCGCCATTGGCCCGGGTCGCACAACGGGGCTCAATCGCCAAGCGCTGAGTGATGACGACAAAAAAATGCGCGATACATTTGTGGCCTGGTGCCGTGAAGCAGGTTGCGAGATCAATGTTGATTGCGTCGGTAACATTTTTGCGCGCCGCGAAGGTGCGGATAACACCCTGCCTGCCGTGCTCATGGGCAGCCATCTGGATACGCAAATCGCCGGTGGCCGATATGACGGTATTCTGGGGGTTCTAGCGGGACTTGAGGTCATCAGAACGTTGAATGATCACGCGATAACCACGCGCCGCGCGATTGAGGTTGTCTGCTGGACGAATGAAGAAGGTGTACGGTTTCAACCTCCCATGATGGGGTCAGGGGCGTTTTGCGGTGTGCACGAAACCGATTGGGTGCGCGAGCAGAGCGATGCCGATGAAATCCGTTTTGGCTATGAATTGGCGCGTATTGGCTATGACGGCGATCACAGGCAAACGCTTGAAGATATTGACGCATATTTCGAACTTCACATCGAACAGGGTCCCATTCTAGACGAAGAAGGCATTCATCTGGGCATCGTCACGGGCGGCTATACCTCCTTTGGTGCCCAGATCGCCATCACCGGTGAGAACGCCCATTCCGGCCCAACGCCCATGGCCCTGCGGAAAGATGCGCTCGTTGGCGCGGCGCTGATCATTGCCGAAGTGAACAAGATTGGCTGGGAGTATGCGCCGCAAGGACGCACCACCTGCGCCCGCCTTGAGGTCTCTCCAAATAAATACGGCATCATCGCCGATAGCGCGAAAATTACCATCGATGTGCGTCATCCTGAGGCGGCTCAGGCCAGAGCCATGCTCAGCAAAGCGCTGGATTTCGTAGCCACATCTAAAACTGCGGCGAATGTTGAGGCCGACGTGGTCAAAGAGTGGGCTTTTGGTGATACAGGGTTTGACCCCGAGCTTATCGCGTTGGTCGGGCGCGTCGCGACAGACCTCAAAGTCTCGCATAAACAGATGCTGAGCGCGGCGGGCCATGATGCCTACCACCTCTCTAAACACGTGCCCACGGCGCTGATATTCACGCCGTGCCGCGATGGCATCACCCACAATGAAAAAGAACACATCGAAGCGAATTACACAGTTCCGGGCGTCAATGTGCTTCTCAACGCCGTCCTAGACCGCGCCAATCGATAATCTCGCACAGGAGAGCATGATGAATAAGAACGTAACAATCCAAGCTCGTAAAGATAACGCAATCGCGCGCGGCGTCGGTATGATGACGCAAATATATGCTGAGCGCGCGCTGAACGCCGAAATCTGGGATGTTGAGGGCAATCGCTACATTGATTTCGCCGCGGGCATTGCCGTCGTGAACACAGGGCATCGCCATCCCAAGGTGATCGATGCTGTCAAGGCGCAGCTGGATTGCTTCACTCATACTTGCCACCAAGTTGTGCCTTACGAAAATTACGTCGCTCTGGCCGAGCGGCTGAACGCGCTTGTGCCCGGTGATTTTGAGAAAAAGACTATCTTCGTCACAACTGGCGCAGAAGCGGCAGAGAACGCCGTCAAAATTGCGCGCGCGGCGACGGGTCGCTCAGCTGTGATCGCCTTTTCTGGGGGTTTTCATGGGCGTACATTTATGGGCATGGCGCTCACCGGAAAGGTCGTTCCTTACAAAAAGGGATTTGGCCCAATGATAGGCGACGTCTTTCACGCGCCCTTCCCGGTTCCGCTGCATGGCGTGAGCGTCGAGCAATCCATCGCGGCGCTGGACATGCTGTTCAAAGCGGATGTTGATCCGGGTCGCGTCGCGGCGATCATGCTCGAACCTGTGCAGGGTGAAGGCGGGTTTTATGCTACACCTAAGGCTTTCATGACCTATCTGCGCAAGCATCTGTGATGCGCACGGTATTCTACTCATTGCCGACGAGGTGCAGACCGGTTTTGCGCGCACAGGCAAAATGTTCGCGATGGAGCATCATGATGTGGTCGCTGATTTGACCACGATGGCCAAGGGTCTGGGGGGCGGCTTTCCGATTGCCGCCGTCACAGGTCGCGCCGATATCATGGATAGCGCCAACCCAGGTGGGCTTGGCGGCACGTATGGCGGCAACCCGATTGGCATCGCGGCGGCGCATGCAGTCCTTGATGTCATCGAGGAGGAGACACTGTGCGCGCGCGCGGATCAGCTTGGCACGCGTCTTAAGGATCGCCTCGAAGGGCTGCGGAGCGATATCCCCGAGATTGTTGATATCAGGGGCCTTGGTTTCATGGCCGCTGTCGAGTTCAACGCAGCTGGGTCTGATACGCCCGATCCCGAGTTTACAAATGCGGTGAAAGCGGAGGCTTTGCAACGCGGGCTCATCCTTTTGACCTGCGGCGTTTATGCAAATGTGATCCGCTTCTTGGCCCCCATCACGGTTCCAGATGCGGTATTCGAAGAGGCCCTGAACATCATCGAAGCCTCTATCCGTGCCGCAAAATCAAACTTAGGGGCGTGATATGATACCGCTCAGCACAACTCTAAAGCGCAAAAAACCTGCATTGCAGCATAGCGCGGGTTACATTGCCAGCGATTGGACCGCGCAATCAGACAGCGGAAAAACCTTTGATGTGGTGAACCCATCGGCGGGCTACATTCTTGCGACACTGCCTGATATGGGCGTTGCCGAAACCAAACGCGCCATCGACGCGACCCATGCCGTGCAGCCTATCTGGGCCGCGCGCACGGGCAAAGACCGCGCCACCATCCTGCGGAGGCTCTTTCATCTCATGATCGAAAACTGTTATGATTTCGTCGCCATTCTCATCGCGACAATGGGTAAACCCTTGGCCGAGGCAAAGGGCAAAATCACCTATAGCGCCTCCTATGTGGAATGGTTCGCAGAAGAAGCCAAGCGCATCTACGGCGATGTCATTCCGGGCCATCAGCCTGACAAACGCATTGTCGTTCTCAAACAGCCGATTGGCGTCGTGACCACAATCACACCCCGGAATTTCCCCAACGCAATGGTGGCGCGCAAACTGGCCATGCCCTTGCTGTTGGCTGCGCCTTTGTCGCCAAACCTGCTGCGCTCACGCCGGTATCGGCATTGACCATGGCGTGTCTTGCCGAGCAGGCTAGTGTGCCCAAAGGGCTTTTCAGCTTTATTACCACGACGCAAAGCGCGCAAGTCGGGCAGGAGTTTTGCGCCACCGACAAAGTGCGGAAGCTGTCGTTTACTGGTCCACAAATGTCGGTAAGGTCCTGATGCAACAATCGGCCGATGAAGTGATGAAAATCACGATGGAATTGGGTGGCAAATCCCCCTTTATCGTGTTCAATATCGCCATTGTTGAAGGTGCGATGATCTCGAAATACCGCAACAACGGCCAAACCTGCGTCTGCGCAAGTCGGATTTACGTACAATCAGAAGTCTATGACGCCTTCGTCGCAAAACTCGCGCAGGCCATCGATAAAATTAATGTGGGAGACAGATTTGACGCGGGCGTTTCTGCTGGTCCCTTGATCAACGCTGCGGCCCTGTCAAAGGTTGAGGCAGCACATCAGTGACGCGGTGGCGAAAGGCGCGAGCATCGCATCGGGCAGCGCGCGTCACGTCTTGGGCGGCACATATTTTCAACCGACGATCCTGATAGGCATCACAAAAGACATGTTGATCGCTAGGGAAGAAACCTTCTGTACTGTCGCACCGCTGTTCAAATTTGATAGCGTTAATGATGTCATTGCGCAGGCCAACAATACCGATTTTGTGTTGGTGTCTTATTTTAATGGCAACGACCTCTCCCAAGTTTGGCGCGTCGCTGAGGCCCTCGAGTATGGCATGGTGGGCGTCAACACAGGGCCATTTTCCACCGAAGTCGCCCCGTTTGGAGGCATTAAGCAATCCGGCCAAGGGCGCGAGGGTTCGAAACATGAAACCGAAGACTATTTAGAGCAAAATATGCCTGTTTGGGCGGCATCTAATGTCGTTGTTGAACTGCATCGTTGATCGCCTACATTAACCCCATGGTGGTGCCGTTTCTCATCATAGGGATAGATCAAGAATGAATGAAAGAGACAGAGTGAACCGCTATGAAGACCACAGATTTTTATATTGACGGCGCGTGGGTCGCCCCCTCAAGCCTGAGCGATTTTTCGGTCATTGACCCCTCAACAGAAGAGGTTTGCGCAACGATATCGCTAGCCGCTGCGCATGATGCCAACAACGCGGTCAAAGCTGCTCGCGCAGCCTTCCCCACGTGGTCGTGCAGCTCGGTTGAGACCCGCATCGCGCTTCTTGAAAAACTCTATGCCCTTTACATGGAACGCCGCAGTGAGATGTCGCGCGCCATCATGCAAGAGATGGGCGCGCCTATCAATTTTGCAACGGAGGCCCAATTTGAAGCTGGCTCCGTGCATCTTGAAGAAACAATAAAGGTTTTACGTGAATTCAAATTCGAAGAAACCACTGCCAAAGATTACCTTTTTCACGAACCCATTGGTATTGTAGCGCTGATCACGCCGTGGAATTGGCCGATGAACCAAGTCATTCTCAAAGTCGCTCCAGCGCTCGCAGCAGGATGTACAATTGTATTGAAACCCTCAGAAATTGCGCCTCTGTCGTCCATGGTTTTGGCCCAAATGATTGACGATGCGGACTTTCCTAACGGAGTATTCAATTTAGTAAATGGCGACGGGCCAGGCACCGGCGCGACACTTTCTGCCCATGCGGACATTGATATGGTCAGCTTTACTGGCTCGACCCGCGCGGGCGCTTTGATCACAAAAGCCGCGGCTGACACGGTAAAACGGGTCTCCCTTGAGCTTGGCGGCAAAGGCGCAAATATTGTCTTTGAAGATGCTGACGACGGGGCCGTTACGCGCGGCGTGCTGGAATGTTTCGAGAACACGGGTCAATCTTGCAACGCCCCCACGCGGATGTTGGTGCACCGCAGTATTTATGATCAAGCCATAAAAACAGCCGTGCAGGTTGCGTCATCCCATAAAGTGGCTTCCGCTCATGAAGCGGGCGATCACATGGGACCAGTTGTCGGCAAGGCGCATTGGCAGAAAGTGCAGAGCATGATCCAAATGGGCATCGACGAAGGTGCTCGGTTGATCGCGGGCGGTCCTGGGCGGCCAGATCATCTGGAGCGCGGGTATTTCGTCAAACCGACAGTTTTCGCCGATGTTACCAACGATATGCAAATTGCCCAGCAAGAGGTGTTTGGCCCTGTCCTTGTGATGATCCCATTTGAAACAGAAGCCGACGCAATTCAGATCGCCAACGCGACGCCTTATGGTTTGGGAAGTTACATACAGACTCAAAACCACCAACGCGCAATGCGCGTCGCCCGTGCGCTGCGCTCGGGGATGGTGTCAATCAATGGAGGCTACCTAGGCATAGACACACCTTTCGGCGGCTATAAGCAGTCAGGAAACGGACGCGAAGGATCAATCTGGGGCTTGGAAGAATATCTGGAAATCAAAGCTGTGACAGGAAGTACGTAGACGGGTACGTGTGCATCGGGGACTGTTGCATTAACCAGTGAGTTTTTGCAAAAATTGGTGTGAAAGAACCTGACTTTGTCGCAAATTTTTGTCGA
>JAWSVL010000041.1:0-1197 GCA_033851935.1 Sulfitobacter sp.
GTAATCCCCCCATTTTTGATGGGATCCAGCCGTAGAATTCAGGCGGCTGTTTTCAGTTTCATTGCGGGGGTTATGCCGCCGATGCCCATGTTGGGTCGCTCGTTGTTGTAAGTCCAGAGCCATTCAGTTGCCTGATCTTGTGCCTCCTCAATGGTTTCAAAGATGTATTGGCTCAGCCATTCACCGCGAACGGTGCGATTGTACCGCTCAATATAGGCGTTCTGCTGGGGTTTTCCTGGTTGGATATGTTCAAGCCGAACACCTTGTTTCTCTGCCCATTCCATCAGTGTCCCGCTGATGTATTCTGGGCCATTGTCGACACGAATGGCCTGCGGTTTGCCCCGCCACTCGATGATCTGGTTCAGGCTGCGCACCACGCGTTCAGCGGGCAATGAGAAGTCCACTTCGATACATAGGCCTTCGCGATTAAAGTCATCCAGCACGTTCAGGGTTCGGATCGAACGACCATCCGCCAGTTGATCTGCCATAAAATCCATCGACCATGTGTCGTTTGGAACCTCAGGCACGGCCAACGGTTCAGGTTTGTCCCGCTTGAGGCGCTTCTTGGGCTTGATCCGCAGGTTCAGCTCCAGTTGGCAGTAGATCCGGTAGACGCGTTTGTGGTTCCAGCCATAGCCCTGCACGTTGCGCAGATACAGAAAGCACAGGCCAAAGCCCCAGGATCGCTTGTTGGCCGTCAGGCGTTCCAGCCAATCGGCAATCTCTTCGTTCTCATCGCTCAGCACAGGGCTATACCGATAGCAGGTCTCGCTAATCTGAAACGTCCTGCAGGCCAGCGCGATGCTAACGCCGTGTCTTGTGACCGCATTCATGGCCATCTCTCGTCGCAGAGACGGCCTTAACGCTTTTTTCCTAAGGCTTCCTTCAGCAGATCATTCTGCATGCTCATCTCAGCATACATCTTCTTGAGACGCCGGTTCTGTTCGGCCATGTCCTTCATCTCTGTGATGAGGGAGGCGTCCATGCCGCCAAACTTGGCCCGCCACTTGTAGAAGCTGGCGCTGCTCATCCCATGCTCTCGGCAAAGTTCAGAAACGGGCGTACCACCCTCCGCCTGCTTCAAGATGCCCATAATCTGCGCGTCGCTGTATCGTGCTGTCTTCATCGTAAATCTCCTCAGATATCTTGCCGAGAAAATTCCACTTTTGAACACCATTAATTCTAGGGGGGATTACC
>JAWSVL010000061.1:0-595 GCA_033851935.1 Sulfitobacter sp.
GACGGCGGCAATGGCAACGATCTGATCAACTCGGGCAATGGCGCGGACACGATTTATGGCGGCGACGGTAATGACCGCCTCAACGGCGGCGCAGAGAATGATTTTCTGCATGGCGGCGCGGGCAACGACCAATTCATGGGCGGTGCGGGCGATGACACGTTGGTTGTTGGCGACGGGTCAGATACTGTTTCGGGCGGTTCGGGTGACGACGTGTTCGTGCTGCAAGATGTTCCGGGAGCGGTTCGAATTGTTGATTTTGGCGCAAATGATGCGGCGGATTTGATCAATTTGTCCGAAATCGACGGCTATGACACTGCCGAGGCCGTGTCCGCAGCGATGTCTGTAGATGGCGACGAGACAACGCTGACGCTGGTTGTGACCGGCGGGAGCCTCATCGTGACGGTCGTGTCGGATGAGCCGCTGGTTGCGGAAGATTTTATGTTGACGGGAGAGTTGATTGACCCTGTTGACCCTGTTGACCCTGTTGATCCTGTTGATCCTGTTGATCCTGTTGATCCTGTTGATCCTGTTGATCCGGTCGATCCAGTTGATCCAATCGATCCACTGGCCATCACAGGCACAGAAGACGACGATG
>JAWSVL010000042.1:0-23029 GCA_033851935.1 Sulfitobacter sp.
ATCAAATGCGAAAATAACCCATTTCTTGGCAAAATGGGGCTTTACACTGGGAACTTTCTTGCGTTAAAAGCCCGTAAGTTAGGTTGATATGATGCTCGTTTACACCGAAGATGTCGTGAGTTCGAGCCTCTCACGACCCACCATTCTCTCCCTCGTGAGGGGAGACATATTGCCCCACCAAAGGGCAGCACTGCGCGGTTGTAGCTCAGCTGGTTAGAGTACCGGCCTGTCACGCCGGGGGTCGCGGGTTCGAGCCCCGTCAACCGCGCCACTTCTTCCTATGATTTTTTGTCTCAGAGTGATGACTTTCGTGAGCTTTACGCTCAGAGTTGAATTCTCGTAAGTTCAGGGTCGACACAGCTTTTTTGTTATTGTTAGGGGCGCTTGCTTGGCAAGCTAAAGAACATCCCTTGGAGCTTGGAAACGAATGACTGGTGATCATGTTCTTCGAAATACTGAGAGCCGTTGTCGATGCCAAATATTAGAAGGTTCTGAGCGCCAGCAAAACCCTGTTAGAGGGCTGGCAGGGTAGCTTTTACTAAATGAAAAATGAACGGGAGAATCCGAAATTGTTTAATGTTAATGCTGCAGGGCTTATTGTTCTCTGTACCTTTGCAGCGGCGTGCAGTGATCAAGAGAGCATACCAGGCGAAAATGCCGCCATGCAAACGAACTTCCGGGGGCCGGGGCTTCATAAAGGGAACACCATCATTGGATCCTATGATCCGAACCTGTTCACGTAACAAACAGCGATTGAGGCTGTTGCTGGCAGTTGCCTTCAGATGAATGGCAAGGGTGGTGATGTGGGCCTCAAAGTGCAAAAACTGGGTACAAGAGAAGACTTCTTCATCAAGGAATCCCTCAAAACAGGTTGGACAAAATTCAAGATTGTGTGCACTTCGACTGGCCTGCGTCGCCCAAATCCATTTTCCTAGATTTTTGCCTATGAATTTTTGGCCCCCATTGCGTAATCGAGGCATCCAATGGTCGCGGTTCGTTAGATTTAGATAGCGATCAAAGCAAAGAAATCTCACATCCCGCAGATAAGTGCTTGACGGTTCATGGGGGTTGGCATATTCCGCACAAACGCTCTGAGGTTTAGGCCAAAGAGACGCAGCGCGCGGTTGTAGCTCAGCTGGTTAGAGTACCGGCCTGTCACGCCGGGGGTCGCGGGTTCGAGCCCCGTCAACCGCGCCACTGCTGCTTTTAAAAAGGTCTCCCTCGGGAGGCCTTTTTGCATTCAACCTATGAAGTTATGGGGCCGTGGTAAAACCAAGGGTGGTTTCTATTTCTGGATCAAGTTGGCTGTGCATCCATGTGATGTCATTCTCTGCCCATGTTTCAGGCGCAGGCGCGCGGTCCTCGACCGCTGCCGTCCAACGGTTGCCCATACGGCGCTCAACAGGTGCATAGCCTTGTGCGGTATAACCCAATCCGAATGCGGCTGACAGATCAGCTAGGAATGCCTCTGGCGCAGCATTGAACGCGTCCAGCGAGACATAGACCACGGATGCGCCGCGTGTGGGCAGGCCCAGCAGGGCGCGCTGTTTGAGGGTGCGCATGGCAAAGATGTTTTCGAAACGTGCGCCGGTGATCGGATGGCGGTCCCATTGCAGTTCTTCGCCAAGGGGATGAAGGCGTGGGGCGATTCCGTCAAAGTGGCTCAGCTTGTCCACATGAGACTGCCACGGCGCGCGCAGGAACTCGGCGAATCCCAAGGATTGCACCGAGGGTGCCGCGTGCCATGGACGTTTATACAGCGAGTGCGCCCATTTTTGTGGAGCACGTACTGCGCAGATCGTCAGGAACGTTGGGGGCAGGGCGATCATGTTTGGAACACCGTGTTTCCACCCCAACGCTTCGGTGCGTTTGATCTGCAAAGCGTCTTGCACAGTCTTGCGAATGACGTTTGTGCCACAGCCCCGTTCGCCCAAAACCTGAAAGCGATCAAACGGGCCGTTACCCGCAATGTGAAAGTGCCAACCGGTTTTGGCCATATCAACGGCCAAAGCACGTTTAAATTCGGGAAAACCTGCGGGGTCATGGGTGTGGCCCATTGTCATTTTGTGTCTCTCACGGCTTACTGCGCTTGCAGCCCGCAGTGTGCTCAATTCGGCGGGGAAAGAAAAGAAGGAAGAGGCATGCAGACAGTTGCCGCAGTCACAATGGTGCGTGACGACGCATTTTTTCTCACGGCTTGGCTAAAGCACTATGGGGACCTGTTGGGGCGCCAGAACTGCTATGTGATCAATCATGGCTACGGGAGCGAAGTGGCGGAGCTGGCAGCTGGGTGCAATATCATCGGCATTCCGGGTGATCCGCATAAGAACTTTGATGTGAAACGCTGGGGATTGTTGAACAATCTGGTTGGCGGATTGCGCAAATACTATCGCCACGTGATTGTCGGGGATGTGGATGAGTTGGTGGTCGTTGATCCTGATGCTGGTAAGAACCTGCTGCAATATCTTGAAGACACACCAGAAAAACGTATCCTGACACCTCTGGGCCTTGAGGTGATCCACCGCGTTGATCTGGAACCCGAAGCCGTGGGCGATCACATTATCGGGCCGCGCCGATATGTGCGGCCTGCGCCACATTATTCCAAGCCCTGCGTTGTGTCCGCAGCAGCAAAAATTTCGCGGGGCGGGCATTTTTCCCAATATCCCAAGCTACATACGCCGAATGACCTGTATCTGTTCCACCTCAAGTTTTGCGATTTTGCGCAATACACTGGTGCGATGGATCGCCGTAACGCGGTGACTGAAGAGATGGGCGATGACATCAAAGGCACGTCAATTGGACGTCACTGGTTCTCGGAATCGCGTGGCGAAGACCGTGCGATGTTTGAAAGCTTTGAGAATCTGAAGTTGGAGGACGGGTTTGATCTGGGGTTCATGCGCAAGCGCATGCAGCGATCCTTCAAACCACGCGGAGAAACGGGGTTTTATGAGTTCAACCGCCCCGATTTTGACACGCAGTATCAATTGCCTGAGCGTTTCATCGGCGTCATTTAGATCCTGATTTTGGGCTGCCGCAGCACATCAGCGCTGCGGCAATTGGCGCAGTTATCCGCGCTTGTTTGCAACCAGTGCTTGCATTTGGTCCAGCGGAAGATACCCCCGCAACAATTCATCATGCATCACAAATGTTGGCGTGCCATTGATCGCAAGTGAACCGGCTAAAGCACGTGTTTGAGCGATTTCTGCTGTGACTTCGTCGCTGTCCATACGTGCCTCTACGGCTTCCATGTCTAGCCCGAATGTGCTGCCCAATCGGCGTAGGGTCGGTAAGGTGATATCGCCGTTAAAGCTCATCAATGCGTCTGCTACGGCTTTGTAGCTGTCCCCGCCTGATACTTGTTTCACCGCGACAGCAAAGCGAGACGCCAGAACGGAACTGTCACCAAGGATGGGCAGCTCTTTTACGATCAGTTTGATGTTGCCATCGCTTTCTAACAGCTGTGCAACTTCATCGTGTGCGCGTTTGCAATAGCCGCAGCGGTAATCAAGGAACTCAACCAAGACGATGTCGCCGTCAGGGTTGCCGCCGACCCATGAATAGCCGTCATCAAAAATGGCATCAGCGTTTTGGGAAACCAGGTCAATGTCCGCCTGAACTTGTTGTTCTGCTTCGCGGTTTTGCAGAATTTCGACCGCTTGCATGATCACTTCGGGATTATCAAACAAATAGGCACGGACTTCGGCACGAAATAGCGCGCGCTCTTCGTCGCTCATTTCTTTTAGGTCCGCAGCAAAAGTGGCTGTGGCAAGTGTACCCAGTAGGGCAGAGGTGGCGAGGAGGCGTTTCATAGTAAGCTCACTTTCGTTTTCCAGCACGTTGAGACGCAATCAACACATCCTGTGCCCGCTGCCAAGGGCCGGAGCCATTGGACAGAAGACTGGAGGCGCGTCGCGCATGAATACCGGCGTCTTTCAGCCGTCCCACCAACGCATAGCGTTCGGAGGTAATAAGAGCAGCCATGCCTGTTTGACCTGTCTTGGCATAGGCAGTGGCAAGGTCGCGTAACATTGACCCGTCGCGAAAGTCCTGGCGGCGGGATTTTTCCAACACGCCTAAGGCTTTTTTTACCTGACCATTGGCCAGCAGCGCACGGCCGTAACCTGATAACATCAGCGGATCATTCGGAGCGCGTTGTACCGCACTGGCGTAAGTATTGGCGGCAGCGCCGAAGTTGCGGGTTTCTAAAAGGATCTGGCCTTTTTGGTCCCGAAAATACGGATCATTGGGGCGCGCGGCAATTGCGCTATCGATCGCACGCAATGCCTTTTGGGTTTTAGAGTTTTTGTGCAGGGCAATCGCTTCGCGCATCAGGCGAACATCGCCGTAACCTTCTGATTTGAGGCGGCGCAATGTCCAGCTGGGCGCGCGTTTGTAGGCCGTAATCTTGCCTTGCAGGCGGGCAAACCAATACTCGGCTGTGGGGTCAACAGGCAGGTCGCCGTAGCTGGCAACATATCCTGCAACAGAACGGACACGATCGCGGCTTAGCGGGTGAGACCGCGTGTAGGGATCTTGGCGTCCAACACTCAGTGCTTCCTGTCCTGCAAAGACGTTGAGTGCATCCAACAACCCTTGAGGGGAGGCACCTGCAGATTTCATATACCGCACACCTGATTGATCGGCCGAGGCTTCTTCGGCGCGGGTATGGCCCAGAAAAGCGCGCTGTGCCGAATTGGCTGTGCCAAGTGCAATGCCGCCCGCTGCCTTGCTATTCCCAGCCGCCGCCGCTGCCGCAGCCAGCGCGATACCGAGGCCGGAGATTGTGCGGGCATTGGCTAAATTGCCCAAACGCCGCGCGATATGCCCGTTGGCGATATGTGCCGCTTCATGTGCAATGATTCCTTGCAGCATCGCCGCATTGTCCATTTTATTGATCAGGCCATAGTGCACAAATATGGCGTCATTGCTGACGACAAACGCGTTTAGCGTGCTTTCATTGACCACCAGTATTTTCACACGGTTGGGGTTTAACCCTGCAGCGCGCAGTATAGGTGCCGCGATTTGCTTTAGGGCGTGCTCCATATCCGCATCCCTCAACAAGCTGGCGGCCTGAGCAGGCAGGGCCAGCATAATCAGGATCAACATCGCTGCTATTGACGGGACAAGGCGGATCAGGTGAAAGCTCATGGAAATCAGTGTAGGAGCGCAGCCATGCGGAATTCAAGCCGATCCGAAGTCGATCCCTTTATTGTGATGGACGTTATGCAGGCCGCTGCCCGCGCCGAAGCTGCAGGCCGTCACATTATCCATATGGAAGTTGGCCAGCCCGGAACAGGTGCGCCAAAGGGGGCTGCACGTGCATTGACGGCTGCAATGGATGCCGGACCGTTGGGGTACACGGTTGCTCTTGGTCTGCCAGCTCTGCGCGAACGTGTCGCACGGATGTACGGCGAATGGTACAATGTTGACCTTGATCCAAACCGCGTTGTGATCACTTCAGGGTCCTCTGGTGGGTTTATCCTTGCGTTTACCGCGCTGTTTGACAGCGGCGACCGCGTCGGCATTGGCGCACCGGGATATCCGAGCTATCGCCAGATTTTGGGCGCATTGGGGATGCAACCTGTTGATTTGCCGACTGCTGCGGAAAACCGCTACCAACCTGTGCCCGGCGATTTCGCCAATATGGACCTGCGCGGCCTGATGGTCGCATCCCCTGCGAATCCTACGGGGACGATGTTGGATAAGCCTGCGATGTCCGCGCTGATTGGCGCGTGCCATGAAACTGGCGCGTCTTTTATCTCGGACGAGATTTATCACGGCGTCGAATATGAAAAGAAAGCCGTGACCGCGCTAGAGATCACCGACGAAACCTATGTGATTAATAGCTTTTCCAAGTATTTCTCGATGACGGGTTGGCGTGTGGGCTGGATGGTGGTTCCCGAGGATCATGTGCGCGTGGTTGAGCGGATTGCACAGAACATGTTTATCTGTGCGCCCCACGCCTCGCAGGTGGCAGCCCTTGCTGCGATGGATTGCGAGGATGAACTGCAGGCGAATATGGATGTCTACCGCGCCAACCGTGCGTTGATGTTGGATGGGTTGCCCAAGGCAGGCTTTGACCGGATTGCGCCACCTGACGGGGCGTTTTATGTTTATGCGGATGTAAGCGAACTCACCAATGACAGCCGCGCATTGGCTGCGGAAATTTTGGATAAGGCAGGTGTGTCGGTGACCCCGGGCCTCGATTTTGATCCTGTGCGAGGCCATACCACACTGCGCTTTTCCTATGCGCGCAGCACGGCGGATATCCGCGAAGGGCTGGCACGGCTGACGGCATTCATGCAGGCGCGTTGAACTGCTGGACCGCCAATTGATAAGAGTGTTAGGTTTTGGATAAAGTGCCAAGAAAAGTACGGGCAGGAGCGATAATGAGGCGAGTTTTACTAAGCGTTATCAGTGTGTTGTGCATGACATCTCATGTAAAATCTCAAGAGTTGAGTGCGCTTGCGCGGGTTGATCCGGTGGCAAGCACAATACAAGACGGCTGGTGGGGGCGCACGGATCTGTCGCTTTTCCTGAGCCAAGGCGTGCCGTTCCGCGTCTTCACGCTGGATGCGCCTGCGCGTCTGGTTGTCGATTTTCGCGAGGTTGATTTCTCGGGTGTGTCGTCTTCTGACCTGTTGGAGGATGGGGGCCGCATTGGCTCAGTGCGCTTTGGTGCGTTTCAGCCCGGTTGGTCACGTCTGGTCGCTGACTTAACCGAACCGATGCTACCTGTCGAGATTGGAATGCCCGTTGATCCCAACACAGGCCGCGCCACTTTAGATATTATGCTCAAAACCACTAGTCAGGCAGAATATGCAGCTGCATCCGGCGCGCCTGAGGATCCCAATTGGACACCGGCGTTCCTGAACGCGCCTGTGGTTGAGCAGGAAACTGACAAAGGCTTTACCGTAGTCCTTGATCCGGGGCACGGAGGTGTTGATCCTGGTGCTGAACGCGATGGGGTGACAGAAAAAGAACTCATTTTGAGTTTTGCGCGGACCTTAGCAGATGAGTTGAGGCGTGCAGGGGTGAATGTGGTGTTAACCCGCGACGAGGACATCTTTGTTGCGTTAGAGACCCGTGTTGCAATCGCCCATCTGCACAAGGGCGATATTTTCATCTCATTGCATGCAGACATTCTGCGTCAGGGCGGCGCAAAAGGGGCAACGGTTTATACCTTGTCCGAGGAGGCCGCGGATGAAGCCACATTGCAGTTGGTGGCGCGTCATGACCGCTCTGCTGTTCTGGCAGGCACTGATCTAACGGGGTCGGATGATCAGGTTACAGAAATCTTATTGGACTTTGCCCGCCTTGAGACTGCGCCGCGCTCGGGTGCATTGGCTAAAGAGTTGGCGCGAGGGATGAGGGAAGCAGGCGGACCGATGAATCGTCGTTCTCTGCGCAGGGCAGGTTTTTCGGTGCTTAAATCCGCTGACATCCCCTCGGTATTGATTGAGCTTGGTTTTCTAAGTTCGGAGCGAGATTTGAACAATCTCCGGGATCCAGTTTGGCGGCAGGGTATAGCAAAAGGGATCAGCCAATCCATTCTTGTTTGGCGGGACGAGGACGCAGCGCGGGCAGCACTTGTGCGCCAGTAACCGACTCTAGAAATTGGGTTTAACCTGTTTGATCTGGGCGGCGTTTCGCCACATTTCCCCGCGCTTGCCTTTTGACCATTCCCGTCTCCTCGCGTATAGGGGAGCAACTTAAGCAGCCATTTTAAGGAACTGTCGCGCGTGTTTCGGATGATCCTTTCCTTTTTTGGGGGTATTTTTACCACCCTGACGATGTCTATTGGCATGGTTGCCCTGACGATTGGGGCGATTTTCTGGATGTATGGGCGCGATTTGCCCAGCCACGAATCTCTTGCGTCCTACACGCCGCCGACGATCAGCCGGATTTATTCTGGCCAAGGGCGCTTGATTGATGAATTCGCCAAAGAACGCCGTTTGTTCGCACCTGCGGACACGATCCCTGATCTTGTGAAACAGGCGTTTATCTCGGCGGAAGACAAAAACTTCTATCAGCACGATGGCTATGACTTGCGCGGCATTGGTGCAGCGGCTGTGGATGCGGTGCGTTCACGTGGCAAAGACGTGCGCGGGGCGTCGACAATTACCCAGCAGGTGATGAAGAACTTTTTGCTGTCTGGTGACCGACGTGCAGAGCGTAAGATCAAAGAGATCATCCTTGCTGCCCGTGTTGAAGAAGCCTTGAGTAAAGAAAAGATCCTCGAACTTTATATGAACGAGATTTTCTTGGGGCAAAACTCATACGGGGTTGCTGCCGCCAGCCAGACCTACTTCAATAAAACGCTCAGCGAACTTGCGCCGCATGAGGCCGCAATGTTGGCCAGCCTGCCCAAAGCGCCATCAGATTTTCACCCTGTACGTCGCAAGGAGCGCCTGCTTTCACGTCGTAACTTTGTGCTGCGTGAGATGAAGGAAAACGGCTATATCACCGAAGCCTCCTACCAACAGGAGCGTGATGCGCCGCTGCGTTCAGTGCAAAACGGTGATTTCGAGAGCTTTAAGGCTGATCTACCCCCGCGCGACTATTTCTCCGATGAGATTCGCCGTCAGCTTTCTGAAAACTTTGGCGAAGGTGAATTTTTTACAGGTGGTCTGTCCGTTCGCGCGACAATTGACAATGAAATGCAGCCGATTGCAGCAGATGCGTTGCGTCGCCAGTTGGAACAATATGACCGTAGCCAAGGCGTTTGGCGCGGTACAGGTGAAACATTGCCACCTGAGGCATTGGTGGATGAGGCAACATGGCGCGAAGCGCTGAGCAACCTGCGTGTCCCGCGTGACATTATCTTGGAAACCCAGTGGTTCCCCGCCGTCGTTCTGGAAGTCAGCGGGCAGGGTGCACGTCTGGGCATTGAAAATATCGAAACCGCTGAAGGCGGTAACTGGGTTCCGCCAAAAGACATGTCATGGGCGCGCAAACGTCTCTCCAATGGCAAGCTGGGATCAAAAGGCAAGTTGGTCGAAGTTGGCGAAGTTGTTTTGGTACGCCGTATGGTCGCCGATGCAGATGGATCATTCATTCGCTGGACATTGCGTCAGGTGCCCGAGGTGCAGGGCGGTTTTGTTGCGATGGACGTGAACACAGGCCGTGTTATCGCGATGCAGGGTGGCTTTAGCTATCAGGCCAGCGTGTTTAACCGCGCGACACAGGCCAAACGTCAGCCCGGTTCCAGCTTTAAGCCGTTTGTTTTTGCAGCGGCGCTAGACAGCGGCTATACGCCCGCAACCATCATTGTGGACGCCCCGATTGAAATCAACACGCCGCAGGGTGTGTGGCGGCCAAAGAACTCATCCAATCGCTATTACGGCCCAACGCCGCTGCGCACAGGGATCGAGCAATCGCGCAACCTGATGACCATTCGTTTGGCCCAAGAAGTAGGCATGAACATTGTCGGCGATTACGCTGAACGCTTTGGCGTATATGAAAACCTGTCACCAGTGTTGGCGAACGCATTGGGGTCCCAAGAAACCACCTTGTACCAAATGGTCGCCGCCTACGCGATGTTTGCCAATGGCGGCGAACGCGTAGAACCAACATTGGTGGACCGTGTGCAAGACCGCTATGGCCGTACCGTTTACAAACACGACAAACGCGTTTGTGACGATTGTAAACAGCCTACGTTGGTCGCAGGGCAAGGCCCACGTGTTGTTTCCAACCGTGAACGCGTGATGGATCCGGTTACGGCCTATCAACTTACGTCGATGATGAAAGGCGTGGTTGAGCGCGGTACAGCCCGCAAATCGGTAAACCTCAGCGTTCCGGCAGCGGGCAAGACAGGCACAACCAACGACGCAAAAGACGTTTGGTTTGTAGGCTTTACCTCAAACATCGTTGCAGGGTGCTATATCGGGTATGATCAGCCGCGCAGTTTGGGGCGTGGTGCATCCGGTGGCGGCATGTGTGGTCCAGTGTTCCAGCGCTTTATGTCTAAGGCGGTCAAGAAATATGGTGGCGGGAAATTCCGCGCGCCTGAAGGCTGTGAGTTCATCAAGATTGACCGTTTTACTGGAGCGCGCCTAAGTGCAAATGCATCTGGCAAAAACGTTGTGTCAGAGTGTTTCCGTGAAGGTGAGTTTATCAACTTTGGCATTACCTTTGACGGTGGCTTTGCCATGGGTGCTGATCTGCCTTTGGTTGAAGAAGTGGGCGGTTCCAAGGCTAAGGAAGTCACCACCTCAACAGGTAAGAAGGCCATTGTGGGTCCAAAGGCGGGCTTTGGCACGCTTAGCTCTGGTGGTTTGTACTAAAGCGAAGGCCGCTGGTGCTGGCAAAACAGGTCTGCACGGCTTGTAGCTGATCACACGCTGGTCTATCACATGGGCGGCCCGTTGCTGATGCAGGGGCCGCTCTCTTATTTCGGGACAGATCATGCGCGCAGAAGTACAAAATACCGTCGATAAAATCGGCAAATCATTGGATCTTTTGGGCCAACGCCTCAATGTGGAGACGGCACCTTACCGGCTGGAAGAATTCAATGCGCGGGTTGAGGATCCGACCCTGTGGGATGATCCGGAAGCGGCCCAAAAGCTGATGCGTGACCGCCAAGGGCTGGTGGATGCGATGGAAACCTACGATGGCATCAAAACCGATCTGCAGGACAACATTGACCTCATCGAATTGGGCGAAATGGAAGACGACGCCGAAGTTGTAGGCGAAGCAGAAGCAGCCTTGGCCAAACTGGAAGTTACCGCAGCTCAAAAAGAGTTAGAAGCACTGCTGGACGGTGAGGCGGATGCCAATGATACCTTCCTGGAAATCAACTCTGGCGCGGGCGGCACAGAAAGCTGTGACTGGGCCAGTATGCTGGCGCGGATGTATGTCCGCTGGGCCGAGAAAAAGGGCTACAACGTCGAGCTTCAGGCAGAAAGCGCCGGCGAAGAGGCGGGGATCAAGTCAGCCTCTTACAAGATCAGCGGGCACAATGCCTACGGCTGGTTGAAGTCCGAAAGCGGCGTGCATCGTTTAGTGCGCATTTCGCCCTTTGACAGCGCTGCAAAGCGGCACACGTCTTTCACCTCGGTAAAGGTGTATCCAGTGGTGGATGACAACATCGAAATCGAAGTGAACCAGTCAGACATTCGCATTGATACGTATCGTTCATCGGGTGCGGGCGGTCAGCACGTTAACACCACTGACTCCGCCGTGCGGATCACCCACCACCCCACTGGCATCGTCGTGACCAGTTCTGAAAAGTCCCAACACCAAAACCGCGATATCGCCATGAAGGCCCTGAAATCGCGCCTGTACCAAATGGAGCTGGATAAGCGGTCTGCTCTGGTAAACGAAGTCCATGAGAACGCAGGTGACGCGGGCTGGGGCAACCAGATCCGAAGCTATGTGCTGCAGCCCTACCAGATGGTCAAAGATCTGCGCACCAACTATGAAACCTCTGACACCAAAGGTGTGCTAGACGGTGATCTGGATGGCCTTATGGGCGCAACGTTGGCATTGGCCGTGTCGGGCAAGAGCCGCGCCGAGGCGCAGAGCGACTGAGGTTGTTTTTAGTGCGATGAGGATCAGACAAAGGGTCAATAAAATAGGGCCCTGACGTGTTGTCTCTGGACTGTAACTGGCGGGCTAGATTTAGACTGAATTAGCTGCGGTTTAGGGAATAAGTATAAGTTCAGTCCCTAAAATTGGGTCAATTTACACCAAGATAGATGCCGAGCATCAGGATATTAAAAGTCCGCTTTGTGTGCGAAGTGTGAATTCGCTGGTAGTGCTTCAAGGTCGGCTTCGAGGCTTTGAGGTTCAGCCCTACCACCAACATAATTCGGTGTTTCCGGCATCCTTACCCAGCATACCGGAACCCTCAGTCCACAATACGTGCTGTTTGCAGGTCAAACCAATGGGCGAGATCGGCATCATGCAGCGCCTGCGCTAAACGATTTCTAAAACAGAATGTATGAAGCCGCTCAGGCTCATGCCAGATAGACGCGGCAAAGTATCGCAATCTGTATGTGCGGACATTAGCTGCTAAGTAGCAATCAAGCAATGAGGGCTCTTTGACGCCATTAGCTGCGTTTGCACATCCAAAAAACTGGATCGTCGCCCTGAACGTCCGCTTTATTCAAGATTGTCCAATCTGGTTTGCACCCGCAGCAGAATCTCTGCATTCCGCCCAATGTGTCGTTCGCCTATGTCTGCTTTGGGCTGGGAGCGGTCATTCGACGCCATTTGCGTCAATGGCAGTTTTGCGCAGATAGTGTACTTTGCAAAGTAGCCTGAACAGCAGAATGTTGACTTTGAAGCTAATGGCACCTCCCAGTCTAAACCAAGGCTTCGTGATAATTATCGAGCAGGTCTGCCTCTGTATTAAAACTGCTCTAAACTGCTCTGAAAGCACGGAGTTTGGAGTTGAGAGGGAGTTTTTCTGAGCTTGATATGTCAAAACTGGCCGAAATGGGACGTTGGGTTGAAATGTCATAATTTGCTAACCAATAGCAATTAGGTTTCAGACCATTGGGTTCAGTGGTCCGATGATGAATACTTGACCATAGTGAGGGCATTTGGTGCTGCGAAGTGAAGTCGATAGCCACAGCAAGCTCTTAGACGCGGTAGACCTCGCACTCTTTGTTTTGGAAGTTGGTGAAGACGGTTTGCCACGCTATGTCATAGTGAACCCTGCAAGCCAAAGAATAACTGGGCTTGCACCGCAAGACGTTTTTGGGAAAACGGCACTGGAAATTTTTGGTGGGGTTGTGGGCGAAAAGGCCTTGGCTCTACACTGTAGTGTTATTCAATCCAAAGAAGAGGCCACATATGAAATCTGCCTGCCTTCAGTTCAAGAAACGAAATACCTGCGAACAACTTTAAAACCTGTGTTTGATGAGATTGGAACACTAACTCACCTCGTCGGATCTACCGCTGATGTCACATCAGAACGCGAACGCGATACCGCTTTGGAATTGGCAAAACTTGCAAAGGAAAGGGCCGAAGAGGCCAGCCAAGCAAAAGCGCAATTTCTAGCCAATATGAGCCACGAAATCAGGACGCCGATGAATGGGATTCTTGGTATAAGCGAGCTATTGAGTGAGACTGAACTCGACGACCAACAAACACTATACTCAAATACGATCAGCAACTCCGCGATTGCCCTGCTAGGCGTAATCAATGACGTTTTGGATTTTTCAAAGATTCAAGCTGGCAAGATATCTTTGAATGATGAGCCGTTTTCTTTGCGCGATATCGTTAATGATCTTTCCGCACTGTTATCAGCCAGAGCTGCTCACAAGGGCATCAAGTTGATCATTGAATACCTTGATACTGTGCCTGATAATTTTATTGGAGATGCCCACAAGATCAGGCAGATCTTAACGAACCTGATTGGAAACGCGATCAAGTTCACCGAGAGTGGACACGTTTCTCTATGTGTTTCTTATGACGTTGAGCGCAAAAAACATCCGCTGCGTATGGCGATTTCCGACACCGGACCTGGAATTGACGAAGCTGGTCAAGAAACAATTTTTTCTGCATTTCAACAAATTGACAGCACGGCCACACGGGAAGTAGAGGGCACAGGACTGGGCCTTGCCATCACCCAAGCATTGGTCGAACGTATGGGCGGCAGCGTCGAAGTGGTCTCAGTTGTCGGGCAAGGAGCTACCTTTACGGTGAACCTTGGCTTAGAGTCTCTGTTGGAAAAACGCGTCCAGAACCAATTACACAACGATGCTACGTTATGCAGCCCTTCGGTTGCAAAGGAAACAACGCTTAAGGAGAATGTGGTACTGCAACCTCATAAGTCCTTTCAGGGAATGAAAATTCTTATTTCAGAAGATAATAAAACCAATCAGTTGATTGTTAGAAAGCTACTTGAGCCAACTGGTGCAGATGCACGATTTGTCGGGAATGGCTTGTTAGCGGTTGAGACGTATAAAGCCGAGTATTTTGATCTGATACTAATGGATTTATCCATGCCAGTGATGGGAGGACTTGAAGCAACCCGTATGATCCGTCAGATTGAAAAAGAAACGCATCAAACAAAATGCCAGATAATTGCGTTAACAGCCAATTCACAACCCAGCGATACTGAGGCGTGCTTAGCCGCAGGTATGGATGACTTTCTGGCAAAGCCATTTCGACGGCATGAATTGTTTGCGAAAATTGAACTCCAGTTTCCAGCGGAGCAATGACGCTGGTGGGCGAATAAGAAAAGCCATAACTTTTACACTCACGCTTAGTCGCTGCGTTCCTAAGAATGCTTTATCCTGCCTGGCTCGCAAAGCCAGTTAACGGTGTAAGCTCTTGATTTTGCATTATCTTTATCGCTTTCGTGTTGCCCCAGTAGCCGACCTTGGTGCATGGTGCAGGGAAAGTCCGCATTCCAATGACCATGTCCGCTTTGGGCTGCTGTTAGACGCCAATTGCGTCAATTGCAGCTTTGCGCTGAAAGTGTTCTTTTCAAAGTCGCACGAACGGCCCGAAACTACCGTTCGTGTAGGCCCCGCATGCTGCCGCGCAGCTTTCCCGAAGCAGACAGTGATACGTTGCTGCAGCAATATTGGGGTATTAGGGTCTGCTAAGCGGGACGAAAGTACCAATTCGCTGCGGCTGCGCGAAGTTCAGCTATGCTTTGAATTCCATATACGCCGCCTCGTTTCGTCTCGACCCTCGTAGGTCTCAATCACTCCTTCTAAATCGTCAGGCGAAAGCCCAGCATCCCCATTTGCATTCTGAGTGATCTGCATCGTGTACCATGCTGTCACATCACCTTCTGGCGGGGTCTTGAAACGGGGAAATTGCGGCTCGCAGCGTTGACCAGACAGCCAGAATGACGGAAGTTCCGGATCGACCACCAACGCACGAGCCAACCCGATGAGATCAGCTTTGCCCTCGGTAATGGCATTTTCGGCCTGAGCGCGTGTTTTGAACCCGCCTGTGACCATCAAAGGTATCGCTGTTTTTTCTCGGGCGCGACCTGCGAATTCCAAGAAATAGGGGCCAGAGCCTGCTCGATCAGACGAGGATTCCGCACCGGGAAAGTATGTGCTGCCGCTGATGTCGATAAGGTCGATTGCCATTTGGTCTACTGCGGCAATGACCTCATCCTCGGCAAAGCCGCCGCCGAGCTGATCGGTGGCGTTCATTTTGATACCGACCGGAAATTGAGGGCCGACAGCTTTTCGCACTTCATGGATGACTTCGAGCAGCAGCCGCATTCGGTTTTGCAGAGAACCACCATAGGAATCCTCCCGTTTGCTGAACAAAGGTGACAGAAACTGACTGAGCAGAAATCCATGGGCCGCGTGTATCTGAACACCTCCGAACCCAAGTTCCTTTGCAAGATTGGCAGTGTGGGCAAATTCGGCGGGCAGCGCGGCTATCTCTTCCATAGTTAACGCGCCGCAAGTCAGGCCGGGTAAATCCAACGCACTCGGTCCTTTTGGTGTGCTGATTGGAGTATCTGCCATTGCGCCCGCGTGTCCAAGTTGGAGCCATAGCTGCGCGTTGGCGGTTGCACCTTCTTTTGCGAGGCGTTCAAGCAAACCGCTGTCTGATTGGTCATTCAAAATGAGGTTGCCGGGCTTCTCTGCAAAGTGGGGTGTGCCTTGAACCTCGCCGATTATGGACAACGCCAGACCGCCCTCGGCCCACCGTTCGTAAAGCCTGATTTGATCGTCGGTTGGGTTACCAGCGCCGTCGCCAAGAGAGTCCGACATCGCTGATTTGGCGATCCGATTTTTTAGCGTAGTGCCGCATGGCAGTGTCAGCGGTTGGCAAGTGGTGAAGTATGCATTTTGATATGAGGCCTCGTAATTTCTTTACAGTGATACGTCAAACTGGCCATTTGCGCAAAGCGCAGCATCAAGTAATTTGGGCTTATTGTGTTGAAAAACTCTGAAATCCAGACATCGCGATTTCTCGGCAAAAGCTCATCATGCTACGAAGTCAGATGAGATCGTTCGTGAGACAAAGAGAGCTGACACATGAGCGACGAAAGGCCAATTTGGCCGAACCCCTCCCAACCAAAAGCTCGTCGGCCTGTATGGCGAAAAATCCATCCATCAGAGCCGAAAACGGAGTTTTTCAACACAATCGGCTCTTTGCCAACTTTCGCTGTGTTTGCATACGAGATCAACGCCAAATAGGAAGGCGAGAGGCGGCTATGCGGGACAAAGCCGACCTTGCCGTCCGCGTGGTCAACGACAGCATTTTCAAATGCTGCATCGATAGCGAAACGCACCGTTGGCGGGAACCGGCCCTTCGCTGCGTATGCGAAACTTGACTTCTTCAGACGAAGAAGCATGTGATCTTTTCAACCGCAACGAACGGCGGCAGCGCGCCATATTCGACCGTTTCAGCGAGATGAACAGAGGCCTGCTTTCGTTGAGCTAACAAGACACAGGACGCGCGACTTCCCATCTTACTCAGGGGCCAATTAGACTGCCCCACCGTCAGACCGAATACATAGAAGCAGGGTCAAAGGTGCATCTCAATAAACCACTTGCAGGTGAAGGCAGATCATAGATACTCCCAGTAATCGGATAACGACCCAAGTTACGATTGGGGGACAACTCAAAGGCTGCTGCGGGAGTCTCATAACTGGAAAGCGAATCAGTGTCGAAAACCACAAGGCCGACAAGGGAACGCAAATTGGAGCTGGCTGCACGGGCAGCTTGGCTCTATTATGTAGCCGGCAACGACCAGAACGAGATTGCGGTCAAACTTCAGATATCTCGCCCTGCGACGCAGCGCCTCGTGGCGTTGGCGGTCCGCGAGAAGCTCATAAAATTCCGTCTCGAGCATAATTCGGTCAAGTGCATCGAGCTGGCGGAAGAGTTGCGCGAAAAATTTTCTCTCACCTTCAGCGATGTGGCACCCCATCATCCCAATCTTGCGGATACTGAGATCGCCATTGCGGGCCTGGCGACCGCGAAGATCGAGGCTCTTCTGACGCCGAAAAGCCCGGTGACCATTTCCATTGGCACGGGGCGCACTCTGCGGACCGCGGTGGATGATGTGGAGAGCTTGGAACGCCCTCACCACAAGGTTGTCTCCATGGTTGGTAACGTCACGCGGGACGGGCGCGCCAGTGGCTATGATGTGGCGATGCGCCTTGCCGATCGGATGGGCGCGCAATGCTATCCACTGCTCACACCGGTGCTCGCCAACAGCTCAGAGGAACGCGATCTTCTCCGTTCTCAGCGGGCGTTTCAGACGGTCCACGAATTAGTGGGGCAATCGATAGTGTCTTTCTTGGGTCTAGGAGAAGTTGGGTCACAGGCACCCATATACAAGGACCGTTTTGTGACTCGCGGCGAACTCGGCGAGCTGATCAGCAGCGGCACGGTCGGCGAAATAATTGGCTGGGCCTTCAATGCGGAGGGCGCAATCTGTCTCGACGGCACGAACGCTCGTGTGGCCAGCATTCCACTTGAAGTCCCGCCTAAACGCCTGACCATTGCCGTTGCCGGAGGATGCGCCAAGCATGGGGCCATTGCCGCCGCCTTGCGTGGCCGCTTGATTAACGGCCTAATCACAGACGAAGAAACAGCGCGGGTTTTACTGCAGGCGAATTAAGTACATTCGCCTGCAGCTCAGGGAGCCTCAACACAGTCCGGAAAAGCTTATTCCGGTGTGTTGGGGATGACGTGGGCCCGTTTTTCCTGGAACCGAATGCCGACTTTAGAGCCTTCGGGGGGCAGTTCTATACCCCCGCTCGAATCCAGTGTTGCCAATGCCGTTTGTCCACCTACTTCGATCAAGCATTCCGTATGCGTTCCCAAAAATTCGGAGCCGCGAATGATGCCGTGAACGGAACTGTCGCCTTCGGGAACAATCTCCAAATGCTCTTGCCGGATCACAAGCAAAACATCGTCACTCGTTTCGCTTCCAGGAGCCCATGAGCCAATTTTGAAGGTGCCGCCGCTGAATTCAACGATCAGTTCCTCTGACTTTCGCTCAAGCACGCGCGCTGGGAAGAAGTTCGCGCTGCCAACGAAGTCTGCGACAAATCTATTGTCTGGCCGTTGATAGATATCCTGCGGCGTTCCTATTTGCATAACCTGCCCGGCGGACATGACTGCGATGCGGTCCGACAGGCTCATCGCCTCACTCTGATCGTGGGTGACATAAATTACGGTGGGTCGCAGACGTTGGTGAACCCGTCTGATCTCAGCGCGGACCTGCACGCGCAGGCGTGCATCCAAGTTTGAGAGCGGCTCATCGAACAAGAGAACGCGTGGATCGGACACCAGTGCCCGCGCCAGAGCGACACGTTGCTGCTGGCCGCCGCTGAGCTGAGCTGGGGAGCGATCCGCAAGATGGCCTAGGCCAACGAGAGAGAGCATCTCATCGACACTCGCTTTTGTTTCCGCTTTAGGTCTTTTCCGGAGCGTTTGACTGTAGGCGACATTGTCGAATACCGTTTTATGCGGGAAAAGCGCATAGCTTTGAAAGACAAGGCCGATGTTGCGTTTGTATGGCGGAAGCTCATTCACGCGCTCCCCCCCAATCGCAATCTCACCGCGCGTTGGCTGCTCTAGGCCAGCGACCATCCTCAAGATGGTGGTCTTGCCGCATCCAGACGGGCCAAGTAGCGAGACGAATTCGCCCGGTGCGACATCCAAAGATATCTTGTTTACGGCTGTTACCATTCCACCGTCTGGCGCTCGAAACTCTTTTTCCAAGTCTACGAGATGAAGGTCATTACCCTGTGTTGTTGAGGTTTCCATGCTCATGGCCCCTATGATGTTTTCTGCCGCTCAATGAAGCGGAACAGGATTATGTTTATGACTACGACGATCACAACGAGGACCACTGCGAAAGCTGATGCTACGCTTATTCTCCCCGTTTCGATCTCTGACAGCATTGCCGCCGTTACCAGTGTCCAATTTGCGGACACGACAAATATCACCGCGCTGAGAGACGTTATGTTTCGAGTGAACATATAGATGATACTTGCGACAAAACTGGTCCGGATCAAAGGCGCTGTGATGCGGGCGAAGGTTTGGAACCTGTTCGCACCAAGGGTCAGCGAGGCCTCGTCAATTGCTACATCAATTTGTCCAATGGCGGCGACAGACATTCGCAAACCGAATGGCATCGTGCGCACAATAAACAAAAGTATGATGATAAGCGCCGTCCCTGAAATGATCAGCGGCGGCTTGTTGAAGGCGATGGCAAAGGCAATCCCAATAACAACGCCCGGTACTGCCATTGGGATCATGCTCAGAAAGTCGACCATGCCCCGACCTCTAACCGGCACACGCTGCACCATGTACCCGATCGCGAGGCTAAGCACACCGCCAATGACCGCGGCGATTGAAGCAAGGAAGAAAGTATCTTGCAGCGCCCTTAGCCCCAAGTTTCCAGCCCCGAAAACGGATCGGAAATGGTCTAGGGTCGGCGTGTAATTAACGCCCCAAAGCCGCGTCGATGCTCCGGCGAGGATGGTCAAATAAACGGCGAAAATGGTGAAGGTGATGAGAGCACAGAAACTCCATGCCGCCCAGACAATACCACGTTCACCGATGGAGGTTGATGAGCCCGAAGGACGACCGGATACCATGGCGTATGTTGTGCGCTGTTCCAGTCTCTTCTGCCAAATAAAGAGCAATACCGCAGGGAAAAGAATCGTAACCGACAGAGCGGCCCCGCGGGCGAAGTCGAATTGGCCGACAATAGCGAGGTAAATCTGTGACGACACAACTGTATAGTTTCCGCCGATAAGCAGGGCATTCCCAAGATCTGCCATGGAATAGATAAACAGCAGAAGAAAGGCGCTCGCGATTCCGGTGACCATAAGCGGCAATGTTACCGTCATTAGCGTCTTGAAGCGATTGGCGCCCAACGTCGATGCAGCTTCCTCCAGCGCAGGATTCAGGCCAAGCAGGACGCCACGCAAAAGCAAATAGGCGAATGGGAAAAACCCAAAGATCTGGGCCACAGCCATGCCTTTCAGCCCGTAGATAGCACCGGTCTCCAAACCCAATATTTCATGGGTTATAAGTCCTTGACGTCCGAAGAGCATAATCACCGCAAGCCCAAACGCAAAAGGCGGTGAGATTGTCGGAACCAGAGCGACGATGTGGAATAGTTTCTTTCCGGGTATGTCGACTTTGGTGACGGCCAGAGCAAATATTAATGCAATAACCGTCCCGAAAGTCGCTACGATCGCCGCGAGGCGAAACGAATTGGCGATAACACGGCGATAGTATGCCGTTTCAAAGAGGGAGGTGAACTCACTCAGAGAAAAGCTACCGTTTACAAAGAACGCGGCAACCAAAATTTGTACCAAGGGGTAGGCAATTAAGACAAGTAACCACACCCATGCAAGTCCGAAGACTGCATAGGTGCTTGACTCTTCGCGAGTGCCGCCCTGTTTATTTTTTCTATTGAACATGCGACCTACGCTATAAATCAGAGTTATTGCTTATTCACCGATCAGAACATCGTTCTGAAACTTTTCAATCAAACGGGTCTTGTTCTCTCCCGCCCAATCAAAATCATAATCGATGAGAACCAAATCAGCTAAGGAAGCAGCCTCGGGACGTGCCGATAAGTCTGAATTGGTGAAGCTAAGCAGGTGGAAGTGCTCCTGCATTACCTTCTGACCTTCAGCACTCAAGATATAGTCGATGAACATTTTTGCTTCGACTGGGTTCGGTCCGTCTTTCAACATCGCTGCTGGCTCAAGAGCATAACCTGTGCCCTCTGAAGGCGACGATAGTTCCAGGTCGAAACCCTGCTGTTGGATCAGATACGCATCCTGAAGCATCAAAACACCTACCACGATCTCGCCTGATCCTGCCATACGGCCCGGTGCGCTACCGCTCTTGGTATATTGAGCAATGTTCTCGCTGGCCTTTTTAAGGTAGTCAAAACCTTCTTCTTCGCCCTTCAGCTGCGCGATTGTGCTGATGTATGCATATGCAGTTCCCGAGGTGGCCGGATTCGCAACAGCAACCAAGCCCTTCAGCTCTGGGTTAAGAAGATCATCCCATGACGTGGGAACATCAATGCCCTTTTCAGCAAGCAGACCCTTGTTGCTGGCGAAGCCCAGATTTGAGGTATAAAGGCCCGTCCAATAACCGTTCGGATCTTTAAACTGGTCGGCAATCTTATCTGCGGATGGTGATTTGTAGGCCTCTAGCAGACCTTCTTCTTGTGCCACCCGATAGGAATCACCAGGGCCACCGAACCAGACGCTGGCTTGTGGGCGTGCTTTCTCAGCCCGGATGCGGTTTAGCGCTTCGCCTGTCGATGCCCGCACATACACGGTCTCGATACCAGTCTTCGCCTCAAATGCTGCAGCGACATCGCGCACAACATCTTCAAGTGTGCTGCCGTAAACAGTAAGTTTGCCGGTTGCTTCCTGTGCGGTAAGCGCGGTGCCACTCACAGCGATTGCAAGACACGCCATAGTGGATAGGACGTTGCGACGTAACATATTTTTCATGGGACTCTCCTCCATTGATGACAGTCAAGAAAAAAATCCTCCCGATTTTCCGCTTGACGAATTACTCAAAACTGAGCTTTTATACACATACTGAACATTTATGCGAGAATTCTTTTAGCAGTCAAGAAATAAATGTTGATGTGGATCGCTAAGGCGCAGCGACGAGTATTTACCGTGAAGCTGGTTCGCGTCATGCGTTTCAGCCAGAAACAAATAAAACGTGGGGTTGTCATGACAGTTACATTCAAAGCCAATACGCTGGATGCCGCGCGTTTGCCCAAATTAACCCTGGCTTGGAACTTGTACGGAGCGGGTATCGACGACTTAGGTCGCGGTGAGCCCAAACAGGACTCCGGATTTTTCGTACATCTCGGGGCAAACAACGAAACACACGTTTCAACAAATACATAGATAGCTGAGGACACCATGACAGCACACGCAATTCTCTTTGATATGGATGGTCTCCTTCTGGATACTGAAAAGGTTTGTTTTGATAACTTTGTCGAAACCCGACGCCACTTTTCCCTTTCAGATAGTCCTGACGTCTTCCTGAGGTGTGTTGGGCTTCGACGCCCAGAATGTGATCGAGTAATCCAAGAAAGCTTGTCCGAGAAAGTCGAATTCCAAGACTTCAACGAAGTGTGGCGCGAAAAAATTTCTGCGACACTTCGGCGCGACATTCCCCTAAAGGCGGGGGCTCTTCAACTTTTTCAAATCCTTGCTTCAAAAGGGTATTTGCTGGGCGTCGCAACTTCGACAGAAACGGAGGTGGCGCGATCTCACCTCGAAAAAACTGGCCTACTTTCTTTTCTGGGAGGAGTTGTCGGCGGAGACCTTGTTCAACAAGGGAAGCCGAACCCAGAAGTGTACCATAAAATTGCGAAGCACTTGGGAGTGAACGCGGCTGATTGCATTGCTTTCGAAGACAGCGAAACAGGCACGAGAGCGGCGGTGGCTTCAGGTGCCAAAACTATCCAGGTACCTGACCTGATCCCCCCTTCGGCGGAGATGTTGGAATTCGGTCATGTTATCGCGCCCAGCCTGTTAGAGGGCGCTTTGAAAGTAGACCTAATTCAAACTTCAGACATTTGAGGGCTATAGGTCAAACGGTCGCTTTGTCCGCGGCCTGTAAATTTCCGTCCAAATCTTCGCCGTGCCATGAAGGAATGGCCGCTATCCTTGCCGCCGCGCAGCGGCGTCTACCAAGCGTCTGCGGCGATTTTCGTGCAGCGAGCGCACGCAGCGAATTTCAAAGACATCTGCTGTTGGCAGTGGTCTTAACTGATCGACGCAACACATGCATTGAAACGCTCTGGGGGAGTCTCATATTCTAGCGTCTTTTGAGGTCGTTCATTGAGCTGCCTTGCGACGGCACTCAGCTTTGCTGGACTATGTATCGATAAATCTGTGCCCCTTGGAAAGTACTGTTGCAGAAGGCGGTTGGTATTCGCGTTCGTGCCGCGTTGTTTACAAATTTTTGCGTTGAAACGACAGTCCGCATGGCGGGGAATATGGGTTACGACACCCATCTTGCAGAAGATGCATGTTCGACCACCACTTGCGTAATAGATGCGTCTTTGATTTCTG